>NZ_JAKSYC010000113.1 GCF_022829585.1 Methylobacterium sp. J-026
AACACCCGCAACCAGGGCGCGTTCGTCATCAACGCCGCCAGCAACTTCCCCGCCGTCTACAGCAGCGGCATCGGCCGCCGCTCCGACGAGTTCGCCGTCGTCCGCGCCGGCCTGAACTACAAGTTCGGCTCGTACTAAGACCCGCTACCGGCGCGGCTTCGGCCGCGCCCCCGGTTACGACGACACGGAGAAGCCCGGCCTAGCGGCCGGGCTTCTCGCGTTTTCGGCACGGGAATGAAGTTTTCGCCATCGCCCCTGACAAAGCGTCGCCGGGCACCCATGTCGTGTCGGCCATGCGGCGCGTTCGGGCCCGCGGGCGTTATTCGAGGAGGACGACTCCATGAACAGCGAAGAACGCGACGTCATTTCCGGCATCTTTCAACGGCTGGAGAAGGCCCAGGCTCAGCCCCGCGACGCCGAGGCCGAGCGCTTCATCGCCGACAAGATCCGCGCGCAGCCCTATGCGCCCTACGCGATGGCGCAGCTGATCTACGTGCAGGAAGAGGCGATCAAGAGCCTGAATCAGCAGCTCGAGCAGGCCCGCGGCCAGGCGGCCTCGGCCCAGCCCTCCGGCGGCGGCGGCTTCCTGTCGAGCATCTTCGGTGGCGGCGGCAGCCAGCGCCAGGAGCCGCAGCCCAGCTACGGGCAGCAGCGCCCCGCAGGCCAACCCTGGGGCAATGCGGGCGGCGCGCCGCAGGGCTATCCCCCGCAGGGCTACCCGCAGCAGGGTTACCCGCAGCAGCAGGGCGGCCCCTGGGGCGGCCAGCCGCAGGCTCCGGCGCGCGGCGGCGGGTTCCTCGCCTCGGCGCTCCCCATGGCGGCCGGCGCGGCGGGCGGGATGCTGCTCGGCAGCGCCCTCTCGAACGCCTTCGCGGGCGGCCATTCCAGCCTCGGCAGCGCCGCGGCGGCGGGCCTGGGCGGCGGGGGCGAGACGGTCGTCAACAATTACTACGGTGACGGCGGCAACCAGGATCTCGGCTCGGCCCTCGACAACAGCGGCGGCGGCGGCGACTTCCAGGATGCGAGCTTCGGCGACCCGGGCGGCGATCTCGGCGGCGGCGACGACAGCGACTGGACCTGAGCGGCCCGCTGTCGGCCTCGGAGATCCCGCCGTTGTGCGGCCGGACCTCCTTCGATCGCGTTGGACCTTGATGGTGTCGAACGCGGCTCAGAGAACCTCGACCCGCGTCCCGACGGGGACGCGCTCGTAGAGATCAACGACGTCGTCGTTCATCATCCGGATACAGCCCGACGAGACCGACTGGCCGATCGTGTTGGGCTCATTCGTGCCGTGGATCCGGTAGAGCGAGGAGCCGAGATAGAGGGCGCGGGCGCCCAGCGGGTTCTCGGGCCCCCCCGCCATGTGGCGCGGCAGGTCAGGGCGGCGGGCCAGCATCTCGGCCGGGGGCGTCCAGTCCGGCCACTCGGCCTTGCGGCTGACGGTCTTGAGCCCGCTCCAGGCGAAGCCGGGCCGGCCGACGCCGATGCCGTAGCGCAGCGCCCGCTGGCCGGGCTGCACGAGATAGAGGTGCTTGCCGGAGGTGTCGATCACGATCGTCCCGGGCCTCTGCGGCCCGGCGAACGCGACCTCCTGGCGCTGGAATTCGGGCGCCACGACGCGGGCGATCCGACCGCCCTCGGCACGGGGCGCAGCGTAGACCGCGGCCGGAGGCGCACCATAGGCCTGGGCTAGTGCCGCATAGGCCTGGGCGGGCTCCGGCTCGGCGGGCAGCAAATCGCCGGAATAGGCCGCGACCCGCTGCGGGGCCATGATCGGCTGCGGGGACGCGTATCGCGGCGCCGCAGGGTAACGCTGCGGCCCGGCCCGGCCGCCGCTTCCGCCGGCACCTGTGACGAGATACTCGATCAGGCCGCCGCCGTAACCGCCCTCGGCATAGCGCGCCTGCTGCGCCTCGGCGGGGGCGCACCACAGGGAGACGGCCGCCGCGGCCCCCACACACAGACGGACTGAACCCCGCATCGCACCATGCTCCCGCCCCGGGGCATCCGACCCCGGCCCGGGCACGATCCGGCCGAACGCCACCGAATCAGGTGAAGGAACGTGGTAAATCCGCTCCGGGCGCCCGGCCGTCCCGGATCCATGCCCATCAGCGTGAATCGCCGGTAAAACAGCCGGCTGCTGCGCCGCACGCGGACCCGGCGCCAGGAAAGCGCGCCGACGACCTCCGCGCAAGCTTGGCAGTCACAGTCCGCTAACCGATATGGTAGACAGTCGCGACGACGAATCCTGAACGCCAACGCCCGGACGATGACTCAGAAGCGCTATCGCATCGAAGACAGCCTCGGGCTTCCCGGAGCGCCACCGCCGACACCGGGGCTTCCCGCGTCGACCGAGCGGCTGGAGGATATCTTCTCCGCCATTCAAGAGTTGCGCCGCGTCACGCAGATGAGCGCGAGCGAGACCATCGAATCCTGCCGCCGCGAGCTGCATGAAGCGCTTGCCATGCGGACCGAACTCGACGTGATGAAGGAGGCGATCACCCGGACGAAGTCGGAACTGGCGACGCTCCACCGCACCGAGAACACCGGCAAGGGCATGCGCCGGGCCGCGGACGAGCTCGACGCGGTGGTGGATTCCACCGAGCGCGCGACGACGAAGCTCCTCGGCGCCGTCGAGGAAATCGAGATCCATGCGGGCATGCTCAACGCGGCGACGCTGCCGCCCGGCATGAAGGCGCATGTCGACGTCATCCTGGAACGGGTGATCTCCGCCTACGAGGCCTGCAACTTCCAGGATCTGACCGGGCAGCGGATCACCAAGATCGTCGGCGTGATGAAGTTCATCGAGGAGCACCTCGACCGGCTCATCACCACGTGGTCGGAGCTGGACAGCTTCAAGGAACTCATCACCGTCATGCCGGTCTCGACCGCCCTGGACGACGAGAGCTCGCTCCTCAACGGGCCGAAGCTCGACCACGATCCCGGCCACGTCGATCAGAGCGACATCGATTCGCTGTTCGACTGATTCGTCGCCCCCGGACGGGAGAGCGCGAATTTTCTTCGCCGCCCCGGTCCCCGCTCAGCGCGGGAACGCTTAGATCTGCGGTATGAACCGCAGAGCCCTCTCAGACCTGCCCCCCGACACCTTCGACGACGGTCGCGACGCCGAGCGGGACGAAACCGCCGACGCGCCCGAGGCGCCGCTGTCCGACGATCTCGCCCCGGAGATCGATTTCGACTTCGAGCCCGGCGCCGTCCAGGCCGGCACCGAGGTGATTCGCCGCTTCTGGTCGACGCTGCCGTCCTCGCCCGGCGTCTACCGCATGTTCGATCACCGCGGCGACGTCCTCTACGTCGGCAAGGCCAAGAACCTGAAGGCGCGGGTCGGCTCCTATGCAAGGGGCCAGGCGCACTCGAACCGCATCGCCCGGATGATCTCGCAGACGGCGGCGATGGAATTCGTCACCACCGCGACCGAGACAGAGGCGCTGCTCCTCGAAGCCAACCTGATCAAGCAGTTGAAGCCCCGCTTCAACGTGCTGATGCGGGACGACAAGTCGTTTCCCTACATCCTGGTGACCGACGACGGCCCGGCCCCGCAGATCGTCAAGCACCGCGGCGCCCGGCGCCGGAAGGGCAATTATTACGGGCCCTTCGCCAGCGTCTGGGCGGTGAACCGGACGGTGAACGCCCTGCAGCGTGCCTTCCTGCTGCGCACCTGCACCGACAGCTACTACGAGAACCGCACCCGGCCCTGCCTGCTCTACCAGATCAAGCGCTGCTCCGGACCCTGCACGGGGGAGATCACCCCGGAGGATTACGGCGCCATGGCGGATGCGACCCGGGCTTTCCTGGCCGGCAAGTCCAACGCCGTGAAGGATCGGATGCGCGCCGAGATGCAGGACGCCTCCGAAGCCATGGAATTCGAGCGCGCCGCCCGCTACCGCGACCGGATCGCGGCGCTCTCGGCGATCCAGGGGGTGCAGGGCGTCAACACGCAGGGGGTTGAGGAGGCGGACGTGTTCGCCCTCGACGAGCAGGCCGGGCAGTTCTGCATCGAAGTGTTCTTCTTCCGGAACTTCCAGAATTGGGGCAACCGCGCCTATTTCCCGAAGGCCGACCGCTCGATGACCCCCGACGAGGTGCTGGGCTCGTTCATCGGCCAGTTCTACGACGACAAGCCCGCGCCGCGCACGGTGCTGACGAGCCACGCGATCGAGGACGCGGAACTGGTCGCCGCCGCCCTGTCGAGCCGGGTCGAGTACCGGGTCGAACTCCACCGGCCGAGCCGGGGCGAGCGGAAGAACCTGGTCGACTACGCCCAGCGCAACGCCAAGGAGGCCCTGGCCCGGCGCCTCGCCGACACCGCCTCGCAGGGCAAGCTGCTGGCGGCCCTGGGGCAGGCCTTCGGCATGGCGGACACGCCGCGCCGGATCGAGGTCTACGACAATTCCCACATCATGGGGACGAACGCGGTCGGCGGCATGATCGTCGCCGGTCCCACGGGTTTCATGAAGACGCATTACCGCACGTTCAACATCAAGTCCGAGGAACTCGCCCCGGGTGACGATTACGGCATGATGCGGGAGGTGCTGCAGCGCCGCTTCAAGCGGCTCGTGAAGGAGGCGCCGCGCACGCCGCAGGAGGCCGGCGCGGCCGCCGCCGAGGGCGGCGCGCCGGAGCCCGTGCCGGCACCGTCCGAGGATGGCGACGCCTTCCCCGCCTGGCCCGACCTGGTCCTCATCGACGGCGGCAAGGGCCAGCTCGACGCGGCCCGCGCCGCCCTCGACGCGGCCGGCGTCTCGGGGGTGCCGCTCGTCGGCGTCGCCAAGGGGCGCGACCGGGATGCCGGCCGCGAGACGTTTTTCGTGCCCGGCCGGCCGCCGTTCAAGCTTCCGCCGCGCGACCCGACGCTCTACTTCGTGCAGCGGCTCCGCGACGAGGCCCACCGCTTCGCCATCGGGAGCCATCGGGCCAAGCGCAAGCGTGAGATGGTGAAGAATCCCTTGGACGAGATCGCCGGCATCGGTCCCAGCCGCAAGCGCGCGCTGCTGCATCATTTCGGAACCGTCAAGGCGATCGAGCGCGCCGCCTTCGAGGACCTGGCCAAGGCCCCGGGGGTCAACGCCGCCACCGCGCGGGCGGTCTACGACTTCTTCCATGCCGGCGCCTGAGACCCCCGCCGCCGGGGCCGAGCCGGGCACCGAGACGTTGACGCCCGGGCCGCGCTCTGATTTCACCCCGACGATGAACGCCGTCCTTCCCCGACGACGGTCGCCGGCCTGGACGCTCGCGAATTGCCTGACCTACGGGCGCCTCGTCGCGGTGCCGGTGATGGTCGCGCTGCTGTTCTGGCCCGATTCCAACCCCGCCCGGTGGACGGCGCTGGGGGTGTTCGTGGTGGCCGCGATCACCGACTATCTCGACGGCTATGTCGCGCGGACCTACCATCAGAGTTCCGCGCTCGGTCGGATGCTCGACCCGATCGCCGACAAGCTCCTGGTCTCGGCCTGCCTGCTGATGCTGGCGGCGGACCACACGATCATTGGATCCAGCGTCTGGGCGGCCATCGTGATCCTGTGCCGCGAGGTGCTGGTCTCCGGCCTGCGGGAGTACCTGGCCGAGTTGAAGGTCGGCGTGCCGGTGAGCAAGATCGCCAAGTGGAAGACGACCGTGCAGCTGGTGGCGCTGGGCTTCCTCGTGGCCGGCCCGGCCGGCGAGACGGTGCTCCCGGGGACGGAGCGGATCGGCCTCACGCTGCTGTGGCTTGCCGCCGCGCTCACGATCTGGACCGGCTGGGACTACATGCGTGCCGGGATCAAGCACGTGATCGACGACACGCGCTGATCGCTTGGGTCGCGGACCGCGCGCTCCCGGCATCCCCCCCTCGCCACGGTGTAATCGGATGAAGCTCGTCTACTTCGCCTGGGTCCGCGAGCGGATCGGCCGCCCCGAGGAGGAGCTGACGCCGCCGCCGGCGGTCGCCACCGTGGCCGACCTCGTGACGTGGCTCCGGGGGCGCGGCGAGGAATACGCCTACGCGTTCGCGGATCCGGACGTGGTGCGGGCCGCCGTCGACCGCGTCCATGCCAAGGCGGACGCGCCGATCGCGGGCGCCGGCGAGATCGCCTTCTTCCCGCCGATGACGGGCGGCTGAGGGCCGGCGGCAGCGGCGCACGTAGTCCCCCGGGCTTGAACCGAATCGGGCCGCGGCCCCAATGGAGCCGTCGCTCCGGCTATCCCTCACTGCCGAACGGCGCGCGGACCGAGCCAAGTTCCCTTACGGGTTCGGTCCGCCACACACGCCTCCCGATCGGCGGAACGCTCAAGCTGGGATCGCCGTTACACGGTGCCGAATTACGGTCTTGGAGTCCCAGCATGCGCAATACATTGCTCGCCGCCGCCGCTCTTCTCAGTCTCTGCGCCACCGCGCAGGCTCAGACCACAGTCATCGAGCGCGACCGCCCCGCCGTCGTGGTCGATCACCCGGCCTCCGAATCGAAGTCCGTCACCGTTCACGACCACGGCGACGGCTGCGTCACCAAGACGGTGCGTAAGGAGAACGACATGGGGGATTCCAAGACGGTGCAGAAGGAATCCTGCGACTGAGGCTCGTCATGGCGCCGGACCGGGTTTTCTGGTCCGGCGCGTTTGGTCGGGGGGGGCCCGCCGACGCGGTCACGCCGCCTTAGGTTTTAAAGCTTGTTTGACGGGTCTTCCCCCGTCGCGACCTCATCCTCAGACGGCGGAGCGGGGTCCTCCAGCCAGTCGCGCGATTGCTGGAGGCCTCCTTCGAGGCTGCTGCGCAGAACCTCAGGATGAGGAGAAGATTGGGACCGACGTCAGTCAAAACCGTCACGCGACGGCAAGTGCGCAGGCAAACGGACCCTTGAAACCTGCCGGACGGAAAATGGGTGGGTTGCCCGCGCGGGCTGCACCGTACGCAAACAGACCTGAAACAGCGCCGGATCCCGCTCAGCGCCAGCCGGCATCCACGAAATAACCGTGGCCCGTGCACATGCGCGCGTCGTCCGAGGCCAGGAACAGGACCAGGGCGGCGACGTCGGCCGGCTGGATCCGCCCGTCGAGGCATTGCGAGGCGACGATCTCGGCCTCGCCGTCCGGGGTGTACCACGTCTCCTGGCGCGGGGTCTGGACGTTGCCCGGCAGGATGGAGGCCACCCGGATACCGTCGCGGCCGAGATCGCGGGCCAGGGCGCGGCTCATCCCCTCGATGGCCGCCTTCGCGGTCTGGTAGACTGCCAAGTCCTTCAGGCCGAGATGCCAGCTGATCGATCCGAAGTTCAGGATCGCGCCGCCACCGGCGCGGCGCATGGCCGGCACCGCCGCCTGCGCGGCGAAGAACAGGTGGCGCAGATTCACCGCGATCCGATCGTCCCAGTAGGCCGGTGTGACCTCGTCGAGCTTGTGTCGGTCGTCGTTGCCGGCATTGTTGACCAGCACGTCGAGGCCGCCGAGCGCGGCCTCGGCCTCAACCACCAGTGCGCGCACGGCCGTGACATCCGTGAGATCGCAGCGTCGATAAAGGGGCGCGTGCGCCGCGTCTGGGGAGAGGCGCGCGAGCAGAGTTTCGGCCGCGCCATCCGCGATGTCGCAGAACAGGACGCGCGCGCCCTGCGCGACGAACGCCTCGACGACGCCCTCGCCGATCCCCGACGCCCCCCCCGTCACCAGCACGCGCTTATCGCGGAGGCTCGGATAGATCGCCCGGTTCGCCGGCATGGATGGCATCGGTTGGCCTGCTCATAGGACCGCGCCCCGGTCCGACTTGTATGAGTTTTACCACGGGTTCGCCGGCATGCAACCGAGCGGGACAGCTCGGGGATTGGCGAAACGTTAACGATTCGCGAATGAGATCGGCGCGTCTTCTAGAAAGGAACGCGCCATGCCCCTGCGCCTGGAACTCAAGCCGTTCGAGCGCCTGATCGTCAACGGCGCCCTGTTGCGCAACGGGGACCGCCGCTCGACCTTCCTGATCGAGACGCAGTGCAAGTTCCTCCGCGAGAGCGAGATCATCACGGAGAGCGAGGCCGATACGGCCTGCAAGCAGCTCCACCTGACGCTGACGGTGATCTACCTGGCCGACGACCCGGCTCAGGGGATCGACCTGTTCTTCCGCCAAGCCACCGACCTGATCCGGCAGGCACCGGCGGCCGCGCCGCAGATCGCCGCCATCGCGGAGCTCGTCGAGACCGGCGAGCATTACCGCGCCCTCAAGCTGAGCCGGAAGCTCGTCGAGTGGGAGAGCGCGGGCCGGGCGCCCCCGTCGGACCCTCCGGCACCGACGGACGCCCCGTAGGCGACGCCGGGGTTCAGCCCGGGTTGCCCTGCAGGCCGGCAGCCACGTGATTGTTGATCGAGACCAGCGTCGCGATCTTCTCCGGCGTCGGCGCGATCATCGTGTCGACGCAGCTGCGCAGGACGAACACGCCCAGGCGCCCCACGCCCTGCTTCACGTCGACGGGGAGCGGGTTCTCGTCGGCGGTCGCCTCCGAACTCAGCAGCGTCCAGACGCGCTGGTTGTACGACAGCGCCTCATGGAGGCGGGCATTCTCCCCCGCATCGAGCGCTTGGCTGGCGCCGAGCAGGCGCTGAGCCGCCTTCAGCAGGAGCTGGGATTCGGCCTCACGGGGCGTCAGCGCGCTGTGGGCGGTTCTGGCGTAAGCATTGGCGGCGTTGTTCATCGGCGGTGCGGACCCCGGCATCAGTCCTGCCGTCCGGGCAGGCTTGCCGTTAGCTGTCGCAGACCAGGAGTTAAGACTGCGTGTGCGTCGGGTCGGCCATGATAACGCCGGGTTGGACAACGACCACACTGTGTGGCCCCAGAGTCCGGCCTCGAATCAGGTCAGCAATGCTGAATTTTTTTCTCGGAACCGTGGCCGGCGGTCTCATCGTCGGCGTGCTGACCATCGCGGCCGTTCGGCAACCGGAGGTTCAGGCGCGCTTCGGTTTGAAGCCGCCGCCGGTCCCGGCGGCCCTGGCGGTGGTCACCAAGCCGCCGGAGCCGGATTGCGGCCGGCGCACGGATTCCGCCCCCAAGGGGGCCGCGCAGGAGATCCTGTTCAACCGCCAGCGATTCTGGTCGGTCTCGCCGTGATCAGAGCGCTCCGATCAGCACCAGCAGCATCGTCGCCGCGACGGTGGTGCTGACGAAGCCGCACAGGGCGGCCGCAAAGGACGGGCCGGTCCGGACGGCGGACGATTCGGTCTCGTTCGGGAGCGTGGCGGAGGTCATCGGTGCAAAACCTTGTGGGCGACATGCGTCGCGCATGACAGGACGATGCTGCGGAAGCGGGCGGCCCGATGTGCGGATGCGCACGGTTCAGTCGCAGCGGTTGATTTTCTTGGCGATCCGCAGGCCCCGCAGCTCGCTCCGCAAGTCAATCGCCACAACGCCCTCGCCGCATCGTTCGAATGCATCACGGGCGTCGTCGTAGCGGTCGCCGACTTCGTCGAGCGTGTCGCAGACGCGGTCATGGTTGCCCAGCCGCGCCTCCTGGCGCGCCTGGAAGCGCAGGGCATTCGCCTCATCGACCTTGCGCTGGGCCTCCAGGCACGCCGGCAGGGCCAGCGCCGAGGAGGTCAGGGCGAGGCCGGCCAGGGGGCCGGCGAGGCAACGGAGAAGAGCAGCCGAACTGGCTCTCACGGGGACACTCACACACGCGTTGGTAGGGCGGGCCGGGTCGGCGCCGCCCGGTTTCTCGGGGCAGCGCATGACTGCCCCTTTCTGTCCGCTGAAACGGTGAAGCTGTGGTGAAGGTTCCGGCCGAGTCAGCGCTTCCCGCGCAGCCGGGAGGTGAGGATTGCGGGGAGCGTCACGGGCGCGGCGCCCATCGGGTCGACACCGACATCGTATTGCTTGGGCATTGGCTTCAGCTTGCCGTGGCTGTGCCCGTGCAGGTTGAGAGCGCCACGGCTCATCCCGTTCCAGGTGCGGAACGCGTAGTGGCAGAGGACCACCATCCGGCCTTCGACGTCGAACTCGGCGTAGTGGCGCACCGAGGCCCAACCGGGCGCCTCCAGGGTCTCGGGCCCGTCGTTGTTGCCGGCGATCAGATGCTTCTCGCCGGCGAGGCCGGCGAGGATCTCGCGGATGCGGGTTCCGGTCGGGCCGAGGGCGAAATCGCCGAGGTGCCAGACGGTGTCGCCGGGCGCCACGGTCGCGTTCCAGGCCGCGATCAGGCCGGCATCGTGAGCGGCGAGGTCCGGATAGGGCCTGTGGTCGAAGCGCAGGGCCCGCGGATCGCCGAAATGGGTGTCGCCCGTGAAGAAGATGGTCACCGATCGGCTCCGCCGGACACGAGAAGGCTTCCCGACAGACGATGCGCGGCGGCACGCTGTCTCGCGCCGAAGTGCGTGGCGGCCGGGAGGGTTCCCGCGAAACGTGACGCGCGGGCCCGTTGACGGCGGCCCTGCCCGCGGCGAAGCCTGCGCGTCAAAGACGATGCGGGAGGATCCGACGATGCTGGGGACGGTGGGCTTCGCGTTCCTGGCCGGATGCCTGTCGATCCTGTCCCCGTGCGTGCTGCCGCTGGTGCCGATCGTGCTGGGGACCGCGGCCTCAGAGCACCGGCTCGGGCCCCTGGCCCTGGCCGCGGGGCTGGCGATCAGCTTCACGGCGATCGGCCTGTTCGTGGCGACCGTCGGCTTCGCCATCGGCCTCGACGGGGACGTGTTCCGCAGCGCCGGCGCGATCCTCATGGTGAGCGTGGGCCTCGTGCTGATGCTGCCGCGGCTCCAGGCCCGGGTCGCGACCGTGGCGGGACCGGTCGGCGCCTGGGCCGAGGAGCGGTTCGGCGGCGCCGGGCCGGGCGGGTTGCCCGGCCAGTTCGCCGTCGGGCTGCTGCTCGGGGCGGCCTGGAGCCCCTGTGTCGGCCCGACCCTCGGGGCCGCCTCGCTGATGGCGGCGCGGGGCGAGCATCTCGGGAGCGTCGCCCTGACGATGCTGGCGTTCGGGATCGGGGCCGCCCTGCCGCTGATGCTGCTCGGCTTCGTCTCCCGCGAGGCGCTGATGCGGTGGCGCGGCGGCCTCGCTTCGGCCGGCCGGGCCGCGAAGGCCGCCCTGGGCGCCGTGCTCGTCGTCCTGGGCCTGCTGGTGCTGACCGGCCTCGACAAGCGCACGGAGGCGGCCCTCGTCGCGGCCTCGCCGGACTGGCTCAACACGGTGACGACACGCTACTGACCGCCATCCTTCGGGACGATGCCCAAGAGGCAATCTTCAACCTTCGCGTCCAGACTGCCGCCGCACACGCCGCCCGAGCCCCCTTGACCGACACCCCCGCCCCGCCATCGCCGGCCCATGGCATCGCCGGCTGGCCCTTCGGACCGGCCGTCACCGGCCCGGCCCGGCCGGCATCGCTGCCCGATGGGCGGCCCTGGCCGCGGATCCGCGTCGTCACCGTGGCCGGGGCCGGGGCGGACCTGCGCGAGACCGTGGCGTCTGTCCTGCGCCAGGATTATCCGGACCTCCGGCACGACCTCGTGGCGCCCGATGACGCGGGGCCGGCCGTCGCGCGGATGCTGGCCGATCCGGGTATCGACCATCTCGTCTGGCTCGCTTCGGGCGACCTCCTCGCCCCCGGGGCGCTGATCGCCCTGGCGCTGGAGGCGGCGCTGACGGGCGCCGCCGCGGTGACGGGCCTGCGCGTCCTGTTCGACGACGCGGTCCGCGGTCTCGACGTTGCGGATGGCGGGGTGCTCTGGGCACGCGCGGGCCTCGGCACCCAGGCCCGCCTCGACGCCGACGGGACGCTCGACCCGGCGGCCTGGTCGGCGATCCCGGATGGCCGCCGCAGCTGCGTCGGCCGCCCGGTCCTGCTGCACAGGCTGACGCAGGGATCAGCCGCGCCCGACGGTCTGTCGATCGTTTCTCTGACCGGAACGGGAACGCAGGGCGGGGCCGGCGTGGCGCAGCGGCGGCTGGCCGAAGCCCTGGCGCTCGCAGGCCATCGCGTCACACAGGTTATCCTGAGCGACCGCCCGGAAGCGGCCGAGTGGACCGATGCCTTCCCGCGGGCCGAGGCGGCGGTCGCGGCGGCCGCACCCGATCTCGTCCTCGCCGGCAACCTGCACGGGGCGACGCGCAGCCTCGACGTGGTCGACCGCCTCGGGCGGCACGGCCCGGTCGCCCTGGTGCTTCACGACCTGTTCCCCCTGACCGGCCGGTGCTGCCATCCCCGGGATTGCGGCCGCGCCGCGATCGGCTGCGACGCCGCCTGTCCGGGTCCCGACGAGTACCCGCAGCTCGCCCCCGGCCGGATCGCCGGCATGCATGCCCGCAAGCGCGCGACGCTCGCCGGCCCCGCCGGCCCCTGGCTGCTCGCCAATTCCGACTGGACTCTGGCGCGCGCCCGGGCGCTGGCCCCTCCCGGCACCGTGGCGGAGCCGATCCGTCTCGCCTTCCCCACCGCGGTCTTCCGCCCGGGCGACCGTGACGCCCTGCGCCGGAGGCTCGGCCTGCCGCCGGACGACGTGCTGATCCTAGTCTCCGCGGTGATCGTCGACGGGCCGGACAAGGGTTTCCAGGACCTGCGGGCGGCCCTGCAGGCGGTGGCGCGGCCGGGCGTGGGCTTCGTGGCGGTGGGCCGCCTCGACGATCCCGCCCGGTTCGGGATCGCCAACCTGGTCGCGCCGGGGCTGATCGCCGACGAGGACACCCTCGCGGCTTGGTATGGCGCCTGCGACCTTCACGTCACCGCGAGCCGGCACGAGACCCTCGGGCAGACGCCGATCGAGGCCGGCCTGTGCGGCGTGCCGACCCTGGCCTACCGCACCTCCGGTCTCACCTCCGCGGTGATCGACGGCGTGTCGGGCCGCCTCGTGCCCATGGAGCCCGGCGCCCTCGCCGAGGCCCTGGCGACGCTGGTCGGCGATCCGGAGGCGCGCGCCCGGCTCGGCGCCTTCGCGCGGATCGCCCTGGAAAGCCGCTACAGCCCGGCCGCCGCCGTCCTGTCCCTCGAGGCCGTCTTGCGGCGGCACGGGCTCGGGGACGTGACGGTGCGGCCGCGTTTCGCCCCCGCGATGCTCGGCCATTTCCCGTTCGCGGCCGAGCGGCAGGCGGGCACAGCCGGAACCGTTGCGCCGGCCTCGCCGCCGCTGGTGCGCCGGCTGCGCCGAGCCAAGCAGATGGTCCTCGGGCGGCGGATGCCCCTCCTCGTGCGCCGCTGCCTCTACCTCGCGGGAACGCTGCGCCGGAGCGCCCCGTGAGCGCGGGACCGGCGGGCGCGATCCGGCGGATCTATCTCGACCAGACGCACCTGCGCGGCCACGTCACCGGGATCGAGCGGGTCACCCTCGACCTGTTCGCCCCCGAGCGGCTCGCCCCGCACGCGGTCCATCCGGTCACCAGCCGATCGCTGCCGGGCATGATCGGCGCGCAGCAACTCACGCTCCCCCTGCGCGCAATTCGGGACCGGGACGCGCTCGTCCTGTTCCCGGGCTTTCCGCCGGGACCGCTCTGCGCGCTCGCGGCGTCCCGCTGCCTGCTCTACGTGCACGACACCTTCCTCCTGACCCGCCCGGAGGATCTGAGCCTGCGTAGCCGGCTCTACATGAGCCCGAGCTTCGCCCTGGCCCTGCGCTGGTGCCCGAACCTGTTCGTCAACAGCCGGACCACCGGCGCGGCCGTGCGTGCCGTCTGTGCGCGCGGGGCCCGGGTCGCGTTGTTGCGGCCGCCCGTGCGCGACGCGTTCGGCCTGGGCGACCTCTCGGGACCGGCGCCCTACGCGCACGGCGGCACGGTGCGGCTCCTCGCCATCGGGACGGTCGAGCCCCGGAAGAACTACCCGGCCGCCCTCGCCCTGACGGCGGCGCTGATCCGCGCCGGCGTGCCGGCCGAACTGCACCTCGTGGGCCGGGTCGGCTGGGGCCGGCACGCCTTCCTGGACGATCCCCCGCCCTTCCTGCACCGGCACGGCTACCTGTCCGATGCCGCGCTGCGGGATCTCGTGGCCTCGTGCCACGTGCTGCTCTCGACGTCGAAGGCGGAGGGGCTCGGCCTGCCGCTGCTGGAGGTCCAGCATGGCGGCTTGCCGGTGGTGGCGCCGGACGAGGCCGTCTTCCGAGAGGTGCTGGGCCGCTCCGGCCTGCTGATCCGCCCGGAAGAGCCGGACGCCGCCGCTTCGGCCCTGATGGCCTGGCTGTCCGGGGACGGCCTGGCCCGCGCGGCCGGTGCCAGCCGGGACAACGTGGTGCGGTGGAACGCCGCGGCAGCCGGCGACGAAGTGCGCTTTCACCGCTTCCTCGCGGGCGATCCCGCCGCCTACGGCGCCGCGGATTCCGTTGTCGCGTCCGCGGATTTTGGCTGAGGCGACCTACGTAGTCCCCGACAAGAGCGCAGCGTTTATCGCCTTAAAGGTGTGGGATTTCAATTCGTCGCCGGGGGCTTAATCTAGGCGCGCGCTGGTGCCGCCTCCGGAACAAGGCGGGAGTACTTTGTCGGTATGCCGATTGCTCATGTACCGTCGAAGACACCGTTCTCGCCGGTGTCCTGTCCCGGATCGGCACGGAGCTGATCAGAACGGGAACAGGACGGCGACGGGGATGGTGGGCGGCAGGGTCCGCCCCAGCAGGTCAGGGAGCGAGGCGTATGTTCGACTTCTCGACACGAATAAGCGGTGAGCAGCCAGTCCGGATCGTACTTCCGGAGACGGCGCCACGAACGGATCCCCAGGTGATCCTGCGACGCCTGTGGCGGGGACGCGGGTTCATCGCCCTGAGCGCCCTGTTCATGGTCGCGGTGGCGGTGGCGCTGCTCGGCCTGATCCCGCCGCGCTACACGTCCAGCATCCAGGTGCTGGTCGATCCGAGCGACCTGCGCGTCGTCGAGAACGACGTGAACGCCCGCCAGCCCCAGGCGGATAGCGGCGTCTCCATCGCCGAGAGCCAGGTGCGGGTGATCCAGTCCGACAGCGTCCTGCGCCGGGTGATCGCGAAGCTGCACCTCGATCAGGACGACGAGTTCGCCCTGCCGGACGGCAACAATCCGACCCTCGACTGGATCAAGGGCGCGCTCGGCATGCTGCCCCCGGCCGCGAGCCGGGACCCGGTCAACATCGCCCTCGACACGCTCCAGAACCGGCTCAGCGTCCGCCGGGCCGAGCGGACCTTCGTGATCGACATCTCGGTGCAGTCCCGCGATCCCGAGAAGGCCGCGCAGATCGCCAACGCCGTCGGCGATGCCTATTTCGCCGAGGAGACCGCGGCCCGGACCGAGACCGCGCGGCGCGCCTCGGACGCCCTGGCCGGCCGGCTCGCCAGCCTGAAGCGCGACGTCGAGCAGGCCGAGGGCGCGGTCGTCCGCTACCGCGAGGATCACAAGCTCGTGGCGTCGAGCGGGCGCCTCCTCACGGACCAGCAGCTCGGCGACCTCAACCAGCAGCTGGTCACGGCCTCGATCAAGACCGCGGAGGCCAAGTCGCGCCTCGATCAGGCCCGCAAGATGCGCTCCTCGGACCCGAGCACGGCGCTCCCGGAGATGCTGCAATCGCTGGAGATGCAGGCCCTGCGCCAGCAATACGCGACGCTGTCGCGCAACACCGCCGAGCTCGCCACCCGCCTCGGCGAGCGTCACCCGGCCATGGCCGAGCAATACGCCCAGCAGCGCGATCTCCAGCGCCTGATCCAGCGCGAGAAGGAGCGGATCATCGACACGACCCAGAAGGACTACGACCGCGCCGCCGCCAGCGAGACGGCAATCCGGTCCAGTCTCGACCGGGTCAAGACCGAGACGGTGTCCAGCGACCGGGCCTATGTGGGCTTGCGCGAGCTGGAGCGGACCCTCGAAGCCCGCCGGGGCGTCTACGAGGCCTACCTGAAGCGTGCCCGCGAGGCGAGCGAGCAGGAGCGGCTCAACACCACCAACGTCCGAATCATCTCGGCGGCGATCCCCGCCCGCCAGCGGACCTTCCCGCCGTCCCCGAAGATCGTCCTGCCGGTGGCCCTGGTGCTGGGCCTGCTCCTCGGCGGCGCCATCGCCCTGGCGCTCGGCGCCGGCAGCGACCGCCGCCGCACGCAGCGCGCCACCATCCGTCCCGCCGCGAGCTTCCGAGCCGCCGATGCGTAAGTTCTGGCCTCTCGCACTCGACCTCGACGCGGCGGACGCGCTTCATCGGGATGTGGGCACCCTGCGGCTGCCCACCGCCCGGCACCCCGGCCCGGCCCTGACGAGCCCAACCGTCGAACTGTTCGGCCTGCGCTTCAACACCGCCAGTGCCGAAACGATCGTGGCCGCGGTGGCGGCCCGGCGGGACGACGGGCCGCGCATGATCGTGACGGCCAATGTCGACCACATCGTCCAACTCAGCGCGGATACGGGCTTCCGCAACGCCTACCACCGGGCCGCCGCCCGGACCCTCGACGGCATGCCGCTGGTCTGGCTGGCGCGGGCGGCCTGCCGCCGGCCTGTCCATCGGGTGACCGGCCACGATCTCCTGGCCTGTGTCCTGAACGACCCGCCTGCCTTCGCCCGGCGGATCTTCCTGGTCTCGGCCCGCCAGGACGCGGCGGATGCCCTGGCGGCCCGCCTGCGGGCGCAGGGCCTGCCGGACGGGGCGGTGGCGAGCGCCGTGCCGCCCTTCGGCTTCGAGGCCGACCGGGATTACAGCCGCACCCTGGCGAAACGGATCCGGGCCCACGGGACGACATTGCTGGTGATGGGCGTCGGCGCGCCGAAATCAGAGATCTGGGTCGACCGGAATCGGGCGGCTTTGGGCGATCCTGTGGTGTTCTGCGTCGGCGACGCGCTGAACGTCGCCGCCGGCTACCTGAACCGCGCCCCGGGCCTGATGCAGCGCCTCGGCCTCGAATGGATCTTCCGCTTCCTCCAGGCGCCGCGACGGCTGTTCCACCGTTACTTCATCAAGTCCTGGCGCTTCATCGGGATCGTCGCCCGGGACCGGCTCGCCCGTCGCGACGGCTAGCGCCTGGGCCCGGAGGGCGCCACGCGACAGGGCCGTGGCCGTCCCGCCGGCATCCCACCCTTCCCACGATGCGGATTGCGAGGTTTATAGATCGGTTCCGGATGCAGGCAATGGCCGGACCCACGCGCCCTCCCCCTCTGTGGGTTGCCGGACTCACGCTTCGCAGTCTGACACCGACATCATGAGAACAGACCCCTTTTCCCCCCCCTTGCGGGGAGGGGCCGGGGGTGGGGGTGGTGTAGAAGGCACCGCACCACCCCCACCTCACAACGCCTCCCCGCAAGCGCGAGCGATCCCGGGCAAGCCCGGGATCGCCCAGGGGAGGAGAGAGCGTCTCGGCCGGCGATCTGTGAATAGCGTAGCTCTGTGGGGGAGGGAGGGCGCGGGTCGGATCGCCCGAATCCCGTGAAGACCGGGACTCGCCAGCCGTTCGTGGACCGTGGGAAATCGCGCCCGGGACGAGACTCCAACCTCAACCGGCATCCGAGAACAGATCGGGCCGCCGCAATTGCAGAGCGAAGAGGAGCGCGAGCGACTTCATGTCGTTGAGCCCCCCGTCGCGGCTCATGGCGGCGAGTTCCCGGAGCGGAATCTCGTGGACCGCCACCGCCTCGCCCTCCGCCGCCAGTCCGCCGCCGGCCCCGGTCCGGTCCTGCGCCCCATAGGCGGCCAGGAACAGGTCCATCCGCTCGGTGGAGATTCCGGGCATCGACCAGGCGCTGGCGACGAAGTCGAGCGGACCAAGGCGAAGACCCGTCTCCTCCATCGCCTCGCGCCGCGCCTCGTCCTCGGCCGCCCCCTCGTCGAGCAGTCCCGCCGGCACCTCCAGGTGGGTCGGCGGACCGTCGGAATAGAGGACCGGGGCGCGGAACTGCGAGACCAGCGTGGCGACCCGCCGGTCCGGATCGTAGGGCAGGACAGCGACCGCCCGGCCGTGATCCTCGATCTCCCGGGTGATGCGTGTCCCGTCCGCCTGCATCACTTCGGCCACGAGAAAGCGTGCCCAGCCGTCGTGCACGAGGCGCACGCCCCCGATCCGCAATGCCATGCCGGCCCCACCCCGCCCATCAGATCCTGACGGATCGTTCAGGAATGCGGCGGCTTCGCGGAGAGCGAGATGCGGAAGCGCAAGCGATCCCCGAGCCGCTCGGCCGCGTCGAGACGGGCGCCCTCCTCGCGCACGAGGTTCGGGATGTCGATCATCGCCAGCGGGTCGGTGCAGGTGACCACGAGGGACCGGCCGGCGGGCAGGCGCCGGAGCGCCTTGCGGGTCCGCAGGACCGGCAGCGGGCATTTCAGCCCGCTCAGGTCGAGGGCGATGCAGTCCGGCTCGTCCCGCACACGGCAAACTCCCGCGCCGCCCGCCGGGCCGACGCCGGGAGCCTCATAGCGGACGGCCCGCGGAAGCGGAATCGCCGGGAAGCGCTCGTCCCGTCAGCCCATCGTCTCGCGGGCGAAAACCGGCCGGCACTCACCACTCGTAGGAACCGAAGGCCGGACCGTAATAGCCGGCCGGGTCGGACCAGCTGTAGCGCGGACCGTTGTATCCGTAGTCGAACCCCCGCGGGCGTACCGGCGCGTAGGCGTAACCGTAGCCGAACGGCACCGGGTATTGGTACTCGCCGTAGTAGCTGTAGCGCGGCGGTACCCGCGTGACGTCACCGCCGACCGGGCGCCGGCTCTGGCCGACCGGCGCGCGCCCATAACCGTCGAGCGGCGGGTCGGCGGCCAAGCCGGTACCGGCACTCAACGGAAGGAATGCCACCCCGGCCAGGATGGCGGCGGTGAAGCGGATCATGCAACGGTCTCCAATTGGCGGCTGGCTGAGCCTCGGACCGTTCCGATAGCATGCGCGACGTTGAGTCGCGCCTGCGATCACGCCATCAGACAGCCCTCAGAACACGCATTCCGAGAAGGCGGGCCGCACGCAGGCGCCCCAGCGGCCCTCGTAATCGGCGAGCAGCTCGTCGGCCCGGGTCCTGCCGGCCGCGACGATCGCTTCGAGCGGCTGGAGGAAGATCGTCTCGTCGCGACCCTCGGCATCGCGCCGGCCGCGGGCACGCAGGCCGGACCGGGCGATCCCCAGCGCCTCGGCCGCGACCGCGCCGAGCGTCGTGTTCGCCACCGGGGTCGCGAGCCCGAGGCGCGGCGCAGTCGCCCGCGCGGCCTCCCGGCTGGCCGCGTTCCATCCCTTCACGAGGTCGAGGGCGGCGTCGAGGGCCGATTCGTCGTAGAGCAGCCCGGTCCAGAACGCGGCCTGCGCGGCGATCATCCCGGGGTCGCCGACATCGGCGCCGCGCATCTCCAGGAAGCGCTTCAGCCGAACTTCGGGAAAGGCGGTCGAGGCATGGTTCGCCCAGTCGGCCACCGTGGCGTATTCCCCCGGGAGCTGCGGCAGCCGGCCAGCCATCAGGTCGCGGAATGATGCGCCCGAGACGTCGTGATAGATGTCGCCGCGCTTCACGAAGTACATCGGCATGTCGAGCAGCCAGTCGACATAGGCCTCGTAGCCGAACCCGGCCTCGAAGGCGAAGGGCAGCATGCCGGTGCGGTCGGCGTCGGTGTCGCGCCAGATCTCGGAGCGGCGCGACAGGAACCCGTTCGGCCGGCCATCGGTGAAGGGGGAATTGGCGAACAGCGCGGTGGCGACCGGCTGGAGCGCCAGGGAGGCGCGCATCTTGCGCACCATGTCGGCCTCGGACGCGAAGTCGAGATTCACCTGCACGGTGGCGGTGCGCAGCATCATGTCGAGGCCGAGGGAGCCGACCTTCGGCATGTAGGACGCCATGATCCGGTAGCGGCTCTTGGGCATCACCGGGGTCTCGTCGCGACGCCAGCGCGGGCTCATGCCGAGGGTCAGGAAGCCGATGCCCAGGGGATCGGCCACCCGCTTCGTCGCCGCCAGATGGGTCGCGAGTTCCGCCGCGGTGGCGTGGACGTCGGGCAGCGCCGCCCCGGACAGTTCGAACTGGCCGCCGGGCTCGATCGAGATCGCCCCGCCCTCCTCGGCCGCCAGGCCGATGATGCTGCCTCGGTCGAGGATCGGCTCCCAGCCGGTCTCCCGGGCGAGTCCCTCCAAGAGGGCGCGAATGCCCCGATCCCCGTCATAGGGAACCGGGTCCCGGCCGTCCCGGTAGAACGGGATCTTCTCGTGCTCGGTCCCGATGGCGAACCGCCCGCGCGGCTTCTCGCCCGCCGCGAACCATTCGATCAGTTCAGCGCGCGTGGTGAGCGGCGTGATGTCGTTGCTGTCGCGCGCCATGCGCTGCCTGCCCGTGCGTCTGAACTGAGCCTATGATGTAGGCGCGCCGGGGTTGCTCCGGCGGGTCCGACCGGTCCACCCCGCTCTCACGAACGGGGCCCGGGCGGACACCCGCCCCCGACCCCGACGAGCGCGCGGCGCGGGCGGCGTCCGCCCACGGACATAGTCGAGGCGCCGGGAACCCACAACGCGGCGCCGTGAACCGGCGGGCTTCGACCCGTCCCATCCCGGGAAACAATCGCCGGCTGGCCCCCCTCATGTGCGCCGGCACACATCGATCGGGACGGGGATGCCCCGTTACCGGGCGTCGCCGAGCACCGCCTGGACCAGGGCCAGGACGGCGACGGCCGCGGTGTCGGCCCGGAGGATCCGCGGTCCCAGGGAGAGGGCGACGGTGTTGGGCCGCGCTCGGATCAGGTCCCGCTCCTCCGCAGAGAAGCCGCCCTCCGGGCCGACCAGCACGGCGAGCGGCGGCGGCGCAAGCGGATCGGCCGCCGCGGCGAGCGCCCGCACCGGATCGCGTACGGGCGCGTCCTCGTCGCAGAACACCAGGAGCCGCTCCGGGGCGAGGCCGGCCAGGGCCTCGGGCAGCCGTTCGGGCTCCGGACAGTCGGGGATCGCCAGGATGCCGCATTGCTCGGCGGCCTCGACGGCGTTGGCGCGCAGCCGGTCCATGTTGACCCGCTCGCCCTGCGTGTACCGCGTGATGACGGGCCGGATCGTACCCGCGCCCATCTCGACCGACTTCTGCGCGAGGTAATCCAGACGCGCACTCTTCACGGGTGCAAACAGGTAATGGAGGTCGGCGGGCGCGGGCTGCGGGCGGGTCTGCGCGGCGACGTGCAGGTCGGCGCCCTTTCGCCCGGTCTGGACCAGACGGGCGCGCCACTCGCCGTCGCGGCCGTTGAACACCAGGACGGGATCGTCCGGCCCGCGGCGCAGCACGGTGAGCAGGTAGTTGGCCTGCGCCCGGTCGAGGGGCAGAATCACGCCCGCGGCGAGATCGGCCGCCACGTGGAGGCGTGGAGCAGTGAAGTCGTAGGCCGGCATGCGGGCGTGGTCGCCCGGCGCCGCCGGCCTGTCAACGCGGGACCGATCCCTCGACATGTTGCGAAAAGGTTACGACGCCTGGTTTTTCGCGCCGGGCCCACAGCCGCATGGCGTCGCCCGTTTGCCGCTCGATTGACGCCACATTCCTATGGCGAACCCACAGTTACGTGAAGGAAGCCGGCCGCACGCGGATTCGGCAGGGTCGTCGAGGGAGTCGCGGGATGGCGAAGAGGAGCTTGGGTCTGGGGGCTGCGGTGCTGGCCGGCACCGTCCTGTTCGGGACGGCGGCCTTCGCACAGGGCGCCGCGCCGGAATGCGGCGCCATCCAGAAGACCTTGGCCGAGCGCAAGGCGCTGGTCGGGCGGGCCAATGCGGCCTCCCAGACGAAGAAGAAGATGACGCCGCAGGAAGCCTGCGCCCTGTTCGGGAAGCTTCAGACCAACGGCGCCGAGGGCATGAAGTGGATCACCGCCAACAAGGAATGGTGCTCGATCCCGGATTCCTTCGCCGAAGGCTTCAAGGCCGACCACATGAAGGTCAGCGGTATCCGCACCAAGATCTGCAGCGTCGCCGCCCAGGCGACCAAGATGGAGGCGCAGGCCCGTGCCCAGGCTCAGGCGCAGGCCAATGGCGGCGGCGGCGGCCTGCTCGGAGGCCCGGGCTTGACCGGCAGCTTCAAGCTGCCGCAGGGCGCTCTGTAAGCACGTCTGCGAGGCTCACGGATCCGGCGCGGATCCTCCCTCTGCGGCGGGGGAGGATCGAGATGCGGGACGACCGGAGAGCCGACCGATGAGCGGGCCACCGACGGGCGGGACGGCGATCGAGGATGGGCGCCCGGCCGACGCCGTCACAGGCCACTGGGTCGAGCGGGTCGCGCCGCGGCCGTGGCGCCCCTATCTGCGCCTCGCGCGCATCGACCGGCCGGTGGGCTGGTGGCTGCTGCTCCTCCCGTGCTGGTGGTCGGCCGCGCTGGCGGCGATCGCGGCGGACCAGTCCTTCCCCGATCCCTGGCACTGCCTGCTGTTCCTGATCGGGGCGGTGGCGATGCGCGGGGCGGGCTCGACCTACAACGACATCGCCGACCGCGACCTCGACGCGCAGGTCGAGCGCACCCGCCTGCGCCCCCTCCCCTCGGGGCAGATCCGCCCGCGCCATGCCGCCCTGTTCCTGATGGTCCAGGCCCTGGTCGGGCTGGCGGTGCTCCTGCAGTTCAACGAGCAGGCGATCCTCGTCGGGCTGTGCTCGCTCCTCCCGGTGGCGATCTACCCGTTCATGAAGCGCGTCATGCCCCTGCCCCAGGCCGTCCTCGGGCTGGCCTTCGCCTGGGGGGCGCTGATGGGCTGGGTCGCGGTCTTCGCCCGCCTCGATGCGCCGGCGCTGCTGCTCTACGCGGGCGCGCTGTCCTGGGTGGTCGGATACGATACGATCTACGCGGTGCAGGATATCGAGGACGACGAGATCGCCGGGATCCGCTCCTCCGCCCGCCTGTTCGGCCGGCATGTGAGAGGCGCCGTCGGCCTGTGCTACGCCCTGGCGGCCCTGTTCGTGGGGCTCGCCGCCTGGGCGGCCGGGGCGGGCCTGATGGGCTTCCTCGGGGTCGCGGCCTTCGCCGGACATCTTGCCTGGCAGATTCGGTCGCTCAAGGAGCGTGACGGGCGCGGGGCCCTGATGCTGTTCCGGTCGAACCGGGATGCCGGCCTGATCCTGTTCGCCGGCCTCGCCACGGACGCGCTGCTGCGCGGTCTCGCCTGAGCTCCGCCGAAACGGTCAGGTGCGGGCGATGATCTCGTTCTCGCCGCGGAAGATCTGCGGCCGCGCCGGGAGGCGGCCGGTCTTGCGGCGGGTCAGGAACCGCGGGCGGCGGCCGCCGAGCCCGGCATGGCGCCGCCGGATGCGCACCCGACCGAGGATCACGCGGCCGAGTTGTTCGGTCACGGGGACGCGCACCCCGTCCTCGCGGACGATCATCCGCGCCAGACCGGCGCGGGCCGCGATGTCGCGCCACACCGCGACCACGTCGTCCTCGTCGAAGCTGCCGAGGCGTTGCAGTTCCTCGCCCTCGGCATCGACCAGGATCAGGCTGAACCGGTCGGACCCGGTGATCTCGGCATCCTCGACGGCGTAGGCGAGCGCGATCCCGGTGGCCCTGCGGGCGCCGGGGGTGCGGCCGATCACCGGAAGCGGCGAGACCGTCAGGTGGGGGGGGGCCTCGGCACCCTGCATGCGCTGTCCCGCGTGATGTTCGTCCACGAACGGCGAAGTGTTCATCGGTCCGGATCCCTTGAGCAAGTGGCGGCGCCGACCGGGCCGTCCGTTATGCCAAGCAAAATCGCACCCGAACTCCTCCACGCCGCTTAAGAGCCGTCGTTAAGCGATTCTGGACGGCGCCGTCATTTGCGGAATGCTCAATGCTTCCTTGAATGCTCAACATTTCCTTGCGCGGATTGGTCGTTATCGATTGATCAACCAGCATCCTTGTGGCGGTGCGGGCGGCGCCGTACAACGGCAGGGTCGGGTGCGCGATCCTTCCGCGCCCGGCCCCCTCAGCCCGAATGCGCGGACGTCCGTTCGACCGGATGCACGGTGCGGCGGGGCTCTCCGGCCCTCACGGATCTCACGCGGAGCGCGATGCCCGAGCCTCTCACCGACGATGCGGTATCCGCCCTGATGCCGGAGCTGCGCGCCGTCATGCGCGAGGCCGCCGACATCGCGCGGCCCTTCTTCCGGCCCGGCGGGCAGACCTCCGCCCGGATCTGGTCGAAGGCCGGCGGCTCGCCGGTGACCGAAGCCGACGTCGCGGTGGACGCCTTCCTGAAGGTCCGCCTCAGCGCGCTCGTACCCCGGGCGGCGTGGCTGTCGGAGGAGACTGCGGACGATCCGGCCCGCCTCGGCCACGACCTCGTCTGGATCGTCGACCCGATCGACGGGACCCGGGCGTTCCTGTCGGGCCATCCGGATTGGTCGATCGCAGTGGCGCTGCTGGCCGACGGCGAGCCGGTGATCGGATTCGTCCACGCGCCGGTCGGCGACGCGGATTACGAGGCGGTGCACGGGCGCGGCGCGACCCGGAACGGCGTACCGATCCGGGTCGACCCCCGCGCGCGCCTCGCCGGCGCGCGCATCACCGGCCCGAAGCCGATGCTCGACCGCCTGGCACGGGGTGCCGGGCCGAATCCCGACTTTGAATCGATCGCCCGGATCCCGTCCCTCGCCCTGCGGCTCGCGCGTGTGGCGGACGGGACCGTCGATATCGGAATGGTGTCCGGTCACGCCCGCGACTGGGACCTCGCGGCGGCGGACCTCGTCCTGCGGGAGGCCGGCGGGGTCGTCTGCGACTTCACGGGCGCAGCGACCCCCTACAACCGGCCCGACCCGGTTCATGGCGAACTCCTCGCCGCCTCGACGGCCCTGCGCGATCCCGTCCTGGCGGCCTGGGGCCGCTGAGGACGGCGGCGCCGGCCGTTGTCAGGCCGCCGCAGCGGCTTCGCGCACCATGACCGCGGCGGGGGCGAGCCCGAGGCGGTCGGCGAGATGCCAGTGCAGTTCCCGTGAGGAATGGTAGTTGTAGGACCGGTCGATCAGGTGACTGACATCGATCCCGGTATGGTCCGCGGTCCTGGCCTGGGCCAGCTTGCCGACCCGGAAGGTCGGGGCATCGGTCACCGGTGAACGGATGCCGCGGCGGCGTGTGTACTCGAACAACATAAGTGTTTTTCTTTTCTGGTCTTTTCTGGACCGGACGTTCGTACCGCCCGGTATCGTGTTGGGAATTTGCCTCCGGCGCGACCTGGGACCGGGCGGTTTCGCCCGGGACGGTAGCTTCGGAAGGGAGAGCCGCATCGTGCGGCCGAATCAGGGTCCCGCCCCGGTCTCCCGCCGGGCGGGAGCCCCTCGGGCATCGATCCGCGCGGGGGATTGGCGCGGGACCCGCAGAGCCGGATGGATCAGGCTGCCTGCAGGTTGCTGGCGGCGTCCTTGCCGCTGCGCTTGTCGGTCAGGATCTCGTAAGAGACCCGCTGGCCTTCGATGAGATTGCGCATTCCGGCGCGCTCGACGGCCGAGATGTGAACGAACACGTCCTTGCCGCCATCGTCGGGCTGGATGAAACCGTAGCCCTTCGTCTCATTGTACCATTTAACAGTGCCGGTATTCACGTATTGTACCTCGTTCGTCCATGGGCCATTCGCGCGGCACGAGGGCCGCGTGATGCACCACGGTCTTTCTGGATTTGGCCAGGGTGGCGGGGCGCGAGACGCTGAACCGTGTAAAGCGTCAGCCTCGGTGGGTAGGCCCCCCGAGGACGTATTTAATCGCTGGCTGCGGCCGCAACAAGGCGCCGGCCGCGTATCTTCTGCGTCGCAGGCCGGGACGAAGGCGCGGCCGCGGCGCGCCGCCCCCTGTGTTTTCGGGCCTCCGCGATGCATATACGGAGTGCGTGCAAGCAGTTACGACGCGCGGCTCTGGACGATACATGGCAGGCATATCGGTCTCGCTGGACGGTGCGAACATCCAGCTGTCCTTCCAGAAGGACGATCAAGCGACGGCGGTGGTGATGGATGCCCGGGCCGCCCGCGCCCTGGTGCGCGCCGTCGGGCAGCTGCTCACGGCGATCGACGACACCGACGAGCCGGACATGACAGACGAGATGGGCGACGAGGACATCGCCATGCTCGAAGTGACGTCCTCGGCGATCGAGATCGGCACCGACGACGAGGGCCAGGCGGTGGTCGCTCTTCAGGCCGGCGCGTTGCCGCCGTTCCAGCTACGCCTGACCGACGAAGAGGCCCGCCACGTGGTGACGAGCCTCTCGGAGATCCTCAACGCGCCGCGCGACGTTCGCACCTCGCACGGCGGCCACTGACGCTCGGATCACATGCGTGTGCCGGGATCGGTGGGTGTGCCGGGGAAGACGTCGGGCTCGGAGCCCGGACCGCCCGGCTCGCCGATGCCGGGATCGTTCACCGGATAGGGTGTGCGCGGTCCGGTCGGCCCGATATCGGGCTCCTCGTCGGGGATCGGCGGGGGCGGCGGCAGATCGCCGGGCGTGGGCTCGGGTAGGCCGGGATTGGCCATGACGCGGCTCCTGTTGGCTTGGGATCGGGACCAACGGACCGGGCTCGTGTGGGTTCCGAGGCCGCGTGGCGGGCTCGGAACCCTGCTGGACTCCGGAACGACGCGCTCGGCGTCGAGATTGGCCGCCTATCCGCGCTCGCCCGCGATCTCGAGCACCGTGCAACCGCATATCGGCCGCCCGTACTCGTCGGTCCCCTCGACGGTGACGCGGTGCGCACCCGGCGCGAGGTCGTCGGGCAGCCGTGCCGTCCAGATGTGGGTCGAGGGCGTCGCCTGCACCCAGCTCTTCTTGGTCTCTGGGTAGCGCGCAAAGAGTTCGGTGACGAAGGGGTCGAGCCGGCGGGTCCGCGCCATCGCCAGCGGCGGCCGGTCGCCGATCCGGGCGGTCAGGCGCGTGCGCGGCCCGCCGTCGAACACGTTCACCACCAGGGTTGTGTCGGGAAGCGCGTCCTGCGGCACCGGCGGCCGGAGACCCTGGACCGGCCGGGTCGAGCGGATCACCTCCACGGCGCCGACGCGCGCCTCGCTCTCGAACAGGATGCGCATCGTCTCGTCGGGCTGGCCCTGCGCGGCGACGTAGCGGGTCGTGTAGTCGGTGCCGCGGATCGACAGGACGTGGAAGCCATTCGGCGTCCCGTCGCGGCTGTCGGCCGAGGGGATGCCGGTGCGCGTGTCGGGCCCGCTCCACCACGAGCCCGAGACGGCGGTCAGCACGTGATGGTGGTGCCCGTCGGCCGGGTAATGGTGCTCGGTCGTGTGGGTGTGGCCCGCGAGGCTCAGCACCCGGCGCCCCGCCAGCAGATCGAGGAGGGCAGCGCGGTCGATGGTGATGCCGTGGGGATCGTCGGGCGTCGTATCGGTGAACAGCGGGATGTGCATGGCCAGCACGATCAGGTCGTCCTGCGGGATCTCCGGCAGGAGGTTGCGCAGGAAGGCCAGGCTGCGCTCGCCGATATGCCCCCGGTAGGTGTTGGCGCCGACCGGGACCGGCGGCCCCAGCCATTCGACATTGTCGAGCATCACGAACCAGGCCCGCCCGTGCCGGAACGCGTAGGTCGGCGCGCCGTAGACCCGCTTCCAGGTTTCGCGGCTGTAGCGGGCATCCGGAGCCTGCATATTGAGATCGTGGTTGCCCGGCAGGCTGTACCAGGGCAGCCCGATCCGCCCGACGATGCGGTTGGACCGGCCGTAGAGCGAGAGATCGTCGAACAGGACGTCGCCGGCGGTCAGGCCGAAGGCCGCCGGGATCGCCATGGCGCGGGCGACCGCCGTATCCCGCACGTGGTCGAGCTCGAACCGGCTCTCGGGCTGGGGATCGGTGAACAGGACGACATCGAAATCCGCCGGCTCATCGACCCGGGTCAGGGTGAAGTCGATGGACGCCGGCAGCGGCCCGGTCGGCGCGACCCCGGGATAGCGCAGGCCGATCTCGGCGGGCGTGCCGTTCGGCTGGTGGATGTAGGAATGGCACGGCACGTTGTCGGCGTCGCGCGGGAGGGCGTAGCCCGGCGGCTTGATCACGAAGACGGCGCCGTCGCCCGGCATCGGCAGGCGATAGCGGCCCTGATCGTCCGTGCGCGCGATCTCGCGGCCGTTCGAGACCAGCACGCCGGGGAGCGGAGTCCGGCCGGCCCCGGCCGTGGCGCCGGCATAGACGATCCCGGTGGCCTCCGCGGCCCCCTGGGCCTCTGCCCGGCCGGCCACCAGCCCCAATCCGGCGAGGCCCGCCACGGTCTCCCGGCGGGTGAGGCGTCCATCTCCGGAGGTCGATTCGCGCGACATCGGGGCTCCTGTCGGAATTCCAAGCCAGTGCCGAGGCAGGAAGCCGGCAAACCCGCTCCCGCGACGTGGCCCCAGCGGCCAAGCAGATCCGTTTGACCGGGCGATGACAGCGGCGTTCCCAAACGCGCGAGGCCCGCATCTCGGGGGAGATGCGGGCCTCGGATGATTCGGAAGCGGGTCGGCAGCGCCGGCCGGCGGACTATTCCTCGTCGCCGGGCTCGAAGGTCTGCGGCATCGGCTCGGCGCTGGCGACCGGGGTCGGCGCGCCGATGGTCGAGGGGACGTTCACGCCGTCGCGCTTGTAGATGTCGTCGCGGAACTGAACCACGCCGTCCGGGGTCGACCAGGCCGTGATGTAGGTCCAGTAGACCGGCACCGGCTGGGCGATGTTGGCGTCGACGCGCTTGCCGCTCTCGATCGCTTCCTCGACCTTCTGGCGGTCCCAGCCGGGCGTGTCCTTCAGGAGCCACGTGATGTACTCGCGCACGTTCTGCACGCGCACGCAGCCCGACGAGATGAAGCGGAAATCGTCGCCGAACACGCCCTTGGTGTTCGTGTCGTGCATGAACACGCCGTAGGGGTTCGGGATGTTGATCCGGACGATGCCCATCGAGTTGAAGTCGGCGCCGGAATCCTGCCGGTAGGTGTAGCGCGTGCCCTCGTCGGAGTTCCAGTTCACCGATTTCGGCGAGACCTCCTGGCCGTTCGACAGGATGCGGATCCGGTTGTCCGTGAGGTAGTTCGGATCCTTCTGCATCTTCGGGATCAGGTCCTTCTTCACGATCGAAGCCGGGACCGTCCAGGTCGGGTTGAAGTTGATCTGCGTCGCCTTGGTGTTCATGATCGGCGACTGCCGGTCGATCTTGCCGACGCCCGCGGCGTGGAGCGTCACGACCTGGCCGTTCTCCACCGTCTCGACCAGGGCGGCCGGGATGTTGGTGATTACGAAGCGCCGGCCGAGATCGCCCGAATAGGAGCGCAGGCGCACGACGTTGGTCTCGAGCTGGCGCAGGCGCACGTCGGCGGGGACGTTCATCGCCTGCTGGGTGGCGAGGCTCATCGTGCCGGTCTGGCTGAGGCCGTGGCGGGACTGGAAGCGCTTCACGCCGGCGGCGACGTAGGAATCGTACACGCCGGAGCCGCCGGCGGCGGCATCGAGGTCGCCGGTGACGATCAGGCGCTGGCGCACGGCGGCCACGGCCGGGCCGCGGGAGCCGATGCGCAGGTGCTCGGCGCCGGAGACCGGGCGCCAGCCGCCACGGGTGACGATGTCCTTGTAGCGCTCGACCATCTGCTCGGTCGCCGCCACGGTCTGGGGCGAGAGGATCGGCACCGTCTCGCGCTGCACCTGCATGCCGGCGGGCGACGCGTAGTCCTGCGCCCATTCGGCCTGTGCGTAATTGCCCTGGTCACGGGCCTCCGCGGCGCCGAGGCCCAGGGCGCTCAGGGCGGCCACGCTCAGGAGGGTGGTGAACCGGTTTTGTGCCGTCATGCGCATCGGTCGCTGGCTCTGGTCCGGAGTCTGTTCGGATCGTGGCGGGAGGGATCGTCTCGGCCGCCACGCTGTCGGGTTGACGCTTAAGACTCCCTATCGAAGGGGCCGGATTGTGGCATCGCGGTGCGCCAGCGCACGCCGCGTTCGGCTGCGGCCCGCCGGCAACAGCCACGACCCTCCGGGTGTGGCAGGACTGCCATAGGCGTTGGAAGCGCACGGGGTGCGGGAGCAGCATGGGACCGGGTCCGACCACGGGGAATCGTCGCGGGGGTCCTCAGGCCCGGCCGCTGCGTGCCGTGATCGCCGTGCTGGCGCTCTATGCCTTCGTCCTTCAGGCCTTCCTCGGCGGCCTGATGCCGATGCCGGCGGCGGCCGACGGGATCTGCGCGCAGCATTCCGCGGATGGGTCGGATTTCGGCAAGGCGGTCCCGCACGGTCACGGCGATTGCTGCACGGCGGCTCAGGTCGCCGGCACCGCGCTTCCGCCCCGGGAGGCCCCCTCGGCGGTCGCGTGGATCGCGCCGGCGCACGCCTGCGCCGGCTTCGGACAACCCGCCGAACCCGGCGCCCGCCCCCCGCCCGGGGGCGGCACGTCACCCAGGGGACCGCCGACGGCCTGAGCGATCGTTTGCCAACGGATCCCTCAGGACGGATGCATTCCCATGAAAAGTCTCGTTTCGGCCGTGCTCGGCCTCGGCCTCGGCCTCGTCGCCTCCGCGGCACAGGCCCACGCGGTGCTGGAGCGCAAGCAGGCGAGCCCCGGCTCGTCCTATCGCGGCGTCGTCCAGATCATGCACGGCTGCTCCGGCAAGCCGACCACCCGGGTGAGCGTCACGATCCCGGAGGGGCTGATCGGCGCCAAGCCGATGCCGAAGCCCGGCTGGACGGTGGCGACGACCCGCGGCGCCTACGCCCGGACCTACACCACCCACCACGGCACCGCCTCCGAGGGCGTGACGGCGATCACCTGGAGCGGCGGCTCGCTGCCGGACGACGCGGTCGACGAATTCACCTTCCTCGCGCAGGTGGCCGACACGTTCGAACCCGGCGCGACCGTCTACGTCCCGGTCCAGCAGGATTGCACGGAGGGCGGCTATTCCTGGTCCGAGATCCCGAAGGCCGGCCAGGACGCCCATGACCTGAAGGCGGCGGCGCCCGCCTTCCGCATCGTACCGGCCGCGGCCCAGACGACCGCCGCGGCGGCAACCGCGACCGCTACCCCGGTAAAGGCTGGCGACCTCAGCATCGAGACACCGTGGCTGCGCGCCACCCCGAACGGCGCCAAGGTGGCGGGCGGCTATGTCCGCATCACCAACACCGGCAGCACCCCGGACACGCTGACGGGGGCCGCTGTGCCCTTCGCCAAGACGGGCGACATCCATTCCATGGCGATGGAGGGGGGCGTCATGAAGATGGCGCCGGTCTCCGAGGGCCTGACCATCAAGCCCGGCGAGACCGTGGAGCTGAAGCCCGGCGGCTATCACCTGATGTTCGAGGGTCTCACCGGCGCGCCCAAGGCCGGGGAGACCGTGTCCGGGACACTGACCTTCCAGCGGGCCGGCACCGTTCCGGTGACCTTCTCGGTGGCGCCGATCGGTGCGTCCACGCCCGGCGGCCAGCACCAGCATCAGCACTAGCGGTCCGGCCGGAGCAACGCACCGCGTATCGACAGTCCCGAGCGCCCCATGGCGTGCGCCCGATCCTACGGCACCCGGACCGGAGCCCCGGAGCGGCGATCCCGGCTGAGTCCGACCGGGCGCCGCCTCGTGGCGATCCTCGTCCTGTATGCGCTCGCGCTCCAGAACGTCCTCGGCGGCCTCGCGATGGCCGCCGCGGCGGGGCCGGAACACGTCCTGTGCCTATCCGGCGGCACGATCGACGGGTCGGGGCCGGACCATCCGCAGATCCCGGCCCCTGGGCCGATGGCCTGTTGCGTCGCGTGCCACATGGCGAGCCCGGCCGCCCTTCCCGCCCCGGCGCCGGCCGAAGCGGTGCCGGCCCTCTACCCGGTGGCGCTCATCCGGTCGCGGCCGCCGCGCAGCGCGCTGCCACGGGCGCCCCCCGCGGCGGGTCCCCGCGCCCGAGCCCCTCCCCCCGTCGTCTGATCCGATCGCCCCTGCCCGATCCTCAGACACGGACACGATTCCATGCCCAGCCTCATCCGGGCCGGCCGCCGCGCCGCCCTGTCGCTCCTCGCCTGCGCCACGCCATTGGCGGCCCGGGCCCAGGACCCCGCCGTCGCCCTCCCCGAACTCAGCGTCGTCGGCAGCGCCACGCCCACCGGGCCGCTCCCGGGGGAATCACGCGGCTCGCTCTCCGTCCCGAGCGTCGATCGCCAGCGCGCGGCGCTCTACCAGACCGTGGGATCCGTCGCCTTCGTGGACGCCGCGACCCTTCAGGACCGCTACGCCAACACCATCCGGGACGTGCTCAAGGACGTGCCCGGCGTCTACGTGCAGGAACGCTACGGCCAGGAGTTGCGCCTGTCCGTGCGCGGCTCCGGGATCGCCCGAGGCTATCACCTGCGCGGCATCGAGCTGCTGCAGGACGGCATCCCGTTCAACCTCGCGGATGGCAGCGGCGACTTCTACCAGATCGACCCGCTCGCCCTGCGCGCGGTGGAGGTCTACAAGGGCGGGAACGCCCTCACCTTCGGGGCGACGACGCTCGGCGGCGCGATCAACTTCGTCACGCCCACCGCCTACACGGCGCTTGCCCCCAACATCCTGCGGATCGACGGCGGCAGCTTCGGCACGATCCGCGAGCAGGCGCAGATGTCCCGCATCGACGGGCCGCTCGACGTGCTGGTCAACGCGACGCTGACGAATTTCGAAGGCTTCCGCGCCCACGAGGCGCAGGCGACGAAGAACTTCAACGCCAATATCGGCTACCGGATCGCCCCCGACATCGAGACCCGCTTCTATCTCGGCACCTACCTCACCGACCAGAAGCTGCCGGGCAGCCTGACGCTGGGCCAGAGCCTCACCACCCCGACCCTGGCCAATCCCACCGCGATCACCGGCAACCAGTCGCGCAAGGTCGAGACCGAGCGGATCGCCAACCGCACCTCGTTCCTCCTCGACGTCGGCAAGCTCGACGTGGACAGCTGGGCGATCCACAAGAGCCTGTACCACCCGATCTTCCAGGCGATCGACCAGGACGGCTGGACCTACGGGATCAACCCGCACTGGGCCGGGACCTTCGATCTCGGCGGTTTTCGCGATGACGTGGTGCTGGGCCTGCGCGCCCTCGCCGGCCAGAACTCGGCGCTGCAATTCGTCAACATCCGCGGCCAGCGGGGCACGCAGACGCTGAATTCGCTTCAGAGCGCCTCGAGCTACGAGGCCTACGGGGAGAACCGGTTCTGGTTCCTGCCGGACGTGGCGCTGATGACCGGCGCCAAGGCATTCTCGTCGAACCGCACCTACAGCGACAAGGGTGGCCTACCCGGGGACGTGACCCCGCGTTTCGCCGACGCGACCTATGCGGGCATCAACCCGAAGATCGGCCTGCTCTGGCAGCCGCTCCCCGAAGTGCAGCTGTTCGGCGACGTGACCCGGTCCAGGGACGTGCCGGACTTCGGCGACCTCGTTCAGCAGAACCTGTTGAACACCACCTTCGTGCCCCTGCGGGCGCAGCGGGCCTGGACCTACGAGGCCGGCGCCCGCGGCCGGATCGACCGCCTCGCCTTCGACGTGACGCTCTATCGATCTGACCTGCGCGACGAGCTGATCAACTTCTCGACCAATCCCGGCCTCAACATCCCGGCCGCGACCTTCAACACGCCGCGCTCGATCCACCAGGGCGTCGAGGCGGCCGTGACCCTCGACCTCGCCCGCGACCTCGTCGGAGCGGGCGACGGCATGAGCCTGACGCAGATCTGGACCCACAACGACTTCCGGTTCGTCCGCGACCCGGTCTTCGGCAACGACCGGATCGCCGGCATCCCCACGGACGTGCTGCGCACCGTCCTGACCTATCGCCACCCGAGCGGCCTGCACATCGCGCCGGCCGTCGACTGGGTGCCCCAGGGCGCCTTCGCGGATCATGCCAACACCCTGCGGGTGCCGGGCTACGCGCTCTTCGGCGTCGAGGCCGGGATCGACTTCGCCAACGGCGTCGCCCTGTTCGTCGATGCGCGCAATCTCACGGACGCGCGCTATGTTTCGGACATCGCGGTCGTGGCCAATGCCAGGACCGCCGGGGGCGTGAGCGGACTGGCGGCATTCTATCCGGGCAGTGGCCGGAGTGTATTCGGCGGCCTACGCGCGGCGTTCTGAGCGCTGGTATGCGATCAAGAAGAACATATCTGACGGTTCGGCAATCCGTTAAGGTTAAGAAAGGATGAACCCTGATGCCACCGTCGATCGGCGCTAGGATTGCAGCGTCGTCGGACAGCACGGGACCAGGCGTCCCACATCCGGACGGACAGGGCCGTCGGACGGCACAGGAGAGGCAGGATGAACGGCTTCGATGTCACGTTCCGGGACGATCAGGACTGGGTCGATTTCGGCAAGTCCTATGTCAACTCGGAAGCGTTCAAGGCCCTCTTCCGCGAGGGGATGAAGCTGGTTGAGGAGACGGCGGCCTATCTCGATGGCGAGGGGCGGGACGAATCGCGCCTGGTCTCGCGCGACGCGACGCTGAGCTACGCCGCCGAGAGCATGCGGCTCACCACGCTGCTCATGCAGATCGCGTCCTGGCTTCTGGTGCAGCGCGCGGTCGCCGAGGGCGAGATGACGCCGGCCGAGGCCCTCCAGGAGAAGCACCGGGTCAAGCTCGGCAGCAGCGAGCCGCCGAGGCCCCAGGATTTCAATCTCCTGCCGATGCGCCTTCAGCACCTGATCGTGCGGGCACGCCGCCTGCACAGCCGCATCCTCCACCTCGACGTGCTGATCACGGAGGATCGCCCGACCCCGGCCCCCGTGGAGAGCCCGGTGGCCCAGCAGCATGGCCTGCTGCGGATGGCGTTCCGCATGCGCGAGGGCTGAACCGGCGCCGGGATACGCAAAAGAACGGGCGGCCGCTTTCGGTGACCGCCCGCTTTGAAAACGCCGCGCCCGAGGGGCGGCGGATCCGGGATCAGCGCTTGCCGAGGTTGCCGAACCGCGAGTTGAAGCGCGAGACACGGCCGCCGCGATCGAGCATCTTCTGCTCACCGCCGGTCCAGGCCGGGTGGGTGAGCGGATCGATGTCGAGGTTGAGGGTGTCGCCCTCCTTGCCGTAGGTCGAACGGGTCCTGTACTCGGTCCCGTCCGTCATCACGACCTTGATGAAGTGGTAGTCGGGATGCTCAGTCCCCTTGGCCTTTGCGGCCGCGTCCTTCGCCATGACCTGTGGTCCCTGATCTGGCACGCCGGCGGGAAGCGCAGGAGGCGCCGCCCGGCCCGGAATGCGGAAGATGTCACCGGTTGCACCGAACCGTAGGTTCGTGGCAACGGCACGTCCAAGCCGACCGTGGTGGCGGCCCGCGGCCATTGAACACACGCAATCGGATGAGCGGCGGCGTATACCGCAGGCTCTCCCCGGTCACAAGCGCCGCGGACCGGAGATCGGACACAAGAGGCGTGATGGCCCGTAAGACCAAGGCGGCCGCCGAGAGCCGTCCCAAAGCCCCGCTGAGCGCGCTCAGGCCGCTGGTCCCGTTCGCGCTGCGCTACCGCGGCCGGATCGTCGCAGGTCTCGTTGCCCTGGTCTGCGCGTCGGCCTCGACGCTGGTCGTGCCCGTGGCCATGCGCCGGGTGATCGACCACGGCTTCACGGCGGACGGCTCGGGCGTCATCGACGCCTATTTCCTGGCGCTGCTCGGCGTCGTGGCGGCCTTCGCCCTGTCGAGCGCCGCGCGGGTCTACACGGTGGTGACGCTGGGCGAGCGTGTGGTGGCGGATCTGCGCAGCGCCGTCTTCGCCCGGCTCACGATCCTCGATCCCGCCTTCTTCGACCGGGCGCAATCGGGCGAGATCGTCTCGCGGCTCACCGCCGACGCGACGCAGATCAAGTCCGCCTTCGGGGTCTCGGTGTCGATCCTGCTGCGCAACCTGTTCCTGTTCGTCGGCGCCACCGCCATGATGGTGATCACGAGCCCGCGCCTGTCCGTGATGGTGCTCGCCGCCATTCCGGTGATCGTCTTCCCGCTGATCCTGTCGGGCCGGGGCGTGCGCCGGCGCTCCCGGGCCGCCCAGGATCGGCTCGCCGAGGCCTCGGCCTACGCCGCCGAGGCGGTCGGGGCGGTGCGGACCATGCAGGCCTTCGGACGGTCGGGCACCACGGCGGCCCGGTTCGCCACCGCCTCCGAGGAGGCCTACGGGGCCGCCCGCGCCTCGATCCAGGCGCGGGCGCTGCTCACCGGCGTGGCGATCTTCCTGATCTCCGCCTCGGTGGTGGGGGTGATGTGGTACGGCGCGCAGGGCGTCCTCGCCCACACCATGACCGGGGGCGAACTCTCGCAGTTCGTCCTCTACGCGGTGTTCGGCGCCGGGGCCCTGGGCCAGCTCTCCGAGGTCTACGGCGACCTCGCCATGTCGGCCGGGGCGGCCGAGCGCCTCACCGAGATCCTGGCCACGGAACCCGCGATCCGCGCGCCGGTCCCCGCGCTGCCGCTGCCCGAGCCCGCACGCGGGGCCGTGACCTTCGAGGCCGTGCGCTTCGCCTATCCGACGCGTCCCGGCCACACCGCTTTGGACGGCCTGACCTTCGCGGCGGCCCCCGGCGAGCGGATCGCCATCGTGGGACCGTCCGGAGCCGGCAAGTCGACGGTGCTGCAGCTGCTCCTGCGCTTCTACGACCCGCAGGGGGGCCGGATCCTGGTCGACGGCGCCGACATCGCGCAGGTCGATCCCGAGGCGCTGCGCGCCCGCATCGCCCTGGTGCCGCAGGACCCGGTGGTGTTTTCCGGCACCGTCACGGAGAACATCCGCTACGGCCGCCCGGAGGCCGGCGAGGCGGAGATCCGGCACGCGGCCGAACTCGCCAACGCGCACGGCTTCATCACGGCCCTGCCGCAGGGCTACGCCACCCAGGTCGGCGAGCGCGGCGTGACCCTGTCGGGCGGCCAGCGGCAGCGCATCGCCATCGCCCGGGCGATCCTCAAGGACGCGCCGATCCTGCTCCTCGACGAGGCGACCTCGGCGCTCGACGCGGAATCCGAGCGGGCCGTCCAGGCCGCCCTGGACACCCTGATGCGCGGGCGCACCACCCTCGTCATCGCCCACCGGCTCGCCACGATCCGCGCCGCGGACCGGATCCTCGTCCTCGACGACGGGCGCATCGTCGAGACCGGGACCCACGAGAGCCTGCTGGCCCAAGGTGCGCTCTACGCGCAGCTCGCCAACCTGCAATTCACCGACGCCCTCGACGAGACCGCCCGGGGCAAGGAGCCCCGCACCCGCGGGGAGCGGCTGCCGGCGGCCGAATGAGTCCGCGACCCCGGGACAGGGATCGCGTCCCGGTATAGACAGGCCGTCATGCCGACGCTCGACCTCGCCCGCTTCCCGCGCCTGCCGCTGCTGGCGCTCCCGACGCCGATCGAGCCCCTGGACGGGCTGGCGGCCCATCTCGGGGATACCCTCAACGGCGTCCGGATCTTCGTGAAGCGCGACGACGTGGCGGGGATCGGGCTCGGCGGCAACAAGCTGCGCAAGCTCGAATACCTGCTCGGCGCCGCCAAGGCCGCGGGCGCTGACACGGCGATCACGGTGGGCGCCATCCAGTCGAACCACGCGCGGCTGACGGCGGCCGCCACGGCGCGGGCGGGACTCGCCTGCGAGCTGTTCCTCACCCGCAGCGTGCCGCGCCAGGATCTGGACTACACCGGCAACGGCAATCGCCTGCTCGACGACGTGTTCGGCGCCACCGTTCACGAATTGCCGGGCGAGGCCGATTCCCTGGCGGCCGCCGAGGCGCGGGCGACGGAGCTTCGGGCCGAAGGCCGCGCCGTCTACACCTTTCCCTCCGGCGGCTCGAGCCCGACCGGCTGCCTCGGCTACGCCAATTGCGCCGCCGAGATCCTGGCGCAGGCGGAGGATCTCGGCCTGAGCTTCGCGCAGATCGTCACCGCCAACGGCAGCGCCGGCACCCATGCGGGTCTCGTGTCGGGGCTCGCCGCGATGGATATCGATCCGCGCCTGGCGAAATCCTACGCGGTGCTCGCCGAGGAAGGGCGCGCCCGGGCGGAGGTGCTGGAGAAGGCCAACGCCACGCTGGCGCTGATCGGAGCGGCGCGGCGCGTCACGGCGCAGGAGATCGATCTCGACGGGCGCCATCGCGGCCCCGGCTACGGGATCCCCACCGCCGGGATGCTGGAGGCCGTCCGGCTGCTGGCGCGGACCGAGGGCAAGCTCCTTGATCCGGTCTACAGCGGCAAGGCCTTCGCGGGTCTGCTGCACGATGTCCGGGGCGGGCTGTACCCGGCGGGATCGGCGGTGCTGTTCCTGATGACCGGCGGCACGCCTGGGATCTTCGCCTACAAGGACGCGCTGGCGGGCTGAGCGGGGCGCTCAGGCGGACCGGGACGCGGCCGCTACCGCTACCGCTCGGTGAGCTTCATCTCAATGCGGCGGTTCCGGGCATAGGCGTCTTCGGTGGTGCCGGGATCGAGCGGCTGGAACTCGCCGAAGGCCCCGGCCAGGAGGTGCTGCGGGGCGATCCCCTTGCCGGCGAGGTACTGCACCACCGCGATGGCGCGGGCCGCCGAGAGCGCCCAGTTCGACGGGAATTGCGGCGTGCTGATCGGCCGGGCATCGGTGTGACCGTCGACCCGCAGCACCCAGGGCAGGTCCGCCGGGATCTGCCGGGCGAGGTCCGAGATCGCCCCGGCGATCCGGTCGATCTCGGGACCCGCCTCGGGCTTGAGGGTCGCCGAGCCCGCCGGGAACAGCACCTCCGATTGCAGCACGAAGCGGTCTCCGACCACCCGGATGTCCGGCCGGTTGCCGAGGATCTGGCGCAGCCGTCCGAAGAAGTCCGAGCGGTAGCGGGCCAGCTCTTGGACCTTCTGCGCCAGCGCGACGTTCAGCCGGCTGCCGAGTTCGGCGATGCGGACCTGGGATTCCCGGTCCCGGCTCTCGGAGGCCGCGAGCGCATCTTCGAGGGCGGCGAGCTGGCGGCGCATGGCGCTGATCTGCTCGTTCAGCAGATCGATCTGGGACAGGGCCCGCTTGGTCGCGCCGCGCTCGGCGTCGAGCTGCTTGTCGAGGGCGCCCGCCGCGCCCTGGCTGACGGTGGCGGCCTCGGCCTGTGACTTCGCCTGATCGCGCTCGGCCTCGACGCCCGCCAGCGTCGTGCGCAGGTTGCGGACCTCGTCCTCCTGGGTGCGGCGGCTCGAACGCTCCAGGGCGAGGAGGTCGGTGAGGTCGGAGATCTGCCGGTTGAGCTTGGCCAGGGTCTCGTCCCGGCCGGTCAGCTCCTGCGACAGGAAGAACTGCCCGACCACGAACACCGTGAGCAGGAACACCACCGCCAGCAGCAGCGTCGCCAGCGCGTCGACGTAGCCCGGCCAGACGTTGAGGGTGCGCCGGGACCGCGCCGCCGTGGACGCCATCAGACCCGCTCCCGGCCGAGCCGGTCGAGCACCTGCTTCAGCTCGCGCTCCCGGCTCGCCTGCGCCTCGACCCAGTCGCGGATCATCTGCTGCTCGGCGCGCATGTGCTGCACGAGGCCCTGGATGCCCTCGGCGAGGTTGGTCATGGCGAGCGTCGCGGCGCGGCTGCCCCCGCCCTCGGCCACCAGCGCCGTCAGCCGCTCGATCGCCTCCTTCAGGTCCTGCGTGCCGGCCGCCGACCGGACCGGCGCGGCCGCGCCGGCCACGGCCTCGCCGGACATCAGCCAATCCTGCAATTCGTTGTGGAAGCGGGCATGGGCCTGGCCCGCCTGGAGCTCCAGGAACCCGGTGATCAGCGAGGAGGCGAGGCCGAACAGCGAGGCCGAGAAGGCGAGGCCGATCCCCGACAGCGGCACCGCCAGGCCCGATTTCAGCTCGTCGAACATCACCCCGGCATCGCCGCCGCCGCGCATGCCCTTGATCACGCCGCCCACCGCCGAGAGCGTGTCGATCAGGCCCCAGAAGGTGCCGAGCAGGCCGAGCAGGATCAGGATCCCGGCGATGTAGCGCAGGATCTCGCGCCCCTCGTCGAGGCGGGCCGCGATGGTGTCGAGATAGCCGGACGTGCCCGGCAGCGTCGTCCCGGCGACCCGGGCCGCGATCATCGGCGCCATCGGGGCCAGCAGGGCGGGCGGACGCCTCGCCTGGGTGCCCCGCGCCGCGGCGTTGACGGCGGCGACCTCCCGGAACAGCCGGACGACCTGCCCGAAGGCGATCAGGATGGCGATGAGCAGCACGCCCAGGATGAGGCCGTTGAGCCCCGGATTGGCCAGGAAGGCCGGCGTGATCTGCTTGAACAGAATGAAGGCCAGGAAGCCGACGAGGATCAGAAAGACAACCATCCGCCCGAGATAGATCCCGGGCCGGGCCAGCGGTTCCCCGTTGATTTCGCCGGTCTCGCGGGCGGCCATCAGTCGCTCTAGCCTGATCTCAGGGATGCGGCCGCCGGCGGCGTCCGTCGAAGTCACTGTGGAGGCACGCTCGCACGCGATCAAGTCGTGCGGGCGGCACTCTCCCGCGCCGAACACGTCTCCATCCCGCTGACGCGTACTAATCCCAGAAGTGCGGCCGGCTCTCTTCGAGATGCGGGCCCAGGCGGAGCGCCGCGACCCGGGTGGCGAGCCCCCGCGCATCGGTTTCCACGGCGATGCCGCTGAGCGTGCCGTCGCCGGTGGCGACCTCCCAGCGGGAGCCGGGCGTCTTCTGGATCATCCGGCGGATCGGCTCGTCCTTCTGCATGCCGATGACCGAATCGTAATCGCCGCACATCCCGGCATCCGACATGTAGGCGGTGCCGCCGGGCAGGATCCGGTGATCGGCGGTGGGGGTGTGGGTGTGCGTCCCGACGACGAGGCTCGCCCGGCCGTCGAGATAGTGGCCGAAGGCCTGCTTCTCGCTGGTCGCCTCCGCGTGCACGTCGACCACCACGGCGTCGGCCGCCGCCCCGAGGGGGCAGGCCGTGATCTCGCGCTCCACGGCGGTGAAGGGGTCGTCCAACGGGTCGAGGAAGACGCGGCCCATGATGTTGACCACGAGGACGCGGGCGCCCCCTTGGGTCTCCACCACCGTGGCGCCGCGGCCGGGGGTGCCGGGCGGGTAATTGGCCGGGCGCACCAGCCGGGGCTGGCGGGCGATGAACACCAGCGCCTCCCGCTGGTCGAAGCTGTGGTTGCCGAGCGTCACCGCGTCGGCGCCGGCCTGGATCAGTTCGTCGCAGATCGCCTCGGAGATGCCGAAGCCGCCGGCCGCGTTCTCGCCGTTGACCACCACGCAGTCGAGCCGCCACCGCTCCCGCAGCCGGGGCAGGTGCTCGCAGACCGCAAGACGGCCTGAGCGGCCGACGACGTCGCCGAGGAAGAGCAGCCGCATCGGTCAGAACGTCCCGTCGAAGCGGACCAGGCCCGCTTCGGTGATTACGCAGTGGAGGGGCCGGTCGTGCGGCTCGGCGGGCACGCGCTCCACCTCCTGGACGGCGAAGCCGATGCCGACGGTGAAGAGCGGGCGGGTGCGGGACAGGCGCGTGATCGCGCCGTCGTAATAGCCGCGGCCGTAGCCGATCCGCTGGCCGGTCCGATCGAAGGCGGCCAGCGGCACGATCAGCGCGTCGGGCTCTACGGGCGGCCGCGCGGGGTCCGGCTCGCTCAGGCCGAAGCGGCCGGCGACCAGCGCGTCCCCGGCGCGCCAGTCCCGGAAGACGAGGCCGTCCGGCGTGACCTGCGGGAGCGCCACACCCTGGCCGCGGGCGAGCAGGGCCTCGGCGGCGGGGCGCGGATCGACCTCGGTGCGGATCGGCCAGAACGCCCCGACGAGCCGGGCGTCGGCCAGTTCGGGCAGGGCGAGGAGCGTGCGCGCGATCAGCGCCGAGGCGGTCTGTCGGGCGGCCGGATCGAGGGCGTCGCGCGCCGCCAGGGCCGCGCGCCGGAGTTCGGTCTTGCGCGCCGCATCCGCGGTTTGCGTCCGGGTCTCAGGAAGGGTCGAGTGCGGAGCCACGTGAGCCGTTGGAGGATCGATCCCGGGAAACCTACAGCGTAGGTGGGCGCCGTGTTGGCCAAGTCCAGGGACGAGGCCAGGGACAGCTCCCGAGGGAGTCGATAAGGCCCCGGGGATAGTGCTCCTGACGAACTCTGCAGCCCCGCCGACGATATGTAGCTGTCCGGAGGCGTTCCCGCCAGGGCTGTCCGCGCGGGAAAATGGCGTGGCCGCAGCGTCAGGCGCCCGCGATCGCCCGGGCACGTGACGCGCGCCCGGATCCGTCGATGCATTCGATGCCGCCGCCCGCGTTCAGCGTGTGCAACCGATTGCCCGGCCAGGCCGGGCCGGGCGCGATCCGGCCGATCACGGTCTGGGCGAACCCGTCCGAATCCAGGCGGTCGATCCGCGCCAGCGTGAGGGCGCGGCCGTAACCGTCGGCGCAATCCTGGATCGGGCGGATCAGGTGTCCGCCGCGGGCGACGATCCGCCCGGCCGGGCGCGCCAGGGCGGGATCCACCAGCACGGGATTGGCCGGATGCGGCGTGTAGGGCCCGCGGAAATCCGGCGCGGACCAGAGATGGAGCGCGTCGTGGAAGGAGCCCGACCCGGCGGGGGCGTCGATTTCGGCATCGCGAACGGCGGCGAAGATCCACCAGCGACCGGCGTGCTCGACCAGGGTCGCGTCGCTCGCCACGACGCCGGAGAGGAGCGTGGCCTCCTTGACCCAGCCGCCGGGGAAGCGCGTGGCGCGGTACAGGTCGACCGTCCCGGCGGCGGAGCTCTCCGGCACCATCCAGACGCAGCCCTGCCGCTCGAAGACGAAGGGATAGGAGAGGTGATGCGCCTCTTCGAGGACCGGCACCGGGGCCCCGTCCGGACCGTTCGGGCCGAAGCGGACCGCCGAGATGATCGCCTTGCCAGTCGCGTGCGGGAAATCCTCGACGAAGAGGTGCGTGGCCCCGGCCACCGCGATCGGGAAGGGATCGGCATAGAAGCGCCGGCCGTCATCCGGCAGCACGGTCCAGCCCGTCCCGGGATGGCGCTTCAGTTCGATCAGGTCCGGCCCGGAGAGGGCGCGCCAGCCGCAGCGCCAATGCGGCGCGTGATAGCACAGGCGGTACAGCCGGTGGACGAGGGCACCGGCGAGCATGCGTCCGGCGCGTGAGCCGAGTCGCGGCACCGTCAGGCCCCCCCGATGGCCGACCGATCCGGGGCCGGTGGCGCCCGCACCGGTCCGTCCCGCGATCCGGTTGCGCAGGGCCGCGGCGATCAGCGTCACCGTCCGGGCCAGCGCGTCCTCGAAGCTCGCCAGCACGATCCCGGGCCGGTCGGCCCCGAGGCGCCCGGCGGCGCGGGTCGCCCCGTCCTCGACCAGAGCGAGATGCGGCACCGCATCCGCCACGAGGGCCGCCAGCAAGGCGTCTTCACCGGGCCGGTCGTCGTAGACGAGCCGCCATATCCCGGGCCCGGCCGGGACGTCGCCGCACAGGTCGAGGACCAGATCGGGGGCCGGGGCGGCCCGCCGCCAAGGATCGAGTTCTGCGCCCGGGATCGGCTCCGAACCCACCCGGCGGAGGCCGTGGACCAGCGCCTCGAGGCGGAACAGCAGGTCCGCCGTGTGCGGCCACGTCCCGGGTCCCGGCGCGTCGTCGACGCTGAGCACACCGATCCCGGGGATCTCGCCGATCCGCCGGAGCAGCTTCACATGCCAGCCGAGTGGCCTGGCGCCGTCGAGACGAACCCGCACGTGCATTGACTGGCGCGCTCCGTACGGCACCTTGATCCTTTGATCGGCGAACCGACTTCAGGTCAGACTCCCAATCGTAACGGGAATGATAACGCGGCGGCGCTTATTCGGAGTTGCGCCCGGTGTTTACCAGAACTCCAGTAATCGATACATCTCGATGGGACAATCTCAATGTCTGGAGCGTACCGCCGGCCTGCACGACGCTTGCAATCAGGGATGCGGCCCGCACGGGTTTGGACTGGATTGAGACGACGGTGACCGATCGTGACACGGATCGACCCTAATCTGGCCGTCGCGACCTGGCTGGCACCGGTGCAGCCCGCGCTTCCCGAGCGGCCCTGGCCGGGACGGCCGGAGACGACGGCCGAGTTCGGCGACCTGTGGCGCATCCTGTGGCGGCGCAAGCGGCTCGTGTTCGGGACCGCCCTGCTGCTCGCGGCGCTGGCCCTCGCCTACGCCGCGACCACGCCCTCCCTCTACACGGCGACCGCCCAGATCCTGATCGATCCCCGCGACCGGCAGGTCGTCTCCAACGACGTCAACCCGGGTGCGCTGTCGCCGGACGGCGGCATCGCGCAGGTCGAGAGCCAGGTGAAGGTGATCGAGTCCGACGCGGTCCTGGCACGCGCCGTGGCCCAGACCGGCCTCGAGACCGAACCCGGCTTCGGCGTGCCCCGGGACAGCTGGCTCGGTCGCGCCGTAGCGAGCCTGCGGGTTCTGGTGACCGGGCCGAAGCCGCAGCGGCCGGTCGACGCGCAGGGCCGCGCCCTCGACCAGCTCCGTCGCAGGCTCGCGGTGAAGCGCGCCGACAAGGTGTTCGTGATCGATGTGGTCGTCACCACGGTGGACCCCGACCTCTCGGCGCGCATCGTCAACGCCATCGCCAACGCCTACCTCACCGACCAGACCGAGGCGCGGGCCGCGGCCGCGCGGCGCGGCGCGGGCGATCTGCGGGGCCGGCTCGACGAATTGCGCGATGCGGTGAACGTCGCCGACAAGAGGCTCGAGGACTATAAGGCCCGCAACGGCCTGATCACCGCCAGCGGCCGGCTGGTGAACGAGCAGCAACTCACGGACCTGAACACCCGGCTGGTGGCAGCCCGCGCCCGGGCCGCCGAGGCGAAGGCGCGGCTCCAGGGGATCCGGGACGCCCGCGGCCATGCGGTCGGGTCCGGCGCGATGCCGGAGGCGGTCCAGTCCGCCGCCATCGACCGCCTGCGCGGCCAGTATGCCGAGCTCGCCGCCCGGGAGGCGGACCTGCGCACGAATCTCGGCGAGCGCCACCCGTTCATCGCCGCCGTGCGCACCCAGATGCAGGATGTCCGCCGGCTGATCGACGCCGAGCTGAACCGGATCGCGGGCGCCGCCGAGACCGAATATCAGCGCGCCCAGGCCAACGAGCGGACACTCGCCACCGAGCTGGAACGGCTCCAGCGGCAGGCGGCGGTGACCGCCCAGTCGACGGTGCAGCTCCGCGAGCTGGAGCGCGAGGTCGAGGCGGCGCGCTCGGTCTACAACAGCTTCCTGGTCCGTGCCCGGGAGATCAAGGAACAGACCAGCATCGACAGCTCGAACGCGCGGATCATCACGGCGGCCCGGCCGCCGGAGGATCCGAGCTGGCCGCCGCGGCTGATCCTGGTCGTGGCCGCCCTGTTCGGCGGCCTGGGCCTCGGCGCCGGCCTCGCGCTGATCCGGGAATACCTCGCGCCGACGGTGCTGTCGCCGCGCCAGCTCGAACGGCTCTCGAACGCACCGGTGGTGGCGGTGCTGCCGGGCCTGCGGCCCCGGGGCGCCAACGCGGCGGCGGCGGGCGTCACCCTGGACCAGCTCGCCGCGACCGCGGGCAGCCGCGGGCGCTCCCTGGTGCTGCTCGTGACCTCGGGCGAGGCGGACGAGGTGCAGCGCCGGGCGGTGATCGGGCTGCTCGCCGCGGTGGCGGTGGGGCGCGGCGACCGGGTCCTGCTGGTGGATGCGGACCTGCGCGCCGACGGATCGGGCGCGGGCGGCCTCCTCGACGTGCTCCGCGGCGAGCAGAGCCTCAACGCCGTGACCGAGACCGACCCGAAGACCGGCGCGCGCCGGATCGGCCTCGGCGATACCCGCAAGCCGGCGCGCGACGCGCTCACGCCGGAGAACATCGAGCGGTTCGTCGCCGGGGTGAAGGCCCGGTTCGAACTGGTGATCGTGGACGGCGGCGTGCTCAGCGAGAATCTGCGGCTCGGCCCCCTGGCGACCGCGGCCGACAGGGTCCTGGTGGTCGCCTGCAACGGCGCGACGCGCCAGCGCGACCTGATCGACCTCGTCGACACCTCCGAGGCGCTGGGCCGGCCGATCTCGGGTTCCCTGCTCCTGGACCGGCGCCGGGCGTGAGCACCGCCCGCCAATCGGCCAGCGCGGCGCGCGGCGGCGCACCAACACGGGCCGGTCCGGCAGGCGTGGTCGCGCGGGCGGAGTCCCTCGTCTTCGTCGCCTGGGCGGTGATCCTGGTCGGGGTTTCCGGGGGCCTACTCTGGGCGCTGGGGCTCAATTACGACGGGCTCAGCGGCTCGGCCGCCTCCAAGATCCATCCGTCAACCTACCTGGCGGTCGCCCTGGCCGGGTGGACGCTGCTGCGCGCCGGCAACCCGGTGATCCCGGTGGCGCAGGCCCTGAACCGCCGGCCCGCCAGCGTGCTGGTGACCGTCTGCGGTGTGCTCCTCCTCGCCCTGATCGCGGCCCGGGGCGGGACCGGGCTCGCCGGCGCGATCGACACCTTCGTCTTGGCCGGACTCGTGCCGATCCTGCTCTTAAACCGGGACGCCGCGACCCTGGCCCGGCTGGAGACCGTCTTCCATCTGGTCCTGCTGGCCAACGCGGCCCTCGGCCTGTTCGAGTTCGCCAGCGGACAGCGCCTCTTCCCGTTCCGCATGGACGGCATGGCCTTTGAGACCGATACCCGCTCGGCGGCGCTCCAGGGCCACCCGCTCGGCAACGCGACCCTCACCGCCTGCTACATCCTGGCCCTGGCCACGGGCGGCGGCCGGCTCGGTCCGGCCCTGCGCGCCGGGATGATCGCCCTGCAGCTCGTGGCGCTGGTCACCTTCGGCGGCCGCTCCGCCACCGTGACCACCCTCGTCCTCGGCGGCGGCGTCGGGATGTTCGCCCTCGCCGGCCTCCTGCGCGGCGGCCGGGTCCCGCTGATCGGCGCGGCCTGCGCCTGCTTCGCGCTGACGCTGGTGCCGGTCGCCCTGGCGTTGCTGGCCGCCATCGGCTTCTTCGACACCCTGCTGAGCCGCTTCGTCTCCGATGGGGGCAGCGCGAAGGCCCGGGTCGACATGCTAGCGGTGTTCGACGCGATCCCGTTCCGGGACCTGCTGCTGGGTCCCGATCTCGCCCAGGTCACCACCCTGCGGCGGATCTACGGCCTGGAATGGGGCATCGAGAACTCGATCCTCTCGGACGTGCTCTACCACGGGATCCTGATGACCACGCTCCTCGTGGTGGCGGTGGGCCTCTACCTCGCGGAGATCGCGCGCGCCTGCCGGCGCGGGGTCTGGCTGCCGATCCTCAGCTTCGTGATCCTGGTCAACACCTTCGAGGGGCTGGCCGGCAAGACCACGCTGCTGGCCAAGTTCGCCCTGATGCTGATCGTCCTGTACCCGCCGGGCCGGGTCCGGCAGCCGGCCTGAGCCGGACGCCGCGTCCTGTCCCGATGGTCGGCCTCGACCCTCCGGAACGATGCCCTAGGGCGGCGTCCGGAGCCCGAGCGCGGCCATCAGGGCGGGCTCGGCGACATGGGCGTCGTCCATGAGGCCCAGGCCGTCGAACAGGTTCCAGAACGACCAGCCGAAGCCCGCCCGGTCCGCCGCCAGCCGCACGTCGCGGATATAGGCGGCCCGGTCGGCGGCCCGGGCGGCCGTGTAGCGCCCATCGGTGCGCAGGGCCCCGAACTCGCCCATCAGCACCGCCCGGGGCGGGATCCCGTAGAGCTCGGCCCAGGTCGAGACCGGATCCAGGGCGGCGGCGAGGAAGGCGGGTCCGGGCGCGGCCTCGCCATACTCGTTCAGCTTGGCCTCGATCACCGCCAGGTCGCGGGCCTTCTCGGCCCGGGGGACCGACCGGTCGGCATCCATGCGCGCTCGCACCGCCGCGAGCGTCTCCGGAAGGCGGTCCCGGGTGCCCGGCCAGGGCACGGCGTTGAGCCAGCGATAGAACGGCTCCTCGGTGAGCCACGTCGCCCCCTGGTGGGAGAACAGGTAGGGCTCATAGAAATGGAAGGTGTAGACCAACGGCGCGAACCGCGTGAGCGGCGCCGGGTCGAGGGCCGTCAGGCCGGCGACGAGGCTGCCGCAGGACCCCGTCGCCACCAGCGTCAGCGACGGCGCCGCCGCCCGGGCCGCGGCCAGCAGCCCGTCCTGAACCCGGATCCACGCGATCGCACCGCAGGCCTGCGGCGGCTCGTTGACCGGCTCCAGCGCCACCCGGTCGGCGCCCTTCCGGGCACACAGGCGGGCCAGTTCGACGACGAGGTCCCGGTAGGCGGGGAACAGCGGCGCCCGGTCGGTGCCGTAGAAGGCCTCCGGCGTGTAGTGGTGGGTCGCGGCATTGGCCTGGACGTTGACCAGGACGCGCAGTCCGGCCGCCAGCACCGCGTCGATTGCCGCCGACAGGCTGCCGAACAGTTCGGCCCGACGGGCCCCCGTGAACGCCACGAACGGACCGGGATCAAGGGGCAGGCGGGCGAAATCGAAGCCGAGGGCCGCGAGGCGATGCAGGTCGGCCCGGCAGGGCACGGGGCGGTCCGCCTGGAACGGCGGCCAGGCGTAGTCGATCCGCGGCGCCGGAAACTCGGTGGTGAGCGAGAACCAGGGCCAGAGCGCGATGCCCCGGCGCAGCGGCATCGGCTCCGCGGCGGCGGCCGGGAGCATCCCCGCCCCCGCGGTGGCGAGGCCGCCGGCGAGCATCGCCCGGCGGCTCGCCCTCACCACCCCGACCCCGCCGCGGCGCCAACCTCGACCCCCGGCGTCGCGGCCTGCGCCAGCGGGGGATACCCGCCGACCCGGCGCACCTGGTCCTCATAGGCCACCAGCACGTCGTCCCAGCGAAACCGCTCGGCGCGCCGGCGCGCGGCCGCGCGGGCGCGGTCGACGGCCTCCGCGTCGGACAGCACCCGCTCGATCGCGGCGGCGCAGGATTCGCCGTCCGTGAAATAGAACGGCCCGTCGCCGGCGGTCCCCCGGTTGAACGGATTGTCGTGGGCGATCACCGCGTTGCCGGCCCATAGGGCCTCCACCAGCGATGGGTTGGTGCCCCCCACCGTATGGCCGTGGAGATAGGCCAGCGCGTGCAGCCGCAGGGCCTGGACCTGATCGGGCTCGTAGATGGCCCCGGGGAACAGCACCTCGGGGGAGGCGGAATCCTCGACGGCGCGATGATACGGGTTGCGGACCCGCATGGTGCCGAGCACCACGAGCCGCACGCCCCGGGGCCGGCGCGAGAACGCCGCGACCATCGTCAGGATGTTGTTGTCCGGCTCGATGCGGGCGATCGAGACCAGATAGCGGCCGGCCTCCAGCCCCAGCGGCGGCGGTCCCGTATCCGTGGGCGGCGGGTCGCCCCCGTAGGGAATCGTCGCGATGGCGCGGCGCGGACGCCGGCCGGCGAGGTGGTCGGCGATGGCCGGGTGATCGGCGACGAGCCGCTGCGAGGACCAGGCGGCGATCCACTCGCTGACGTAGAAGAACGCCCGGACGGGCAGCGACCATTTCGGACGGCGCCACTCGATGCCGTCCATGTTGGTCAGGATTCGGCCGCCGCGGGCGCGCAGGTAGGGCAGGAACACCGCGCCGTTATAGCCGAGCACGAGGCAGACGCCGCCCCGCGCCGCGGCATCGTGCGCGCAGATCGCGTCGAAGGCGAGCGTCGCGGCCGGTCCGTTCAGGCCGACCTCCACGGTGATCAGCTCGATGCCGTCCCAGATCCGCGACGAGACCCGGGCGTGCACCCGGTCGACCTCCCGCTGACAATACACGCCGACGCGCCAGCCGCGGCCGACCAGATAGCGGGCTAACCGTTCCGCGAAAGTCTCGAACCCGCCATGCGCGGCCGGGATCCCACGTGTTCCTAGAATAAGCACTGCGGGTACAGGGTCAGGCATTGTCTCTCCTTCCCAATTCACCGCCCATATTGTAAATTGTCGCCTCGTCCAAGCGGGCAGCGCGAATTTCAACCCCTGGTTTGCTGATTATGCGATTTTTAATCCTATGATAGACGATCCGTTATTGCGCTCGACTTGCGCAGCGCCCGACCGCAGCGGCGCCGCTCCAGCCGCGTCCCGACCGGGGGCGGTTCCGGCGCTGCGCATCGCGTGCGTGCATCAGGGGTTCGAACTCTACGGATCCGACCGCTGCTTCATCGAGACCGTCCGCACCCTCCGCGCCGCCTATCCGACCGCGCGGATCGACGTGGTCCTGCCCCGGCACGGCCCGATCGTGGCGGCGCTGGAACCCGTCGCCAGCCGCGTCGTGATCGAGCCCCTGTGGATCCTCCGGCGGAAGGATCTGACTCGGCGCCTCACCGTCGATCTGATGGCCCTGCCGGTCGCGGTCCTGCGGGCGCTCCGGCGCATCCGCGCGAGCGACCTCGTCTACGTCAACACCACCGTGGTGGCCGACTACCTGCTCGCCGCGCGTCTGCGGCCCGGACGCAGCATCGTCCACGTCCACGAGATCCCCGAGGGGCCCATCCTGACGGTCCTGCGCGGGCTGATCCGCTGGAGCGGCGCCGACGTGGTGTTCAACTCGCACGCCACCGCCGCGGCCTACGCGCTGCCGACAGGCACCGCCGCCCGGGTGGTCTATAACGGCATCGCCGGGCCGGCGGCGGCGAACCGGGGCGGCTACGACGGCAGCCGTCCGCTCCGGGTGCTGATGCTCGGGCGCATCAGCCGGATCAAGGGTCAGGACGTGCTGATCGAGGCGGTGGCCGCGCTGCCGGAGGCGGTGCGGCGGCGGATCGAGCTGCGCATCGTCGGCAGCGCCTTCGAGGACACGGCGCGGGAACGCGCCCTCGCGGAACGGATCGCCGGGGCCGGCCTGTCGGACCACGTGAGCCTTGAGCCCTTCGTGGCCAATCCGTCGGCGCTCTATCGCTGGGCCGACGTGGTGACCATGCCGTCGCAGCGGCCCGAATCCCTCGGCCGGGTGGCGATCGAGGCCATGGCGTATGGCGTGCCGCCGCTGGTGACGGCAGTCGGCGGGCTTCCGGAGGTCGTGGAGCATGGGCGGACCGGCTGGGTCGTACCGCCCGGCGGGCCGGAGGCGATCACCGACACCCTGGCGGCCCTGATCGCCGATTCGGCGGCGTGGCGGAGTTTCGGACCAGCCGCGCGGGCGCGCTACGAGACTGTGTTCTCCGAGGCCTCCGCGGCGGAGGGCATCGACGCCGTGGTCCGGGCGACCCTGCGACGGTCTCGAACGGCTCACCCGCCGACATCCTCGCTGGAGTGAGGGGATTCGCGCGATGGCATCGTCTCCAGCATCGAACAGGATCGCACTATATCGTATGGTGCCCGACTCATTGATCCGCAATCGAAACCAATATCCGGCAGACGATTATAGCGACAAAATAGTCCGCTTGCTGCGGATCGCATCTCTTGCCGTCTTCCGGGACTGCCCTCGGGTTCGGCGGCCCGTGAATCGGCCCGGTGGGGATCGAGCCCGGTCGGGCGAAGGGAACGCGTAGACATGGATGTGGCCGACTTCATTCAGCGGATCGTCGCGAAGGTCTCCGGCGAGAACCTGCTCGCCGCCGGCCTGCTGTTCGCGACCGCGCTGGGCTGCGCCCTGATCGCCTATCTGCGCACGGCGGAGCGATACTCCCTGGCGGAGTTCTTCGAATTCGCGCTCCCGCGGGAGGTGATGACGCACCCGTCCGCGCGGGCGGACCTGCTGTTCTACGTCACCCGCAAGGCGATCATGCCGTTCCTGCTGATCCCCGCCGGGGTGACCTTCGTGGTCGCGGTCGGCTACGCGACCAACCGGGTGCTGGGCGGGATCTTCGGGGTCGATCAGCCGGTCCTCGGGGAGCCCGGGCCGGTGACCGTGGTGGTGTTCACCGCCACGATGCTGCTGGCCTACGACCTGTCCTACTACCTCTACCACACGGCCCAGCACCGCTACCCGTTCCTGTGGGAGCTGCATAAGGTCCACCACTCGGCCGAGGTGATGGTCGGAATCACCAAGGACCGGGTCCATCCCCTCGACGAGCTGATGAACCGCGCCTGGGACGGCGTGATCCCCGGCATCTGCTTCGGGATCTGGAGCCTCGTCGCCCTCGACCCGGTCGAGCTGACCGTGTTCGGGATCAACGTCTACATCATGCGCAACATCCTGATGATGGACTTCGTCCGGCATACGCATTTCAAGATCTCGTTCGGACGTCTCAATTCCGTGATCCTGTGCCCGCACTGGCACCAGCTTCATCACTCCACCGCGCCGCAGCACTACGACAAGAACTTCGGCCTGCTGTTCTCCTTCTGGGACCGCCTGTTCGGGACCCTGTACGTCCCGCACCCCGACGAGGACTTCAAGTTCGGGCTCGTCGACCGGGACGTGGCCGATTATCAATCCCTGTCCGGGCTCTACCTGCTGCCGTTGCGGAAGATGGGCCGGCGGATCGCCCGGCAGGTGCGGCGCCTGCGCGGCGCGCCCGCCCGGCCGGGGGCGTGACCATGGCGACGGAGCGCCTCGAGACGGTCCGCACGGCCGGGCGGCTCGCCGAGGTCGGGGCCGCCTGGACGGAGCTGTGGGCCCGCAGCGGCGCCCTGGTGTTCCAGAGCCACGCCTGGATCGCCGCCTGGTGGGCGAGCCTGCCCGACCGGGAGCGCCGGACGCTCCACATCGTCCTGGTCTGGCGAGGCGGCGACCTCGTCGGGGTGCTGCCGCTGGCCACGATCCGCCGGAAGGGGTTCCGGGTCCTCGAATGGGCCGCCAAGGACTGTTCGGATTTCGGCGACGCGCTGCTTGCCCCCGGGACGGGGCACGACCTAGTCCGGCGGATGTGGCGCGCGGCCGGCCGGGCCGGCGGCTTCGACCTCGCCTACCTGAACCGGCTCCTGCCGGACGCCGCGGCGCGGACGCTGCTCGAACCGGGCGGCGGCGGGGTGCGGCTGCACCTGAACCACCGCGACGAGGCGAACTGGCGGGTGCGCGGCCCCTGGACGACCGGCCGGGCGTGGTTCGATGCGCAATCGAAGAAGACCCGGCAGAACTACCGCCGCGGCCAGAAATTCCTCGGCGAGCGCGGGCCGCTCGCCTTCCGCCTGCTCGGACCCGAAGAACCGCTCGCCCCGGTGCTCGACCGGCTGACCACCTTCAAAAGGGCCTGGCTCGAGACCCACGGCCTGGCCTCGACGGCCTTCTACGACGCGGGCTCCCGGGCGCTCCCCGCCATGGTGCAGGTGCTGGCCGAGGCGGGGCTCCTGCACGCCTTCGTGCTGGAATGCGGCGGCGCCGTCGTGGCGGTCTCGATCAACTTCGTCCAGCGCGGCACGATGATGGCCTTCGTCACCACCTACGATCCGGCGGCCGAGCGCGCCTCGCCCGGCATGGTGCTGATGATGGACTACATCATGTGGTCGATCGACCGCGGCCTGCACACGGTCGATTTCCTGTGCGGCGACGAGGGCTTCAAGGGCCGCTTCGGCACCCAGACCCTGACCCTGGCCTCGATGATGGGCGCGCGCACGCCCCAGGGCGCCGCGGCGCATCTCGTGGACCGGACGCGGCACGCCCTGCAGCGCCGATTCGGCCGGCCCGGGCGGCCGGACAGCGGGAATCCCGTCGCGGAGGCTGCGGCCTGACGGGCGCGCGGACGCGCCTTCAGGTTGCGCCGGCGGCGGAGGCGGAGAAGCGCGGCTCCCGCGCGAGGTTGCGGAACGCGCCGAGCGACCACGCCAGCGTGGCGACCTCGGAGGCGAGCAGGCCGACGAGCGCGGTCGCGGCCGGCAAGAACAGCAGGGCCGGGACCATGATGGCGAAACCCAGGGCGGCGCTCGCCACCGCTCCGGCGGTGATGCTCCGGAAGGCCGCCGACGCCTCCAGATAGGCGCGCGGGATCGCGTAGAGCAGCGAGACCGTCACCACCGCCCAGACGCCGAGCCCGATCCAGCCCATCGGCTCGCCGGCGAAGCGGCCCTTGAACAGAACCCCCTCGACGGCCGGCAGGAGCGCCGCCATCGCCGCACCGTAGATGACGCAGGCGCCGCCGAGCAAAGCCGCCCGGCGCACGACGATGCGCCGGGCGGCCTCGACCTGCCCGGAGGCGAGCAGCCGGGTGATCTCCGGCAGCACCATGTTCATCAGCGCCATCGTCGGGATGCGCAGGGGCGCGTAGAGGACGAGCGTCGCGGCGATCGGCGCATAGGCGGCCGGGCCGGCGAGCAGGGCGAACAGCAGGGTCAGGCCCTGGCCCTGCACGGTGAGGCCGGTGACGCCGGCGAGCGACCAGGCCAGAGTCTTCCAGATCGACCGATACCGGGCCCGGGCCCGGGCGTGGAGCGCGATCCGCAGACGCTCGCGCAGGGCCCCGTAGGCCACCGCGATGGCGAGGGCGTGCGCCAGGGCGATCGCCGCGAAGGCGCGGTCGAGGAGCGCCGCGCCGGCACCATCGAGCCCGCGCGCCACGAGCAGGCCCCCGCAGACGGCGTAGACGAGGTCGCTGAGGCCGGCGATCCGCGGACGGCCGCGGGCCAGGAGCACGATCCGCAGGTAGCTGCGGTAGGCGTAGAGGCCCACGAAGGCCCCGGCCGCCAGGGCGCCGAAGCCGATCACCGGCACGAGCGCGACGCCGACGCCCACCGCCAGCAGGCCGGAGACCAGGATGGCGCCGGACCCGAACATCACGTCGTAGCCCCGCGCCGCCGGGCGGCCGAGGCTCCGGGCGAGGTGGAGCGTCGCCGGGACCGCGACCAGCGCACGGATGTAGGTGATCCCGACGGCGCCCACGGTGAACACGATGGCGAACAGCCCGTAATCGTGCGCGCCGAGTTCGCGCACGAGCAGGATGTTGAGGACGAAGTGGAACAGGCTCTGGGCCAGCTCGCCGGAGAGGATCACGGCATAGCGTCCCGAGAGCAGCGCCCGGGCCAGCCGGAGGAGGTCACCGGGACGCGGCATCGGTTCCGCCAGTCCGGTGCCGCCCCGGGGAGATCGGCCGACGGGATCGTGACGGGCATCGGACCCGGCGCGATGCGGTCGCTCTTTGAGTCCACACCGTCTTATTCCGAACGTCGGCGGCCACCGTTCGAGATGATGCTCGAGCGCCCATGATCATCCGCGCCGTCCTGGCCCCGGCCGGGCACGAGGGTCCGCAGGGCCGCGACGCAGCGCGCAAGATCCGCGCCGTCCACCCAGACATGCGGGCTGAGCCGCAGCGCCCCGGAGCGCGCGCTGGCGAAGACGGCGCTCCGGCGCAGACCTTCCGTGAGCCCGGCGGGAAGCCCTCCGGTCGGCCGCACCCCGAGGATGTGGGGCGCGCGCAGGTGCCGGGGCGCGACCGGGAGGCCGAGGGCGGTCATCGCGTCCGCGAGCCGGTCCGTCAGCCCGCGCAGGCGGGCGGTGACCGCCGGCACGCCCCAGCCGGCGATCAGTTCCAGCCCGGTCGCCGCCATGGGCAGCGCCACGGGATCGTTCAGTTCGCCCCGGTCGTAGCGGCGGGCCCCGACAACCGGCGGGCGGTTGCCGACATGCTCGTCGAGCGCCGCGCCGTCCTGACGGTGGGGCGCGGCGTAGAGGAAGGCGAGGCCGTAGGGTCCGAGCGCCCATTTGTAGGTCGGGAAGGCCAGGAAGTCGGGCCGCCAGCGGGCCACATCCACCGGCATGGCGCCCACCGCCTGCGTCGCGTCGATCACCAGGGCGGCGCCAGTCGCGTGGACCGCCGGGGCGAGGCGGTCGAGGTCGATCAGGCTGCCGTCGGTCCAATGCAGCGGGGTCAGGGTGGCGAGGGCGAGCGGCTTTGCCCCCGGGCGTTCGATCGCCGCCAGGAGCGCGGCGGTCCAGTCCCCGTCCGGGGGACGCGCGACCTCCTCCACGGCGAGGCCCTGCGCGGCAGCCAGGCGGTCGAAGGCGAAGCGCAGGGAGGGGAACTCATCGGCCACCCGCAGCAGGCGCCCGGCCCGGACCGGCGCGAGGTTGTGCGCGGCCAAAGCCATGGCGTGGCTGACCGCGCCGACGATGGCGACGTCGTCCGGTCCGGCGCCGATCAGCCCGGCCGCCGCGGCGCGGGCCCGCTCGACCCAGGCGGGAATCGCCTCGCGCGGGTGGTCCCAGGGGCGGCTCTTGGCCAGGAGCCCGGCCTCCCCGGCGGCGCGGACGGCCCGCGGCAGCGGCGACCACGCCGCCGCATCGAGGTAGCTGACATCCGCCGGCACCTCGAACAGGTGGCGCTGGCACGGGAGTTCGTCGGCGGTCGGCATGGCAGTCGGGAACATGGCAGTCGGGAACATGGCGGGCGGGATCCTAGAGGATCGGGTCCGGCAGGGCCACGGTTCGGGGCTTGATCGCGCGAGTTCGATGCCGCAAGCCGGCACACCACAGCCCGCGAGGCCGTCCGTGTCGACCCGCCTGCCCCCGCCCGATTCTGTGCCGCCATGGGTCGCCTGAATCCCGACTGCTTCGACGCGGCGCCCGTGCCGCTGCGGGTCGCCGACGCGGTGGCGCTGATCCGGGACCGCCTGCCGGTGCTCTCCGGCGTCGAGACGGTGCCGCTCGGCCGCGCGGACGGCCGGATCCTCGCGGAGGATCTGATCGCGCCCCTCGACCTGCCGCCCTTCGACAACGCCGCGGTGGACGGCTACGCCCTGCGGGCCGCGGATCTCGCGCCGGCGGGCGAGACCCGTCTGGCCCTCGGCGGACGCGTACCGGCGGGGCATGCCACCGTCGAGGCCGGACCGGGCGTCGCGGTGCGGATCTTCACCGGGGCACCGATGCCCCCGGGCACCGATACCGTGGCCATGCAGGAGGACGTGCGGCTCGTTGGCGAGGCCGTGCTGCTGCCGGAGGGCCTCGTTCCGGGCGCCAACCGCCGCCGGGCCGGCGAGGACGTGGCCCGCGGTCACCGCGCGCTCCCGGCCGGAACCCGGCTCGGGCCCCGGCACCTGGCGCTCGCCGCGTCCCTCGGCCTCGCTGCCCTGCGCCTGCGCGTCCCCCTGACGGTGGCGCTGTTCTCCACCGGTGACGAGCTGACCCCGCCGGGCGAGCCGCTGGGGCCGGCCGGGATCCACGACGCCAACCGGCCGATGCTCGCCGCGCTCCTGCGGCGGCTCGGCGCCGAGCCCGTCGAGCTCGGCATCCTGCGCGACGCCCCCGGAGAGGTGCGCGACCGGATCGCCGCGGCGGCCGCGTCCCACGACCTGATCGTCACCTCGGGGGGCGTGTCGGTGGGGGAGGAAGATCACGTCCGCGCCGCCGTCGAGGCGTCGGGGGCACTCACCCTCTGGCGCCTGGCGATCAAGCCGGGCCGTCCCGTTGCCCTCGGGACCGTGGCCGGCACGCCGTTCATCGGGCTGCCGGGCAACCCGGGCGCCGCCTACGTGACCGCGCTCGCCGTGCTCAAGCCCCTGGTCCTGCATCTCTCGGGAGCGGACGACCCGGTGCCGGCCCTGACGGTGCGCAGCGGCTTCGCGATGCAGAAGCGCCCCGGCCGGCGCGAGTACCTGCGGGTGTGCCTCCGCCCGGACGACACCGGGACGTTCGCGGCCGTCCCGGCGCCGGGCGGCGCCCTGGCGGGGCTGGCGGCGAGCGACGGGCTGGTCGAACTCGCCGAGGATCTGACCGCGATCCGCGTCGGCGACGCGCTCCCGTACCGGCCGCATGGGGAGTTCGGCTGACGGCATCCGCAGAAGATCGCCTGTCCGGGTACCGGCCGGCGCGCATGGACATCGACACCGCGCACCGTGCCTATATCCTCACCGTGTAGGGGCGGAGTCGGACATGACGCGGACGCGGGTTTTCCAATCGGGCAACAGCCAAGCCGTTCGGATCCCAAGCGAGTTCCGGCTGCAAGGCCCCGAGGTCGAAATCTCTCGAAGGGGCGAGGAAATCGTGCTGCGCGAGGTTCGGGACCGCGATCTGTCCGCGGCCTTCGCGCTGATCACGGAACTGCCGCTCGACGATCTCGTGCGGGGCGATGAACCGGCACAGGATCGCGAGACTCTGTGACCGCCCGCTACATGCTCGACACCACCATCTGCATCTACATCCGCCGTGCGCGGCCGCCACAGGTACTCCAGCGCTTCCGCGCGCTTCGGCCACACGAGGTCGTCATGTCACCGATCACCCAGGGCGAACTCCTCTTCGGTCTGGAGAAGATCCGGGATACCCCGGGCTTCGACGCCGCGAGGCGCGCCTTCGCCGATCTGGCTCAGCTCATTCCGGTGGCCTCGCTCGGTGAGACGACGGCTGCGCAATATGCGCTGTTTCGTGCGAAGCTTCAGAAAACCGGCTCGTTGATCGGGAACAATGACTTTTGGATCGCAGCGCATGCTGCGGCTCTGGATGTAATATTGGTCACCAACAACACGCGCGAATTCGACCGGCTGAAACCGGGCCTCAAGGTCGAGAACTGGGCCGACGGGATGATGGCCGGGTCGTCCGCCTGATCACGGGGTTACCGTCCCGCGCGTGACGCCCGGCACGAATTGGCTCTCGTGCCGGCGGGACTTCGCGGGCGCGAGCCTGTACAGCGTCCGCTCGTTTGACAGCATCACCGACCAGAGATCCCGTGCCCCTGCTCGCAGACCGCGCCCCCGCCAAGGTCAACCTGACGCTCCACATCCTCGGGCGGCGGGCCGGCGACGGCTATCACGCGCTGGAGAGCCTGGTGGCCTTCGCGGGGACGGCCGACCGGCTGACCCTCGACCCCGGCGCTCCGCTCGGCCTCACCGTCACCGGCCCCACCGCCGGTCCGGCCGGTCCCACGGACGACAACCTCGTGCTCCGCGCGGCGCGCCACCTCGCGGCGCGGGTGCCGGACCTGCGCCTGGGCGCCTTCCACCTGATCAAGCGCCTGCCGGTCGCGGCCGGAATCGGCGGGGGGTCCTCCGACGCCGCCGCCGCCCTGCGCCTGCTCGCTCGCCTCAACGGGCTGCCGGGCGATCACGCCGCCGTCGTCGCGGCGGCGCGGCAGACCGGGGCCGACGTGCCGGTCTGCCTGGACCCGCGGGCCCGGATGATGCGCGGCGTCGGCGAGGTGATCGGCCCCCCGCTCGGCCTCGCGCCGCTGCCGGCGGTGCTGGTCAATCCCGGCGTTCCGGTGCCGACCGCGCCGGTGTTCAAGGCCCTCGGCCTCGCGGTCGGGCAGAGCCGCGACGGGGCGGCCCATCCCGAGATCACCGAGGACCTCGGCGGCCAAGCCCTGGCGGCGGCCATCGCCCCCGCCCGCAACGACCTGGAGGCGCCGGCCCTGACGGTCGCGCCGGTGATCGGCACCGTCCTGGCGACCCTGCGCGCGCGGGGCTGCCGGCTCGCGCGGATGTCGGGCTCCGGCGCGACGGTGTTCGCCCTGTTCGACGACCGGCGCGGCGCCGTGCGGGCCGCCTCGGCCCTGCGCGCCGCGCACCCGGATTGGTGGGTGGCGCCGACCTACCTGCGCTGAGACGCACGCCCGTACCGGGGACCGGCGGTCGGCCCGGATTGCGCCTGAGCCCCGTCACGCACCGGGCCCGGCCCGGCGGATAGCCCGATTCCTCCGGAAGAACGCGTGGCGCTCGGCCTCGGCGCGCACCACCGTGGCGCGTACCTGGAGCAGGTCTTTGCGGGTCAGGAGCCCGACCAGGCGACCGCTCCGCGGATCGGTGACCGGCAGGCGGCCATGGCCGGCGGCGAGCATCACGTCGAGGGCGTGCGAGACCACGTCGCCCGGATGGACCACAGCGAGGCCGGCATCCGAGACACGCGCGCCGAGCGTGCCGTCCGCCGGGTCGCCGTCCCGCGCCTCCAGGCTCCAGCGCAGGGCGTCGTCGCGCGAGACGAGGCCGACGGGACGGCCCAGCGCATCGACCACCGGGTAGGCGTGACGGGCCCCGGCCTCGATCTCGGCACGCGCCGCGGCGAGGGGCAGATCCGCGTCCAGGGTCTCGACCGAGCGGGTCATCACCGCCTCGACCCGGGCCAGATCGTAGGGGTCGATCCCGTATTCCCGGGTCACGTGCTGGCCGCGCCGGGCGATCTTCTCGGTGAGGATCGAGCGCTTCAGCAGCAGCACGGTCACCGCATAGGCCGCCATGGTGGCGGCCAGCAGCGGCGCCAGGGCGGCGACGTCGCCCGTCACCTCCACGGCGAAGACGATGCCGGTGAGCGGGGCGGGCAGCGTGCCGCCGAGCATCGCCGCCATGCCGATCAAGGCCCAGAACCCGTGTGCGCCCGGCAGGAGCAGGCCGATGAGCCAGCCCACCGCGCCGCCGAGGATCAGCAGGGGCGCGAGCACACCCCCGGACGTGCCCGACGACAGGGCGGCGAGCCAGATCACCGCCTTCACCGCCAGGATCGTCACGACCGCGCCCGCCAGCATATGCCCGGACAGCAGATCGTGGATGACGTCATAGCCGACGCCGAGGGCCCGGGGCTCCACGAGGCCGCCCAGCCCGACCACAACGGCCCCGAGGGCCGGCCACCACATCCAGTGCAGGGGAAGCCGGCCGAACCCGTCCTCCAGGGCGTAGAGGGCCCGGGTCAGGAGTCCCGAGATCAGCCCGCAGGCGATGCCGAGCGCCGCGCAGGCCGGCAGGCCCCACCAGGGCAGCGCCGGATTGTCGGCAAAGGGGAAGAGCGGGCCGGCGCCGAACAAAGCCGGTCGCCAGCAGGCCGCCGTCACCGCCCCGACCGCCACCGGGACGAGGCTGCGCGGGCGCCATTCGAACAGCAGCACCTCGACGGCGAGGAGCACCGCCGCCACCGGGGTGCCGAAGATCGCCGTCATGCCGGCGGCGGCGCCTGCCACCAGCAGGGTCTTCCGTTCGGCGGCGCTGAGATGGAAGAACTGGGCGAACAGGGAGCCGACCGCCCCGCCCGTGACGATGATCGGACCCTCCGCGCCGAACGGCCCGCCGGTCCCGATCGCCACGGCCGACGAGAGCGGCTTCAGCACCGCCACCCGCGGCGACATCCGGCTGCCGCCGATCAGGATCGCCTCCATGGCCTCCGGGATGCCGTGGCCACGGATCTTTTCGGAGCCGTAGCGCGCCATGGCACCGACGATCAGCGCGCCGATCACCGGGATCGCCACCGTCCAAGGGCCCGGCGCGACGCCGGCCAGGGACGTGAGCGACGTGTCGAGGCGGCCGTACCACGCGAGATTGGTGACCAGGCCGATGAGCGTGAGCAAGAGCCAAGCTGTGCCGCTCGCCGCCGTGCCGGTGATGGCCGCCATTCCGGCCAGGGTCACCACCCGCCGATCGGCACTGAAATCCCCCAGCGCCCGGCGGGCCGGCCTGTCGCCGCCACGCTCGAACTCGGTACCGCCGCTCATCCGGATCTCCTTCCCGCAGACCCCCCATTTATATCGTAATACGATATATTCCAGGGTCCGATCGGCGGGTAGGCCTGCCCGAGACGTTTGAGGGCTGCGATGGCTGCGGATGCACCGGGAACCGAGACGCTGTCGGCGGAGCAATACGCGGCGCTGGCGGATTTCCGCTTCCGCCTCCGGCGCTTCCTGGCCTTCAGCGAGGCCGCGGCCGCCCGGGCGGGGCTGCCGCCGCAGCAGCATCAGGCGCTGCTGACCCTGGCCGGCCAGGCCGGCCGCGCCCCCGCCACGGTCGGGCTGCTGGCCGAGCAACTGCTCATCGCGCCCCACACCGCCGCCGAGCTGGTCGCCCGGATGGTCGAGGGCGGATTGCTGACCAAGACCCGGGACGCCGAGGATCGGCGCCGGAGCGTTCTGGCGCTCACGCCCCGCGCCGAGGCGCTGCTGGGCTCGCTGACCGCGGCGCACCTCGAAGAGCTGCGCGGGCTGGCGCCGGCGCTGGCCGAAGCGCTGTCCGGTCCCGCGGCGCGTTGACGCATCGAACGCCGGATGATTCGACCGTCAGGGGGCCTTTCGATGATGAACCCGCCCGACCCGAACGCGCGCAGCGCCAAGCTTCGGTGCTTCAATGCGGCTCGGGTCTCGGGGCCCTCAGCCGACACCGACATCGCCGCGGCCTTCGCCACCGTCCCGCGGGACCCGTGACGGTTTGCGGTCAATGCGTATGGCCTGCGCGCTTCGTGGGCCCACCGGTCTTTATCAGACTCTCGGATCGGCCGGAGGCGGAGACAACGCGGCTAGCGCTGGGCGGCGGCTGCCGGCGGCGCGGTCGCTCGACCTCCATACGGCGCCGGATGACGGCTGCCGGTACGAGGGCGGGGATTGGTGGGCAGTCGACGCGGGAGCCGTGAGGCGCCGTCTCAGCGCGCCCGCGCCACGCAGAACTCCACGGCGCCGAGGAGGGCGGCCTTCACTGGGCCCTCCGGGAAGACGTCGAGGGCCGCCCGGGCCTGGGCGCCGTAATCATGGGCGCGGGCCACGGTCTCCTGGAGCGCGCCGTGCCGCTGGAGCAGGTCGAGGGCGGTCTCGAGATCGCCGTCCCGGATCTCGCCCTGCTGCAGGGTACGCCGCCAGAAGCCGCGCTCGCCCTCGCTGCCCCGGCGGTAGGCGAGCACGATCGGCAGGGTGATCTTGCCCTCGCGAAAGTCGTCGCCGACGTTCTTGCCGAGTTCCGCCGAGGTGCCGCCGTAATCGAGCACGTCGTCGATCAATTGGAACGCGATGCCGAGATTCATCCCGTAGGCGCGGGCGGCCGCCTGGTCCGCCTCCGGCCGGGCCGCGAGCACCGGCCCGACCTCGCAGGCGGCGGCGAACAATTCGGCGGTCTTGCCGCGGATCACCGCCAGATAGGCGGCCTCGTCGGTCTCCAGGTTCTTGGCGTTGGTGAGCTGCATGACCTCGCCCTCGGCGATCACCGTGGCGGCGGCCGAGAGGATGTCGAGCGCCCGCAGGGAGCCGACCTCGACCATCATCCGGAAGGCCTGGCCGAGCAGGAAATCGCCGACCAGCACCGAGGCCTCGTTGCCCCACTTGATCCGGGCGGCGACCCGGCCGCGGCGCATGTCGCTCTCGTCGACCACGTCGTCGTGCAGGAGCGTCGCGGTGTGCATGAACTCGACGCTGGCGGCGAGCTTCACGTCCCCGTCCGCGTCCCCCGCGTAGCCGCAGAGCCGGGCGCAGGCGAGCGTCAGGATCGGACGCAGGCGCTTGCCGCCGGAGGCGATCAGGTGGTTGGCGACCTCGGGGATCATCGCCACGTCCGAGCCGGTCCGCGACAGGATCGTAGTGTTGACCCGCGCCATGCCGTCCGCCACCAGCGCGACGAGGTCGTTCAGCCCCGCCTCCGCCTCGGGCTTCGGATTCTCGATGGAGAGGGCAATACCCAAGATCCGCGACCTCCAATCCGGTTCCGCCCCGGGCGGCGGGCGATCCCTTCGCACGGGCCCCGCGGCGCCGCAACATCGGCTCCCATCGGATATGGGGCGGGGCGGACGCGGAACCGGCGCGGCGAAATCGCCGGCCGAAAACCCAGGGCCCATCGGGGGATCATCATGATCGAGCTGATCCGGGCCAACGATGTCGTTCTGATCGGGTTCGCCCGCACGATCCTCGAAGCGGCCGAGATCCCGGTCCTGGTGGCCGACAGCCATATGAGCCTGATGGAGGGCTCGATCGGCGTGTTCGGCCAGCGCCTCCTGGTCCCGCGCGACCACGAGGCCCAGGCCCGGCGCCTGCTCGGCGATGCCGGCCTCGCCCACGAGTTGCGCCAGCCGTGACGGAACCGCCGGACGCCGTCCTGGGCGGGATCCTGCGGCTCCACCAGCCGCCCCGGGGGGCGCACCGGGCCGGGACCGACGCGGTGCTGCTCGCCCGGCTGCTGGTGCCGGCCGCCGGCTGCCGGCTCTGCGATGTCGGTGCCGGAACCGGGGCGGTGGGCCTCGGCTGCGCGGCTTTGGCGCCGGGGCTCCGGCCGACCCTGGTCGAGCGCGACCCCGGCCTCGCCGAGACGGCCCGGGCGAATGCGGCGCTCAACGGGATCGACGCCGACGTCATCGAGGCCGACGTCCTGTTGCCTGCGGCCGAACGCCGCGCCGCCGGTCTGCTTCCGGACCGGTTCGACGTGGTCCTGACCAACCCGCCCTTCTTCGAGGCCGGCACGCATCGCACCTCGCCGCATCCCGAGCGCGCCGCGGCCCACACCTTCCCGGCGGGGAGCCTGGATGCCTGGATCCGCGCCTGCACGGCGATCCTCCGGCCGGGGGGGCGGCTCGGGCTGATCCACCGGGCCGACGCGCTCCCCACCTGCCTGGACGCCCTCCGGGGGCGCTACGGCGCCCTGACGATCCGACCCGTCCACGCCCGGGCCGAGGCCCCGGCGATCCGCGTGTTGATCGCCGCCACCAAGGGGAGCCGCGCCGGCCTGAGCCTGCTACCGCCCCTCGTGCTGCACGGGCCGGACGGGGCGTTCACCCCCGAGGCCAGGGCGCTCCACCGGGGTGCGCCCTGGCCCGCGCCTTGACCGGTATCCTCACGCCGCAAGGGCGGTCGGCGCGGCATCGGCGATACCGAGGAAGCGCTCGACCTCCGCGAGGTCCGGGAAGGCCAGGAATTCCGGCCGCAAGGGTGCCGGCAGACCCTCGAAGTTGAGCCCGGGGAACGTGTCGGGATGCGGGTAGAGCTGCCAGCCGGCGCCCGGCTCCGCCGGGGGGAACAGGATCGCGACCTTCTCGGTCCCCAGCCGGACGATCCGCGTCGGGCTGTACGACAGGGTCTCGATGCTCCAGCCCCGGTGGGCGTCCCGGCGGGCCTTCAGGGTGCGGTGGCGCGTCGCGCGATGCATGGCGGTCTCCTGCGGTTGGGAATGGGGGTCAGGCGGCGCTGCGGCGGCCGGAGCGCTTCGGCCAGCCGAGCGCCACGAGGCGCGCCTTGGCGTAGTCGCGGACCTCGTCGCGGGTGCCGGCGGGCATCGTGGCGAGGACGGCCTGCGTGGCTCCGTCCAGCATCAGGTCGGTGACCGCGTTGATCGTGCCGGCCTCGTCGATGCGGCGCTTCAGATCGCCCTCCGCCTCGGTGATCGCATCGAAGGCCGGGGTCTCCTCGAAATCCTCGTCCACGGCCCGGACGGGGATCTGGTGGGCGCGGAACTCGTCGGCCTCCTCCTCGGAGTAGACGAGCCCGTGGAGCTCGATCAGCTTGAGGATGACGCGGTCTTTCCCGCGTTTCTCGGCCATGGCGTAGACGTAGGCCGCCTGCTTGCCCGAGACGCGGTAGTTCACGTTGACCAGGGCCTCGCCCATCGACCATTCGACGCGCGCGGGGCCGGGCTTGGTGCCGGGCAGGCGTCCGGTCACCAGGAGCACCGCCTCGTCGCGCTCGGCGCGGATGACGGTCGGCGGCTCGAACACGATCTCGGCCTGGGCGGCGATGCGCTCCAGGGTCTTGTGGTAGATCACGGCCGTTCCCTGGACGCGCCAGACATTGCCCCCGAAGGGCTCGCCGTAGCGGACGAGGATGTCGGCGATCTGCTTGTCGGCGGTTCGCATGGGCTCGCTCCGGCGAGAGGATGCCGCGTCATCCACAGCTTTGTGCGGCGACGGTCTTCCGTTCTCTTTTTGTTCACTGCTATATGCGCAATTCTCCCGGTGCGCGCAAGGGCTGGCCGGCGCGGCGTACCCGCGCCGGCGGTCTGTCGCCGGCCGCGCGGCACTGTGAACAGGTGTGGGAAAGGCCGCATTGTTGCTGCACCGCACCCTAGGGTAGACCGGCGGTCACGATGTCCGAGACCGCAGCCGCGATGACGCCTTCCCTCTGGACCCGCCTGTCGAATCCCGGCCATTTCATGCGCTGGTCGGGCGCCCTGGTGCCGTGGCTCACGGCCCTGTCGCTCGCCGTGCTGGCCGTGGGCCTGTACCAGACCTTCTTCATGGTCCCGCCGGACTACCAGCAGGGCGAGACCGTGCGGATCATGTACATCCACGTCCCGGCGGCGTGGCTCGGCGTGTTCTTCTACGGGGCCATGAGCCTGTCGGCGATCGGAACCCTGGTCTGGCGCCACCCGCTGGCCGACGTCGCCCAGCGCGCGGCGGCGCCGATCGGCGCGGCCTTCACGCTGATCTGCCTCGTGACCGGCTCCCTCTGGGGCAAGCCCATGTGGGGCACCTACTGGGTCTGGGACGCGCGGCTGACCTCGATGCTGGTCCTGCTGCTGATCTATTGCGGGATCATCGCGCTCTGGCGGACCCTGGAGGACCCGAACCGGGCCGCGCGGGCGGTGGCGATCCTGACGCTGGTCGGCGCCGTGAATCTGCCGATCATCAAATTCTCGGTGAACTGGTGGTCGACCCTGCACCAGCCGGCCTCGATCCTGCGCATGGGTGGTTCGACCATCGATCCCTCGATGCTGTACCCCCTGCTGATCATGATCGCCGCCGCGACCCTCGGCGGCACGACCCTCCACCTCTACGCGATGCGCACCGAGATCATGCGCCGCCGAGTGCGGACGCTGACGATCCGCGAGGCCGAGCGCCTGGACCGCACCCAGCCCCGCATCGCGCCGCAGCCGGCCAGGCTGCCGGTCGGACAACCGGTCTAGGAGCGCCGCGATGGATCTCGGTTCTCACGGCGGCTTCATCCTGGGCGCCTATGCCTTCACGGCCCTGGTGATGGTCGCCCTTATCGGGAACGCGATCCGCGACCGGCGGGCGCAAGTCCGGGCCCTGAAGGGCTTCGGCGAGGACCGGCGATGACCGCGCCGCTCGACGAGACGGCGGAGCGGCCGCCGCCGGTCCGCCGGTCCCTGCTGCTGATCCTGCCGGCCCTCGCCTTCGCGGCGCTGGCGGCCGTGCTGTTCCTGCGCCTGCGCTCCGGGGTCGACCCGGCCGCCCTGCCCTCCGCGATGATCGGCAGGCCGGTGCCGCGCTTCGACCTGCCCGCCGTGCCGGGGCTCGCCGCTTCGGGCGCGGCGGTACCGGGCCTGTC
>NZ_JAKSYC010000114.1 GCF_022829585.1 Methylobacterium sp. J-026
CGAGACCATCACGGAGACGCTGCCCCGCCACGAGTTCCTGGGCGAGATGATCGCGCAGCAGCTGATCTACTACCCGACCGTGACCCGCGAGCCGTTCCGCAACCGCGGCCGGATCACCGACCTGATGGTCTCGGGCAAGCTGTTCGAGGATGTCGGCCTGCCGGAGATGTCGATCGAGGCCGACCGCTTCATGCTCTGCGGCAGCCCCGACATGATCCGCGACACCCGGGAACTCCTGACCTCCCGCGACTACGAGGAGGGCAACCACGGCGAGGCGGCCCACTACGTGATCGAGAAGGCCTTCGTAGAGAAGTAGGGGAGCCCGGACCTCGTGCGACTCCCTCATCTGACACGCACGCAGGCCGGACGGCTCTTCCTCCTCGCTACGGCGACGGGCTGGGGCCTGAACTGGCCGGTGCTCAAGCTGGTCCTTCAGGACTGGCCGCCGCTGTTCGCGCGCGGCGTCGCAGGCCTTATCGCAGCCTCGGGACTGGGCCTCCTCGCCTACCGGCGCGGCGAGCGCCTGACGGTGCCGCGCGCACTTTTCGGACGGCTTGGTCTCGCCGCCGCGATCATCCCGCAGGTCCAGGACGAGGCTCGCGAAGTCTGCGTACCGGAAAGCGTTGCCGTCGATGGCGGCGAGTTGCCGGGTCTGGTCGAGCATCGCCGCTATCACGATCCGGTTGATCTCGGCACTCTGATCGATCGCGCGCTTGATGGCGTCGCCGCGCCCCGCCGGCGGCACCTGGAGGATCTGATCGTCGCCAGTGGCGCGTGTCTCCCTCCATAGATTCACGATCTTCGTCGTCTGGTCAGCGAGGGGGGCCACGGCAGCGTCTGACATCGCCAACACGCTGGCCGCGGCCTGTGCGGCAGCCATCGCCGCATCGGTGGCCCTGCGCATCGTCACCAGCGTATTGTCTTGCGGCTGATCCCCAATTGGCCGCGTGCTGATGAGCAGGGTGAACATGCCACGCTCCGGATTGAGCGTCGCGGGGATATTCGACAGCGCCTTGAGGACATCGAGCCGCAAGGAGATCAATTTAACCGATGACATGGTCGCAAATTGATCGATCGCCATAATCGACCCCAGGCAACAAGACATAAAAGCCAGGGTTAATATAGAAATCGATATCAATCGGTTCAAAGACATGATAGTCGCCTAACAACGGTGCCGTTGTTCGATTATATCGACGCAATCTCGAAAGTAAAAATAGAATTTTATGCACAAAAATACATCATCGTATCGGGAGATTTTTCTAAAATTATTTGACGAATTGAGGTTTTTCAGAGCGGATAAACCGAATGATCGACTTTATTTTAATGCGATATCTTCATTGCGCACCTTGAATCATGCTTTTAGAGCCGCAGCCCGTGCGATCTGCACCGCGGACGGGGCGGAGCGATTGATGAACTGAGGAGCCTGCCGATGCCTTCGGCATCGTCGCGGCCTTGGCTGACGGCGCATCCTGCCCTGGGACGGTGACTCGTTTGGGGTGAGCGTATCGGGCGCAAACCGCTCGGTCGCGCGGGTCCGGCAGGAGGGGTGGGTCGCCGCGCGCGTACGGGGCAGCGATCAACACGCGCAGGCCATCGAGGCGCAGGCCGAGTTGGTCCTGGCCATCGACGAGCGTGAACCGCAGGTCTTCCGGCACGCGATGTCCTGGCCGGGCACGGCATGACCGCCAGCACGGGCGGACTGTCGCGGCTTCTTACCCGACGCGGCACCACCCGCAGAGAAGGGCTCTCTACGCGGCTGAGCAGGACAACATTGACTGTGATCGCGCCTGTTGCCGCGCATGATCCCGTGGATTCCAAAGGGATCATCCCTTTGGCGGGGTCTCGGGGCAGAGGCCCGAGGATCGCTCAGGGCTTGCACCCTGCACCCGCGACAGGTCCCGGACCTTCACCACGTTGAAGCACCTGCTGCGGACCACGGCCGACCGCCACGCCGCCAACCGCCGAGCGAGCGCTCGCAAAACTGCCAGAGATTGGAATTTGGCAGGGCACCATGTCGGTCGCCACCCAACGCAGCGCCCTTCCAAATCTTTTCTCGGGGGGCGGATTAACTCTTTACCGGGCGCCTAGACTTCGCGCCAACCAGGCTTGGTCTCATCCGTGAGATGATAACGGATCGGACCCAGACCACTGATCGCAATGATCGCGGGTTCCTTGATGCCAGCCTTTACGCCGTCGTAGTGCGGCGTCTTCGCGACACGGTGGACGTAAGAGCCCGCCGGAACCGGCACTGTGGCTTCTGGAACGAAATCCGCTCCGCTCGCGACATACCAGGTTCCGGACAGAACGACACAGAGTCGATCGGTTTCATACCAATGCGGCGCACTCATGTACCCGGGGTGCCACCGTATGAGAACGAAATACTGTCCAGGCTCCCCGATCTTCCCGAACATCGGCGCCTGCTCCGCCATTCCCGGCGGGAAGTTATAAAGCGGCTGCCAGGGAATTTGGTCCGGTAGCTTAACAATGGTCTGGGCCGGATCGACACCGGCGGCAGGAGCGGAACGCGTCCCGAAGGCGGTGGCAGCCGCCGCAAGCAGGGGCGCGAGGAGCAGATCGCGCCGGTTAGCACCAGGGTCTGACATGGAGGTTCTCCGACTCAGGGATCAGGATACTAAGAGCGCCTAACAGAACGGCACCGAGCGGGGTTTTCAGCGTTGGTTTGGCATGGCCAGACTGCTTCTTCCCGTTGATCTCTGGGATGAGATCGCGCCGCTCCTGCCGCCGCCTCGGCCGCGTCCGAAGGGCGGGCGT
>NZ_JAKSYC010000118.1 GCF_022829585.1 Methylobacterium sp. J-026
TCGGGGCTGTTGGTGTCGACCGCGATCGGTTGCAGCTGCAGCACGAGCAGCGTCTCGACGTTGCCCCGCCCGGACATCGGCTAGCCCTCCTGGGCCATACCGGGCCAACTCAGGTCGCGACGATCACCCCAGCGCGTGCTACGCAAGTGCAGGTAGTTCGGTGTGAAGCGGCAGAAAGCCTTCATTCGCTCGACGTCGAGGATGGTCAGGACGCGGCGCTTGAGGTGGATCAGGCCGAGGGCGCGCAGCTCGCGCAGCGTCCGGTTCACGTGCACGTCGGGGGCGTCTTCGTAGCTCGGGAACTCGATCACCACGTTGCGCGACCGGGCCTGGCCCATCACCGCCTCGTGGGCGCCCCCGCGCACGAGGAAGCGGCCGCCGAACTTGGCGAAGGCGGCACCGTTGGCCGCCACATAGTCCT
>NZ_JAKSYC010000121.1 GCF_022829585.1 Methylobacterium sp. J-026
TCGTACTCGGAACGTCTGCCTCTCGGCGACGAGCCCAGGGCTGTATCCCCCGACGCGGCCCGGTAAATGCCTTATCGATCCATAGTCCGATATCCTGAGGTGGCTCTCCGGGACTGCCGTTCGAGAGTGCCAAACGTCGTCCTGCTGAATGGGAGCACGAAATGGCGCAACGCTCAGGGCACGACTTCAAATTCGGGATCGAGGAAGAGTTCTTTCTGGCGAGCGCACGCTCCCGGGGTGCTCCGCGTAGCTCGATCCAGGGGTTCCACGACGATGCCAAACGCTTGGGCTCGGTCGAGCGTGAGCTTCTAGAGAACGAGGTCGAGATCTGCTCTGCACCAACCGCGAGCGTCGAGGAAGCGCAGACTGCGCTCGGCAACCTTCGTGATCAGCTTCAAGGCACCGCACGCAAGCACGGGCTCAAGCTGTTCGCTGCCGGCACCCACCCGACCGCGGTCTGGTCCGTCCAGAAGGAGACCGACAAGCCGCGCTACCGCGGCATGATGGACGACCTGCAGATCACCGGACGCCGCTCCGTGGTCGCCGGCATGCACGTTCACGTCGAGGTGCCGCAACCCGAGGCGAGGATCGACATCATGCGGCGTATCTATCCGTTCCTCCCCCTGTTGCTTGCCCTCTCGACATCCTCGCCGTTCTACGACCGTCGCCAGACGGGTCTGCACGGCTATCGGCTTCGCGCCTATGCCGAGCTGCCACGGACCGGCCTGCCCGACTTGTTCGACAACGCCGACGACTACGACCGCTACGTGAAGGTCATGACGGCTGCGGGCGCTGTGCCAGACCCGACCTACTTCTGGTGGCACATCCGCCCTTCGGTCCGGTACCCGACCCTTGAGCTTCGCGTCGCCGACAGCTGCACGCGCCTCGAAGACACCCTCACCGTCGCCCAGATCTATCGTTGCCTCGTTCGCTTGCTGGACCGCCGGCCGGACATTCATGACGGCCTGACAGGCGCGTCACGCGGATTCGTGATGGAGAACCTGTGGCGGGCCGAACGCGATGGCACTGGAGCCTCTCTGATCGACGAGACCGCCGAGCGCGTCGTACCGGTCCAGGAGGCCGTTGACGCGCTTCTCGACCTGATCGCCGACGATGCGGCGGCGCTCGGATGCGCTGCCCAGGTCGCGCACGCCAAAATCATCGCCCGCAACGGATCGAGCGCTGCAGGTCAACTAGCTGCTTACGAGACCGTCATCGACGCCGGCGCGGGGGAGAGCGCTGCCCTTCGTGCAGTCGTGGACTGGCTGGCCCAGGAAACGAGCGTGGGCTGACCGTCATACGGAAGCATGCGGCGTGACGCGCGTTGGCCGTCCAGGTTTTCAGGGTTTGAGGACCACACCATGCGCGCACGTCGGAGTTCACGGGCCAAGCCCGCATCGTGGCTCACCATGGGCATCGACCTCGCGATGCTCGGCGTCGAGGCGCAGATGGTCATCGGCCAGCGCACGGCGATGTTCATGCTCGGCGGCCCGAAGGCGGACAAGGAAGCGCGCCTGATGGTGACCGCGAAGGTCAAGGCCGCCAGCGAGGCGGCCGCGACCATCGCCCTGGGCGGGACGCCACAAAAGGTCGTGCGCGATTATCGGCGGAAGGTGCGGGCGAACCATCGGCGGCTCGACAAGGGGTGATGCCGTCCACTAGGCTTGGGGTAGCTTCGTGGGCTCGTGGATCTCGGCTCCGTTGCCCCGTGACCGGTACTCTCGGGCAGCGGCGTAGGCTGGGCGGCGGGCGCGCATGATCGATCCGAGCGGTCGATGCGCGGCCAGACCCGTCCATGGATTGAACGCCATCCTGTCCTCGACCCATTCCCGCATGCCGTCCGACCAGGTGTCCTGCGGAACGGCGGTGATGCGGGCGATGGGGACGTAGGGGCTCTCGTCCTCGGACCACATCGCGGCCGCGTCCTCCACCGGCATCGCCTCGATGTCCGTCGCCAACTGAACCCGCAGCTCCCAGACCGCCGGACACGTTCGGAAGTGCTCCCGTACAGACTCACGGATCGCATCGGGGTGGCCGGACGTGTCGATAGACTTCTCCGACAGGGCGATGAGCTCCGAAGAGACCGGGGAAAGGGCTACCTTGGCGAAGTAGTCGCCGTGGAGCAGCGCGGCCTGGGAGAAGAAGCTGTCGCCGAGGAGGTGGGTCTTCGCCTGGCCGGCCAGGGTGGTCAGGCTAGCGGACTTGCCCCCGACCATTTCGAGTGCGGCCTCGGCGGTACGCGTCACCGCGGATATGACTTGCTTGACCGGTTCCGCACGGCCCGTCGTGGCGGCCAGGAGCTTCAGCTGACGGAGGAACCCCTTGGCGGTGCCGATTTGGAACGACGGAGAGTTGCCGAGCACGTAGTTCTGGGTGGTTTCATCCTCGCTGCCGGGGAGTCGGGGCCCGTTTACCCCCAGGATCTTCAGGGCGGCACCGCGCGGCGTGGAGACGCCGTCATGAAGCACGTCACCAGGCGTGGTGCTGAACCGGAGGATGGCGTCGTAGCTGGCGGGTGAGGCGAACAGCCCCTGGGCCAGCGCCGGAGGCAAGCCGGCGAGCACCTCGAACCGTGCCCGGAGGTAGCCATGCGCCTTGGCATGGACCGCGCGATGGGCGTAGCCGGTGTCCGTGTGCGTCTTCCGCTGGATGCCCAGCATGGCCTCCGTCAGGCCCCGCTGCGTCTCACCCTCATCCTCGGGGATGGTTTCGAACGAAGGATCGAACCGGAGTGGAGGATGCTGAGCCATCATTTCCAACGTAGGCATCTCAACGGAGTTGCCGCACCGGCGCGACTGCGGCCATCACAAATTCGTCGGCGGGCAACCTTCTCGACCGTTGCCCATTCCTGCTTCGTGACCCAAGCCGCCCAGGGCGACGCGCCCCATGCCCTCGTTGTCGACGACGATGCCCTGATCCTGATGGATGCGACGAGCATCCTGGAGGATGCAGGGTTCCAAGTGCTGGAGGCGATGAACGTCGCTCAGGCCTTGGCGGTGCTCGAACGTCACCACGAGGCGGTGCAGTTGCTCTTCACCGACGTGCATATGCCGGGGCATGGCGACGGTTTCGAGTTGGCCCGGCAGACCGCCGAGCGATGGCCCCACAGTGCCGTGGTAGTCGCGTCCGGCAACGCCAAGCCTGGGCCCGGCGACCTACTGGAAAGAGCGACGTTCATCGGCAAACCGTTCAGCGCCGAGATCGTACGGCACCATGTTCGCAAGACCCTGCCGGACGAGAAGCACCCGGAGCTCTTGAAAACGTAACCGCCGAGATCGGACAAGGCGCCCGGCGAACGCCTCTGGATTGAGCCAAGGTTCGTTCCGAGACCTCCGGCCCATGGACCACTGCGGTCACCGGGATGGCCTCACGCTACCCCGGTGACCGCGGAGGCTACGCCGCCCTTGCGGTGACTTTCGCGAAGGTGCCCGTCGCGATCTGCTCGTCGAGCTGCGCCTTGAAGTCCGCGATGCCAAGGACCTGGACGGGATTCCCCGCGTCGTCGAGGAACTCGTAGAGCGCGTCCTCGATGTTGCGGTTGCTGAAGAACACGATGGCGTCCTCGCCGCCGCCGCCCTCCATGTGCGGGTCGCCGTTCGCCACCCCCGAGACGTAGCTGCCCGTCGGACGGGTCTCCTTGTGGGTCCCATCCTCCCGGTAGAACCGAAGCTCGCCCTGCATCACGAGCGTCACGTAGGGGCTCTTGTGCCGGTGCAGCATCACCTTCTGGTTCGCGGCGAACTTGAACACGACGTCAACGATGCGGTTCTCCTCGTCGACCTTGTAGACGAAGAAGGCGATGTGCGGCAGCCAGTCGAGCGTCCGCCAGGTGATGTTGCTCTCGTCGAACATGTGGTTGGGCATTCCGTTTCCTCCTGCTCCCCCATCCGGCCGCTCCTGGCGGGCGCACGGCTTTCCGCCGCATCGGATGATCTGGGATTGGGGCAACTTCCGCCACGATCAATCGATGCGGCGTTCGCGACCCGCGCGAGCTAGTCGCCGCAATCCGTCGGATGGGACCCATGCTCCGGGTCCGGTGTCGCCCCTTTGGCGACCTTCGGAAGGTCCGATTCCTGGCTGTTGAGGTAGAGGCCAACGCCCGGGTTGGGTGGTTTTCCGCTCATCCGCTTCTGGACGGCGGATACATCGAAGCGGAAGTAGCCGGGGGGGCCGCCACGACCCTTCTCGGACCATCGCGCCCAGGCTACGAGAAAGCCGTCGAAAGCGGATCAGGTCGCAACCTTGAAGAAGATCATCGACGGTGCCTACCTCGTGCCGATGGGCAATTCCAACGCCGTGTTGCTCGATGCCGGACCGGACCTCGTTCTCATAGACGCGGGCTTCCCCGGCAAGACGGACACCGTGCTAGCTGCGATTAGCAAGCTCGGGCGCAAGCCGAGCGACCTCCAACACCTCGTCTTTACGCACGGGCATCCCGATCACATCGGGAGCGCCGCCGCACTTGTGCGGGCGACGGGAGCGCGAACCTACATGCACGCGGACGATGTGCCCTTGGCTGAGAGTGGCGGCCCGTTCCGACCGATGACGCCGGGACGCGGCTTGTTGCCGAGCCTCCTGTATCGCCTCGTCTGGAAGCCAGACGAGCGCATGGAGCCATTCCGCATCGATCAGCGCATTGCAGACGGTGAGACGCTGCCGCTCGCGGGTGGCCTGCGAGCGGTTCATCTACCCGGCCATTGTGCGGGTCAGGTCGGGTTCCTGTGGCAGGGCCAACGGCTGCTCATCGCGGGCGACGTGTTCATGAACAATTTAGGCCTGGGCGATCCTGTTGGCTTCGAAAATGAGGAAGAGGGACGGCGGAGCCAGCGCAAGCTTGCCGCCCTTGCCCCACAGGCGGTGTGCTTCGGACATGGGAGTGCCATCACGAGGGACACTCCCGCTCGGCTCGAACGCGCTACGGTACGACGCTGAGACTGAAAACCCGTCCTGATTGAAGGTACGCAAACCACGCCGAGCCAAAGTTGCAGGAAGGCTGACGAATGGCTGCCTAGGAGAAGCGCTCCCGGCGGTCCGGACGGCTGAGTTGGGTCGCCAGCGGAACGTCCGCATCTGCCTTCCGTCTCCAGAGCCTCGGTTCGGGTGTCTCCTCGCCTTGTCGGCGTGGGCCGGCAAGGAGACAGACGATGGGACACTCTGCACACGATCCAGCCACGAAAGGGCGACCGGCCTGGAACGCCGGCCGCAAGCTTGGCGCCAA
>NZ_JAKSYC010000127.1 GCF_022829585.1 Methylobacterium sp. J-026
CCCTGCCACGGCCCCTACCCCGCAACGGCTACCAGATTCACGATTCTCCGGCTGACACGCAGATTTTGACAGGGTGCGCTGTTACCCTCCCCCTTGCGGGGAGGGGTCAGGGGTGGGGTCGTGCAGAAGACACCGTCACGCCCGATCCTGCGCCACCCACACCTCCAACGCCTCCCCGCACGGGCTACGGGCGACACCGGGTCAAGGCACGCGGCTCATGACGCAGCGCGACAGGCCCCCTCTCCCGCACGGAAGAGGGAACCCGAGCCCCGCCGATCTCACCGGCGCGCTCGCTTAGACCTCAAACCTGTGTCGCC
>NZ_JAKSYC010000146.1 GCF_022829585.1 Methylobacterium sp. J-026
GGCCGAGGACATCCGAACCGGGCGTCTGACCGCGGGGACGCGCCTGCCGACCCAGCGCGCCCTCGCTGAGGCGCTCGACCTGAACTTCACGACGGTGTCGCGCGGATACGTCGAAGCCCATAAGCGCGGGCTGATCGAGGGGCGCGTCGGTCAGGGAACCTTCGTGGTCGATCCCGCTCGCCCGCCGCGTTCGACCGGTGCCACGACAGCGCGTCGAACCGGTCCCGTCGACTTCACCATGAACCTGCCCCCCGAGCCCGACGCGCCGGCCCTGCAAGCCCGCATGCAGGCCTCGTTCGCGGACCTGTCCGGCGATCTCACCAACCTGTTGCGCTACCAGGGCTTCGGCGGCACGGAGGAGGACAAGGAAGCGGCTCTGCGCTGGCTGAAAGGCCGCGGGGTCGTCACGTCCCGGGAGCGTCTGCTGATCTGCCCGGGCGCGCACAGCGCCCTGTTCGGCATACTGGGGCAGGTCGCTCAGGCGGGCGACACGATCTGCGCCGAGCGGATCACCTATCCCGGGATCCGCGCGCTCGCCGCACATCTGCGCCTGCGCCTCGTCGATTTGCCCATGGACCGATACGGGGTCGATCCGGATGCCTTCGCCGCCGCCTGCACCAAAGTCGCGCCGAAGGCCATCTACCTGAATCCGTTGCTGCAGAACCCCACCACCGCGACCCTGCCCAGGACGCGGCGCGAGGCCGTGATCGCGGTTGCGCGGCGATACGCCGTCACCATCATCGAGGACGACGCCTACGCCCGCATCTGCCCGTCTCCGCCGCCGAGTTTTGCGGAACTCGCACCGGAGATCACCTACTACGTGGCGGGACTGGCCAAGTGCCTGGGCGCCGGACTTCGGCTCGCCTTCCTGGTCGCCCCGAGCGCCCGTTCCGCACTGCCCCTGGGGGGCGCCCTGCGCGCCGCTACGGTCATGGCCTCGCCGATCTCGACGGCCCTGGCGACGCGCTGGATCATGGATGGCACGGCGGAGGCCATCGTCCAGTTCGTCCGCGAGGAATCAGCCGCACGGCAGCGCATCGCAACCGCGATGCTTCCAGCCGGGACCTACACGGCCGATCCGCATGCCTTCCACGTCTGGATCACGCTGCCGGAGGGCTGGACGCGCTCGGCCTTCGCCAGCCAAGGTCGGTCGGCCGGGCTCGGCGTCATCGCCAGCGACCCGTTTTGCGTCGCGGGGACGCCACCGGAGGCGGTCCGTCTCTGTCTCGGCGGCCCCTCGACCCGTCAGCAGATCACGCACGGCTTGGAGGTGCTTGCCCACGCCCTCGAAGGCTCCCCGGCCCTCGCCTCGGCCTACATCTGAACCGCCGAGCCCCATCGCGGTCGAAGCACACGCCCGGTCACTCGATGATGCGCTCGAATGACGACCAAGACGATCACACGATCAAGCTCTTTCCGGTCATCGGCCGTGCAGCCGAAAACAGCCTGATCGCGATCGCCATGCGAAGGTCTCCCGGCGACCTAGGAGGACTGCTTCCGGGCTACGCTACCGTGAGCGATCCGAACTCGGGCGGCGACAGGCCATCTTCGCCTCCCGCGTCCGCAGACGTGGCACTCCGGTCACCCAACGGACTTCGCGCTGCCGCAGCGCATCGACGAGACTGTCCGATGCCGCTTCGCTCGCGCGACCAATCTGCGACGCAGCGGCCAGGACCGTCACGAAGGGCGTTGACTCGGACCCCCGAAGCCGTTCAGAACGCATCCCGTTGCGGGCGTAGTTCAGTGGTAGAACGTCAGCTTCCCAAGCTGAATGTCGTCGGTTCGATCCCGATCGCCCGCTCCACGCCATTCCCCGTCGAAGACGACCGCGTGCGGTAGGCCCGCCCCTGCTCGGGACGGCCCTACCGGTCGATGGCGCGCCGTCCCGAATATCGAGAGACGCGCCAACTGACATCTGGCAGACGGCGATTCGATCGCGTGTCAGGCCGTCCGGGATGGGGCCTGAGCGAGGGCGGCCTTGGGCATGAGCATGTGCACGCCCTTGTTGCCATCGACCGTCTGGGTGATCCGCAGGTTTCCGGCCAGCGAGCACAGCATATAGGCTTGGTTCCGGGTGAGTCCGGTGCGCGCGCAGACGAGGCGGACCATCTCGCGCACGGCCTGCCGCATCGCCTCGTCAAGGCTCTCGTGCAGGCCGATGGACATCAGGTCGGTGGGGGTCTCGGCGAAGGGCCAGGCGCCCGGGAGATCCTTGCGCACGGTGAGGCGGAACGTGCCGGTGAGCCCCGTCTCAAGCGCCGTGATGCAGACCTCGCCGTCGCCCTGGACCCCGTGGCCATCCCCCGCGTAGAAGCCGCCGCCGGGATTGAACACCGGCAGGTACAAAGTCGTGCCGACCCGCATCTCCTTGTTGTCCATGTTGCCGCCGAAGGCGCGGGGCACCGGTGTGCCGACCCGGCCCCAGGCGGCGGGCGGGGCGGTGCCCAGGATGCCGAAGAACGGGTCGAGGGGCAGTTCCGTGCCCCAGGGCAGCCGGCAGAGGCCGCGGGCGGTGTCGATGTCGGCGTGGATCGTCTCGTAGTCGGTGAACTCGTCCGGCAGGGTGCCGAGCAGCGGCAGGATCGCCACGAAGCCCCAATCCAGGCGGAACTTCAGGTCGAGGATGTCGACCTGGAGCATGTCGCCGGGCTCGGCGCCCGCCACGTGGACCGGCCCGGTGACGAAATGCGGGCCGGGGCCGCGCTGCAGGGTGTCGAGGGCGTGGAGCAGGTCGGCCGGCACCCGGGCCGGATCGGGATGGAGCGACTCGCGCCCGCCCGCCGGATGCGAGTGCAGGGTGACGGTGTCGCCGGACGCGACGGTGAGGACCGGCGGCAGGGCGGCGTCGAAGTAGCCGAGCACCATCGTCTCGGGCGTGGCGGGGATCTCGTGATGCGTGGACACGGCGTCTCCTTGTTGTGCCGTCAGACGGCGATGTGACGGGTGAGCGTATCGTGGTTCAGCGCACCGGGGGCGCCGCGCTCGACGACGCTGCCCCGGGACAGCACCACCACGGCGTCGGCGACCCGCAATGCGAAATCGAGATACTGCTCCACGAGCAGCACCGTGATCCGGCCGTTCAGGCCGGCGATCACGGTCTCGATGGCGGCCACGATCGAGGGCTGGATGCCCTCCGTCGGCTCGTCCAGCAGGAGCGCCCGGGGTCGCGTGGCGAGCGCCCGGGCGATGGCGAGCTGCTGCTGCTGGCCGCCCGAGAGGTTGCCGCCCGGGCGGTGCCAAAGCCCGCGCAGGGCGGGGAAGAGCGCGACGGCCTCGTCCACGGCATCGGTGCGCTCCAGCCCGTGGGCGCGGGCGGCGACCCTCAGGTTCTCGGCGACGGTCAGCTCCGAAAAAATCTCGCGGCCCTGGGGCACGTAGGCGAGGCCCGAACGGGCGCGGCGGTCCGGCGACAGGCGGTCCAACGTGATCCCGTCGAGGGCGATCCGGCCGCGGCTCGCCGGGATCAGGCCGGTAAGGCAGCGCAGCAGCGTGGTCTTGCCGGCGCCGTTGCGGCCGAGCACGGCCAGGCAGGCCCCCGGCTGGACGGCGAGGTCGATCCCGCGCAGCACCTGCGCACTGCCGTAATGCTGGTCGAGCCCCTCGACTGCGAGGCGTGCCGGTGCGGGCGTCGTATCACTCATCGTCCGAGGAAGACCTCGATGACCCGGGCATCGCCGCGGGCGCCGCGCATGCTGCCCTCGTAGAGGGTGCGGCCCTCGTGCAGCACCGTCACCCGGTCGGCGACGGCCTCCACGAAGGCCATGTCGTGCTCGATCACCAGAATCGCCCGGTCCGGCCGCCGAAGCGCGCGGATCAGCGCGGCGGTGTGGGCCGTCTCGGCGTCGGAGAGGCCGGCCACCGGCTCGTCGAGCAGGAGGAGCGCGGGCTCTGCGGCCAGCACCATGCCGATCTCCAGCCACTGCTTCTCACCGTGGGCGAGGCGTCCGGCCAAAACCGCGGCACGCGGGGCGAGGCCGATCTCCCCCAGGACGGAGCTTATGCGGGCGGGGCGTTCGCGGGGCGCCAGCGCGGGCCCGCAGCCGATCTCCAGGTTCTCGCGCACGGTGAGGGCCGGGAAGACGCTGGGCTTCTGGAACTTGCGCCGCACGCCGGCCCGGGCGATCGCGGCCTCGGAGCACTGGGTCAGGTCGAGCCCGTCGCCCAGGGTCACCCGGCCGGCGACCGGTTTGGTGATGCCGGAGATGACGTCGAGCAGCGTGGTCTTGCCGGCGCCGTTCGGCCCGATCACGGCCCGCACCTCGCCGGGATCGACCGCCAGCGAGACGGCATCGAGGGCGGTGAAGCGCCCGAAGACGACCGTCAGGGCATCGACCACCAGGGCGCTCATCGGGCCGCCCGCAGCCAGGTCGGGCGGAGGCCCGCGAGGTCGAGAAGCCCGTTCGGCAGCACCAGCACCACGAGGAGCACCAGTCCCGACAGGATGAAGGGCCACGCCTCCGGCATCGCGGCGCTGAGCCAGAATTTCAGGCCGTTGACGAGCACGGCGCCGATCACCGCCCCGCCGAGCCGCCCCAGCCCGCCGATCGCCACCCAGACGGCGATCTCGATGGACAGATCGGGCGCCAGCACCCGCGGGTTGATGATGCCGACCTGCGGCACGTACAGGATGCCGGCCAGGGCGGCGATCATGGCCGAGAGGCACCAGATCCCGAGCTTCAGCCGGGTGGTGCTGTAGCCCAGCGTGCGCAGGCGGGTCTCGTCGTCGCGGCAGGCGAGCATCCGCCGCCCGACGGCACTGCCGACCAAGAGCCGGGCGCCGGCGAGCACGGCGGCCAGTGCCATCAGCGTGGCAACCGCGAGGCCCGTGACCACGCCGGGGGAGCCCATCGGCCAGCCGAACAGCAGCGGGAAGCCGGTCATGCCGTTGTTGCCGCCGAGACCGGTATCGTTGCGGTACATCAGCAGCATCGCGACGTAGACCAGCGCCTGGCTGATGATCGAGAAGTAGACGCCGTTGACCCGCGAGCGGAACGAGGCGAGCCCGAACAGGAAGGCGACGAGGCCGGCGACCGCCAGTGCGAGCAGGAAGGCGTAGGCGGCGTGGTCGAGGCCCGCCCAGTAGGCCGGGAGGCTCTTCCAGCCCATGAACTGCACGAAGTCCGGCAGCACCCCGGTCACGGCAGCGCCGTGGGCGAGCAGGTGCATGGCGCAGACATAGCCGCCGATGGCGAAGAACAGCCCGTGCCCCAGGCTGAGGATGCCGAGATAGCCCCAGACCAGGTCGAGGGAGACGGCCAGGATCGCGAAGGCGGCGAGCTGGCCCAGGGCGTTGACGAGGTAGGGGGCGGGGGGAGCCACCAGCAGGGCCGCCGCGGCGGCGAGGCAAAGCCCGACCAGCCCGGCGACCAGGGGATCGCGCAGGGCCCGCGTCGCCGGCCCGGTCTGGCGCGCCAGGGCGGTCCGGAGGGTTCCGCTCATCGCCGCCGCCGGAACGCGAACAGCCCCTCGGGCCGGCGCTGCAGGAACAGGATGATGCCGACGAGCACGATCACCTTGGCGGCGACCGCGCCGGAAATCGGCTCGAGCAGCACATTGGCGCCGCCGACCCCGAGCGCCGCCACCAGGGTCCCGGCAAGGCTGCCGACGCCGCCCAGCACCACGACCATGAAGCTGTCGATGATGAAGCCGGAGCCCATGCCGGGATTGACGCTGTAGATCGGGCAGAGCGCCACCCCGGCGAGCCCCGCCAGCCCCGAGCCGAGGCCGAAGGCGAGGCGGTCGACCCGGCGGGTCGGCAGGCCCAGGCAGGCGGCCATGTCGCGGTTCTGGGTCACCGCGCGGATGTCGAGCCCGAGGGGGGTGCGGCGCAGGATCAGCAGGGTCAGGGCCAGCGTCACCACCGCGAAGCCGATGGCGAAGAGGCGGTTCCAGGTGACGACGAAGTCGGCGTAGAGCGGTACGCCGCCGCTGACGTAGGCCGGCATCGCGAATTGCAGGTTCTGCGTCCCGACGGTGACGCGGATCAGATTCACCAGGAACAGGCTCACCGCCCAGGTGGCGAGCAGGCTCATCAGCGGGCGCCGGTAGAGGTGGCGCAGGATCAGCGCCTCGACCACGATCCCCACCAGGGCGACGGCGCCGAAGGCCACCGGGATCGCCGCGACGAGGTAGAGGTCGAGCAGCCCGGGGGCGAACCGGCGCAGCGCCTCCTGCACGCCGTAGGTGGCGTAGGCGCCGAGCATGATGAACTCGCCCTGGGCGAGGTTGATGACGCCCATCAAGCCGAAGATGATCGCGAGCCCGGCCGCCGCCATGAACAGGATGCTGGCGAAGCTCAACCCGTTGTAGACGACCGCGAGGGCGTCGCCGATCGCGACCGCGCGGCCGACCCGGGCGAGCCCCGCATCGACGGCCGCCCGGAAGGCCGGATCGGTCGCGTAGGCCGGATCGCCCTTCAGCGCCGCGAGCCGCGCCCGGGCGGTCCCGGACGGACTCGCCGCCACGGCGCCAATCGCCGCGACGCGCCGGGCCGGATCGGCCGAAGACAGGGCGGCCGCCTGGGCGAGGCCGGCGATGGTGGACTTCAGACCGGGATCCGTCTCCGCGTCCCGCGCCCGGTCGAACACCGCCTCCGGCACGGTCGCGATGCGCCTTTCCAGGACCGCGAGACCGGCGGCGCGCGCCGCCGGATCCGGTCCGGTCAGGAGGCCGATCATGCCGCGCGCGGTCTCGACGGCGGCGCGCTGGCGCAGGCCGAGGACGGGCGCGCGCGCCTCCGCGGCCGGCCGAACCGCGTCGGTGACGGCGTCGCGGCCCTCGGGCGCCCCCGGGCGATCGAGCAGGACCGCGCCCTCGGCGGTGCAGGACAGGCGGCGCTCGGCCAACGCGCCCAGGATCCGCCCCGCGAACGCCAGGTCATCGCCCGGCAGCGCGCCGCCGGCCTGGACGAGGCCCTCGGCCCCGCGCACCTGCGCTGCCCCGTCGCCGCAGAGCGCGGCCGCGAGCGCCGCCCGGTCGAACGGTGCGGCGGTGGCCGGGAGAGCGAGACAGGCGAGCGCCAGGGACCAGAGCGCCAGGATGGCACGCCGCCCCGGATCAGCCATAGGGGCTGAACGGGACCGGCTTCGGGGCGTCGGGGGATTGCCAGAGCACGTCGAAGCCGCGCTTCTCGTTGACCGACCCGATGAAGACGCCGCGGGAGACGTAGTTGTCCGCCCCCGTCATGGTCAGCGTGTAGCCGGACGGGTCGTCGAAGCTCAGACCCGCGAAGGCCTTGCGCACCTCCGGGACCGCGAAGGACCCCGCCTTGGCGGCGGCCAGCGCCCAGAGCTGGACGCTGTCGTAGGCCGAAACCATCGGATCGATCACGGTATCGGCGCTGAACGGGACGTTCTTGGCCTTCACGTAGGATGCCCAGTCGCCGAGGAATTTCCTGTTCCGCTCGCCCTTGGCGGCCTGGAGATAGGCCCAGCAGTTCAGATGGCCGACGAGCTTCCCGGTATCGAGACCCTCCAGATCGGCCTCCACCATGTCGAGGCCGAGGATCGGGACGTCGGTGGCACTGATGCCCTGGTTGGCGAATTCGCGCAGGAAATCGGGGATCGAGGAGCCGACGACGGTGAGCACCACGATCGGCTGGCCGCCGGGCTGGCTGGCGAAGCTGCGCACCTGGTTCACCAGCGTCTGGAAGTTCGAGAAGCCGAAGGGCACGTATTCCTCGCGCCACGCGGTCTCGGGGATGCCCTTGCCCGTCCAGTAGCCCTTCAGCTGCTTGTTGATCGTGCGCGGCCAGACATAGTCCGAGCCGATCATGAAGAAGCGCTTCGCGCCGACCCCGTCCGGACCCATCAGGTAGTCGACCGCGGGCAGCACGGAACTCGCCGGCGGCGAGTTCACGTAGACGACGTTCTTCGAATTCTCGTCGCCCTCGAAATGCAGCGGGTAAAACAGCAACCCGTCATTTTGCTCGACGACCGGAAGCACCGACTTCCGCGACACCGAAGTCCAGCACCCGAACAGGGCCGCGACCTTCTCCTGCTGGAGCATCTGCCGTCCGACCTGTGCGTAGAGCGGCCAGTCCGAGGCGGGATCGGAGGTCACGACCTCGATCTGACGGCCGTTGACGCCGCCGCGCCCGTTGATCTCGTCGGCCGCCATCCGGACCACGTGGTTCAGCCGGCCCTCAAGATTGGCCATCGTGCCGGAGGACGAGAACAGGCAGCCGAGCTTGACCGTATCGGCGGCGAAGGCCGGCCGGATGAGCGCAGGCGCCGCCAGGAAAGCCGCCGTGCCCAGGACGCCGCGCCGCGTGAGTTGCGTCATCGATTCCAAAGCTCCCTCGGCCGCACGCTCGATTGTCGGCCGCGGGGTCGGGGACGGGAAGGTCAAAGAGGCTGCAGATCGCCGGATGGCTTGCGCATATTGGCGTCACTTGTACACGCGACGGGCAGAATTCGCCCGGGACCATCCGCTTCAAAGACCGGAATACGGGGCCGACGTATAATGGCACTGAAGCGCGGCCGCTTCTGAGGCACGGAGCGGTCATGCCGCGGATCCCGACATCCGCTTCCCGGGGCGAGCCGATATGTGCGCCCGTCACGGCAATGATCGCCGTCCCGAATTCTCGACCGGCTGCTCACGGTTCGAGCCCAGCCTGAAACGCGTCCTCGGCTGATGCGCCGCGGCGCTGACGCTCGGCGTCGGACCGGCTACGGCGCGGGCGGCACGGAAATGGCAGCGCAGCGGCGAGCGATCCGGGCTTGGAGCGGCGCAGGGATGGAAACGGCATCGGCGATCGGCGCGGCAGTCCGCGCGCAGCGGGGCCGGGTTGAGGCTTTGTTCGCGGCGCTGGCCCGCTGCGGCCGGACCGAGCCCGGGTTCACGCGGGCCTCCTACAGCCCGGAGGAGACCGCGGCCCACGCGGTGGTGGTGCGCTGCGCCGAGGAACTCGGCCTCGCGGTCCGGCGGGATGCCGCCGCCAACACCACCATGACCCTGCCGGGCCGGGACCGCCGCTTGCCGCCGATCCTGATCGGCTCCCATCTCGACACCGTGCCCCAGGGCGGCAATTACGACGGGGCCGCCGGCGTGGTGGCCGGCCTCGCCGCCGTCGCGGCCATCCGCCGGCTCGGTCTGACGCCGGAGCGCGACATCACCGTCATGGCGATCCGCGCCGAGGAGAGCGTCTGGTTCCAGGTATCCTACGTCGGCAGCCGGGCAGCGCTCGGCAGCCTCCCGGACGGGGCCCTCGATGCCGTCCGGATCGACGACGGCCAAGCGCTCGCCGGGCATATCGCCCGGGCGGGCGGCGACCCGGAAGCGCTGCGGGCCGGCCCGCCCGCCCTCGACGCCACCGCGATCCACGCCTTCCTGGAGGTGCATATCGAGCAGGCTCCGAGCCTCGAGGAAGCCGGGATCCCGGTCGGGCTCTGCACCGGGATCCCGGGCAACGTGCGCTATCCCGATGTCCGGATCCGCGGGCGTTACGACCATGTCGGCACCCCGCGCCGCTTCCGCCGGGACGCCGCCATAGCCGGCGCGGAGATCGCCCTCGCCCTCGACCGGGTCTGGGCGGAGCGGGAGGCGGCCGGCTGCCCGATGGCGGTCACCTTCGGCCGGTTCCACACCGACGCCGCGGCGCACGGTATGACCACGGTCCCCGGCGAATTCCGCTTCAGCCTGGACATGCGGGCCTACACGGCCGGGGTGCTGGCGGAACTGGAGGCCGCCTTCCTGGACGCTGTGGCGGCGGCGGAGCGCCGCGGCGTCAAGGTGGCGCTCGGGTCCCGAGCGGAGGCCTCCGTGGGCGCGGTCGCGCCCCGGATCCGCGACGGGCTCGCGGCGGCGGCGGACGCGCTCGGCATCGCGACCCGGCCCCTCGGCAGCCCCGCCTCCCACGACGCCGCCGCCTTCGCCAAGGCCGGCGTGCCGATGGCCATGCTGTTCGTGCGCAACGCCAACGGCAGCCACAACCCCGACGAGGCCATGGCGATCGACGATCTGCTCGACGCCACCGCGATCCTCACCGTCTGGCTGGCGGCGGAAACCTGCGGCGGCTGAGGACCATTCTACTCGGGCACCGCAACGCGCGAGACTGACCACCTGGGCAGTCCGGCGGCGGCATGTCAGTGACCGTCTGGCACCGCTGCGGGATCGCACGCGTAGGCGATCCGGAAGGCGGTCGGGAACGGCGTGCCGTCATCCTCGACGGCGCTCTCGGCGCGGAGATCGTCCCGGAGGAGGATCCGGCGCACCATCTCCGGGATCATGACGCCGGCCATGTAGCGGCCCAGGCATTCGTGGTGACCGAGGCCGAAATGCAGGTACGCGTGGTCCGGCCGGGTCGGGTCGAAGCGCTCGGGATCGGGCACCCAGTCGGCGTCGAACATCGCCGACAGGCTCAGGGGCAGCACCACCCTGCCCTTCTGGATCCGGCGCGCCCCCGGGCCACCGCGTCCGAGCACGTGGTCGGTCTCGGCCTGCCGGAACATGAAGGCGACGATCGGCGCGAAACGGAGCGCTTCCCACACGAAACCGTCGAAGGCCGCGATGTCGGCCGCGGCGGCCCGCGCCGCCGCGTGGACGTCCGGGCGCCGCAGGATCTCGGCCAGGGCATTCACCACGGCCTCCGCGGTGGTCTCGATGGTGCCGATGAGGAGACCGCCGACGTTGATGACCACCCGGTCGATCCCGAAGCCGGCCGCGACCGGCATCTGCAGCCGCAGAAGCCGCGTGAGCACGTCGTCGGGCGGGTTCGCGCCCGCCTCGATGGCCGCGAGCCGGGCCGGAATGAGCGACGCGAAAGCGGCCTGCATCTCCGCGCGGGCGTGCTCGGCGGCGGCCTGGACCTTCGCGGCATCCGGACGCCCGTCGAAGGGCAGGTTGTTAAACTGGTCGAGCTGGTTCGCATACGACCAGCGCAAGAGGTCGGCGTCCGGCGCCGGGAAGCCGAGGAACTCCTGGACGATCCGCATCGGCACCAGGCGCGCAATCGACGCGACGACGTCGAGCGATCCGCCGCCCGCGTCGAGAACCCCATCGGTGATCGCGCCCGCGCGCGTCCGGATGGCCGGAAGGTCGCCCCAGGGCAGCACGGCGCGCATCACCGCCTTGTCCCTGTAGTTCACCTCGGTCCCGTCGAGCGCCAGCATGAACGAGCCCATCTTGGGCTTGTAGAGCGCGACGGAGAAGACGCTCGGCAGGGTGAGGATTTCGGCCACGTCGGCGCGCCTGGCCACGAGGACGACCGCGCCGCAATCCAGGATCGGCGCACGCTCCCGCAACTGCGCGAAGAAGGGTCCGGGGGCGCGCCGGATCCAGTCGCGGGCCACCGGCCAGCGATCCGCCACCGGCAGGGCTTCCAGCTCCGCGAGGCAGGGCGCGGCGGGATCGGGCATGCGCGACTCCATTCCACAAGGCGGCCGCGTTCGGCGGGGCGGGCCGTCAGTTCAGGGAGATATCCAGGCCTTCGCGTAGGCGCGCGACGAGTTCGCCCTGTCGGTGCGTCTGGGTCTTGGCGAACAGGGCGCGCAGCTGCGTCCGCACGGTGGAGATCGCGATCCCCCGCTCCCGGGCATGGGTGCTGAGCGAGCGCCCCGAGGCGACCGCGTGGGCGAGGACCGCCTCCGCGCCGGTCAATCCGAACAGGCATTGCAGGCGGCCGGGGGCCCCCTCCTGCAGCTTGGGTGCGCCGTTGCGGATCACCACGGCGAGTTCGGCCCTGACCCGCGAGCCCGTGCCCGTCGGACGCTTGGACAGGGGATGGAGCGAGACCCGCATCGGGGTGCCGGTCTCGGCACAGGTGATGGCGATATGGTCGGCCTGGGTGATCTTGACCCCGCCCTTGGCGGCGGCGAGCGCCTCGGTGGCGGCTTTGGCGATCCGGCGCGAGCACGGCCCGTCCTTGATGGCGAGGCTGCCCCGGTCGAGGGACAGGCCCGTGCGGGACTTCGCCAATGCCTCGGCGGCGCGGTTGGCATGGGCGACGCGCAGACGGGAATCCGTGAGGATCACGGCCGCGTCGAGGAGGTCGAGGGCGGAGGCGAGATCGGAGGACCGCTCCGAGGCCTGCCGCATCAGGGCGTAGAATTCGAAGGCCCGGCGCAGATGCGGCACGAGCGTCGACAGGCGCCGCATCTCGGCGGACTGGAACGGGCCCGCCTCCTCGTCGCGCATGGCCGCGAGGGTCGCCATCACGTCGGCTTCCCGGGCGAAATACGTGACCAGGCTGTGCTCGATGCCGAACGGCCGGACGACCTCCTTGAACAGGGCCGTCTCGCGGAACTGGGCGGGATCGACCCCCTCCTCGGCGCGAATCACCTTGCCCTGGTTCGACAGGATGTAGGGAAGCCGGGGGTCCTCGGTGGCGTGCCGGTAGAGGAACGTGCGGTACTGCGTCCGGTCGAACCCTGACACCGCCCACATGGGCTTGCGCGACCCGTCCAGGCTGAACACGGCGAGCTGCCCGACCCGGCCGCCGACGAAGCCGACGAGGTCTTCCAGAAGCGCGGACCACTCTTCCGGCTGGCCGACACGGTCGTAGATCGACCCGACCAGGTGCGAATAGGTCTCGAGTTCTTCCATCGCCACACTCCGCTGTCAGGGACAGGTTGAACGCGGACGTAACCTACGGCTCGCGGTGGTGATCGGCCTCCTCGACGGGCATGGCGGGCGGTGCCGTCCGGGCGGCAGGCTGCGCCACGTGTCCGAGGACGGCGGCGAACGCGGCCGGTGCGCTCGTCGATCGCGTCACGACGGCAGCTCGGGCATGGTCGGGGCCCTGGCTTAGGGTTGCTCGTACATTCGTTTTAGCAACGAGAACGAGAAGCGCGTCCCCCAAATGGATGAGGCATGCGCCGAGGGCCGTGCGACGGCTGTGGGATGGATGGCCGGTAACATCGCATGCCGGCAGGCCCGACCGCGTATCGCGCAGGCGGGGGGCGACAGGCGTTACGGTGCGAGCTTAAAGGCGCGTCAGCCGCAGCCGCCATGCGGGGTCCTGGGCGGCGCCCCTCACGGCCGCGCTGGGAGCGGTCGGGAAGACCTGCTCGATCACGTCCCGGTCGACAGGCCCCTCCGACAAGGTCACGCAGCCGCCGAGCGACAGCGCCAGCAGAGCCGCCAGCGCTGGCACCCGGATCGATCGTTCCGCCGTCCCGGCGCGGACGCGGCGCGGCGCGCACATGGCCCCGCCCCCCAGTTGATGGTCCCTACGCCGCGACCCGTCGCTCCGCGGGCGCCAGATCCCGGCTCGCCTGCTCGATCCGCACCAGCCAGCCCTCGGCGGCCTCGGCGCGTCGTTCGGCAGCCTGGACCCGCGCCTCCATCGCCTGCATCTGCGCGGCGGCCTCGGCCTGGAGCTTCCCGATCTGCGCCTCGGCGCGGGCCCGGATTTCCCCGGCCTTCGCGTCCGCCTGAGCCTGAACCTCGCGCAGCAGCACCTCGAAGGCGCGGACTTCCTGCTGCGAGCGCTTCAATTCCTGGAGCAGGGCGTCCTGCTCGGCGGCCTGCTCCCGCAGGCGCGTTTCCTGCTGCTGGGCGGCGCTCTTGGCCGCGGTGAGGGTGTCGAGCACACCGGTCCAGTCCGAGGGCATCCGGCGGGGCGCCGGAGCCGCGCCGTTCACCACGGCGATCACCGGCGCCGGCTGGGGGGATGCGGCCGGCGGCTTGTCCTGGCCGTCCTGCCGGTGCGCGACGATCTGCGCATCGAGGTTGGCCCAGAACGCCTCGTCCATCGCTGGCATCGCGGTTCCCTTCTGCCCGTTCGTGTCTCAAGACGGCGGCGTTGGCGACGCTGCGTCACGCGTCTCTCCGGAAACGCCCGCCACAGCATCATCCGCAGGTCGAAGAACCCCCGATGGCCGGGGGTTCGACGATTGCTCTCAAATGGCCGACACGGCGGTCCTGCGCGAATCGGCAGGGGCCATGACGAATTCGGCCTCGATCGTTTCGGAGATCCGCCGCAGCCACTCCTCGGCCAGCGCGGCGCGCTCCTCGGCGATACGGGCCCGCTCCTCCGCGGCCCGGATCTGGATCGCGGCCTGCGCCTCGGCCTCGTCGGTGCGTTGCTCGGCGGCGCGAACCTTCGCATCGGCGTCCCGGAGGTCGGCACGGACCTGCTCGACGAGGTCCTGGACGCGTCCCTCGTAATCCTGGGCGCGATCCTCGACCGCGCGGATATATTCGGCCGCACCGCGCACCCGATCGAGCAGGCCCGACCATTTCGCGGCCGTCGGGAGCGAGGTCAGGACGACGACCTTGCCCTGGGACATCGCGCCGTCCGTGGTCGGCTCGGTGGCGGCGAGCACCGCGCCGGACTGATCGGAGGCGATCCGTCGTGACTGTTCCATGATCGATCCTGGGGCCGGGCTGGAGGACGGGAGCGACGGGGGTGGAGCGCCCGTTCGCTCAGGCCTCGGCCTCGATCTGGCTCATATGGCCGCCGAGCAGCAGCGTCTTGGCGGCCGCGTCGATCCGGGACAGCCACTTCTCGGCGGTATAGGCCCGGAGGTCGGCGACCCGCACCTGCTCTTCGGCCGCCCGGACCCAGGCTTCCGCCTCGGCCTGGAGCGTGCGCACCCGGGCCTCGGCTTCCGCACGGATCTCCTCGACCTGCGCATCCGCATCGGCCTGGACCCGCTGCAGGCGGATATCGGCCCGCGTCTGGATCTCGTGGGCCCGCATCTCGGAGAGCTGCAGGCGCTGCTGCGTCTCCTTGAGCTCGCGCTGCACGGTTTCGAGCAGCACCCCGTGCGAGGCGCTCTGCTCGCGCAGGCGCTTCTTCTGCTCGTCGGCAAGACCGACCATGCCGTTGATGATGTCGAGGGTCGTCATCCAGTCGGAGACGGCGTCGGGCTGAACGTCGGACGACGTCGGTCCGGAGGCCTGTTCCGAGACCGGTGCCGGGACCGGCTCGGCGTCGTTGACGGCCGGCTGCGGGACGACCGCGGCCGGGACCTCCTCGGAATCCAGGCTCAGCCGCAGCGCGGGCATGTCGGCCGGACCGGAGGTCGGTTTGAGCCTTAAGATCTCCGCCGACGGTTTCTCGGAGATCCGGTCCAGACTCTCCGCGACCTGCGTCAGAATGTGGGACCAAGAGGCTGTGGGAGCCGCGATCATGCTCATTTCTGCCTTTCCCATGGCGAACATGGCATGATAGAGACACAGTCATGGTTAATGACTCGTTAATTGTGTATTCGCCCGCTAGCTTTTCATAAGCTCCTCCTAACCACAATTAATCTTCGTCCCGCTCGACCGTCGGGGCGGGCCTCGACCGATCCGCCGTCGTGATGCGTCGAATATCCCGCGATGTCCGGGCTGGCCGATGCCCGTTGGGTCAATACATCCTGCAGTATCGGCGCGACCGAGAAAGCCACAGCGGTCAAAGGCAGGCGATATTGGTCTTTAAGCTCGATCAATATTTACATTGCACGCATTTTTTGGGATATTAAACATATATCAAAATAAATTTCTCGCCTGTATTTGATGTAATTATTCGATATGACTGCAATCAATCGGTCGTATTGGTCCGGAGCCCCAAAAAACGGTCCTTGTGTACCGCAAATCCGCCTCGCCAGATGGATCTGGATTCGAGAGTGCGCCCGCACCGCACCGATGCGGCGACATCGGTCGAGTTCAGGACTGGAGGACCGCCAGCGCATCGTCGACGGGCCGGAAGCGGGCGAAGCGCAGGGCCAGCACCGGCAGGACCAGGAGGTTCAGAACCGTCGAGGTCGTGAGGCCGCCCAGGATCACGAGCGCCATCGGTCCTTCGATCTCCCGACCGGGCTCGCCCGCGCCGAGGGCGAGGGGCAGCAGCCCGAGACCGGTGACAAGGGAGGTCATCAGGATCGGAACCATCCGATCGGCCGCACCCTCCGCGGCGGTGGCGGCATCCCAGGGCCGGCCGTCGCGGTTCACCATCTGCTCGTAATGGGCAACCATCATCACGCTGTTGCGCAGCGAGATCCCCGAGAGGGTGACGAAGCCCACGATCGAACCCAGCGACAATACGCCGCCCGCGAGCGCGGCCGCCGCCACGCCGCCCACGAAGGCGAAGGGTAGGTTGACGAGGACGAGCATCAGATTCGCCGTGGAACCGGTGACAACAGCGAGCAGCACGATGATCCCGAAGCCCGCCAGCCCGGCATGGATCATCAGGTCGCGCCGGGCCGTGTCCTGCGCCTCCGCGGCCCCCGAGAAGGCGACGTAGACCCCCTCGGGCAGCCGGACCTCGCGGGCGATCTTGCGCTTGGCCGCCGCCACGAAACCCGACACGTCGCGGCCCTCGACGTTGGCGGTGACCGCCTGCATCCGCTGCGCCCCAAGATGCTGCACCTGATAGCGGCGGGCACTCTCGTAGACATCGGCGACCTGCGAGAGGCGGACGAAGCGGCCGCCGGGCACCCGCAAGGGTAAATCGCCGATCGCACTGAGCCGGCTCCGCACCTGCGCGTCGAGGATCACCAACACGTTGACCGTCGCATTGCCGCGGTAGGTCTGACCGACGACATCGCCCTGGTAGGCGGTGCGCACCGCCTCCAGCACCTCCACCAGATCGAGCCCCCAATGGCGCAGATCGACCGGCCGCAGGGCCACGGTCACCTGCGGCAGGCCGGCCGGGGAGGCCTGCTGGACGTCCCGGGCACCCTTCACCTCCGCGAGCTCGCGCGCCACCGAGCGGGCGGCGGCCTCGATCCGGTCGAGATCGCTGCCGACCACGTTGACGACCACCGGCGCGGTGAAGCCCGACACCGTCTCCTCGATGCGTTCGGTCAGGAAGGTCTTCAGCGAAAAGGCCGCGCCGGGAAAACCCGCGACCAGCGTGCGGATCGCCATCTCGATATTCCGCTGCGCGGCCCCGTCGAGGCCGGGCTCCAGGTCGATATGGATCTCGCTGTAATGGGGTCCCGCCGTGTCCTCTCCGGCCTCCGCGCGCCCGATCTGTGCGGCCACCGCCCGTACCCCCGGGATGCCTTTCAGGCCGCCGGAGACGAGGCCGCTGAGCCGCTGCGATTCCTGCAGGGAGGTGCCGGGCACGGCCACCATGTGCAGGATCATGTGGCCTTCCTTCAGGTCGGGCAGGAACACCGCCCCGAGGGTCGGCAGGATGGCGGCGCCGCCGAGCGTCACCAGCACGCCCACGAGCATCGTGATCCGCGGCACCCGGCCAATCCGCGCCAGCAGCGCCAGATATCCCGCGCGGCTCCAGCGCACGACCGGGGGTTCGCGGGTCGCGGCGTCCCGGGCATTGCGGCCGCCGAGGAGGAGCAGCGCCAGCGCCGGCGTCACGGTCAGCGCGACGAGCAGCGAGGCGACGACCGCCGCGACGTAGGCGAGGGCCAGGGGGCCGAACAGGCGTCCCGCCACCCCGGTGAGCGCCAGGACCGGCAGGAACATCAGCAGCACCGCCAGGGTGGCGTAGGCAACCGAGCTGCGCACTTCGAGCATCGCGCCGAGCACAACCCGGGCGGCCCCTTGCCCGCCGGGGCGCGCCGCCCGCAGGCGGCGGGAAACGTTCTCGACGCCGATCACCGCGTCGTCGACGACCTCGCCGATGGCGAGGGCGAGGCCACCCAGCGTCATCGTGTTAAGGCTCTCGCCCCAGGCTTGGAGGGCGAGCGCGGCGGCGATCAGCGACAGCGGGATCGCCGCCGCGCTGATCAGCGCCGCCCGCCAATCCGCCAGGAAGACCAGGAGCACGATCACCACCAGGACCCCGCCGAACGCCAGGGCCTGGATCACGTTGCCGGTGGCGACATCCACGAAGTTCGCCGGCCGGAACAGGTCGGCGCGCAGGGACACTCCCTCTCGGTCGAGGACCGGGCGCAGCTCGTCCAGGGCGGCCTCCAGGCGGGCCGTCACCGCCCGGGTATCGACCCCGACCTGGGCGCCGACCATCAGCAGGACGCCGGGCTTGCCGTCCACCAGGGCGGCGCTGATCGCCGGCTCCGGGGCGGCCGTGACCGTGGCCACGTCGGAGAGCACCACGCTCGCCCCGCCGTCATTGTGGAGCACCGTCCGCCCCAGCGCCTCCGGGGTGAGCGACTGCCCCTCGGTCCGCAGCAGCACGCGCTGGTTCGGGGTGTCGACGAAGCCGGCCCCGCGCACGCCGGTCGCCTTGCGGGCCGCGGCCAGCACGTCGTTGAGGGCGATCTGGTAGCGGATCAGGTCGTCGGAGCGGATCTGCACCTGCAGCGCCCGCACGGCACCCCCGTAGAGCGACACCTGGGCGATGCCCGGCACCGCCTGGAGGCGTCGGCGCACGGTCCATTCGGCGACGTGGCGCAGATCCATGGCATCCCGGGTGCCGGAGGTCAGCCCGACGAGGAGCACCGTGAGGGTCGAGGAGGTGAGCGGGGTCATCGCGGGCACCGCGACACCGTCGGGCAGGCGCCCCGACAAAGCCGCCAGCCGCTCATTGACCCGCTGGCGCACCCGGTCGACGTCGCTGCCCGGCCTGAACACGGCGGTGATCACCGACAGGCCCTGGATCGAGGTCGAGCGCAGCGTCTCCAGGCCGGGGAGGCCGCCGACCGCGACCTCGACCGGCTGCGTCACCAGCACCTCGACCTGCTCGGAGTCGAGGCCCGGCGCCTCGGCCTGGATCGTCACGGTCGGCGGCGCGAATTCGGGAAAGACATCGTAGCGGGCGCCGGCCAGCGCGGTGAGTCCGAAGATCACGAGGGCGCAGGCCAGGGCCAGCACCACCCGCGGCTGACGGACGGCGAAACCAACGAGGGCAGCCTGGGGACCGAAGCGGCCAGCCCAGCCGGACGGCTCAGTCATCGTCGTCGCCCACCACGCGGATGCGGCTCTTCATCTCCTCGGAGAGGAGGGCCTGGCCGCCCCGCAGCACGATCTCCGCGCCGTCCGGCAGATCCTCGACCACGTAGGCGTCCGCCGACATGGGGGCGTCCGGCCGGATCGGGTGCCGGACGTAGGCGCCGTCGCCGGTGCTGCGATAGACCCAGCTGCTCCCCTCCCCGTGGACCACGGCATCCTCTGGAACGAGCACGCCGCGGACCGCGCGCTCGCCCGGCAGGAACGCCATCGTGCTGGTGCCGGGCAGGAGTCCGCTGTCGCCGGACACGAGGTAGAAGAAGCTCTGACCCTGGAGGCGGGGATCGGTCCGGGTGGCGGGCGAGACCAGGCGCAGGGCGACCCGCTCGCTCTGCGGCGGCACCTCGGCAAAGGCGGCCTGCGGCGGGCTCGCGAAGGTCTCCCCGGGCGGCAGCGTCACCTGCATCAGGAAATCCGTGCGCTCGATCAGCCGGGTGACGAGGGGCGCGCGGTCGATGATCGCCTTGCCGAGCGCGGAACCCCATTCCTGCCGCGCGGTCGCCGCGAGGGTCCGCACCTGCGATTCGGCCGCCGCCTGGGCGGCCCGGTCGGTCAGGAGCGTGCCCTCCGCGGTCTCGATCTGGGCGACCGCCACCACCCCGGCGCCGAGGTTGCGGGCGCGGCGGGCGGCGCTGGCCGAGACCTCGGCCCGCGCCTGGGCGGTCTGGAGCGCGGCGACGGCGCCCGCGTAGCTGTTGGTGAGCTCGGTGATGCGGGCGAGATCGAGGACGGTGCCGTAGGCGGTCAGCTCCTGGCGATGCTGCACGGCCGGGCGCGTTTCGGTGACGAGCCCGATCCGCGCGCGCTCTGGATCGGACAGCCGGATGAAGGTCCGCCCGTCTTCCACGGCGGTACGCGGCGCCGGCAACCGCGCCTCGACCGCCGGCGGCTTGCGCATGGCGGGCAGGAGGACCGCGAGCCGCTCGCCGGCCGCATGCAGGCCGAGGGCGGCCCGGCCGGGCAATCCTCGACCGGGCTCCGAAACGGCGACGCCGATCGCCCCGAGCAGCAGCAGCCCGACGATGAGGCGCGTTCTCCGACCCACCCCAAGCCCCCGCGTGATTGCCAAAACATCCCGAGTTGGATGCCGAATGTACCCGATACACCCGGATGAGCCCGGCTCAAACTCCGTGACGGTCGATCGGCGGGGATGCGTCTCGGCGCCGGGTGGGCCGAGATCAGCCTGAAAGCGCGAGGCCATCGGGGGCGCGCTGCGCGGGCCCGGGGCTCAACGACCGTATCAGGGTGTCATCGAAGACCGTTCAGGCGCCGCGCCGAATGCGATCCATTCGATCAGATGCGCGTGGAGAGGCCCAGAGCACGCAATCGGACCGGTCGTCCGACGCCGGCATGCAACGGGTCAATTTTTTTGGAGTCGCAGGACGCATGTCGCCCTCCGGAGGGCGGACACGGGCCGCACGGACGAAAAAGCCCGCCTCGACGGGCGAGGCGGGCTTCCGCATGACGTGCAACAGGGTTGTGCTAAATCAGCAGCCGCCGCCCTGAACCGGCGCCGTCTGACGGTCAGCCATGGTGTTGTTCATCGCACCGACGGTCCCGGGAGAGGACGGCTGCTTGCCGCCCGCGAGGTTCGCGGCACCCGGATCGGCGCTGGACTTGGGGGCATTCGCCGTCGCCTGCGCGTCCGCTGTCTGAGCAGCACCCGCGTTGTTCATGGCCCCGACCGTGCCGGGCGAGGCAGGCTGCTGGCCGCCGGCGAGGTTCTTGCTCGACTTGTCGACATCGGAGCTCTTGGGGTTGGATGCCTGCTGATCCGGGGTCTTGGGCATGGTCGTCCCGGTGCTGCACGGGGCCGCGAGGGCGGGGCCGGCGACCAGGGTCAGGAGCGCGACGGCGCTGGCCAGACGTGAGACCTTCATAAACATTCCTCCAGATATTTTACTCCGGGCTAAATGCTAAATCCTCCCGGGAGTTCCGAGGTAGATGTCGCGAACTTCACCGTGTCGCAGTACAGGGTCTGAATTCGCGGAGCCTCAAGGCATCGGCCTTGCGCGGCGGCCGTGCGTCCCCGCAGGCCCCGTCGTCAGATTCCCTGGCCGACCATGCGGCATCGACCTTGCACTCCGGTCCGGGCTGTTCAAGACTCTCACGGGCACGCTCCGCCCTGGCCGCGGATCGAATCGGGCCCGGCGGCGCGACGGAGTTGCAGAGGAGCGAATCCGTTGACGAGCGTGGACCTGAACTCGGATCTCGGCGAGGGCTACGGCGCCTATGCCTGCGGCGACGACGCGGCGATCCTGGACATCGTGACCTCGGCCAACGTCGCCTGCGGCTTGCACGCGGGCGATCCCGAGATCATGGCCCGGACCTTCACCCTGGCGCAGGCGCGGGGTGTCGCGGTGGGCGCCCATCCGGGTTTCCCCGATCTGTGGGGCTTCGGTCGCCGCCGGATGCCGTTCAGCCCGGACGAGATCGAGCGGCTGGTGGCCTATCAGGTCGGGGCCGCGGCGGCGCTGGCCGCCTATTCAGGCCATCGCATTACCTACGTGAAGGCGCACGGGGCGCTCGGCAACCTCGCCGCCGAGGAACGGCCGGTGGCCGACGCCATCGCCCGGGCGGTGCGGGCGGTGGACCGGGACCTCGCCATGCTCGCGATCGCGCTCAGCGCGCAGGTTGCCGCGGCCGAGGATTTCGGGCTCGCGGTGCATCAGGAGATCTTCGCCGATCGTGGCTATACGGAATCCGGCCTTCTGATCCCCCGAGGACAGCCCGGCGCCCTGATCACCGATTCCGGCGCGGCCGCCGAGCGGGTCCTGCGGATGGTCGAGGCCGGGGCGATCCTCACGGCCAGCGGCGCGGCGTTGCCGACGCCGATCCGCTCGATCTGCGTCCACGGCGACTCGGCGCACGCGGTCGCCACCGCTCGGGCGGTCCGGGACCGGCTGGAGGCGGCCGGGGTGACGCTGGCGCCGTTCCGTCCGTGAGCGACGCCGTCAGCGAGCCCCGTCTCCTCGACGCGGGCGAGGCGGCGCTGGTGGTCGAGTTCGGCACGACCGTCGACCCCGCGATCAGCGACCGGGTCCTGGCGCTCGACGACGCCCTGGGTGCCGACCCGCCCGCGGGCCTGCGGGAACGCGTCCCGACCTACCGCTCCCTGATGCTCCACTACGATCCGCTGGTACTCGACCGCGCAGCGCTCGCGGACCGGGTCCGGGCCCTCGTGGCAGGCACCGCCACCCGGGCGGCCGCCACGACCCTGTGGACGCTGCCCTGCTGCTACGACGCCCCCCATGGCGAGGACATCGCCGAGGTCGCAGAGCGCACCGGCCTCGCCCCCGATGCCGTGGTGTCGACCCATGCCGGGGCGACCTACCGGGTCTACATGTACGGCTTCGCCCCGGGCTTCGCGTATCTCGGCGGCCTGCCGCAGGCTCTGGCGGTGCCCCGGCGGGCGAGCCCGCGGCCGCCCCACCCGGCAAACGCCGTGGTGATCGGCGGCGGGCTCGCCGCGGTCGCCACCGTGCCGATGCCGACCGGCTGGTACGTGATCGGCGCCACCCCGGCCCGGCTCTACGCGCCGGAGCGCGACCCGAGCTTCTTCGTCGGCGCGGGCGACCTGATCCGCTTCGAACCCGTCGATGCCGCGACCTTCGACGCGCTGCGCGCCCGCGAGGCGGCGGGCGAGGCGGTGGTACGCCGCTGGGAGTCGCGCTGATGGCGGCGCTCGTCGTCGAGGCCTCCGGCCCCGGGATCACGCTGCAGGATGGCGGCCGGCACGGCTACCTGCGCTACGGCATCACCGCGGCGGGGCCGATGGACCCGCTGATGCACGCCACCGCCAACCGTGCGGCCGGCAACCCCCTCGACGCCACCGCCGTGGAGGTCTCCACCGGCGGGGTCACGGTCACGGCGGCGGAGGGCGCGGTCGGCCTCGCCCTGGTCGCGCCGGGCTTCCGGGTCGCCCTGGACGGGGCGGCTTTGCCCGGCGCCGTCGCGCTGACCCTGGAGCCGGGACGGACCCTGGCGGTGCGTGCGGGGGATGCCGGATCCTGGGGCTACCTCGCGGTGAGTGGCCGGCTCGACGTGGCGCCGGTCCTCGGATCCACCGCGACCCACACCCGTTCGGCCCTCGGCGGCCTCGACGGGCGCGGCCTCACCGCCGGCGACCGCCTGCCCGTGGCCGAGGGCCGACCGGGCGCGGCGACGCCCCACAGGCTCGTCGTGCCCTGGCTGGAGCGGGATGCGCGCCTGATCCGCGTCGTGCTGGGTCCGCAGGACGACTACTTTGCCCCCGACCAGATCGCGGCCTTCCTGACCGGGCCCTGGACCGTCTCGCCCCGGGGCGACCGGATGGCCTGCTTCCTGGACGGGACGCCCGTGAAGCACGCCAAGGGCCACGATATCGTCTCCGACGGCGTGGCGATGGGCGCGATCCAGGTCCCCGGCAACGGCCTGCCGATCGTGCTGATGGCCGACCGCCAATCCACCGGCGGATACCCGAAGATCGCCACCGTGATCGGCCCCGATCTCGGCCGCCTCGCCCAGGCGCGCGGCGGGGCGCGCCTCGCGTTCCGGGACGTCACGGTGGCGGAGGCGGTGGCGGCGCGCAAGGCCGAGCGCGACCATCTCCGGGAGCCGGCGGCGCGGGAACCGGTGGTCCGCACGGATTTCGCCTCCGACTTCCTGCTGCGCCTCAACCTCGTCGGCGGGGTCACGGATGGTCGCGCCTGAGCGGGCGACACGCTATGGCCGGGCCGCGCCGCTGGCGGTCCCGGAGAACCGGGTCTCCGGCGGCAGTTTTTCGAACGCGAGCAGGAAAGTCTCCTACGTATGGCGCACGCCGTCTCCGCCCCGGGCACGCCGCCCGCGCGCAGCAACGAACCGCTCAACGGCGACAGCGTCCGCCGCGCCCGGATCGACCTCGCCGCCTGCCTGCGCTGGGCCGCCCGGCACGGGCTGGAAGAGGGCATCTGCAACCATTTCTCGGCGGTGCTGCCCGAGCGGCCCGACCTGTTCCTGGTCAATCCCTACGGTCTGGCCTTCGCGGAGGTGACCGCGTCGAGTCTCCTGCTCTGCGACTTCCACGGCAACGTCGTTGAGGGCGACGGCCAGCCGGAGGCCACGGCCTTCCACATCCATGCCGAGTTGCACCGGCTGAAGCCCCGCGCCCGGGCCGCCTTCCACACCCACATGCCCTACGCTACCGCCCTCGCCATGCTGGAGGGCCAGCCCCTGGCCTGGGCCGGCCAGACCGCCCTGCGATTCTACGGCCGCATCGCGGTGGACGAGGATTACAACGGGCTGGCCCTGGATTCGGATGAGGGCCGGCGGATCGCAGCGAGCGCCGGCGATGCCGACGTGGTGTTCCTCAAGAATCACGGCGTGATGGTCCTGGGCGAGACCATCGCGGAGGCCTGGGACGATCTGTATTACCTGGAGCGGGCCGCACAGGCGCAGGTGCTCGCCCTGAGCACGGGGCGCACCCTCAAAATCGTGCCCGAAGCGATCGTGAAGCACGTGGCGGCCCAGGAGGCGGCCGGCCGTGCGGAGAGCGCGCGGATGCATCTGGAGAGCGTCAAGCGCGTGCTCGCCCGGGACGAGCCGGCCTTTTTGGCGTGACCGGCGCTCACGGCGTCGCCCGGATCCTGTCGAGCAGCGCCGCGTCGGCATAGCCGTCCGCGGGCAGCCCGACCGCGCCCTGGAAGGCGCGCAGGGCCGCCCGGGTCTTCGGGCCGATCTTGCCGTCGACACCGCCGGTGGGCAAGCCCCGCGCGGTGAGCCGATACTGGATATCGCGCCGCTCGTCGGCGGTGAGCGGCCGGTCGCCCCGCGGCCAGTCGCGGACGAGACCTGGATCCCCGCGCAGGCGGTCCGACAGGAGCGCCACCGTCAGCGCGTAGGCGAGCGCCGTGTTGTAGCGCAGGATCACCGCGAAGTTCGGCCGGAGCAGGAAGGCCGGGCCGCGGATCCCGGCGGGCAGGATCAAGGTCGCCTCCGCGGTCTCGTCCGGGACCGGACGCCCGGGGACGGGTGACACGCCCAACGCCCGCCACGCGGCGAGGCTGCGGGGCGTCGTCTCGTCGGCGAGCGCGGCGTCGAAGTTCTCCGGCAGGACCGCCTCGGCGCCCCAGCCCTCGCCGGGCTTCCAGCCCTGGGCGCGCAGGTAGTTGGCCGTGGAGGCCAGGGCGTCCGGCACCGAGGTCCAGATATCGCGTGTCCCGTCGCCGTCGAAATCGACCGCGTAGCGCTGGTACACGCTCGGCATGAACTGGGTGTGGCCCATCGCGCCCGCCCAGGAACCAGTGAGCCCGCCGGGCATCCGCTCCAGCGGGGCCTGGTTCCACGCCAGGATCTGGAGGGCCGCCGCCAGCTCGTCGCGCCAGTAGGGAGCGCGGGCGGGGTCGCCGCAGCCAAGGGTCGCCAGGGAGCGCACCACCGGCTTCACGATGGCGGGGTTGTCGAGGACGGCGCCGTAATTCGACTCCACGCCCCAGAACGCCACGAGGATGTGACGGTCGATCCCGTACCGGGCCTCGATCGCCGACAGGGTCTCGGCATTCTCGGCGAGCTTGCGCTGGCCGGCTGCGATACGGGACGGGGTGATGCTGGCCTCGATGTAGTCCCAGATCGGCCGCACGAACTCGCCCTGGCTCCCGCTGGCGGCGAGCACGTCCGGATCGGCCGTCAGGCCGGCGAGCTGGGCATCCGCGACGCTCTGCGGCACGGCCCGCGCCGTAGCCCAGGCGATCAGGTCGGCGCGGCAGGTCTCGAAGGCCTGCGGCGCGGGCGGGGCTGCGTCAGGTGCGGCGGCCGCCAGGGTCGGTGCCAGCGCGCAGGCCATGGCGAGAATGCCGATCCGCGCGGGCTGCTTCGGCGCATCGTGAGCGGGCATGGGCATCTCCGGCGATCCAGATCCCTCGACGTACCAGCATAACCCGCAGGGAGGGGCGGCTTCCAGGAAGCGGCCGGTCTCGATCGGACGCCGATCGGGGCCATATCACCACGTCGTGTGACCCGTCCGCCGTGCCCGCGCGGTGCCCGACGAACAAACGCGGATATCCGACGTTCACCCGACATGGCCCGAGGGAGACCGACCCGGTGAAGCGTGCGGCCCTCGCGATCCTCGGTACGGCGCTGCTCGCCGCGGAACCGGCCTGCGCCCTGGAGGTGACCCGCAGCCGCGACATCCCCGCGCCGGCCGGCGCGGTCTGGGCGCTGGTCGGCGATTTCTGCGCCATCCAGCTCTGGCACCCGCAGGTGGAGCGCTGCATCCTGTCGAGCGACGACGAGGATGACGGCATCCGCGCGCAGATCCGCGGCCTGGTGGTGAAGGGCGGCCTCGGCACCGTCGTGGAGGTCGAGACCGCGCGGGACGAGGTCGGCATGAGCTACAGCTATGGCTTCGTCCAGGGCCCCCTGCCGGTGCGCGCCTACAACGCGACGCTGACGGTCCGGCCGAACGGCACCGGATCGACGGTGCTCTGGAGCGCGACCTTCGACGCCGAGGGCATGAGCGATGCCGAGGCCGTCGCCGACATCGCGGGCGTGTTCGAGTCCGGGCTTGCCGGGATCGCCCGGGAAGCGTCCAGATAGGCTCTGTCGAATCGCGTGGGTGCGAAACGCTCTTCGGGCGGCAACCAGCCGCCCGGCACGATCCCCAGGGGCAGTCTCAGGAGGCCGAGACCCGCATGCGTCGTCACCGCCACGCCAAGATCGTCGCCACCGTGGGCCCCGCGACATCGGCGCCCGACCGGCTCCATGCCCTGTTCCTCGCCGGCGTCGATACGTTCCGGCTGAACTTCAGTCACGGCGTCCAAGCGGACCATGCACGGGTCCACGCCGCGATCCGCGCCCTGGAGCAGGAGGTCGGCCGGCCGATCGGCATCCTGCAGGATCTCCAGGGACCCAAGATCCGGATCGGCACGCTGCGCGACGGCCGGCTGGATCTCGAGGCGGGCGAGACCGTCCGGTTCGTCCTCGACGGCACCGACGGTGACAAGCAGGCGATTCCCCTGCACCACCCGGAGATCTTCGACGCCGTGGTGCCCGGCCAGGAACTGCTGATCGACGACGGGCGGGTGCGGGTGCGCGTCACCGGGCCGGAGCGGACCGCCATCACCGCCGAGGTGGTCACCGGCGGGACGATCTCGAATCGCAAGGGCGTCAACCTGCCGGGGACGCTGCTGGACCTGTCGCCGCTCACCGCGAAGGATAGGGCGGACCTCGCCTTCGGGCTCGAACTCGGCGTCGACTGGGTGGCCCTGTCCTTCGTGCAGAAGCCCTCGGACGTGATTGAGGCGCGGGGGATCATCGGCGACCGCGCCGGGATCATGTCGAAGATCGAGAAGCCCCAGGCGCTGGAGCGGATCGACGATATCATTCGCCTCTCCGACGCCGTCATGGTGGCCCGCGGCGACCTCGGCGTGGAGATCCCGCACGAGGACGTGCCCGGGCGGCAGAAGGAGCTGATCCGCGCCTGCCGGCTCGCGGTGAAGCCCGTGGTCGTGGCGACCCAGATGCTCGACTCCATGGTCAACGCCCCCGCACCGACCCGGGCCGAGGCCTCCGACGTCGCCACCGCGATCTACGACGGAGCCGACGCCGTGATGCTCTCGGCGGAATCGGCCACCGGCCGCTACCCGGTCGAGGCGGTGGCGATGATGGACCGGATCATCCGGAGCGTGGAGGGGCACAAGCTCTACCACTCGATCGTGGCGGCCTCGGAGCCCGGCGAGGAGGAGACACCGCCCCACGCCGTGGCGACCGCGACGGCCGACCTCGCCGAGGCCGTGCACGCCGCCGCCATCGTGGCCTACACGGCCAGCGGGACCACGGCCGCCCGGGTGGCGCGCAAGCGCCCGGCCGCCGCGATCCTGGCGCTGACGCCGAACCTCGCGACGTCGCGGCGGCTGAGCCTCCTCTGGGGCGCGCACAGCGTCCTGACCGAGGATGTCGACTCCTATGAGGAGATGACCGCGAAGGCCCGGCAGCACGCGCAGGACGAGGGCTTCGCCAAGCCGAACGACATCATCGTGGTCACCGCCGGCATCCCGTTCCACACGGCCGGCAACACCAACAACATTCGCCTGCTGCAAGTCTGAGGCGGAGGCCCGGGTGGAACGCGCCCCGCCACTCGCCCGTTGAATCGAAAGCTGCGCCGTTATGGCGCGCCAACGGAGGGCCGACCCATGAACCTCATCGGACGCATCGTTTCAAAGATCCTCGGCAACGAGAACCGCCCCGTCGATCGCGACGACCGGAACGCCAGCACCGCGACGCCGATCGGCCGCCTGGTCACGAAGATCCTGGGCCGATAGGGCGCTCGGCGCCGAGCGCGTCACAGCAGAACCTTCAAGCCGTTCCCGATCGCAACGCGGGCGCGTACGGCTCGAACGCGCTGGCCGCGCGCCGTCAGGCGCGCGGCCTCACAGTTAGTTCGCGATCGCGGCGGCCGTCTCCTTGACGGTCGGCGCCGCCGGCACCGTGTGTTGCCAGAACGTGCCGGTCCGACCCTTCGCCATGCCCTCCTCATAGAGGGCGCGCATGTAGGCGGTGTCGAAACCCTTCGAGGGGGGAACCTTCGGGCCGTCCTCGTCGATGTAGGTCAGGTTGAAGCCGATGCCGTTGTTCCGCGCGAGCGCGTAGGTCGCCGTCAGCGTGGCCCGCGAGCGGGCTCGGCTCGCCGTGGTGAAGGAGCGCCCGACGATCGAGAGGGTGTTGTCCTTTGTGACCTCGAAATCGGGTTCCAGGCGGCCGTTGATCACCACGAAGATCTCGGCCTTGCCGCCGGTCCGGATCCGGCCGTCGCGCAGCAGCAGCGTCTGCGGCAACGTGAAGACCGGCGTCACCACCGAACCGTCGACATGCATCTCCTGGAAGCGCGTATCGCCCGCCGAGACGTCGATCAGCTGCGGCGGGAACACCGCCGGGATGCTGGCCGAGGCGGCCAGGACGTCGCGGAACAGCTCCCGGGCGTTCGGCACCCCGCTCGCCGCGATGGCGCCCATGTTCCAGATCACCGCGCGCTGGGAATCCAGGTTCGTGGTCACCACCAGCAGGCGCCGGCCCTTGGCGTGCTCCTCGGCCACCGCGCGGATCAGGTCCGGCGTGACGTAGCGGTCGATCAGGTTGCGCAGGCGCCCGTCGCCGAACAGGCCCGAGCCGAACAGCACGTTCGCGAGGTTGGGCGACGCCACCAGATCACCGGCGACGCCGCTGGTGTAGAATTCGGTCAGGTAGGCGTCGTAGGCCGGACCCAGGAAGGCGAAGGGCGCGATCAGAGCACCGGTCGAGACACCCGACACCAGGGTGAATTCCGGTCGCTGGCCCGAAGCCGTCCAGCCGTTGAGCACACCGGCGCCGTAGGCCCCGTCGCCGCCGCCGCCCGAGAGTGCCAGGTAGGTGAATCCCTTGGCCCGACTGTGCGGGTTGGCGGCGAGTTCCGCGATCGTCTCCACCGAGGCGTCGGCGAAAACGCGGGCGCCCGGAATGCCGGGAATGCCCGCGAGCGACGCCTGCTCGGCGGTGTACGGCGTGCGCGGAAGACTGCCGCAGGCCGTGACCTGGCCCGCCAGCCCGAGCGCCACCAGCGCGTGCAGGCTTGTCCGACGGAAACCCATCCTCGTCACCCCGATCCGTGAAACCCGGCCACTGTGCCATACGGAACGAGCTTGGCCGCAGCGGAGGTTCCGTCTTAGCCGGCCAATGGGCGCGATAACATGGCGCTGTTGCGCGGGGGTCACGATCATACGGGATCGCGGGTTCGCACAACCGATGCGGGCGCATCACCCACGCGGTGGCGCGATCGGGCCGCCGCGCCGGACGCCGTCAAACCTTTGGCGGTGGACAGGAGGCGCCCCGGACTGCCCGGCGCCCTTGCAACGCTCGCGAGCCGCGCGCTAGGGTTCCCCGCGGCTTGACGAGACAGGGTGTCGCACTGCGGTGCGGAGCCTGTCGCGCGGGTGCGCGGTCCGCACGGCGGCGTGGCCGGCCGAATGGCGGGTCCATTGACCCGGGATGCGCATCGCAGACCATGGCGCAGCGCAAGCCGCAGGGGGCGGAGGGGATGATGGAAGCGGGCGTCGTAGGCTGGACGGATGATCGCGTGGCGCTCCTGCGCCGGCTGTGGGAGGAAGGGCAGAGCGCGAGCAAGATCGCGGCGCAGCTCGGTGGCGTGACCCGCAACGCGGTGATCGGCAAGGTCCATCGCCTCGGTCTGGCCGGACGCCCGAGGGGCGGCGAGGAACTGCCTGCCGCCGCCGTCGTGGTGCCGTCGGCGAAGACCGTGGAGATCGAGACCGCCATCGCGGTGGTCGAGACGCAGGCCCCCGAGCCGGTGGCGATCCTGTCGCACCGCCCGGCGCCCGAATTCCCGGCCCCCGCGCCGGCGACAGCACCGGTCCCTCTGGCCACCTCCCAGCGGGTCACGATCATGGACCTGCGCGAATCCATGTGCCGCTGGCCGCTCGGCGACCCGACCACACCGGAATTCCGGTTCTGCGGCGGCCGCGCGATCACCGGCCTCCCCTACTGCACCCACCACGCCGAGATCGCCTACCAGCCCGCGGCCGAGCGGAAGCGGGATCGCCGGGTCGCCTCGTTCCGCTGATCGGGGACAGGGTCAGGGGCGGCTCGCGTCTGTCGCGCGCAGGTAGCGTACGGTGGCGGCGTTGATGCGCTCCGGCGGCACCAGCCCGATGAGGTTCCTCGGGTGGGTCGGCGCTGCGGCGTCGCGGGCGAGCGCGCGGACGATCCGGTCAGCCGGATGGCCGTCGAAGCCTGGGCGCGCCAGGACGAAGCTCCAGGAGCCCACCGTCTCGATCGGGTCTGCCTGCCCCGGAAAGCTGCCGGTCGGCACGGTCAGCCGCTTCATCGCGGCGCCGGGCTGCGCGAGGCGCGCGATCCCGGTCTCGGACGGACCGAAGAACCGGGCTCCGCCCGGCGCGCGGGCGAGCGCTGCGAAGCCCGGCCAGTCGAGACCGCCGCCCCAGAGCGCGTCGGCACGGCCTTCGCGCACCAGGGTCGGCCCATCACCCGCCCGGTCGAGCAGGATCGGGCGAATGTCGCGCTCGGGATCGAGCCCCGAAGCGGCGAGCACGGTGCGCCCCATCACGGTGAGGCCGGACTGGTGCGTGCCCAGCGCCACCGCGCGTCCACGCAGATCCGCCACCGACCGGATCGGGCTGCCCGCCGGGACCACGAACAGGCCGGGTGTCGGGTACATCGGGGCCAGCACGGTGACCCCGCCGGGGTCGGCGAAGGCCGGGTAGGCGTACTCTCCTTGAACCAAGCCGAGATCGACGGAGCCGGACCGCAGGAGGCCGAGATTCTCGGCCGAGCCGGCGCTGGCGCGGGTCTCGATCGTGACGTCCGGATCGGCCTGCCGGATCGCCGCCGCGAAGGCCGCTCCGAAGGCCGGGAAGCCGCCGCCCGGCGTCGCCGTGGCCAGGACGACGTGGACGGCGTCAGCGGCCTGGGCCGGCCGCGCCGCGAGGAGGCCGAGCGCCGCAAGGATCGCCGTCCGGCGCGTCAACGGCCCTGCTCCGGCGGTGTGCGTACGGCGTGTCGGCATCGGCGGTCCCGTCATGCGTGGGCGCCCGGCCGGCGCAGAGGAGGAGAATAAGTTTCCATCGATCACGCGGCCAATAGCAAAGCCGTTCCACCAACGGCCGGACACATCGTCGGGAGCGGAAAGAACTTTCAGCAACGGCACTTAGCCCGATTGCTCCGGTGGCGGCAACGCGATATCGCAGCCTCCCGTCCGCGTCCGAGCCCGGCCTCCCCAACCCAGGAAGCCTTGGTCTGGTCGGTCCGGACACACATCTGTCCGATCCCACGACGAGCAGGAGTTCCGCGATGGCCGATTCCCTCCACGCACCGGCGAAGGTCGGCCACGGCCGTGTCTACGGCTCGATCACCGAAACGATCGGCAACACGCCCCTGGTCCGCCTGAACCGCCTTCCGAAGGAGCACGGCGTCGATGCCGAGATCCTGCTGAAGCTCGAGTTCTTCAACCCGATCGCCAGCGTCAAGGATCGTATCGGCGTCAACATGATCGACGCGCTGGAGGCCTCCGGCAAGCTGCAGCCCGGCGGCACGCTGGTCGAGCCGACCTCCGGCAACACCGGCATCGCCTTGGCCTTCACGGCCGCGGCGCGGGGCTACCGGCTGATCCTGGTCATGCCCGAGACCATGTCGCTGGAGCGGCGCAAGATGCTCGCCTTCCTGGGCGCGGAGCTGGCGCTGACCCCCGGCGCGCAGGGCATGAAGGGCGCGATCGCCAAGGCCGAGGAGCTGCTGAAGGAGATTCCCGGCTCGGTGATGCCGCAGCAATTCTCCAACCCCGCCAACCCCGAGATCCACCGGAAGACCACCGCCGAGGAAATCTGGAGCGACACCGGCGGCCAGCTCGACGCGTTCGTGGCCGGCGTGGGCACGGGTGGCACCATCACCGGTGTCGGCGAGGTGCTGAAGCCCCGCCTTCCCCACATGAAGGTCTTTGCCGTGGAGCCGGAGGAATCCCCGGTGATCTCCGGCGGCCAGCCCGGCCCGCACAAGATCCAGGGGATCGGCGCCGGCTTCATCCCCGACAACCTCCACACCGCCATCCTCGACGGCGTGCTGAAGGTCTCCAATCAGACTGCCTTCGAGACCGCCCGGGCGCTGGCCCGGCTGGAGGGCATCCCGGGGGGCATCTCAACCGGCGGCAACGTCGCGGCCGCGCTGGAGCTGGCCAAACGGCCCGAGTTCCAGGGCAAGCGCATCGTGACCATCGCCTGCTCCTTCGCCGAGCGCTACATCTCGTCGGCGCTGTTCGACGGGATCGGCTGAGCGGGCTGCGCCGCGGACGCGGCGGCCGCGTGCCCCGCGCCGCGTCGAACGGTGCGGGGCCTCCCTCGGCGGGACGCGGTCCATAGGGTTCGGGCATGGCCGGCCGGGGCCGAGTCGGTCGCCACGGCGGGTGGCACAGGCCGAAGGGTGTTCGGCGACATCGTCATTCTGAGAGGCTATGTCGCTCCGAACACTCCAGTTCAAAGGTTTGAGTGAGCGTTGTCTGCAAGTCGTCTGGATTTATTCAGCACTCTTGATTGCCGCATGCGCGTATCGATCGCGCAAACGATCATAGATTCTCAGTGCCGCGGCCCGCGCGGGACCCGTCTGGATCTTCGTTGATCGTTCCGCTACCGCCGATCGGGCGACCGGTCGGAGATTCGCATGCGCTGCCTTTTCGCGATCCTGTGCAGCCTGTAGTCCCAAATGGCGCTGGCGCAGGGTTTCGCGATCCATGACCTGACATCCCTCGCGGAGCCGGCCCGGACGATCCTCGGCGACGGTGCCACCGCGCAGGCCCAGCCGGGTCAGCTCATTCTCACCTGTCAGGCCTGTCAGGGCGCCCCCACGGTCGCGTTGCAGCTCGGGCGCCTGACCGACGGCACCGAGGACCGGATCCGGTCCGGCAAGACCACCCTCGCTGCGCTGGAGACCCTCTGCCTCAAGCAGAACCCCGATTGCCGGCTCACCAGCCTGCCCGCCGGACCGGCAATCGGCTGGATCAGCCTGTACGCCTTCACCGGCGGCGCGGGCTCGACCGCCGTCATCCTGCGCGACGGCGATCTTCTGACGATCGAAGCCAAGGCGATGAGCCGCGGGGCGGCGGAGGATGCGGTGCAGCGGCTGGCCCAGGCACTCCTGCCACGCATCGTGGGACGCTGACGCCGCGTCTTCCTCCGGGAACCAGCAGCCTCCTCTCGGGGCAATGCTCCCAGGGCGACCGATCGTCCCCGGCGCAACCCTCCCGTCCCGCCTCCGTTGTCCTGCGCAGACACGGAAGAGGTGAGCCATGAGCCAGCAAACAGATCGACCGTCGCTGAAGACCTTCAGCGCCCAGGCCGACCGGAACGGTCAGGATCTCGGCCAGGACTCGCCCCTCGACGTCGGGCTGGCGGCCCGGACCCAGGCCGATCTGAAGCGCGATCCGGCCGGGGACGCAGAGGCAGCGCGGATCGCCTCGGGCACGCCCGGCTCCGATGCCACGGATGCGACCGAGGCGGAGACGCCGCGCGAGAACCTCGACGCCCTCAACGGCAAGACCGGGACCGGCGCGGATCTGAGCGAGGCGATCGACCGGGCGACCGCGGCGGTCGGCCAGGACGACGGAAAACGCTGATGATCCGGCCGACGCGCGACTCCGGGACGGCGACCCGCAAGCCCGAAGACGCGGTCGGGTCCCCCGGGGGACCCGCTGCCGGGGGCGGTCATCAGACCGCCGAGCAGGCAGCCATCACCGATATGGGCGCCGCACCCCGAACGGAACCGAAGGACGGCTGGGGCAGCACCGGTGACTCGGGACGGGCACCGCCGGCGATCGGCGGTTCGTCCGGCGGACAGTCCGACCGGAAGGCCGCGGCGGCGACTGACGACAGCATTGCGGGCGGCCTGTCCCGCGCGGAGCGGGAGACCCGGGATGACTGACCGCAAGGAGACCGACGCGAAGCCGGACAAGCCGAAGAACGTCGCGCCCGATGCCGTCAGGGACCCGAACGAGAAAACTGACGGTAAACCGGGGCTCGGGCCCCAGGGCGGCAAGACCCAGCATGACGAGACGGATCCCGGCGGCAGCTGACCAGCCCGAATTTTTTGGGACCTCGTACGTGGCTTACGCGGTGGGTCGTTCGTAATCCGTTTTGCTACGGGCCTGCCGCGGAGACGGGTCAGTCCTTGTCGAGCGTCAGGTCCGGCGCGTCCGGATTCTTCATGCCGACGACATGGTAGCCGGCATCCACGTGAAGGATCTCGCCGGTCATGCCGGCGGCCATGTCGGAGACGAGATACGCCGCCGTCTCGCCGACTTCGCCGATGGTCACGGTCCGGCGCAGGGGTGCGTTGTACTCGTTCCACTTCAGGATGTAGCGGAAGTCGCCGATCCCCGAGGCGGCCAGCGTCTTGATCGGGCCAGCGGAGATCGCGTTGACCCGGATGTTCTTCGGGCCGAGATCGGCCGCGAGGTAACGCACAGAGGCCTCGAGCGCCGCCTTGGCGACGCCCATGACGTTGTAGTGCGGCATCCATTTCTCGGCGCCGTAATAGGTCAGCGTCACGAGCGAGCCGCCGGGGCGCATGATCTTCTCGGCGCGCTGGGCCACCGCCGTGAACGAGTAGCACGAGACCAAGAGCGACTTGGTGAAGTTCTCCTCCGAGGTCTCGATGTAGCGGCCGGTCAGCTCGTCCTTGTCGGAGAAGGCGACGCAGTGGACGACGAAGTCGATCCCGTCGGAGAAGACCCGGGCCGCCTCCGCGAACACCGCGTCGATCGTGGCCGCTTCGGTCACGTCGCAATGGCCGATGACGTGGGCGTCGACTTCCCTCGCCAGCGGCTCGACCCGCTTGCGCAGGGCATCGCCCTGATAGGTGAAGGCGAGTTCCGCCCCGTGGGCGCGGGCGCTGCGGGCGATGCCCCAGGCGATCGAGCGGTTGTTGGCGACACCCAGGACGATGCCCCGCTTGCCCGCCAGAAGCCCCTGCCCGTGTTCCGCCATGATCGATCCCGAAGCCTCGCGACACCTCGCGGCGCCGGGGCGTCTCCTTAGCGGAGGCGGCCCGGCGACGGAAGTCCGGGGCGCCCCCGCGCGTTCAGGCCGCCTTGGCGCCGCGGCGGGCGCGGGCGAAGTCCATGAGCGCCGCGTCCTCGCCCGCCGGCAGGACGATGGCGGTTGTGGCGAACAGGTCGCCGGGGCTCCCGTCCTTCTTCGGCAGACCCTTGCCGCGCAGGCGGAAGGTGCGGCCCGAACTCGTCATCGCGGGGATCTTCATCTCCACCGGTCCGGTCAGCGTCGGCACGCGGATCGTGCCACCGAGCACGGCATCCTCGAGGGGGACATCGACCGTGGTCCGCAGATCCGGGCCGTCGACGGTGAAATTCGGGTGCGGCCGGATCCGGATGGTTAGCAGCGCGTCGCCGGGCTCGCCGCGCGGACCGGCGCTCTGGCCGAGCCCGCGGAGGCGGATGGCTTGGCCGTCGATCACCCCGCGCGGGATGACCACGTCCACCTCCCGCCCGGTCGGCAGGTACAGGCGCAGCTTCTCCTCGCTGACGACCTGCTCCAGGGTCACGGACAGCTCGGCGGCGATGTCCTCGCCCTTGGCGGCCTGGCGCTGGGCGCCGGGGCCGGCTCCGCCAGCGCGGAACGCCTCGCCGAAGATGTGCGAGAAGATGTCCTCGCCCATCCCGCCGGCCATGCCGGCGCCCATGCCGCCCTGCCGGCTGCGGGCCATGTTCTCGAAGTCGAATCCACCGGCCCGTCCGCCGCCGAATCCCTCGAAGCCGGTCGCGCGGGGCTTGCCGTCGGCGTCGATCTCGCCGCGGTCGAACTGCTTGCGCTTCTCGGCGTCGCCCAGGATCTCGTAGGCGGAATTGGCCTCGGCGAACCGGTCCTTGGCCTTCACGTCGTTCGCGTTGCGATCGGGGTGGAAGTCCTTGGCGAGCTTGCGATAGGCCTTCTTGATGTCGGCCTCGCTCGCCCCCTTGGCCACGCCCAGCACGTCGTAGGGATTGCGCATGGAACTCTTGGCTGTGCGGTGTGGGGTTTCCACCCGGATGTGGGAAGGCTGTTGCATACCTGCAACGGTCCTGGGGGCGAAAGTCTGCGGGTTCGCGGCCGGCGTCAAGCGGTCCCCCTCGTCCCGGAGTATCGGGGGACATAACTTCGCTTCGGCACAGGCCCGCGCAGCGTGACTGGAGCTGCGCCGACGCCGAATCGCGAGGAACCGGAGGTCCGATGCAATACGCCTGCGACCACGTCCATCTGCGCAGCCGCGACGCCGTGCAGGCTGCGCGGTTCTATGTCGAGACCTTCGGGGCCCGGGAGGTGAAGCGCGTCGGCGCCGACCCCGTGCAGCGGGTGGTCCTGGATCTCGGCGGGCTGACCGTGTTCATCGAGCAGGCGCCCGCGGAGACGGCGCCGGCCGCATCCACCCCGTGCCTCGGCATCGAGCATATCGGGCTGCGGGTCGCCGATATCGAAGCGGCCATGGCCGATCTCACGGCCCGCGGCGTCCCGGTCCGCACCGGCATCACCGAACGCGGGCCGGGGCTGCGGATCGCCTTCGTGGAGGGGCCGGACGGGGCGCTGATCGAGATCCTGGAGCGCGGATCCGTCTGATGGGGGCCCTGTTCGGACCCGGCGGATCCCGCGCCGGCGCGCTTGCGCTGCTTCTGGCCCAGTTCCTGGTCCTGGCCGGCGCAGCCGCAGCCCGCCCCTTCACTGACGCGGCCGGCCGGACCGTCGAGTTACCCGAACGGATCGAGCGGGTCCTGGCCGCCGGCCCCCCGGCCTCGGTGCTGCTCTACACCCTGGCGCCGGACCGGATGGTCGGCTGGGTCAGCGTGCCCCGGCCCGAGGCGCTGCCCTATCTCGAGCCCCGCACCCGAGCGCTCCCGGCCTATGGCCGCCTGACCGGGCGCGGCGGCACCGCCAACGTCGAGAGCGTGCTCGCCGCCAAGCCCGACCTGATCGTCGATTCGGGCGGCCTCGGACCGACCTATGCGTCGCTGGCCGACCGGGTCCAGGCTCAGACCGGCATCCCCTACATCCTGCTCGACGGCAGCTTCGCCAAGATCCCCGAATCCTACCGGCAGCTCGGGGCGGCCCTGGGCCGGCAGGCCGAGGCGGACGCCCTCGCGGCCTACGCAGAGGACCTGACCGGCGCGGTGGCGAAGGCGGTCGGATCCATCCCGGAGGATCGGCGGCCGCGCGTCTACTACGCTCGGGGGCCGCGCGGACTGGAGACCGGGTTCTCCGGCTCGATCAACACCGAACTCGTGGAGGCGGCCGGCGGCCGGAACGTCGCGCAGGGCGGCGACGGGCGCCTCGGCGCGGTCTCCCTGGAGCAGGTCCTGGCCTGGGATCCCGACGTGATCGTCACCCTCGATCCGGGTTTCGCGACCGGTGTGCGGACGGATCCGCTCTGGCGGGACCTGCGGGCGGTGCGAGAGGGCCGGATCTACCTGGCGCCGCAACAGCCGTTTCCGTGGTTCGACGCGCCGCCGGGCGTCAACCGGCTGATCGGCCTGCGCTGGCTGGCGGGGCTGCTCCACCCGGACCTGTTCCCGCAGCCGATGGCGGAGGTCGTGCGCGACTTCTACCGCCGCTTCTATCACGTCGACCTCGACGCCGCGCAGGCGGCCGCACTGCTCGATCCGACGCCAGCGGGTGCAACGCCGTGAGCCGATCCCCCTCCGCCTCGGCTCCGGTAAGGGCGCACCGGAGCGTCAGGGTCCCGGCGGCGCTCCTGGCCGGGGCCGCCCTCCTGGCGCTGTCCGTGCTCGCGCTGGCGGTCGGCAAGTATCCGGTCACCCTGACGGATCTGGCCAACGTGCTCGGCCACCGGCTGCTCGGCCTGCCGGCCCGGGCGCCGGCGGCGGTGGAGACAGTGGTGATGCAGGTGCGCCTGCCCCGGGTCGTGGCCGCCCTGGTGGTCGGCGGCGCCCTCTCGGCGGCGGGGGCGACCTATCAGGGGCTGTTCCGCAATCCACTCGTCTCGCCGGACATCCTCGGCGTCTCGGCCGGAGCCGGGCTCGGGGCGGTGCTGGGGATCTATCTCGGCCTTCCGGTCGCGCCGATCCAGGCGCTCGCCTTCCTGGGCGGACTCGCGGCCGTCGCGGCGGTGTACGGCGTCGGGCTCGCGGTCCGCCGCAACGATCCGGTCCTGACGCTGGTGCTGGCGGGCGTGGCGGTGGGCGCGGTGCTCGGCGCGGGCATCTCGCTCCTGAAGGTGCTCGCCGATCCCTATAACCAGCTGCCGGCGATCACCTTCTGGCTCCTCGGCAGCCTCACGTCGGTGACTCTGGGCGATGCCGGCGCGGTGCTGCCGATGATGCTGGTCGGCCTCGCGCCCCTGGTGCTGCTGCGCTGGCGGATGAACCTGATGAGCCTCGGGAACGAGGAGGCCCGGGCCCTCGGCGTGGAGACGCGGGTCCTGCGCCCCATCCTGATCGCCGGGGCGACCCTGATCACCGCGGCGGCGGTCTCGATGACCGGGGTGATCGGCTGGATCGGGCTGATCGTGCCCCACATCGCCCGCCTGCTCGTCGGGCCGGACTACCGCCGGCTGCTGCCGGCCTCCCTGGCGCTCGGGGCCGGCTACCTCCTCGCCGTCGACCTGATCGCCCGCACCGTCGGGACGATCGAGGTACCCCTCGGGATCCTCACGGCCTTGGTTGGCGCCCCCTTCTTCCTGTGGCTGCTGGCGGCCGGACGCGGCCGGATCGGATGACGCTGCTGCAGGTCGAGAAACTCGCCTTCGGCTACGGCGACCGGACCGTCGGAGCGGGGGTCTCGTTCGGCATCGCGGCGGGCGAGGTGATGTGCCTGCTCGGGCCCAATGGCGGCGGCAAGACGACCCTGCTCAAGACCGTGCTGGGCCTGATCCCGGCCCGGGCGGGGCGGATCCGGCTCGACGGTTCGGACCTGGCCCGGCTGTCGCGGACCGAGACCGCCCGGGCGGTTGCCGCCGTGCCGCAGGCGCACGCGGCCTACTTCCCGTACACGGTCCGCGAGATGGTGGTGATGGGGCGGGCGAGCCGGCTCGCGCCGTTCGCCACGCCCGGCCCATCCGACGAGGCGGCCGCCGAGCGGGCGCTCGCCACCCTCGGAATTGGGCACCTGGCCGGGACGGTCTATACCGAGATCAGCGGTGGTGAGCGGCAGCTCGCCCTGATCGCCCGGGCGCTCAGCGGGGCGCCGCGGCTCCTGATCATGGACGAACCCACCGCGAGCCTCGATTTCGGCAACCAGGCCCGGGTCCTCGGCCAGGTCCGCCGCCTGGCCCGGGCCGGCATCGCCGTGCTGTTCTCGACCCACGATCCCGGCCACGCCCTGCTCTGCGCCGACCGCGTCATCGCCCTGCACGACGGTGGGGTCGCCGCCTGCGGACCCTCCGCCGAGACGGTCACCCCGGCGCTGCTGCGCCGGATCTACGGGATCGACGTGGTGATGGCGACGGTGCCCGGCATCGCGGCGCCGGTCTGCGCGCCGGTCATCGACTGACCGCTATCCCGCGCCGCCGCGGGGTGCCGCATTCATATCCCGGGATACCGCCGCCGGAACGAACCCAGGCTCGTTCGCCGGAAGCACACCTATTTGTCCGTGCAAAGTCCCTGCTCGGACAACCGCTTGTGCTCCCGGGGATCGCAATCGGTCGAGAGGAACGAGGCCCAGTCCGACGGCGTGCCGTAGAAGGCATTCCGGTCGACGTCGCCCTGCACCCCCGGCACGCGGCCCGTGGAGGTGAATTGCCAGAGCATCCACTTGCGATTGACGAAGCGCTCCTCCGGCTCCGCCGCGGTGGAGCGCAGCCAATGCGGGTAATCCGGCAGCTCGCCCTCCAGCACGTCCTTGTGGAAGGTGATGTCGGTGTAGATGATCGGCCGCTTGCCGGTGTAGCGCTCCATCTCCTCCAGCATCTCGGTGACCATCGCCAGGGCCTGCGCCCGGGGCAGCTTCTTGGGGCAGGTCTGCGAGTGGCCGTTCCACTCGACGTCGAGCACGGGCGGGAGGGCGGCCGGGTCGTTCGGCACGTTCTTCCGGAACCACTCCATCTGCTCCTTCGCGGAGCGGCACCAGAACACGAAGTGGTAGGCCCCCCGCGGGACGCCGGCCCGGGCCGCCCCGTCCCAGTTGGTGCGGAAGCGCTCGTCGACGTGGTCGCCGCCTTCGGTCGCCTTGATGAAGGCGAACTGCGTGCCGGAGGCCCGGACCGAGGCCCAATCGACGTTGCCCTGCCACTTCGAGATGTCGATGCCCTGGATCGGGTGGAGCTTCGCCTTGGCCACGCCCGGATGGGGCTTCGCGTCGCCCTTGGTCGGGTAGAAATCGCGATTCGACGCACAGGCCGCGAGGCCGGCGAGAATCACCGCCGCCGCGAACCGTCCGGCGAGCCGGCGAGCCGCCCTCAGCCGATGGCTCATGCCCGGAATCCGGCAGGGGGAGGACGTGTGCGAAAACTGGTCGATCCGCGACATCAGTGTTTAGCCCGCCACCGAAGATGCGCCTCAGACAGGCGTATTCGATGGCCCCGGCGCGGTTAACGGACCTTTGCGATCATTGCGGCGGAATTCCGAGATGCGTTGCAACGCCGCGACATACGCAGGACATCCTAGGGTGTTGCACAGGGTGACACCCGGCTAAGTGCCGGGCCTGACACACGAGTTCGGTCACGCCGCCGTGAACAAGCAAATCTTTACCATAGGGTACGAAGGGCTCGATTCGGAGCACGTCCCCGGAATCCTGAGCGCCGCCGGTGTCGCCGTCCTGGCGGATGTCCGGGCGGTGGCGAATTCGCGCAAGCGCGGCTTCTCGAAGGGCGCCCTCGGGTCAGCCCTGCGGGATTCCGGGCTCGGCTACACGCATCTGCGCAGCCTCGGAACCCCGAAATCCGGCCGCCTGGCGGCCCGGGCGGGGGACTCGGCGCTGATGCGCCGGATCTACTGCGAGGAAGTGCTCGACACGGCCGCCGGACAGGCGAGTCTCGACGACCTCGCCGCCCTGGCCGAGGCCGCTCCGCTCTGCCTGCTCTGCTTCGAGCGCGATCCGGCCTTTTGCCACCGGCGCGTCCTGACGGAGCGCCTGGCCGAGCGGGGCTTCACGGTCAGGGATCTTTGAGGGGCGTTCCGGGTCACGCGGGTCACGCAAACCGGGGCCGGGTCGCCTCTCCGTGATATCTTTCAGGAGACAAGGCGCCCCCAGCGTGCCGCGCACTTCTCTCCCCCCTCTGCAGGGGAGACGCGCGGCGCCGGCTCGTCACGCGGAAAAGCGCGAATCCGTCGGGGATCCGTGCACAGGCTGCATGCGTGCACCGATCGCGCCGGCGAGCTTCCGAAGCGGGTGCAGGGTGGCGGCGAGTCGCGAGGGCGGGGCGATGCGCCGCGTCCGCCGGTCCAGGTCGGCCACCGGTTCGACGGGCATGTAGAGCGCGTCGAGGAACGGGATTTCCAGCTGCGTCGCGCCGGTCTCGTCGGTGATCACCATGGTCGCGTCGAGCAACCGCGGGTCGCCGCCGTGCTGGCGCATCAGGCCCTGCACGATCGTGCGCGCGGTCGCCCGGGCGGCGTCGGCGTCGGCAACCCATTGTGCCGCCGAAGCGGGCAGCGACGCGCCGCCGAAGCGGACGAGGAAATGGGCGTGGATCATGGGGAGGCTCCTCGGGAGGGCCGAATACGTGCCTCAGGCCGCCTGCGCACCGTCGGCCGGCTCAGCATCCTCGGTCGCCGGCCGCGGGTCGAAGGCGTCGGCCAGGAGTTCGAGGCGCCGCGCCATATCGCGCACCTCGTTCAGGGCGATCGACTTCTGACCTTCTTTGACCGCGCGGGTGATGTCGCTGACCTGCGTGGTGGCGATCCGCTTCAGTTCCTCGGCGAGTTGCTGGCAGGTCATCATCGCGTCCGGGCTCGGCTTGTCGATCTGAGCCTGGACCGTGGCGCGCGGGCGCTTACCAAGGCGTTGCGCCGGGCCGCGACGCCTGTGGACAAGATGGGGCGTGCGGCGCCGACTCAATCCTGAAGATGGCGCGCCGCGATGATCGAGGCCGCGGTGCGGTTCTCCACGCCGAGCTTGGCGTAGATGCCTTCGAGATGCTTGGTGACGGTCCGATGGCTCAATCCGAGGATCTCACCGATGTCGCGGCTCGACTTGCCGCGCGAGAGCCAGAGGAGGACCTCCGCCTCCCGGCCCGTGACGGGCAGGCGCGCCCGCAGCCGCTCGACCCCCGCCGC
>NZ_JAKSYC010000150.1 GCF_022829585.1 Methylobacterium sp. J-026
TCAGTCATGATAGGGACGATCGTCCCGCTGCGCCTCAAGCGCGACGAGACGTCAGCTCTCGCCGACTTGGACACGGCTGCAGCGACGCTGTTGGCCGAGGGGCGTTCGACCACCCTGTCGGCCGCACAGTTCGACGCGATCCTGGACGGTATGGCGGGCCGCCTCGACGCGGATCTCGTGCGCGCGCTCCGGCCGGGCGCTGTGATTTCCGATGCGGTCTCTAGCGAGCAAAGGCTGGCCTCCGCGGGACACGTCTGAGCGTCAGCTTTGGCGGCAGGGCTCCCCACGATCTGAGGCGCCACCGGCGGACGGGTCAGAAGAAGCGCCTACCGCACATGGACGGCGAGCTTCATCTTCGGATGGACGCCGCACAGGACGGTGAAATCACCCTCCGTCGGGAACGTGATGACGGCTTTGGCGCCGGGCTCGATATCTCCGCTGTCGAAGGCGAACGTCTCGGCTTCGACGTAGGCCTGGTGGACGAAGTTGTCGTCATCGTTGACCACCGTGATGTGCTCACCGACGTGGAGTGCGACGTCCCCCGGCCCGAAACGTTTGCCCTTCTGCGATACGATGTGATCCGCATCCGGCAGGCTCGCGATGGCTCCGCTGGCCACAGCCAGCGAGATCACAGTCCCGAGCATGATCACCGGAAGCAACTTCCGGTTGTTATTCAACATCTTGGCCACCGAAAGTAGATCACAATCTCAGATGAGATTGAATTCACTCGGTTAATCGCCCCTCAAGATACCTGAAGTTTTCATATCATGACGAGGTTGTGATAACGTGCCGTTCAAGCGGAAACGATGGCAGAGCGAGGGAGGGGATCTCGAGGCAGATTGAGCGCCGCTCAACGCTAGCCCCACTGTTCGCCATCCTAGCGGCATGCCCGTGCAGCGCGGTTACCGCAATACCGACCTAGACAACGTGTTGTTGAGCGCGTGCTACAGGTCGGGCGCCCTGACGGCGTATCAATCCGTCTAGTCGGCATGCTGGACACCCGTGGGCGAAGGGTCATGACCGAAAGCATCGTCCCGCTACGCAGGAAAGGTCAGCAGCAATTTGCTCTCGACCGCGTCGATGTTGCTGCGGTGGAGCTGCTTGCTTGCGGCCAAGCGACGAGCCTGCAGGCGGCACGGGCTGAGGTGATCCTCGCGGATATGCGAGAGCAGCGGGATCAGATGATGGCGGTGCTCGCCGATCTGCGTAGCCGCGAGCTGACCGGCAACCCTCAGCTCGACGCGGCCCACGCCAACCTCATCACGGCGATCAACGATGGCATCGTGCAGATCGACATGTTCATCGCTCGCGCGCAACTCTTCACGGCGGAAGCCACGCACCCGGAGAGTCAATGCCGGTAGCGTTCGGCCAGCGTCGTCAGCGTCTGGGCTAGATCGGTGATATTGGCTGAGGCGGCCTCGACCTGCCGCGTGCCGGCCGCCGTCTGCTGGCTCGCCTGCCGGATGCCATGTAGGGCCTGCATCACCTGCTCGATCCCGAGCTGCTGCTGGTTCGTGGAAGCCACGATCTGCTGGAACACTTGAGTGCTTTCCTCCACCCGGGCGGTGATCTCCTCGATGGTTCGCTGCGTCGTGTCCGAGCGGGTCTTGCCGGACGCGGCCCGCTTGACCGCCTCCTCGGTGAGCATCACCGAGGTGTTGATCCCTCGTTGGATCTCCCCCAGAAGCCCGCGCACCTGCCCGGTGGCCGCCTTCGCCTGGTCGGCCAAAAGCTTCATCTCCGAGGCCACCACCGCGAAGCTGCGCCCGCTCTCCCCGGCCGCAGCCGCCTCGATGGCCGCGTTGAGCGCCCGCAGGTGCGTGCGCCCCGAGATGTCGTTGGGCCAGCTCTAGCCTGGAGAAGGGCTACGACGTGCTGATGCTGGAGGAGGCATTGTGCGATGCGATCGGTCGAGCACGGACCCGGGCTGGTCGAGTAGAGAACCTGCGCCGAGCCGCGGCGATCGCCGGCCGGCCGGCAGAGCAGCGCGAGGGTATGTTCCTGGTCGCGGTAGACGTAGCCGACCACGACGGCATCGC
>NZ_JAKSYC010000162.1 GCF_022829585.1 Methylobacterium sp. J-026
CCGGTCGGCACGCCCATCTCGTGGGCCATGTTGACCAGATCCTCGGTGCAAATGTTGCCGGTGGCGCCGGGGGCGAACGGGCAGCCGCCGAGGCCGCCGAGCGCCGCGTCGAACCGCCGGGCGCCGGCCTCGTAGGCGGCCAGCACGTTGGCGAGGCCGAGGCCGCGCGTGTTGTGGAAGTGGAGCGTCAGGCGCCCGGACCCGACCAGCGGTAGCACCCGGGCGACCAGCCGTTCCACCTGCCGGGGATTGGCCATGCCGGTGGTGTCGGCGAGCGTCACCCCGTCGACGCCGAGCGACAGGTAGCGCTCCACCTGAGCCAGGACCTTGTCGGCGGGCTGGTCGCCCTCGAACGGGCAGCCGAAGGCGGTGGCCACGGTGGCGTTGGTGCTGACCGGCGCGCCGTGCACCGCCTCCATGATCCGCGCGAAGCCGGCAATCGAATCGGCCGGGCTCATGCCCATATTGGCGCGGTTGTGGGTCTCGCTCACCGAGGCCACGAGGTTGACCTCGTCGACCTTGGCGGCGAGCGCCCGCTCGGCGCCCTTCGGGTTCGGCACCAGGGCGACGTAGACCGTCCCGGGCCGGCGCCGGATCCCGGCGAAGACCTCGGCGGCGTCTGCGAGCGCCGGCACGGCCTTCGGCGAGACGAAAGAGGAGACCTCGATCCGGGTGAAGCCGGTCTGCGCCAGGGCGTCGATCAGACGGATCTTCTCCTCCGTCGGCACGAAGGCGGCTTCGATCTGGAAGCCGTCGCGGGTGGCGACCTCCTGGACGATCAGCGTGTCGCTCGTCGGGGTGCGGGTCGGGGCGCTCATGCCACGGCTCCCTTCGCGCGCAGGGCGGCGATCCGCTCCGGGTCGAGGCCGAGTTCGGACAGAACCGCGTCCGTGTGGGCGCCGAGCGCCGGGCCCTGCCAGCGGATTTCGCCGGGGGTGTCGGACAGCTTCGGCACGATGCCGGGCATCTTCACCGCGGTCCCGCCGGGCAGCTCGGCCTGGAGGATCATGTCGCGGGCCTGGTAGTGCGGGTCGGCCACGATGTCGGCCACCGAGTAGATCCGGCCCGCCGGCACGTCGGCGGAATCGAGGGCCGCGAGCGCCTCCTCGACGGTCTTGGTCTTCGACCAGTCGGCAATGACGCCGTCCAGCATGGCGGATTGCTTGGAGCGGCCATCGTTGTTGCGCAGGCCAGGATCCTCGGCGAGGTCGGGCTGGCCGATCGCCGTCATCAGGCGGCGGAAGATTGGGTCGCTGTTGCCGGCGATGACCACGTAGCCGCCGTCCCGGGTGGGATAGGTGTTCGACGGGGTGATGCCCGGCAGCGCCCCGCCGGTGCGGGTGCGGACCTCGCCCAGCAGATCGTATTCCGGGACGAGGCTCTCCATCACGTTGAACACGCTCTCGACGAGGGAGACGTCGATGACCTGGCCGGCGCCCTGGCCGGTCTTGACCCGCAGGAGCGCCATCAGGGCGCCGATCACCCCGTGGAGCGAGGCGAGGGTGTCGCCGATGCTGACCCCGACCCGCGCCGGGGGCGAATCCGGGCTGCCGGTGGTGAAGCGGATGCCGCCCATCGATTCGCCGATGGCGCCGAAGCCCGGGCGGTCGCGGTACGGGCCGGTCTGGCCGTAGCCCGAGATCCGGACCATCACGAGGTTCGGGTTGAGGGCCGAGAGCACGTCCCAGCCCAGCCCGAGCTTCTCCAGCCCGCCGGGGCGGAAGTTCTCGACCACCACGTCGGCGCTCCGGGCGAGCTGCTTGACGATGTCGAGGCCTTCGGGCGACTTCAGATTGACGGCGATCGATTTCTTGTTGCGCGACTGCAGGTACCACCAGAGCGAGGTGCCCTCGTGCATCTTGCGCCACTTGCGCAGGGGGTCGCCCTCGCCCGGGGGCTCGACCTTGATCACCTCGGCGCCGAACTCGGCCATCAGGCGCGTCGCGAACGGCGCGGCGATGAGCTGACCGAGTTCGAGAACACGGATGCCGCTCAGCGGACCGGACATGCGCTCCTCCCTGTTTTGTTGACCGATGAATACTATCGCCCCCGGGTGGAAGTCCAAACGCCATCCATCACCGTGCGTTCTCCGGCGGAGAACGCTGGGCCGCGGCGGCGCGCAGGTGGTCGCGCAGGAGGGCGGCGGCCGGGGGCAGGAAGCCGGGGCGGACGACGAGGCTCAGCGTGCGCTGCGCCCAGGGGTCGGTGAGCGGCACCGCGGCGAGGCGCATCGACGGTCCTAGCAGGGCGTAGACGGGCTCCGGCACGGTACCGAGCCCCAGCCCGACCTGCGCCATCCGGCAGATCGCGTCGAAGCTCGGCACGTGCATCCGCAGGCGGAGCGGCCGGCCGAGGCGCCGGGCCTCGTCGCGCAGGGCAGCGTAGATCGAGCTCTCGGCGTGCAGCCCGACATGGTCGTAGTCCAGGGTGTCGGCCAGGGCGACGGCGCCGCGCGCGCTCAGGGGATGGCCCTCCGGCATCACCAGGACGAGGCGGTCGGTCCGGTACGGACAGACGGCGAGCGTGCGCGTGTCCGTCCCGCCCGCGCAGATGCCGAGATCGGCGAGCCCCTCCTCGACCCCCGCCACCACGCCGCCGCTCGGGCGCTCCTCCAGGTCGACCCGGATCCCGCCCTGGGCGGCCAGGAAGGCCCGGAGATCCTCGGGCAGGAATTCCACGATGGCCGAGAGGTTGGCCAGCACCCGCACGAAGCCGCGCACGCCTCTGGCATGCTCGGCGAGTTCCAGGGCGATCTGCTCGGCACTCGCCAGCATCCGGCGGGTATGGTGGAGCAGCGTCTCGCCCGCCGGCGTCAGGCGCATGCCCCGGGGCTCCCGGGTGAGCAGCGCGCAGCCGAGGGCGTGCTCCAGCTCGGCGAGCCGCTTGCTCACCGCCGAGGGGGCGATGGCCGCCCGCCTGGCCGCGCCGTTGAGCGTGCCCTCCGCGCAGATCGCCGCGAACAGGCGCAGCGTCTTGAGGTCGAGGCGGCTCAGGACCGCGGCGGCGGGCAGGTCGGCGGACATCCGGTCTCCCCCGAAACCGAGGCGGTCAGTCCCGCGATCCGACCGGCTGGCCGTAATGGCCGTGGCCGAGCTTCGCGCCCTGCCGGTTGACCCGGCCGAAGCGCAGCACCGCCTGCTCCAGATAGGCGATCGCGTCGACGAGATGGGTGCGCGCCGACGCGATGGTGTCCTCCCCCTCCTCGACCGGGGTCTCGGCGAGCTTCACGGCGGCGATCAGCACCCGGTCGCGCTCGTCCTCGATCCGCGGGTCGCGCTCGACATGGCTGCGGACCCGGGCGTCGTAGGCCTCGATGACCGACCAGGGCAGCGCGTCCTTGCCGGCCGGGGCCCGGAAGGCCAGGGCGTGGCGCCGGGCGGCCGCGCTGGCGGCCCTGACGTGGTCGGCGAGTTCTGCATCCATGCCCGGTCTCCGCGGCACCGCTCCGACGTCGCCAACGTGTTCCGGCGCCCTCCGTTGCCCTTACCGGCCGGCGCCGCCGTCCTTCAAGGCGGGCGGGGGTGGGGCTTACCTTGGCGGATCGACTCGGCGGTTCGACTCGGCGGTTCGAATCGGTATCTGTCGATTCCGTGATCGACGGGCCGGGATTCGCCCGGCGAACGGGGGACGGAATGACGACGACATCCTTGGCCGGCGCGCTGCGCCAGCCCTCCTCGGCGGCGCGCCTCCTCGGCGTGGTCGCGATGCTGCTGGTGGCCGCCGGCCTGTCCGGCTGCGGCGCGGTCAACCAAGTGCCGACCCTCCAGGAGCAGGCGAAATCCGCCTGGAGCGAGGTGCAGAACCAGTACCAGCGCCGGGCCGACCTGATCCCCAACCTCGTCGAGACCGTGAAGGGCTACGCCCAGCAGGAGAAGGACGTGCTGATCGGCGTCACCGAGGCGCGCGCCAAGGCGTCGAGCGTGAAGGTCGACGCCGCCACGGTCAGCGACCCGCAGAAGTTCAAGGACTACCAGGACGCGCAGAACCAGCTGTCCGGCGCGCTGGGGCGGCTGCTCGTGACCGTGGAGCGCTATCCCGACCTGAAATCGAACCAGAACTTCCTGGCCCTGCAATCGCAGCTTGAGGGCACCGAGAACCGCATCGCGGTGGCCCGGCGCGACTACATCACCGCCGTCCAGGCCTACAACACCGAGGTGCGCACGATTCCCGGCCGCTGGATCGCGGCCATCCTCTATCCGGACGCCAAGCCGATGGAGACCTTCACGGCCACGCCCAACGCCGACCGGCCGCCGAACGTGAAGTTCTAGGGACCGCCCGTGGGCCAAGGCATCCCGACGCGGGTGCGGCTCGCCCTCGCGCTCGCCGTCATCGCCGCCTGCCTGGCGGTCTATGCGGTCGGGGCGCTGGCGGCCGACCTGACCTTTCCGCCGCTCACCGGCCGCGTGGTCGACGCGGCCGGCATCCTCACGCCGGACCAGCGCCAGGCCCTCGACGCCAAGCTGAAGGCGCATGCGGACAGGACCTCGGACCAGGTCGTGGTCGCGACCGTGCCGAGCCTCCAGGGCACGACGATCGAGGATTACGCCAACCGCCTGTTCCGGGACTGGAAGCTCGGGCAGGCCAAGACCAACAACGGCGTCCTGCTCCTGGTGGCCCCGAAGGAGCGCAAGGTCCGCATCGAGGTCGGCTACGGCCTCGAAGGCGCACTCACCGACGCCCTGTCCCGGACGATCATCGCCGGCGCGATCACGCCGCGCTTCAAGACCGACGATTACTTCGGCGGCCTCGACGCGGGCGTCGACGGGATCCTGTCGATCCTGGCGGGGGACGCCGAGGAGTGGCAGCGCAAGCCGGAGGTGCGCGCCGACGAGGTCGATCCCGTGCAGGTCGGGATCTTCATCCTGCTGCTCCTGATCGTGGTGGTGGCCGCCTGGCGCATGACCCGGATCGCCGGACGGGCCGGCCGCGGCGGCGTGGTGGTGATCCCGACCGGCTCGGGCGGGTGGGGCGGCGGCTTCTCGGACGGCGGCGGGTCGGGCGGTGTCGATGACGGCTTCTCCGGCGGGGGCGGCTCGTCGGGCGGCGGGGGAGCCTCCGGTGACTGGTAGCCCCGCGGATGCGCTGACGCCGGAGGTGCAGGCCCGCCTCGCCCGGGCCGTGGCGCGGGCCGAGGCCGGCACGTCCGGCGAGATCGTCGTGATGGTGGTCGCCCGGGCGGGCGCCTATCGCTCCCTCGTCCTGCTGGCGACCCTGGTGGCGGCCCTGATCCTGCCCTGGCCGCTGATCGCACTGACGGAATGGAGCGCGGTCTCCCTCTGCCTGGCGCAGGCGGCCCTCGTGGCCGCGGTTCTCCTGGCGAGCCTGAACGCGCGGCTGCGGCTCGCCCTGGTGCCGCGCCGCCTGCGCGGCGACCGCGCCCGGGAGGCGGCGCGCCGGGCCTTCCGGTCCCGGGGCCTGAACCGCACCCGATCCCGCACCGGTGTGCTGCTCTACCTGTCGCTGGCCGAGCGGCACGCGGAGATCGTCACCGATCTGGGCGTGCTCCGGCACGTCCCGCAGGCCACCTGGGATGGCATCCTGGCCGATCTCACCCGAGCCCTCGGCCAGGGCGCGACCGAGGCCGCCCTGACCGCGGCGATCGCGGCCATCGGGGCCTGCCTGGAGGCGCATCTGCCGGCCGGTCCCGACGATCCGGACGAGTTGCCGAACCGGGTGATCGTGGTCGCCTGAGGCGCCGCAGCCGGCGCTCGCGCCATCGACGGTCCGTGGCGGCCGGCCGCGGGACACGGCGACACCGGGGGACGGCCGCGCTTTTGTGCGCCGCCGCACAAAATGTTTCCGGCGCCGTAACCACGTGAGACCACGGGCGATTTCCCCTTCGAGGCTTCGTGCCCGCAGGGGCGCCGAGACCCGACAGAGAGCGCTGCCGGCAAGGCTGGCCGCGCTCGAGGAGAGCCCGATGAAGATCCTGATCGCCGCGACGCCGCTCACCGGCCACCTGAATCCGCTGCTTGCCATCGGCCGCACCGTCGCGGCGCGCGGCGACGATGTTGTGGTGCTGACCGACGAAGCCTTCCGCGGGAAGGTCGAGGCGGCGGGCCTGCGCTTCACGGCCTACGCGGATGACGGCGCGGCCACGTTCCGGGAGACCACGCTGCCGGCCGGTCCGGAGCGTTACCGGCGCGAATTCGAGCGCCGCTTCATCGATCCGATGCCCGGGCAGGCGGCGGTGCTGCGCCGCCTGATCGCCGACGAGGCGCCGGACGTGATCGTGGCCGGCAGCATGTTCCTCGGCGTGCTGCCGCTGCTCCTCGACACGGCGCCCCGGCCGCCGATCGTGACCGTCAATATCAGCTTCCTGTTCCTGGAGCGGCCCGACCACGCCCCGGTCGGCCTCGGCCTGCCCCCCGCCCGGGACCAGGCCGAGCAGGTCCGCTACGCCGCCCTGAAGGCCGGGATGGACGCGGCCTTCGCCAACCCGGTGCGCGCCTACACGGACGGCCAGCTCGCGCGGCTCGGCCTGCCGCCGCTGCCCGCCTCGCTGCCCCATTCCATCGTTGTGCTGCCCGACCTGTTCCTCCAGCCCACCGTGCCGGGCTTCGAGTACGATTACGGTGCGCTGCCGCCGGGTCTGCGCTTCATCGGGCTGCTGCAGCCGCCCGCCCCGCCCGCGCCGCTGCCGGAATGGTGGCCGGAGCTGGAGGCGGCGAACGCCGCGGCCAAACCCGTCGTTCTGGTGACCCAGGGGACGCTGGCCAACGCGGATTTCGGCGAGCTCATCGAGCCAACCCTCGCGGCCCTGGCCGACCGGGACGATCTCCTCGTCCTGGCCACCACCGGCGGACGACCCATCGAGACCCTGCGCGGGCCGATCCCGGCCAACACGCGGGTCTCGCGCTTCCTGCCGTTCCGGGATCTGCTGCCGCGGGTGAGCGTGCTCGTGACCAATGGCGGCTACGGCAGCGTCTCGCAGGCGCTGGCCGCCGGCGTGCCGATCGTGTCCGCGGGGCTGACCGAGGACAAGGCGGAGGTGAACGCCCGGGTCGGCTGGTCCGGGGTCGGCCTCAACCTCGCCACCAACGCGCCGAGCCCGGACGCGGTGCGGGACGCGGTCGGCCGAGTGCTCGCCGAGCCCCGATTCCAGCAGCGCGCCGGCGCCCTGCAGGCGGCCTTCGCGACCCGGGACGCCATGGCGGGCATCCTGACGGCGGTGGACGACCTCGGCCGCTCCGGGCCGGTCCGCGGCGGCCGGACCGGCGTCGCGGTGCCGCTGGCGCGGTCGGCATGACTTCCCCCGCCGAACCGGAGGCGCTGCGCGTCGTCGTCGATCTCAACCGCTGCCAGGGCTACGCCCAGTGCTGCTACGCGGCCCCCGAGGCCTTCAGCCTCCACGGCCACGAGATCCTGTTCTATGATCCCGCCCCGCCGGCCGAACGGCGCGGCGCGATCGAGCGGGCGGTCCAGGCCTGCCCGGTCCGCGCCATCAGCCTCCAGGCCGGCCCGGATGACGGAGACGCGCCGTGAGCCCAGAGCCCGCCGGCATCGTCGTGGTGGGCGCCTCCCTGGCGGGCCTGCGCGGGGCGGAGGCCCTGCGGCGGGGCGGCTATGACGGGCCGCTCACCCTCGTCGGCGCGGAGCCCCACCGGCCCTACGACCGCCCGCCCCTGTCGAAGCACGTGCTGGCCGGGGCGCTGGATGCGGGCGCGACCCGCCTGCCGGAGTTGACCGCCCTCCGGGCCCGCTGGCGGCTCGGGAATACGGCCGTGGCCCTCGACCGGGCGGCCCGCACGGTCCGCCTCGCCGATGGTGCGGTGCTGGCCTACGACAAGCTCCTCGTGGCCACCGGCGCCGAGGCCCGGCCCTGGCCGGCCGCGACCGGGGGCGGCCTGACCGGCATCCACACCCTGCGCGGCCGCGACGACGCCCGCGCCCTGCGGGCGGCCCTGGTCGCCGGCCCGCGGCGGGTGCTCGTCGTCGGCGGCGGGCTGATCGGGTGCGAGGCGACCTCGTGCCTGCGCGACCTCGGCCTCCCGGTCACCCTGGTCGATCCCCATCCGACGCCCCTGGCCAACGCCCTCGGCACTGTTGTCGGCGGCGTGATCGCCGATCGCCTGCGCGACGCGGGCGCCGTGTTCCGCCCCGGCACGCAGGTCCGGGCCTTCGAGGGCGACGCGTCGGGCCGGGTCGTCCGCGCCCGGTTGGCGGATGGCAGCGCCATCGAGGCCGATCTCGTCATCGCGGCCCTCGGGGCGACCCGCGCGACCGGCTGGCTCCGGGGCGCCGGGCTGATGGCCGATCCCGGAGGGCTCACCTGCGACGGGGCCTGCCGCGCCCGCGACGCCGACGGCACGCCCTGCCCGGACATCTACGCGGCCGGCGATGCCGCCCGCTGGCCGATCCCGCTCTACGGCGACCGGCTGGTCTCGGTGGAGCATTGGGGCAACGCCGTCGCGCAGGCCAGCCACGCCGCGCGCAACATGCTGGCCGGTCCCGGGGACCAGCGTCCCTACGCGCACCTGCCGGCCTTCTGGTCGAGCCAGTTCGGGATCAACATCAAGCTGGTCGGCCTGACCGCGGGGGCGGACACCGTGGCCGTGGTGCAGGGCTCGCTCGCCGCGCGGCGGTTCCTCGCCGTCTACGGCCGGGGCGGGCGCAGCATCGCGGCCGTGTCCTTCGATCAGGCCCGGTGGCTGCCCGCCTACGCCGAGGCGATCCTGACGGGCAGCCCCGTCCCGCCGATCACCGACGCCACCGACCAGCCCCGCATCGCCCGGGCCGATCCCGGATTCCCGCCGCCGCGCCGGGCGGCCCCGGCACCGTCCCCGGCCGAGACCGCCCATGCCTGACGACGCCCTGTTCGCCGCCGTGACGGACCCGGCCAACCGGGCCGATCCCTATCCGCTCTACGCCCGTCTGCGGGAGCGGCCGGTCGCCCGCCAGCGCGACGGCAGCTACGTGGTGAGCGGCCACGCGGCGATCCGCGCCCTGATCTTCGATCCGCGGCTGAGTTCCGAGGATCTGCCGCCGTTCCGGCGCCCGCCCACCGGCAATCCGATCCGCGACTGGATCCTCAATCCGATCCGCAGCCGGATCGCCAGCGCGCACCGGCCCCTGATCTTCCGCGATCCGCCGGACCATGACGCCCTGCGCGCGGCGGTGATGCGGGAATTCACCATTCCGCGGGTCCAGGCCCTGCGCCCGCGCGTGGTCCGGGAGGTGGACGCGCTCCTCGACGCCTGCCGGGGGCGCGAGCGGATCTGTCTCGTGGACGACCTGTCCTATCCGCTGCCCGTCTCGGTGATCTGCGACTTGCTCGGGGTGCCGGAATCCGACGAGCCGCAGTTCCAGACCTGGGCGACGCAGCTCGCCACGGCCCTGGAGCCCGATGCCCGCGGCGACGTCGAGACCCGCCGGCACACGGTGGCGGCCTTCGACGCGATCTCGGATTACATGCGCGGCCTCATCCGGGAGAAGCGCCGCTGCCCTACGGGCGACATGCTGAGTGGGCTGGCCGCCCCCGGACCGGGCGGACGGAAGCAGATGAGCGACTTCGACCTGATCGCCACCGCAATCCTGCTGCTGGTCGCGGGCCACGAGACCACCGTGAACCTGATCACCAACGCCATGCTGACCCTGCTCCGCCATCCGGAGGAGCTGGCGCGGCTGCGCGCCGATCCCGAGCGCGCCCCGCGGCTGATCGAGGAGGTGCTGCGCTTCGAGCCGCCGGTGCATTTCCGGACCCGCAAGGCCCTCGGCGCGATCACGCTGGCGGGCGAGACCATCCCGAAGGGTGCGCCGATCATCCTGCTCTTCGCCGCCGGCAACCGCGATCCGGCCCGCTTCGACGCCCCCGACCGCTTCGATCCCGACCGCCCGGACCTCGAGCATTTCGGCTTCGGCGGCGGCCTGCATTATTGCGTCGGCGCGCCCCTCGCCCGGATCGAGGCGGAGATCGCCCTGGTGGCCCTGAGCCGCCGCCTCGTCGCCCCGCGGCTGATGCACGATCCGCCGCCCTACCGCCCCGGCGCCTCCCTGCGGGGACCCGAGCAGCTGCATATCGGCATCGACGGGATCGCCTGAGCCGGCGGCCGGCGCGCGGTCGTGCCCCTGTGGGCTATGATGGTCACACGACGCTGACGGATGCGCGCGCGGACACCGGGCCGGGCCCGATCAGGCGTGAAGATTTGGTGAGGACCACGGTTTCACGTGAAACATCTGTAAACCATGACCCTCACCGCCGCGTACGGCGCGTTCAGCGCCGCACTGGCACCGGCCCGTTCATGCCCGGCCAATCGGAATAGCCGTTGGCCCCACCGCCGTACCAATAGGCCTTCGGCGCCTCGGCGATGGGGGCGCCGGTGGCGAACCGCGCCACGAGATCGGGATTGGCGAGGTAGGAACGGCCGAAGCTGAACAGATCGGCCCGGCCGGCGGCCAACTCCTTCTCGGCGAGATCGAGGGTCAGCCCGTTGTTGCCGATATAGGCGCCCTTGAACCGCCGGCGCAGGGCCGCGAGGTCGACGCCCTCGGGCGCGTCGCGCGTCTGCTGCGTCACGCCCTCGATCGCGTGGACGTAGAGGAGCCCGAACCCGTTGAGCGCGTCGATATAGGCCCCGTAGGTGGCGTTCGGATCGGAATCGAGCGGCGTCTCACCGGGCTGGGTCGTGGCGGGCGAGATCCGGATGCCGACACGGTCGCCCCCGCCCCAGACCTCGGTCACCGCCTGGACGACTTCCAGCGGGAAGCGCAGGCGGTTCTCGATGGAGCCGCCGTAGCGGTCGGTCCGCCGGTTGGTCGAATCGCGGACGAACTGCTCCAAGAGGTAATTGTTGGCCGAGTGGATCTCGACGCCGTCGAACCCGGCCCGTTTGGCGTTCTCGGCCGCCCGGCGGTAATCCGCCACGATGCCCGGGATCTCGTCGGTCTCGAGGGCGCGCGGCGTCACGTGGGGTTTCATGCCCTCGCGGGTGAAGGCGGTTCCCTCCGGCCGGATCGCCGAGGCCGAGACCGGGGGCTTCCCGCCCGGCTGCAGATCGGGATGCGAGATCCGCCCCGTATGCCAGAGCTGGAGGAAGATCAGCCCGTCATTCGCGTGGATGGTCCGGACGATCCGCGACCAGCTCTCGACCTGCGCGTCGGACCAGATCCCCGGCGTGTACGCGTAGCCCACGGCCTGGGGCGAGATGTTGGTCGCCTCCGCGATGATCAGGCCGGCGCTCGCCCGCTGGCCGTAATAATCGGCGGCGAAGTCCGGGGGCACACCGTCGTCGTTCGAGCGGCTGCGGGTCAGAGGCGCCATCACGACGCGGTTCTTGAGGCTCAGGCCACCGATGGTGACGGGCTGGAGGATCGGGCTGTTCGGCATAGGGACTCGCAAAAAGGGCTCGGCGATATGGGCGGCGGCGCGCGCGCCCGAGGACGGCACAGGGACCGCCCCGCATTCTGACGAAGGGACGGAGAACCCTGCCGCCAGGCTGACAACCGGTGAGGACCGGGTGCGGGTTCCGCCTGGGCGCGCGGCTGCGGCGTGCCGGCCCGCATCGGGACGAAGCGCCGCTGCACCGGAACTTGGCCGTACCAGACGGGGCTTACCCTCCGAGACGGCCGCGCGCGGCCCTCACCCCGATCCCATCTGGAGCTCCTCGCCATGAAGGCACTGTGCTGGCACGGCCGAAACGACATCCGCTGCGACACGGTCCCGGATCCGGTCATCGAGGATCCCCGCGACGTGATCATCAAGGTCACGAGCTGCGCGATCTGCGGCTCCGACCTCCACCTGATGGACGGGCTCATGCCGACCATGAAGAGCGGCGACGTGCTCGGCCATGAATTCATGGGCGAGGTCGTCGAGGTCGGTCAGGGCTTCACCAAGTTCAAGAAGGGCGACCGGATCGTCGTGCCGTTCAACATCAACTGTGGCGAATGCCGGCAGTGCAAGCTCGGCAACTTCTCAGTGTGCGAGCGCTCGAACCGCAACGCCGAGATGGCCGCGGCGCAGTTCGGCTACACGACGGCCGGGCTGTTCGGCTACTCGCACCTCACCGGCGGCTATGCGGGCGGCCAGGCCGAGTATGTGCGCGTGCCCATGGCCGACGTGGCACCGATGAAGGTGCCGGACGGCATGGACGACGAGTCGGTCCTGTTCCTCACCGACATCCTGCCCACCGGCTGGCAGGGCGCCGAGCATTGCGAGATCCAGGGCGGCGAGACCATCGCGATCTGGGGTGCGGGGCCGGTCGGCCTGTTCGCGATCCAGTCGGCCAAGATCATGGGGGCCGAGCGCATCATCGCCATCGACACGGTGCCGGAGCGCCTCGCGCTGGCCCGGAAGGCCGGGGCCACCGACATCATCGACTTCATGAACGAGGACGTGTTCGAGCGCATCAAGGAGATCACCAAGGGCCAGGGCGCCGACGGCGTGATCGACTGCGTCGGCATGGAGGCGAGCGGCGGCCATGGCGGCCTCACCGGCATGCTCTCCGCCGTCCAGGAGACGCTGACCGCCACCGAGCGGCCCTATGCCCTCGCCGACGCGATCAAGGCGGTCCGGCCCTGCGGGATCGTCTCGGTGCCGGGCGTCTACGGCGGCCCGATCCCGGTCAACATGGGCTCGATCGTGCAGAAGGGCCTGACCCTGAAGAGCGGCCAGACCCACGTGAAGCGCTACCTCGAGCCGCTGACCAAGCTGATCCAGGAGGGCAAGATCGACATGACCAGCCTGATCACCCACCGCTCCCACGACCTCGCCGACGGGCCGGACCTCTACAAGGCCTTCCGGGACAAGACGGATGGCTGCGTGAAGGTCGTGTTCCACCTCTGAGGCGCCGATGCCGTTCCCGATCGCATCGCGACCGGGAACGGCCGTCGGTCCGCGTTCCGTCGCGTGTCCCCCTGCGGGTGCGCGCCGGGCGGCGGATCACCGGCCCCGGCACATGGGCGCGGGACAGCGGTTGCACCCCTTTTCCGCGACGCGCGAGACCCAGCGGCATCGCCCTGAGAGTGCCGGCCCGGGCGCGTCCGGTCGCGATCCGATCGGTGGGCCGCAGCGATCCCCGATCTGCAATCGGCACAGATCTGATCTCCGGTGTTCGAAGACAGGCCCCAGCCCACCGGACACTTTAACCAGCCGTTACAAATTATATAGACAGCTTTGCAGTTCTAAAATGAGGAAACCCTCCTCGAATTCAAATAATAAGTAAAACAACGCCTTCATTTTCCGCAGTCAATCGCCCGCGATCTATTTAAAAGCGAACAAAATCGACAGAAAATCTTGTACCCAGAAGAACAAAAACGACGTAAGAGGGCAGCCGTTCCGTCTGGTTCGTAGACATTCGGCAAGCAAGCGACAGCCACCAAGCGGGGGAGCGCACTGTCAAATGGCGATTTTTTCTGATCGGTGGACGGCCTCGAAGCTCGACGCCTTGGACCGGTCTCAGGCCGTGATCGAGTTCGGGGTCGACGGGACGATCCTGACGGCCAACAAGAACTTCTGCGACGCGCTCAACTACCGGATCGAGGAGATCCGCGGCCAGAAGCACGAGCGCCTGGTCGATCCGACCTATCGCGACAGCGCGGCGTATCGGGAGTTCTGGTCGGCGCTGCGGGGCGGCGTGTTCCAGGCGGGCGCGTTCAAGCGTATCGGGAAGGACGGCCGCGAGGTCTGGCTGCAGGCCACCTACAACCCGGTCCTCGGCCGCGGTGGCAAGCCGGTCCGGATCGTCAAGTTCGCCAGCGACGTCACCGAGCAGGTGATACGCACGATCGCCTACGAGGGTCAGATCAACGCCATCAACCGGTCGCAGGCCGTGATCGAGTTCGGGGTCGACGGGACGATCCTCACCGCGAACGACAACTTCCTCACCGTGATGGGCTACCGGCTGGAGGAGATCGTGGGTCACCGCCACAGCCTGTTCATCGAGGCGACCGAGCGCGACGGTGCCGCCTACCGGACCTTCTGGAGCCGTCTGGCCAGCGGCCACTACGAGCTGGCCGAGTTCCGGCGCGTCGCCAAGGACGGGCACATCGTCCACATCCAGGGCTCGTACAATCCGATCTTCGACCGGGACGGACGCCTCCTCAAGATCGTCAAGTTCGCCACCGACGTCACCGCCCTGGCGCAAGACCGCGACCGCCGCGCCGAGTTGCAGGGTGTCATCGCCCGCGACCTGAACGCCATCGCGGAGGCCTCGGCGAACGTCTCGCAGCAGGCCGGACAGGCGGCAGGCGCCGCGACGGAGGTCGGCAGCGAGATCCAGGCGGTCGCGTCCGGGGCCGAGCAGCTCGCCACCTCGGTCACCGAGATCAGCAGCCAGGTGGCGCAGGCGTCCGAGATCTCCGGCCGGGCCGTCGATTAGGCCAGGAACACGCAGACGATCATCGGCGGCCTCAGCGCGGCGGCCACGCAGATCGGCGAGGTCCTGGCGCTGATCCAGAGCATCGCGGCGCAGACGAACCTCCTGGCCCTCAACGCCACCATCGAGGCCGCCCGCGCGGGGGATGCGGGACGGGGCTTCGCGGTGGTCGCCGCGGAGGTCAAGGCCCTGGCCGACCAGACGGCCCGGGCGACCGAGCAGATCGGGACCCAGGTCGCCGGGACCCAGGAGGCCACCCGGGAGGCCGTGACGGCGATCGGCACGATCCAGGCCACGATCGTGCGGCTGAACGCGGTCGCGGGGGCGATTTCATCGGCCGTCGAGGAGCAATCCGCGGTCACGCGCGCGATGTCGGCGAACATGCAGACGGCCGCGCAGGGGGTCGGCGCGATCGCCAGCGGCCTCGGCGCCATCGCCCATTCGGCCCGGGAGGCGGACCAGGCCACGCAGAAGCTGCGCACCGCCGCCCAGAGCCTGGCGTAACCGGACGCGCGGGCGCGGCGCACCGTTGACGGACCCGCGCCCCGCGCCGACAAGGGCGCGGGATTCCGGGCGCGGCCAAGGCCGGGCCGCGGTCCGGACCGGCGGGACGCGCCATGTGCAATCTCTACAGCCTGCGCACCGGACCGGCGGCGCTGCGCCGCGCCCTCGGAATCGCGCAGGACCGCACCGGTAACCTGCCGCCGCTGCCGGCGATCTTCCCCGACCAGATGGCGCCGGTCGTCCGGACCGGCGAGGCCGGACGGACCCTCGCGATGCTGCGCTGGGGCATGCCCGGTCCGAAGGCGTTCGGCGAGCCCCTGGTCACCAACGTCCGCAACGTCGGGAGCCCGCATTGGCGGCCCTGGCTGGGGGTCGGCCATCGCTGCCTCGTGCCGGCCACCGCCTTCAGCGAATATGCCGACACCAAGCCGCGTAAGACGCCGGTCTGGTTCGCCCTCGGGGCGGACCGGCCGCTCTTCGCCTTCGCGGGGATCTGGCGGCCCTGGACCGGCATCCGGGGGACGAAGCGCGAGAACCCGGACCGGGTCGAGGCGGAGCACACGCTGTTCGCCTTCCTGACCACGGAGGCCAACGGCGTCGTCGGACCGGTTCATCCCAAGGCGATGCCGGTCCTGCTCACGACACCGGAGGAATGGGCGACCTGGCTCGAAGCGCCGGCCGCGGAGGCGCTCCGCCTGCAGCGCCCGCTGCCGGATCCGGAGTTGCACGAGGTGTCCCGGGGGGCGCGGTCGGACGGGCCTGACCCGGAGGCGGAGGACGCGCCCTGAACCGCGGTCGGCCCGGCCCTCACCCGCCCGCACGGCCCGTCGCGGCCGCGGCCGTCACTGAACCGGGTCGCCGTGCCGTCCCTGCAGCAGGCGGATGGCCTCGCCCAGCACCGTGTGGAGGTCCGCCGCGCCCTGTGGACTGAGGGGCAGGCCGACCCGCTGGCCGTGGATCGTGTCGAGCACGACCACGGCGAGATCCTCGCCGATCAGCAGGTTGGGCTGGGGCAGGCAGAGCGGCAGGACGAAATCGCCCTCCACCTCGCCGAGGATGTCCACCGCGTCGGCGGGGCGGAAGGGCGGCTTCGTCTCGGTCATAGCGGCTCCCCTCCGCGATCCCGCTCCGGCAGGCGCAGCGACCGGACCGTGAGCCTGTCGATCTCCAGCGACCCGACCTCCAGGGCGCCGATCCGGGCGCGGCCCACGGAGAGACGGCCGATGGCGAAGGCCCCGAGCGCCACCGCGCCGAAGGCCACCACCCCGAGGGCCAGCGCGCCGATCGCCGAGGCGCCCACCGCCCCGGCCCCGACGGCGCCGGCGCCGAGCACCGCCGCATCGCGGGCGAGCGGGGCGCCCGGCTGCCCGCTCGTCGTCTCAAGCACCCTCGATGCGCGCATGTGCGACCCTCTCACGGCCGGTGGGAGACCCCGTATACCCGACGTTAACCGGGTTTTCACGTTAACCGGACGACGGTGAAGCCCGATCCCGGCCGGCCCGGACCGCCCATCCATCCGCCCGAGAGGACGCCGCCGTGTCGCACCTGTTCCCGGCCATCGCGATCTTCGCCTTCGGTTGCCTGCTGATCCACGTGGGGCGCGCCTATGCCCGCGCCACCACTCTGATGCTCTCGGCCACCGCGCTCATGCTGAGCGTGGCCCTGGGCACCGTGGTCTGCCAGCGGATCGGCGTTCCGGGCGGCCGGGCCATGCCGTCCCTGGCGGCCGCCATGGGTCCCAGTCAGTAGAGCCACGTCTGGTAGGCCTCGGCGATCGACGCCTCGGCATCCGCGACCTCCGCGGCCGCCGTCTGCTCGGCGAGGATGCGGCCGAGACTCGGGAAGGTGCTGCGCGCGACGTGGCGCGCCGGATCCCACAGGCCGGCGCGGATCATCGCCTTGCCGCAGTGGAAGAACGCCTCCCGCACCTGCACCACGAGTCCCGCCGCCGGGACCTTGCCCTCGGCGGCCAGGGGTTCGAGCAGCGCCGGATCGCGCGTCATCGCGGCGGTGCCGTTCACCCGCAGGGTCTCGTTGATCCCCGGCACCAGGAAGATCAGCCCGAGCCCGGGGCTGTCGAGCAGGTTGACGAACGTGTCGATCCGGTTGTTGCCGCGCCGGTCCGGGATCACCAGGGTGCGCGGGTCCGGGACGGCCGCGAAGCCCGGCGCGTCGCCCCGGGGGCTGGCATCGACGTTGCCCGCGGCGTCGGCGCTCGCCACCACCACGAACGGCGACAGGGCGATGAACCGCCGGGCGTAGGCGTCGAGATGGTCGAGCACCTTGCGGGCCGCCAGGGGCCCGACGTCGCCGAACTGCGCGCGTAGTTCGGTTGCATCGGAGGTCGCGGAGGGATCGGGCGTTTCGGCGTCCATGGGTACCTCGTCGCCCCCCCGACTCGCCCGGCAGGGGCGGCCGCGTCAAGGGCGATCAGGGCCAGACCCGGATCGCCACCGGGCGGCGCAGCAGGTCCCGGTCGGAGGTGATCGTGCAGCCCTCGGTCCGCAGGCTGGCATAGGTCAGGAGCGCCGAGTCGCCGACATCGTCGAAATTGCGCCCCCGCGCATCCGGGTCGAGGAGCGACGGGTAGGCGATCAGCGGCCCCGTCGCCGTGCAGGGATCGTCGTAGAGGGTCGCGCCCGCGACGAGCAGGCGCGGGCTGTCCCAGGCGATCAGGTCGCGGGAGCTGGTCCAGTAGAAGCCGGAGCGCGCGAAACCTTCGCCGGCCTTGGCCATGAAGACCGCGATCCAGGCGCCGCTGGCCCGGTGGCGGACCACCGCCCCGACCGGGCCCGGGAACGGCCCCACCGGCCGGCAGGTGGCGGGCCTGGGCGCCGGCGCCCGGTAGGGATCCGGGAAGGCGGCGGTGAAGCCGGTGCCGGTCCAGGCGCGCCAGCGGGTCGGGTCGGCGGGATCGTCGCTGCGGAACAGGCAGACGCCCGCCTCCTGGTCGCTGCCGGGGCGGGTCCAGCCCGTGGTCGAGGCCATGACATAGCGCCAGCGCCCGTCCGCGACGATGTTCGAGGGGTTGAAGAAGCCCCGGTGCCGCCCCTGGTCGACCTCCTGCCGGAACGGGGCGCCGGCCACCACCACCGGCGGGCTCTGCCGCGTGAAGCTGCGCCCGCCATCGGTCGAGGCGGCGGCGGTGATCGTGTTGTACCAGCAGGCCATGTAGGAACCGGCCGGGCAGCGGCCGGGATGCTCGTTAGCCTGGTATTCGTGGTGCAGGAGCGCGGCGACGCGGGTGCCATCCTCGGTCCAGGTCGCGGTGATCCAGGACCGGTCGTCATAGACCGCCGGATCGGACTTCTCGCCCGAATCGAGCACCACTGTGCAGTCGATCGTGAGATGGCCGAGATCCGGGCCCCGGAGCGCCCGGTTGCGGTAGTGCAGGCCGTAGAGCGCCACCGCGCCGGACGCATCGCGAAAGGCGCGCGCCGGCGCATCCGGGACATCGGCCCCGTCGCAGGCGTCGCGCCCGGCCTTGAAGACCGGCGACGGCGGCCCGACCAGCGTCAGGGCGGACAGGGGGGGCTCGGAGGCGGCCCGGGCCGCCGGGGACAAGAGCAGGGGGACCACCAGGAGCGTCGCGGCGCGCAGGCCGGGACGCAGCCGGCTCCCTCCCCTCTCTGCGGGGGCGGGTGGGCCGGCCGTCAGGCCGGGTCGGGGGAGGGGAGCGCGGGTGCCGGAGCGGTCGCCCCGAGAGTTCAAAATGGCAGCGTCGCGCGGCCCCTCTTGCGGGACTTCGTCCCGCCCCGCCCGGCTTCCGAGGGTCCCCTCCCCCGCCGGAGGGGGCGGGAGAAGCGGCGTCGCCGTGAGCACCCGCCTGGTCAACCGATACGCCCAGCCCATGGCGGTCATCCGGGTGCGTCCCGGCCGCGCCTGGACAAAGCGCCCGAGATTCGCTTGAGAACCGTTACAGAGTGCTTGCCGTCCGGCCGCCGTCCGAAAGTTCCTCATGCTTCTCCTGATCCTCGGGCTCGTGCTGTTCCTCGGCACGCACGCCTTCTCGATGGCCCGCCACCGGCGCGCCGCGATCGTGGGCCAGATCGGCGAGAACCGGTACAAGCTCGGCTACACCGCCCTGTCGCTGCTGGGGCTGGTGCTGGTCGGGATCGGCTTCCACGATTACCGGCTCGCCGGCTACATTCCGGTCTGGGACCCGCCGGTCTGGACGCGCCACCTGGCCCTGACCCTCGTCTGGCTCGCCTTCATCTGCCTCGCCGCCGCGTATCTGCCGGGCCATATCCGGGCGAAGGCCAAGCACCCGATGCTCCTCGCCGTGAAGATCTGGGCGACCGCGCATCTCCTCGCCAACGGCGACCTCGGCTCGATGCTCCTGTTCGGCGGCTTCCTGGCCTGGGCGGTGGCGGCCCGGATCAGCGCCAAGCGCCGGGCGCTGGCCCCCGGGGCGGTGGTGGCCCAGCACGGCGGCGCCGTCGCGGCCCCGATGGGCTGGCGCAACGACATCCTCGCCCTGGTGATCGGCACGGCCGCCTGGTTCGTCTTCGCCCGCTACCTGCACTACCCGCTGATCGGCGTTTCGGTCTGGCCGGGGACCGCCTGAGACGCGCCCTGTCGCCATCGCGGCCCCCGTGTGTTAGGCGCGGGGCCCGATCGAGGTACGAGGTGGCCCGCTGAAATCATGCGGGCCGGGACATGATGGCCGAGAACAACGAGTTCCTCCGCGAGGTCGACGAGGATTACCGCCGCGACCGGATCCTCCAGATCTGGAAGCGCTACAGCGGCGTGATCATCGCGCTCGCCGTGCTCGTGGTGGCGGGCGTCGCCGGCTGGCGCTACTGGCAGAATCAGCAGCGCGTGGCCGCCGAGACCGCCTCGGTGCAGTTCGACGACGCCAACCGCCTGGCCCGGGACGGCAAGGTCACCGACGCCGACAAGGCCTTCGACGCCCTGGAGGCGCAGGGCCCTGCGGGCTACCGCCTCCTCGCCCGGTTCCGCGCGGCGGCCGAGACCAGCAAGCGGGACCCGGCGGCGGGGGCCGCCGAATTCGACACGCTCGCCGGCGATACCGGCCTCGGCGACGGCCTGCGCGACCTCGCGCGCCTGCGCGCCGCGCTGCTGCGCCTCGACGGGCCGAACCCGGATCCGGCGCTCGCCAACCTGCAGGGCTTGGCCGCCGGCACCCCGTTCCGCCACACCGCCCGCGAGATGCTGGGCCTCGCCGCCCTCAAGAAGGGCGACTACGAGGAGGCCGGGCGCTGGTTCGACCAGATCGTGGCCGATCCCGACACCCCCCGGAACCTGCGCGAGCGCATCGAGGTCTACGCGGCGATCGTCGCGGGCGGCCCCGTCACGGTGACCGAGGCCAAGCCCGAACCCGCCGCCCCGCCCCCGCCGATCACACGCTGATTCGCTTCGGACTTCGAGACACACCATGGACATGCCGACCGTCGCGATCGTCGGGAGGCCGAACGTCGGCAAGTCGACCCTGTTCAACCGCCTCGTGGGCAAGAAGCTCGCGCTGGTCGACGACCGCCCGGGCGTGACCCGCGACCGGCGCGAGGGCGACGTGACCTTCGGCGGCCTCCGGTTCCGGGTGATCGACACCGCCGGCCTGGAGGAGTCGGACGCCGCGACCCTCATGGGCCGGATGCGGATGCAGACCGAGGCGGCGATCCTCGCCGCCGACGTGGTGCTGTTCGTCATCGACGCCCGCGCCGGGGTGCTGCCGGCCGACCAGCCCTTCGCCGAGCAGGTGCGCCGCGCCGGCTGCCCGGTCATCCTGATCGCCAACAAGGCCGAGGGCGGCACCGGGCTCGCCGGGGCCTACGAGGCCTTCACCCTCGGGCTCGGCGATCCGATCCCGTTCTCGGCCGAGCATGGCGAGGGCCTGGGCGAGCTGCACGAGGCGCTGAAGGGCGCCCTGCCCCAGACCGACGACGAGGACGACGCCGACGCGGACGCGCCCGGCGGCCGCGCCCTGAAGGTCGCCATCGTGGGCCGGCCGAATGCCGGCAAGTCCACCCTGATCAACCGCATGCTCGGCGAGGATCGGCTGCTGGTCGGCCCCGAGGCCGGCATCACCCGCGATTCGATCTCGCTGGACTGGGAATGGCGCGGGCGCCGGATCAAGCTGCACGACACCGCCGGCATGCGCCGCCGCGCCCGGATCGACGACAAGCTGGAGAAACTCGCGGTCTCGGACGGGTTGCGCGCCGTGCGCTTCGCCGAGGTGGTGGTGGTGCTGCTCGACGCCACGATCCCGTTCGAGAAGCAGGATCTGACCATCGTCGACCTCGTGGAGAGCGAGGGCCGCTCCCTCGTGATCGGCCTCAACAAGTGGGACCTCGTCGCCGACCAGCCGGGCCTGCTCAAGCAGCTGCGCGAGGATTGCACCCGGCTGCTGCCCCAGGTGCGTGGCGTCGCGGTGGTGCCGCTCTCGGGGCTGGCCGGCGACGGCGTCGACAAGCTGATGCAGGCGGTGGTCCAGGCGGCGGAAGTCTGGGACAAGCGGATCTCGACCTCGCGCATCAACGACTGGCTGAACGAGGCGACCTCGCGCAACCCGCCCCCGGCGGTGTCGGGCCGGCGGATCAAGATCCGCTACGCCACCCAGGTGAAGAGCCGGCCGCCGCATTTCGCCCTGTTCGGCAACCAGCTCAATGCCCTGCCGAAATCCTACACCCGCTATCTGGTCAACGGCCTGCGCGAGGCCTTCGAGCTGCCGGGCACGCCGATCCGGCTGAGCTTGCGAACCTCGCAGAACCCGTTCGACAAGGGCTGACGGCGGCCGACCGGCAGGATCCCCGGCAGGTCCGCATCAACGTCAGCGGGCCGCTTCGGCGATCCAGTCCACGGCCGCCGCGAGGGCGGCGCGCTCGTCCTTCCCGTCTGTGAGCGCCGCCTCGTAGGCCGCGACCTGACCGTCCGCGCTGGTGCCGTCCGCGACGATCGCCCGGGCGCGGGCGACATCCGCGGTGCAGCCGAGCGCCGTGGCGTCCTCCGCCACCAGGGCGAGCAGAGCCTCCAGGGCCTCGGGGAACGGCACCGCTTCCGCTGTTGCCTCATCGATCAGGCTCGCGCGCACGCCGCTGTGCTGGGCCCGCCACAGGTTCTCGGAGGCCAGCGCCCGCGAGACGCTGGTCAGGCCGGCATTGAGTTCCGGCCGGCGCACGCACAGGCGCACGAGGCAGCGGTACAGAGCGGCGACGCACAGGCAATCGTCGAGGCGGGTGCAGGCATCGGCGATGCGCAGTTCCAGGGTCGGGAACTTGATCGACGGCCGCAGGGACCACCACAGAAAGCTCGCATCGGCGATGGCACCCGAGCGGGTCATGATATCCACGAACCGCGCGTGGGCGGCCGCGTCGGCGAAGAGCTCGGGCAGGCCGGTGCGGGGCAACTCCCCGAACACGCTGAGCCGGTAGGCCATCAGCCCGGTCGCCTCCCCCTGCCAGAACGGCGAGGAGGCCGACAGCGCCAGCAGCAGCGGCTGGAACGGCAGCAGCCGGTTCATCAGGTCGACCCGCGCGTCGGGGTCGGGCACCTCGACATGGACGTGCATGCCGCAGATCAGCGCCCGACGGGCCGCGATACCGACATCCGACAGGATTCCCTGATAGCGCGCGCCGTCCGTGGCGGTCTGGCGCGACCAGCGGGCGAGCGGGTGGGTGCCGCAGGCGATCAGGCTGAGGCCGTTCTCCGCCGCGATGCCGGCGAGTTGCGCCCGCTGCCCGCCCAGGTTTTCTCGCGCGGCCTGCGCATCGTCGAGGGGCGGCGTGCAGAGCTCGACCTGGGCGGCGACCAGCTCGCGCCCGGTCTCGGGCAGTTCCGCCTTCACCCGGGCGTGGAAGCCGGCCAGATCGCCCCGGGGCGTGCCGCGGGTCTCGGCATCGGCGAGGAAGTACTCCTCCTCGATGCCGAAGCGGTAGCTATGGGCGCTCATCTGCGTCTCCGGCCGGCCATCGCACCCACATAGCAGCCGCAGGATTGGTTTCGACGGTGGCGCGACGACCTATCCGGCGACGACCGGAAGGCCGAGGGTGCGCGCGACGGCAGCCATCTTGTCGTCGAACGTCGCCAACGTTGCGGAGACGCGCCGGCACAGGGCGATGTTGAGGGCATTGGGCGTCCGAAGCGTGATGTCGAGGCGGCGCAGGAAGCTTGCAGCGGCCGCTACATCCGTCGGGTCGAGGTCGACACGCTCGGCAACCGTGTCGCTCCAGCCGTCGAGATCCGCGAAGGCCCTCCGTGCACGTTCGGCAGCGATCTCGCTCGTTCGCACCCGACGGCCGAGGGCGGACGCGAATTCCGCCGCCGCGAAGTTACTGACCACGGGGATGGGCGCCAAGGCCCGGAAGAGCGCGTCGGCGCGTGCCGTCAGCGGGTCGTCCGTCAGCAGGGCGACCAAGACACCGGCGTCGAGGTCGGCCCTCACCACTCGTCGTCGCGAAGGGTGCAGACCAGCTGCCCGGCATCCTGCACGGGTGCCCGCATCGGCACGCGCCGCAGGGCGAGCCAATCCAGGTCTTCGGCGGTGATCGGACGTCCGGCCCGACGGATCGAGTTCAGCGTCGCCACCGGATGCCCGTCGCGCGTGATCACGACGCCCTCGCCCGCGAGCGCGCGGTCGATCAGGTCCGTGAGGTTTCGCTCCGCATCCTGGACGCTGTGCTCGCTCATACCCGATGATAGGAAGCGCGCCGGTGCCCTGGCCAGCGATTCAGGCCGCCCGCAGCGCCCCGCCCACCAGCCAGGCCGGGTCGAACCAGCGGTCGGCCTCGCCGTCGTAGGGCAGGCGGGTGATGTCCCAGTTCTGGATGTACTTGGCGTAGACGTTCCACACCGCAATGCCGCCGCCGACGAAGATCCGCCGGCCCGGGTAGCGCGTGAGCACCGCTTCCGGATCCTCGTGGCTGCGGATCACGTCGATGGTGCGGTCCTTGAAGGCGAAGTCCGGGACCGAGGCCACGGTCTTCGGCCCGGCGATCAGCACGTGGCCCATGGTCAGTGCGAAGAAGCGCGTCACGTCCTCCACGAACAGCGGGTCGGTGTTGCCCTCCCAGGGCAGATGCCCGTTCAGGCCGAGCTGGCCGCGCAGGCCGATCGCACAGATGCAGCGGACGTCGATCATATGTTTGGTCCGGTTCGCCAAGCCAGCGCACCACGCGGATCCCACCCATCCCCTCATCCTGAGGTGCTGCGCAGCAGCCTCGAAGGAGGGCTCCAGAGATCGCGCGCCACCTGGAGGGCTCCTTCGAGGCCCGCTGGCGCGGGCACCTCAGGATGAGGGTGTTGGGTGGGATCAGGTGTTGCGCAACAACAGGTCAGGTCATTCGGGCGCGCGGAACTGCAGCACCCGGTCGGTGGGGAAATCGTAGAGCTTGCCGGTCTCGGTCCAGTCCGGCGCGGCCAGCCGCACGAAGTGGGGGGCGAGGTCCTCGGGCGTCTTGAGCGTCTCGGGATCCTCGCCCGGCATGGCCGAGCGGCGCATGCCGGTGCGCAGCGGCCCCGGGTTGAGCAGCATCGCCCGGATGGTGGTGCTCTCGTTCTCGGCCGCATAGGTGCGCACCAGCGCCTCCAGCGCGGCCTTCGAGACCGAATAGGGCCCCCAATAGGCCCGGCATTTCGAGGCCGCCCCCGAGGAGACGAAGATCGCCCGGCCGGCATCGGACATGCGCAGCAGCGGGTCCAGCGAGCGGATCAGGCGCCAGTTGGCGGTGACGTTCACGTCCATCACCTGGCCCCAGACCTTCGGGGTGATGTGGCCGATCGGCATGAGCGCGCCGAGGATGCCGGCATTGCCGACCAGGATGTCGAGGCGCTTCCAGCGCTCGTTGATCGCCGCGCCGAGGCGGTCGATCGCCTCGTAATCGGCGAGGTCGAAGGGCACCAGCGTGGCGCTGGAGCCGGCCGCCCGGACGGCGTCGTCCAGTTCCTCCAGGGCGCCGACCGTGCGGGCCACCGCGATCACGTGGGCGCCGGCCCCGGCGAGCGCCAGGGCGGCGGCGCGCCCGATGCCGCGGGATGCGCCGGTGACGACCGCGACGCGGCCTTCGAGCTTTCTCTGAGGATCAGCCATGCCGTGGACCTAGCGCATTTCAGCGCCAGGAGGACCGAAAAATTCCGGTTTCGAAAGGTCCGTGACCTTTTGCGGGGGCGGGGTGGGACCCTGCAAAGACCCAGGGGCTCCGCCCCTGCACCCCGCCAAAGGGCTTGCCCTTTGGGAACCCCGTCTCGCGAGGTCAGTCCGCCTCGGCCAGCATGGCGAAGCGCTTCGGGCCGGCAATGGAGAGATCGGTCAGGCCGGTCGGGTAGTCGCCCGTGAAGCAATGGTCGGTGTATTGCGGGCAGGCCGAATCCCGCGCCTCCTCGCCCATCGCCCGGTAGAGGCCGGGGATCGACAGGAAGGCCAGCGAATCCGCGCCGATATACCTGCGCATGCCCTCGAGGTCGTGGGTCGCGGCGAGCAGCTTTTCCCGCTCGGGCGTGTCGATCCCGTAGAAGTCCGGATAGGTGATCGGCGGCGAGGCAATCCGGAAATGCACCTCGGCGGCGCCGGCCTCGCGCATCATCCGGACGATCTTCACCGAGGTGGTGCCGCGCACGAGGCTGTCGTCGACCAGCACGATGCTCTTGCCTTCGATCGCCGCGCGGTTGGCCGAGTGCTTCATCCGCACGCCGAGTTCGCGCACCGACTGGGTCGGCTGGATGAAGGTCCGGCCGACATAGTGGTTGCGGATGATCCCCATCTCGAACGGGATGCCGGTCTCCTGGGCGAAGCCCAGCGCCGCGGGGACACCGGAATCGGGCACCGGCACGACGATGTCGGCGGCCACCGCAGCCTCGCGGGCGAGTTCCCGGCCGATCGCCTTGCGCACCGCGTAGACGCTCTTGCCGTTCACCACCGAATCCGGCCGGGCGAAATAGATGTACTCGAAGATGCACGGCCGCATCGGCATCGCGTCGGCGAAGCGGATCGACTCGACGCCGTCCTCGGAGATCACCACGACCTCGCCGTTCTCGACGTCGCGGATGTAGCGGGCGCCGATGATGTCCAGCGCGCAGGTCTCGGAGGCCAGCAGGTAGCGGCCGTCGAGCTCGCCCAGCACCAGCGGGCGGATGCCCAGCGGGTCGCGGGCGCCGATCAGCTTCTTGTTGGTGAGCGCCACGATGGCGTAGGCGCCCTGGATCGCCTGCAGGGCGTCGATGAAGCGCTCGACGATCCGCGGCTTCCGGGAGCGGGCCGCGAGGTGGAGGATCACCTCGGTGTCGGAGGTCGACTGGGTGATCGCGCCGTCGCGCACGAGGTCCCGGCGGATCGACAGGGCGTTGGTGAGATTGCCGTTATGGGCGACCGCGAGGCCGCCGCTGGCGAGTTCGGCGAAGAGCGGCTGGACGTTGCGCAGGATCGTCCCGCCGGTGGTCGAGTAGCGCACGTGCCCGATGGCGGCGCGGCCCTTGAGGCGGGCGATGGTCTCGCCGTCCGAGAACGAGTCACCCACGAGGCCCGGGCGCCGCTCGGAATGGAACACCGAACCGTCGAAGGAGACGATGCCGGCCGCCTCCTGACCCCGGTGCTGCAGGGCGTGCAGGCCCAGAGCCACGATGGCCGAGGCCTCCGGATGGCCGAAGATGCCGAAGACGCCGCACTCCTCGCGGAGCGTATCGCCGTCGAGATCGAAATCGGCCTGCGGGTTGGCGGCGTGTGACATGCTGCGGTCGATCCCTCACGGGTCCCGGCGGCGACGGGCCGGCGCGCCGGTCGCCGCGGATGCAATCCGTTCGTCACCGGACCCGCTATCTAGGCGTTCCACGCGCCGCAGCCTACGGCGAATACCGCAGATCAGCGTCGCGTCGGGGCCGGTGCGGTCTCGGTCCGGCGCTGGGGCACCGGGTCGGTCTCGGCGGGGGCGTCGGCGGCCTCGTTGGGCGGGGTGACGACCTTGGGCTTCTTGAACTGCTTCAGGAAGCCTTCCGGATTCTCGGGGAGCTGCGCCACCAGGGCGTCGCCGGATTTCTCCAGCATCGGGCGCGAACGCGCCTGCGCGGCCCAGTCGGGCACCTTGCCCTGCACCAGCCAGGACAGGAACACCCAGCCGATCACGCAGATCAGGAAGCCGCGCGCCGCCCCGAACAGGAAGCCGAGCGAGCGGTCGACCGCGCCGATGCGCGAATCCAGGACCACGTCCGAGATCTTCACCGTGATGATCGACACCACGATCAAGGTCCCCAGGAAGATCGCCGCGATGGAAGCGACGAGCGCCACGGTGTCGCTGCTCACGTGCTGCTTCACCGTGGGAAGCAGCATCGGATAGAGCGTCCAGGCGACGGCGGCGGCCGCCACCCAGGCGACGATCGCCAGCACCTCGCGGGTGACACCACGCACGGCCGCGAGCAGCGCGGAGACCGCGACGATGCCGAGCACGACGAGATCCAGGACGGTAAACGGCATCGTTGAGCTTTTTCGTACCCGCGGGGATGCCATGCCGGCCATGCGGCTCCCCCGGACCGCGGTCGATTTATACCAAGCCGGACCTCGGCCGTCACCCTAGGGGGGTCGACCGGGCAGCCTCTGTGCCACGAATGCATCAATTGTCGTTGCAGCAAAGTGTGTGCAACGCTGGCGTGCCGGGCGCGACGACGGCATTTTGACGATCACTGCGTCAGCCGCGGCCAGCCGCGATCGTTCGATCGCTGACTGGAAGATGGCTGTGCGATGCTTCCATCATCAGCCGTCAAAGGATCTATCCGCTCCGATGAGCATATCACGACCGTTCTTGGGTACCGGAAAGCCGTACCCGTCACCGGATTTCTCCCATCGCAAGTCGCCAGACAGGTGATAGGGACTGACATACAGCTCCATACCTATCTTTTGGAGGGCTAGGTAAAGCGCCTGAACGGCGTCAACGCCAGCAGCAAAGCTTTCCCTTGCTTGGCTTGGCCATTCGATCCTATATCGACACGTCCACATCCCATCTTGCAATTCGGGAGCATGAATAGAGACATCGATGCGCTTCTCGCCCCCCGAAGACATCGACGTCAGATTTCTGATTGCGATGATCATGCTTGGCGCCTCAGAAATTTAGTGGTGGAATCGGATGGCCGCGCTCGCAGGCAACAAGCCGGACCATTGCCTGAGCGTAGCAAGTGCGTAGTCCTGTAAATTTACAAACAATTAAATCGCGGCGGTATTGTTCGTCGCAATCTTCTTGAGAAGCGGCGAGCGCAAGCGGTAGATTTGTCTGGACATTTTGATTCTGCGGCTGTGAGACCGCATCAGTAACGTTGCCATCTGTCCACCGCCCGGCGCCCGTCTGCCCAGCAGGCACGCGCGGCTGATTCGGATTATATTCCTTAAATAAAACTGTGTCTTTGATGACGGCCATTCTCAATTCCAGCAATCAAAGCTCTATTCGTCTGCTGGCAATTTCTGATCTGATTTTGAGACCGTTTTTCATATCCCGCCCCCAAAAAACAAGACGGTCATATAGAATTATATTCCTATTGTCAAGCGCTCGGTTCGTTGGAGACTGAGCGAGCAACGTTCGATGCCGTCACCAAAGTCAGTGAGATTACAGGCAAAGTATCAGCGCCAGGACCAGGCGCCGGTATTGGAGTATCCACTGTCTAACCGCCCGCAAATTTCTCCACTGACTTCCAACTCTTCGCTCCCCGCCCCAGATTGAAGTCCATCCGAGATCCAGGACGGCACGTG
>NZ_JAKSYC010000164.1 GCF_022829585.1 Methylobacterium sp. J-026
ATGATTGCTGGAAATCTGAGGGGCAATAAGGAGCAAATGCTGGCCAGCCTGCAGCGTCCTGAGCCGATCCGCGATCGGCATCCCTTTCTCGGTGCAAGAATGCACGACCCCATCTACGAACGCTCGCGCAAGGAGTCTTCCTCTCGGGACCCTCACCGGCATCAGGCTCGGGGCTGCCTGGCGAATTCGGGCCACTGCTGCCTGCCGCCGGATCGAGCTTCTTCAGTTCACCGATCGGCCGGCCTGGGGGCACTGTCCCGAAGGCTTCGCGTGCCGCGTCTACATCCGAGCCCATGTTGGCCTCCGTTGAAGTCGTGGGAGGCCAAGGCGCGGGGTCTGACCGAAGTTCCCGGGAGGACTTTTCGGCGGGAGCCTTAGTCCGACAGAACGGCGACGAGCGAGAACGATGTAGCGAGTACGAACGTGCCTACGACGAGGGATGAGATGAGCAACATGGGAGGATTTGGGGGCTGAATGGCTATGCTTCCTCAATGTCTGAGGGCCACCCCCAGTTGCAACTTATGTGTG
>NZ_JAKSYC010000352.1 GCF_022829585.1 Methylobacterium sp. J-026
CACACCCAAGTCCCTGCCGGTGTCGCTCCGGTTGCCGCCTGAAGTGAAGGCGGCTGCTGAGAAAGCCGCGAAGGACGACATGCGGTCGATGTCCAGCTTTATGGAGAAGCTCCTCACCGAGCACCTCAAGGCGAAGGGCTACCTCAAGTGAAGATCATTACCGTCGGCGATCGCGGAGCGATCAGATGCGTGCAATCCTCATTGCCGCGGTATTCGCGATCGCGGTTGTCGCAGTCGTGGTTCTCAGTCAAGTCGTGACGCACGGCTAGGGTGAACCTGATTCGCTGTGGCCTGTCGACCACGCAAATTCTGAATTGGCCAAACGTTCAAATTTTACGCTGGCAGCCGGAGGTAGGCTAAGTGCATCACTGGGCTCGCTTCTACGAGCATACGCCCATGCCGATGCCTCTCTACGACCGTCTACATCGCTATATCGTGGTCGCGCTGCTGTGCGGCGGTTTGGCTATGATCGGAGCGGCTTGGTTCTGGGACGGCTTGTGACGGACTGATTTACTGACCAGGGCTACGTGCAGCATCCGAGGATCTTGAGGGATGAGCCGGATCGCGACCATCGTGAGTGTAGCGGTCGTGGCAGCGGCAGGTACGCATCTGCTCGCAAACGAAGGCATCGAGCACGCTCCCCTGAAGGTGCTGGGCGCCGGGCTTATCGCGAGTGGCCTTGTTGCGCTACTGAACCGGGCATGAGCTGCCCTGAGCCCGATGAGTTGTTCCGCGCCCGTCTCCTGCGAGTCGTTGCTGATCACGAGCGGCATCTCGTGAGAATGGCGTATGGTTCGTTCCTCGATCGCATCGGCCGGAAGTACGACCGGTTCAGGACCGGAGTGCCGCTGAAGGGCCTCGACGGCTTCAAGGATGACATCACCGGGGACGAGACCTGAACGCATCCTGCCCCTCCTAGGCAAGACGCTGAAGGCGGACGGTCGAAGCCGGCTCCAAGCACTCTACATGGTCCACATGCCCACGCTCGGCCTCACACTACCGCTCCGCATCTGCATTCTCGATGACGCGGCCTGCGTCGAGGATGCCAACGGCCGACGTACCGGGTTCGTCGCCTGGTCGGATGGTGGTGGCGACGCTGGCGATGAACCGTTCACGCGTGCTGAGGCCATCGAGCAGGTCCGCCTCATCGCGAGAGCATGGGCTGACGCCTTGGTCGGCGGAGGCACGCTCGATACCGGCCCGGCACCTGAGGCTGGCGCTGCGGCGGTCGAACCGTCCCCGGAGAGTTGAGGCCGCCCTCGACGCCGCCGGCGTCATCTTCATCGAGGAGAACGGCGAGGGGCCGGGGGTGCGGCTGCGGAAGGCGACAACCGTTTGGGCGTCGAATAGGTAGCTTCAGCAGCCCCTTGTGGCGGCTCTGACCTCTTGAGCGATCTAACGGCTGCACTGATGATAAAAACTATAGAGAGCAAAAATCACTAAGCCATTGCGATAAAAAGGAAAAATCAAATCGCTCCGGGTAGGAAAGGGCCCGCGGTCGGCCATTTCTGATATAAGGGGGATAAAACGGCGAGAGGCATCATGGTCAACGACCCGCAAGCTCTTCTTAGAAGACTTGTAAAAGAACCCTCGGAAAGCGCGTGGGTTGAATTCAAAGAGAACAATGATGATCCGGACATGATCGGATCGTGGGTTTCTGCATGTGCAAATGCTGCCATTCTTGCCGGAAAAGAACGGGGCTTTTTAGTCTTTGGAGTGAAAGAAAAGCCTCGCCGCCTTGTCGGAACGAAAGTAAATCTCGCAAATATGAAGAAAGGAGGCGAAAATTTTACAAACTGGCTCACCAGGCTAATTGAGCCTCGATTAATGATGGAGTTTCTTGACTTCAAAATAGGCCCATTGAAATATGCGATCATAGCCGTAGAGCCCACATACGATCGACCGGTAAAATTCAACGGCGTAGAGTACCTCAGAATTGGCGAGAATACTAAAAAACTGGCTGAATTTCCTAATCATGAACGATCCATATGGGTCGCAACAGGCCGGCGGAAATTCGAGGATGCAATAGCAGTTTCGCATCAAAGCCAATTCGACGTCTTGGATCAACTGGATGTCGATGCATTCTATGCACTTTTGAAAGAACAAAAGCCACGGGTTCCTGAAGAAATACTCCGTAAATTTGAAATGTCAGGATTTGTTCGCGATGATATGGAGGGCAGTTACGATATAACAAATCTTGGAGCTATTGTTTTGGCAAAAGATTTGCATAGATTTCCTTCTATGTCCGGAAAAGCCATTCGAGTTATTCAATACAAAGGAGAAGACAAAAGGCAATCGGAGAATGAAGAGGAATTCAACTGCGGCTATGCCGTAGCGCTGCCTAGAGTTCTCAGGCACATGAATTCTATACTTCCTAAAACGGAGGCTTATACGAATGGCGTTCGAAATGTAATCCCGCTATATCCGGTGACAGCTTTGAGGGAGATCATTGCAAATTCGATGATACATCAAGATTTCACGATATCCGGATCGGCACCAATAGTTGAAGTGTATGGGAAGAGGGTAGAAATATCAAACCCTGGATCTTCATTGGTAGAAATTGATAGAATCATTGACGAACGGCGATCAAGAAATGAAAAACTCGCGTCCTCGATGCGATTATTGGGCCTATGCGAAGAACGTGGCGGCGGTCTTGATAAAGCGGGATTTGAAATTGAAGAGCAAAATTTGCCGGCGCCCGAATTCATTTCTTCCAAAGACACGATGAGAGTCGTGCTCTATGGCCCAAAATCATTTTCTGAACTAAACAAAACAGAAAAACTTCGCGCGTGCTTTTTTCATTGCATACTTAGATGGCTTCAGCGGGACTACATGAGCAATACGACCTTGCGAGATAGATTTAGGCTTGAACAGGAAAATTACCAAGCCGTCTCTGCCATCATATCAGAGTCCGTGAAACGAAAACGAATCGTCCCCGCCGAAACCAATCAAGGAAAGAGAAATGCCAAATACGTTCCCTATTGGACGCGCAAGCTCTCGCAATAGGTGGCCCTTGTGAACGCTCACCTCTCTCCCATGCGCACAGCCCTCACCGCCCTCGCTCTCGTCGTCGCTGCCGGTGGGGCGAGCGCTCAGCAGCAACTGCCGACGGTTCCGGAACTGCTGACCGCGGAGCTGAAGGCGGCCCTAGCTTGTGACGGCTCTGGGGATCCGGCTGTGACCCGTGAGCAGTGCCGCCTCCGGGATCGGCTGAGCGGTCGCCTGGCGCAGGCCGGCTACTGCTGGGGCCGCAAGGGCCAGACTGATGAGAAAAAGGAGTGGCACGCCTGCCAACCCGACTCGATTTACGAGGATGATATCGAGGCGGTTCAGCGCTGACGGTAGCTTCTGCTTGGATGGCTCAGGCGTCAGTGATGGGTACGTCTGGCCCATCTTCCCTGGGTGTGCCGTCATAACCGTCCATCCACGCCCGGCGCTCCGGCATATCTGCATGATAGGGGCAGCTATCCTTCGGCAGGCCGACCGCTCGCGCGTGCGCTCCCTCGGCGATCGCTTCAAAGATGGTGGGGTGACGCGTGTCCATCGCGTTGTCGCCCTCTACGGTATCGAGCCGTTTCGTGAACCGGACGATTCGCCCAGCACAGTCCCACAGGGTCGCAGATCCTGCGCGATTGGCAATGAGGCTGCCCACGCGCACGCCGAAAAGCTGCAGGAATTTCGAGCACAAAAAAGCCCGCGCCGGCGAACCGGGCGGGCTGAGTAGGTCCGTGGTCTCAGGAACGAACTGGCTTGCGTCGAAGCAAAGCTTGTTCCGAAGCTGTGGCTATAAGATCACTTCCCACCGCCGCTGCCGGTCGAGCCGAGACGCGAGGGCTGGCCTTCGTTACCGGCGGCGGCGGAGTCGGTGGCGACGCCATCAGCGGCGCGACCGGTCGGGGAGTAAGTCGCAGCCGGTGAATCACCGGTCGAGCCAGGCTGACGCGTGACGACACCGGGCGCGCCGGGCGGGACGATGACGGTGGTGCTGGTCGGGGTCTCGATCACCTGGGCAAAAGCAGGGGTCGCCAGAGCCGTGACGAGCGCGGCAACGAGGGCAATTTTGGTCATGTCGATCTCCTGTCGGGATGGTGCGGCAGGAAACTCCTGATGCGCCGGCACAACTCCGCTGGCCCCATAGAGATCCGAAATTCTGACGGCTGCAAAATACGGGTGTGTGCCCTCGCACGCTGTTTACTTTCAGTCACACAACTACCGCATCGCTGCGGCAACCAGTGGTAGAGCCTCAATCCGCCCGCCGCATCTGCGCACGGCTGCGCTGCACAGCATCCTGGGACAGGTTGCCAGCGGTCGAGGTGCGGACGTTGGTCTCATGCCCCAACTCTTCCCGCTCGACCTCGGCGCGCCATGTCATTGGCCAAAACAGGGAGACGCACCGATGGACCGTGAGCGCGATCGCGACGTAGCCGAAGACCTGATCGAAGATGCCCGGAAGACGATGGGCGACAGCGAGAAGACGGAGCGGCCGGGTCAGGGCACCGATCAGCCCAGCGGTGACGATCCGGCCAAGACTCCGAAGGAGTGACGGCGCTCAAGCGTCGGCCCTGCTCGACCTAGCTCACGCTTGGGGAAACGCCAGCTCTCACGCCCCCTTGCCGTACACCCCATCCGGCACGCCGCCGCCCTGGATCTGCCCCATGCCGTTGAAGGGCTCTGGGAACTCCGCGCCGGCGGTCAAGCGGCCTGTCCGCTGCCCGAACCGTACAGGCCCGGCGCGGCACCTGCGCCGCTGGCCTCGATCCGGTTGCCGCCGCCCAAGCGCATCGGCAGGCACATATCAAGTACCGACAGTGTGCCCTCGGGGCCTTGCGTGCTGGTGACGCCCTGGATGGCGAGCTGCATGCGGTTATCCGGAAACATGAAGGGGTCGTAGACCGTGATCGTCTTGCCGATCATCTCCAGCCACAGGGTGCTGCTGTCCTTGAACCAGCCCTGCACGGTGTAGCTGCCCGACAGCATGGTCACGTAGTTCTCCGCCAACTCGTGGTTGGCGCGCATCTGCATGTCTTGCTTGTCGCCCGGCATCTCGGCCGCAAAGCTGAATGGACGATGCCGGGTGACTGCGGGGTTCACCGCCGTCGCTTTCACGTCCCGGGACGCATCGCCGAAAATCTGGTCGTTGCCGGGCTGCTGACCGACGGCGTCGATCTTGTCGTAGGCGTTCTCGTCGCGCATGAGCAGCGAGCCGGCCTTAATGTTGCGGCCCAGTTCGAGCTCCGCGCCGACCATCGCGCGGCCCTCTCCTCGATAGGCGACCAAGTTCCCATCCGCATCGTCGCGCAAGAACACATTCCGAAAGCGACAAAGGCGTTCAAGGAATGCGAACACCGTCTCGCCCATCTGCACATTCACCTTCGGGAACACCTTATCGGCGCCGTTAGTGCTGCCCTGCAGCTGAAACTTGATCCCGTAGGGCTGGAGGACAGCGCCGGCGATCTGGTTCAGCGAATAGCCCTTGAACTCGCCCTTCTCGTGGTCGACCGTTGAGTTGACGATGTCGGCCATCTTGGATGTGACAGTGATCTGCAGCCCGTGCTCTTTGTCGTTGTAGGCCGGTTGACGGGCGGAGATAACGCCATCGATCACCTTGCGCCCTGCGAGGTAGATCTGTGCCTTATTCGAAACTCGCAGCTTCAGCGCATCCCACGTCGGCACGCCAGACTCGCTCGGTGACGCAGCAGCGAAGGTCGCGACGCTGACGACCTCGCCGAACGTCCGGTTCACCGAAATTGTCTTCCAGTTGAGGTACCGCTTCCCGTTGACCAGGATGTAGGCGAGCTCTTTCGGGTTCGGCATCGGTCAGGCTCCTGCAATCCGGGCGATCTCGGCGACGCGGGTCATGGTCAGACCGCTTCCGTAGAGTTGAGCTGCGTGGCCTGATGTGTCTTCACGGTGGCCTCCGAGGCCGGCATCCGCTGCACCGCCAGGATGCGGGGCGGGCTGACGGAAGTGTCGATTACCGATGCGGTCCACGAGCCGTCGGCGAGCGCGGCTCGAACGCGATCGTTCGTGACGCTTTCTGCTGGAACGCGGAGGTTCCCATCAGCGGTCGGACAGGCGCCATAGGACCAGCAATCCCCCGCGATGCAATGCCAGAGGCGGCCATACCGGGCGTCGTTCGCTGCTAGGGCGGCGAGATCAGTATATGCGTCTATCACTTCAAAATACCTCAGGAGGCTCAAAGGCTCAGGCCTAACGTATGGCGCTGAGGATAATCGTCTCCAGGCGAATTGTAGACGGCAATGCTGATTTGATGGTGCGCCAACAGCGTAAACTACTGCTTTCGGGCGGCCCAGCCTGCGATGGGCCCAACCCAGTCGATCGGTGAGCGACGAAGCGACCTGCGGCACGGGGCTCAACGCCGTGGGATCGGCCAGACTGGCGTAAGACGCGGCCGGCATGACGGTCAGACCACCGCGTCGGTGCGCTGCCAGCACCGGCCGTCCCATCGGAAGGAATGGCCGTCGATCACCTTCACGTCGCCGATCGCGGGCCAGCCCGGCGCGCCGGCCCCGCGGGAGTCGCACGGGTCGATCGGCGTGGCATCGGCCGGGACAGTGGTGGTGTTGTCGTCCGTCATGTCGGTGCTCCCTAGGCCGCCGCCACCGGCATCGGCCGGCCCTCGCCGTCGAGCCACGCGCGCCCGTTCCACTGGTAGCGGAAGCCCTGCACGGTCCTGACCTCGCCGACGCGGGTGCCGGGCGGGACCTGCCGCGTGGCCTGCGACGGGCCGAGCAGGCGCCAGCGCGTGCCCTCGACGGCGTAGCGGTTGCCGCCGAAGTTGACCGTGCTGCCGTTAGTGCCGGCGGGCGCTGACCGCTGCTCCGGTGGCAAACCGGCCACCCGCCGCCCGTCGGCATCGAACTGGCTCATCTCGGCCTCGACGCCGCGACGGATCTCAGCCCGGCGCGCGGCGCGCTGCTCCAAGGTCTGTCCCGGCTGCGGCTGGCTGAGCTGCCGGACCGCGGTCGCGTGGCGGAGCGAGCGGACAAGCTGCTCTCGGGCGGTTTCAGCCTCGCGTTCACGCCGGCCCTGCTCGATGGCCCGGTCGACCTCGGCGCCGGCCAACTCGCGGATGCGCCCGCGGTCGGCATCCTCGATCGCGCCACGCTGGGCCTGCCAAGCTCGGAATGCCTTTTCGCTAAACATGGTGCTGCCTCGGGGTCTCGGTGACGGGACCGGAGCGGGCATGCCCCCATGCGGGCGCCGGGTAGATGTACGTCTCGGCCGTGAAGCCCGGGATGTTGGTGAACTCGATCACCCCCTTGTGCGGTATCGCTGGCTCGCGCGGCACTTCCCGCTCGACCTCGACCTCGCGCTCCACGAGGTTCGGGCCCCGCACCACGTCAGGGTGCGCCGGCTCGCCCGTGCGCTTGTCGACGAGCACCCTGCGCGTGGTCACGAGCTTGTTACCGTCGGCGTAGAGCCGGCCGTTGAAGCCGCCGGGCTCCAGCACCGTGTCGAGCGGCTCGGCGCCGTCGGGGAGGCTGGCGTTGGCCTCGCGAGCCACGCTCCGAAGCTGGCCGGCGCGCTTCAGGATATCAGCCAAGGCCTGGGCCGCGGCCGGGTACTCATCGGCGATGACCTGCCGAGCCTCGGCGAGCGCCTGCTCGGCTTGGGCGTAGAAGGCGCGGCGGCGGGCCTGCTCGGCCTCGACCTCGGCCGCATCGACCTCGCCGGCCAGGCGGGCATGCCGGGTCTGGGCTACAGCGAGCCGGCGCTCCACCGCGCCGACGGCGGTCTCGTGCGCCTCCAGCTCGGCGACGTCCTCCGACGCAAGCGCGTCGTCGCGGCGATCCTCAAGGGACTGGTGCTCGCGCTGAGCGGCATCGAACTCGGCGCTGGCCGCATCGAGGTCTCGGCGTAGGTGCTCCAGGGTGCCGGCGGCCGCCGCGCCGCCCGTGGATTCTTTCCGCTGCTTACGTCCGAACGCCATGCGTGCCTGCCTCGTGATCCTGTTGCGGCCCTTCCCGACCTTGAACGTGACACCTCCGAAGAGCACCGGGGCGCGCAGGTCAGGTTCCCGTTATTCCGCGGGGCCGCGGGCGCGGTCGCATGACTGCCCCGGCTGTGGGCTTAATCGAGCAAGGAAAAACCGAAGGCGCAAACACGCATTCCCCGAATAACCCGAATTATGCGGGCCGGATCGTCTCCAGGTGTTGGGTCAGCCGCTCGACGGATATTCTCCAGCGAGATCCGTAGCGGCGGCCGATACCGTGGCGCTCAGCCCAAAGCCGGATCGTGTCGTCGTCCCGGCAGGCGCGGACGGCCGCTTCCTGAACCGTGATGAGGCCGGGATGGCCGGGAAATGCCGGCCAGGACGGCGCAGCCGGCACGGGTGCGCCTGGCGGACGCAGGCTCTCGACCAGGTGCGCGTGCACCGCCTCCTGCGCGGCCAGCGCCCGCTCCTGCGCCTCAGAGGCGATGGCCTGCAGGAGCCGAGCATCCTCGATCAGCGCCGCGAGGGTCGGATCGGTGATGGCGGAGGCCGTCATCGTCACCTGATCCGGACGCGACGGGCGACGCGCCGCCACCAAGGGCGGGCGTCCAACCCGTAGGCAAGCGGCGGCTCGGGAGCGTCCACGAGCTGCGGAGGCTTCTGGCGCAGAACACGCACCGCGCCGCCGTCGGCCGGTACGATGCTGACGCGCTCAGGCGGGGGCTGGTCGGTCATGCCGAGTCCTCAGGCTTCGGCTGCAGTTGCTTGCCCGCGTCGGGATGGAGGGCGCGCCGCGCAAGCCGGATACGCTCCAGCAGTTTGATCCGGGCCTCCGGAGTAGTTTCAAATCTCTTTGGCTGTGTATCGACGTTCTGCTCTGCCATTTTATCAGCTCCTTCTATTTCGCTTCGCCATAAATATTGCTTGATCCTCTATATCATTGCAAGTCTTCATTCCGTCTTCGTAAATCTCTTGCATGGCTTCATAAAGATGCTTCTGCGTCATGTCGTGTGCGAGTTGCGCGACTTCTGGTGGCATGCTCATTTGCACACGGACAGGGATCGGCAGGAGCTTCTCGCGAACGGCCCTGAAAGTGGTTTCCACCAGCGTCTCGATGTCCTCGACGCGGACCCACTCACCGTTGCTGATCTCCCAATCACGCTTGCGCTGCAGGCCAAGGTAGTTCTCTTTCCGCCGGATGGCGTCGGCGAGGGACAAGTTGCCGTCGTCGTCCAAGTCCGGTGTTACCTCAGGCTTGTTACCTCCCGCCTGGGTAACGCCACCCCGGTAACGCTCCGGCCGCTCATCCAGCAGCAATTCGGACGCCTTTACGTCGATCAGCCCATCGGCAGTCAACACGAGCCGCCCGGCCTGCTTCCACTTCGTGACCGACTTCGGCGTGACCTTCCGATGCTTGGCGAACTGCGCCTGCGTCATCGTCTGAACGGCGGCATCTTTCGGCATAGCGGCGTTACCTCATTACCGTGTTACCGGGTTTTCGGATTTCATCGCTGGAAAAGGCCTCAGCCTCGCGCGTTACCTCCGGGGTGGTACCCCCAGGAAAGGACCCCGGGTTTCAGGAGGGTCCATGGTCACCATCCGCGACGGTAACGGTCTCCGGGATGGTCCTGCCTGAGACCCACCCAGTCAGTGCAGCCGAGCCTCCGCGGCCTCGGCAGGCCAGTCGCCCTTCACCTGGGCCTCGTACCGGCGCAGCGCCTCGAACAGCTCTCCAGCCGTCACGTTGGGGGCGTAGACCGCCAGCCGGGCAATGACCGTCCAGTAGAAGTCCGGCCCGTCGAGCTCGTCCCGCAGGCGCCAGATGTCCGCGGCGAGGGCGGAGATGACCGCCTCGTCCATGACGGGTGAGGTCATGCGGTTCTCCCATCGAATTGTCTGAAGCAGGGTGGCCCGGCCTGGCGCAGCAAACCGCAGGGCGCCTTATAGTCAGGCCATTGGACTGTTCTTTGCACTGTGCATGACAGCTGCGGAGGGATAGCGCGTGCGCCTCGACCTCGATGAACAGGGTGGTTGGCTTATCCGGCCCGATGAACTCGCACAGCGACTTCGGATCGACGAGCAGCTGCTTAGACGTGAGGCTGCGCTCGGCCGCATAGAAAGTCGCCTTGACCGTGGGCATGGTCGGGATGAGGGCCGTTCGAGAGTTACGGTCACCGTTGGGAAGCACAGTTGGCAGGGCACCTTCGGTGCTGACGGCATCCTGATTGCCGAGTTCAGATGGGAGCGGCATTCGAGCGCCATGGCGGTCAACCGAGAGAATGCCGGCGTCATCTAGGCGGGTGGGCGTCATGGCAGGGCATCTGCATCAGCTGCTCGGTATGGAGCGTTGCCTGGAACGGTGAACTGAGTCCGGCGGCACGTGACCGGAGGACTTTCATGAGGCTCCTTGAATGGCTCCTGTCCGCAGTGGTCCAGTTGTTTGGCAGCGGCAGAAATCGAAGCAGCGGCGACACGATCGCCGCGGAGAAGGAAGCCGGTACTTTTGAAGGTGAGTACGCGTCCCGGGCGCGCGACTTTGAGAGCGACTACAATGCCGCGGTGAAGCTGCTGAAGAACAGATTGGATAAGAGATATCCGAGCGGCCATTACGGACGGCTGAGAGCGGGAGAGAACAACCCGTACAATTACGGCGAGGAACGAGCGGAAGCTGTCGACACGATGTCGATCGCCATAGCCATGGCACTGCGAGACGGGGCTACCGTGAAGGAAGCTGCTGAAGCCGGCGCTGCGAGCGTGGGGATCTAGTTTGTGTAGGAGGCCCTGAGGCTTCGTATGGGCGCCTGCTCCCACCACGGGGGGTGTAAGATCAGTAAGATTGTAAGATTGGCGAGGGCTGCTCATTCGGCATCCCCCTCACCATACCGGTCTCGCGATCTTACAATCTTACCGTTCTTACAGGGGTTATGGACCCCTGAGAGACCGTAGAGTCCCCGTCTCATCTTCTCGATCTCGCCGGCACTCGCCATCCGGAAAAGCATCACGTCGAGGGCGTTACGGTTCTCAATGCCAGCGCTGAGCATGATGTCTTTCGGCGACATCGGCTCCGGCGACTGGCGCAGCGCATCCAGGATCAGGTTGCGCTCATCGCTGCGCCGGACGTCGGCCGCCGCGCCCAGCATGGTCCAAGCGCCATTTGAACGGTCGAAGGAGAGAGCGCTCTCGATCTCCTCGATGTCGCGGCCACGCCCGTAGAGCGTGGTGCCTTGGCTATCCCGGGCCAGCACCAGCGTCGTGTCGGCGGTGCCCGTGAGCCCCGTCGACCCTGAGAGGCAATCGAACGGATCCTCGGCCTCAGCCTTGCGGGTGTGGTGGATCACCACGATGGCGATACCGAACTCGGCTGCCAGCCCCTGCAGGCCTTCCAGGGAGCGCACGTCGTAGTCGTAGATGCCCTCGTTGCCCTTCATCGCAGGGCGGACCTTGTTGAGCACGTCCACGATGACGAGCCGCGGATCGGGCCGGCTCTCGATCCAGGCGCGGATATCGTCGAGGCCGCCGTCGTCGAGCCGCCGGCAGTTCAGATCGTAGTGCAATCTTTCCGGGAATCTTACAGGGATCTTACAGGCGGTCGTCGGCAGCAGCTGACCGAGCCGCTTCTGCAGGCGACGCTTGTTGTCCTCCAGTGCGAGGTACAGGACATCGCCCTGCTCGACCTCGATGGTGCCGAGCGCATAGCCGCCCATGGCCACGGCGATGGCGGTGCCGAGCAGGAACCAGGACTTCCCCAGCTTGGGCTTGCCGCCGAACAGGGTAAGCCCTTCGGCGAAGATCCCCGGGACGATGTAGCGAATGGGGGGCAGGATCTCGTCCATCAGCTCGGCCGCGGTGGCGGATCCGAAGCGGCGCGGCGGGAGCTTCACCGGCAGCGGTGCGAGCCGCTCGATCGTGTAGGCGGCATCAGCCATGGGCCACCGCCTTCAGCGCGTCGTTGATGTCGTCGCCCTCGGCCGTCGCCCTCACGAGGAAGACTTCGCGACCGGCCCGGCGCCAGCGGTCGGCGCAGAGCTCGGATGCACCCCGTCCCGCCGGATCGTCGTCGACCGCGATCCAGAGACACTCGATCCCGGACAGCACCGGGAAGCTCGTGATCCCGCCCGCGTTCAGGACCGACCACACCGGCGAGGCGCCGAACTCAGGAAGGCCCTGCAGAGAAAGCGTCGTCTCGATGCCCTCGCCGATGCCCAGGCAGGTCGTGACGTCCTCATCCGCCGTCAGCTTCACGGCCCCGTCGCGAATGCTGGCGAGGGCGAGCCGGTCCTTGCCGCCAACCTGGATCTTTTGTCCGTCGAGGCTCAGCGCCGTTCGATGGATCGCCTGCGGGGCATTGGTGATGACGTTTCGGACCAGGGCGACCATGGCCGGCGTCCGATTGCCCGCGAAAGGGCACCTCGGGTGGTAGCGCAGAACATCTTGGCGCGCGGGCGGCACACCGAGCCTGCGGCGGGCGAAGTAGCGCTCGACTGGGGATGCTGTCGGGGGCTGGCCTTCGTCCCACAAAGCCAAGGCACCGGAAGTGCGGCTCGGATGGATTTTCGGTAGTATCGGCTCAACTTGAGCCGAAACTAGCCGCTGCGAAACCGGCTCAACTTGCGCCAGTTTCTGGGCAACTTGCCCAGAAATGCCGAGCCGATCGCGAACGTAATCACGACAGGTCCCGAAGTCGTCGCCGGCATGGCTGTGAAGGGTGAAGCCGTTCGGCGCCGAGGCGTCGAACAAGACGGAGAGGCTGCGATCGCGACGGCTATGGCCCGGGCCAGGGCAAAGGATGCCCCGGCCTGAGACCTCGCCCCCGAGCATGTGCGCTGCGGAGCGAAGGTCCATCATCGCGCACCCTGCCAGCTGTCGACCGCGGGAAACGCCAGCTCGGCCACGACGCCCGCGATAGACGGCGTCAATCCGAAGCGAGCTGTGAGATAGTCTTGTCGAAGCGCCTGGGCTGGCGTATCTCTCTGAGCGTCCACCTGGCAGTAGACATTCTCGGAGACCCGCCGCAGCCCGCGCTGTGCGCGGGTTTTCTGTTTCATGGCTCAGGCGGCCTCCGTCTCGAGCGAGGGGAGCGAGGCGAGGTAGCTGCGTAGGCTGTCCGCCGGAATCAGGGTGCGATTGCCGGCCTTGATGGCGCGGAGCTTCTTGTCCTTCACTAGCTGATAGATGGTCGAGCGACCGAGGCCGGTGCTGAAGCAGGCTTCCATCAGCGTGAAGCAAAGCTTCTCCGTCGGCGCGCGCGGGTCTCCCTGCGGCGCCTGCATCTGCTGCAGAGCCATTAGATATTCCTTTCGTGTCCACTGGCATTTGCCGGTGGCTGAGCAGAACCTGGACGGAGTTGGGCGCCCGAAAAAGTGCGCCCGAAATTATTATTTTGGGCGAGATTTCGGGAGAGGCTTGTTGATTGGATCAACCAAAGCTCCGAGCTGCTCAGAGAGCGAATTGGTCATAGCTTTCGGAGACATGGACGGGGCCTTTCCCGAATATGCATCAATCAGCCATTGAGACAGAGCATTTGCTGCCTCAGATTTGGTTTTATAACGCTCTCCTAAATTTGCGCGTCGATTGATTTCTGCTTCAACAACGTGTCGCGAAGTAGGGTGTCCGACTACTCCAGTGCGTAACAAAGCATCCGAAGAATTCTGGACTTGGTTTTTTAGATATGGAAACTGATCGACTAAAGACGGCCATGCGAGATCAATCCGAAAATATTCGGTAAGACCGAACTTGACAATTTCGGCATCGCGCTTTGGCCTGAAAGTCCCTCTCGGAAGAACACCTCTCGAATTCTGCCAATCGAAGATTATCGGGCACTCGGCCCACCTCCATTCTCTATGGGTGACGACAGGCAAATCATTGACGAGCTCGTTTTCCACGAATGCACGCCGGCTGACCGCAGGAAGCTGCCCGCTCCAAAGTAAGGGCGTCAGCAGCCGCTCGACCAAGATTGTGTCGCGCTCGGCATCCAGGATGAGCTCGAAGGCCTGAGAGAGTGGCACCCAACTATCCGCCACAGTACACCGCCCACGCATCCATCAGCTCGCGCCGCTTCTGAAAGAGATCGCCGCGCCGGTATGCCGCCTCGACCCGGTTCTCGATGACGTGCGCCAGAGCAGCCTCGGCTACCTCGCGTGGGAAGCTCGTCGATTCGCTGGCCCAATCGCGGAACGCCGATCGGAAGCCGTGAACCGTGATGTCCTTGCGGCCCATCCGGGTCAGGACCTTCAGCATCGCGGTCTTGTTGAGCGGCTGGCTGCGCTTCATCCCCGGGAACACGTACTCCGAGCCAAGCGGCTTCAGTTGCTGGACCAGGGCGAGGGCAGGAAGGCTCAAGGGCACTCGGTGCTGGATGCCGGCCTTCATCCGCTCGACCGGGATCGTCCAGGTCGCCTCCGCCTCGTCGATCTCGTCCCAGCGGGCCCCGGTCGCCTCCGCGGTGCGCACCGCCGTCAGGATCGTGAACTGGACTGCAAGCGCGGCGATGCCGGCCTGCCGCTCGATCGCCGCCATGAAGGCAGGAACTTCCTTGAATGGCAGGGCAGGGTAGTGGACGACCTTGCTCACCTTCGAGCGACGGGGCAGCAGGTTGGCGAGATGACCGCGCCAGCGCGCCGGGTTTTCACCGGCCCGGTGCCCACGTGTCGTAGCCCAGTCGAGTACCGACTCGATCCGGCCGCGTACCCTGACCGCCGTCACGGTCTTGGCGGTCCAGATCGGCTCCAGGGCCTGCATCACGAGACCGGTGTCGACGGCCTGGACCGACACGTCCCCGAACACCGGATAGACGAAGGCCTCGAAGGCCATGTGCCAATGATCGGTAGTTCGCTCGATCCAACCGGCCTTGTGCGCCTTGATGTAGCCCTCGGCGCAGGCCCGGAACGTCAGCGCCTTGGCTGCATCGAGCTTCAGCCGGGCGCGTGCCTGCTCGCGCTCGATGATCGGGTCTCGACCGTCGAGGCATAGCTTCCGGCACTCGGTCGCCTTGGTGCGAGCCTCGGCCAACGTGATCGTATGAAGCGGTCCGAGCCCCATCGAGCGGGCGCGGCCGTCGAGCATGAACCGGAAGATCCAGGACCGCGCTTGCGCGTGCGTGACCTGAAGATAGAGGCCGCCGCCATCGGCATACATGCCGGGATCGCGGGCCCGAGAGACTACCAGAGCGGAGAGTCGTCCAACTTGCCGCACGACTGATGCGCCTACGTCTGTACCCACAATCGGGCGCTGGATTGTGGCACACACGGGTGGACGTGGGTAGACCATAGGACACCTCAAAGCGCAGTGAAATCAGCCAATTAGGCGTCCATGGCTGTCCAGTCGGACACCGCTCGTTCGCCTGCTGTTCCAGCACGACCCGGCCGAGCCGATCGGCCGCTGGCTCTCCCTGCGCGAGGACGCCACCGGCCTGTTCGCCGAGGGCCAGCTCAACCTCGCGGTCCAGCGCGCCCGGGAGGTCGATGCCCTGCTGCGCGGCGGCGGGCTCGACGGCCTGTCGATCGGTTTCCGCACGCTGCTCGCCCGCCGGGGCACGGGCGGCGAGCGCCGGCTGCACCGGGTCGATCTCTGGGAGATCTCGCTCGTGACCTTCCCGCTGCAGCCGGGGGCCCGGGCGAGCCCCGACCCGGACCCCTTGGCCGAGGAGATCCGCGGCCTCGCCCGCCGGATCGCCCCGGCCCGGGGCGTGAGACTCGGGCTCCGGCTTCCGCCGGCCGCCCGGCCCTGACGTCCAAGCACCCCGCTTTCCACTCCCCAGACCACGAGGCCCCGATGGACGCCCAATCCCCGCTCGCCCGCACCGCCCTCGAGACGAAGGACGGATACCCCGACCTGGAGAACAAGGCCGCCCGGCCCGAGGGCGCCCCTGTCCGCTCCGCCTTGGACGAGCTCTCCACCGCCTTCGCGGCGTTCAAGGAGACCAACGAATCGCGCATCGGCGCCATCGAGGGGCGCCTGGGCGTCGACGTGCTCACCGAGGAGAAGCTCGCCCGGATCGACGCGGCCCTCGACGCCGCCCGCACCCGCCTCGACCGGATCACCCTGGAGCAGGCCCGGCCGCCGCTGGGCCAGCCGGGGCCCCGGGTTGACGCGGGCGCCCAGGAGCACAAGGCGGCCTTCGACCTCTACGTCCGGGCCGGCGAGAGCGCCGGCCTCAAGCGCCTGGAGGCCAAGGCCCTGTCGGCCGGTTCGGGCCCGGATGGCGGCTACCTCGTGCCCGACACGATCGAGCGGACCGTGCTGATGCGCCTCGGCCAGGTCTCGCCGATCCGGTCTATCGCCAGCGTCCAGCAGATCTCGGGATCGCAGTACAAGCGCGCGGTCTCGGTGGGGGCGCCGGTCACCGGCTGGGCCGCCGAGACCGCGCCGCGGCCCCAGACCGACGGGCCCGCGCTCACCGAGATCGCGTTCCCCGCCATGGAACTCTACGCCATGCCGGCGGCCACGCAGACGCTGCTGGACGATGCCGTGGTCGATCTCGATGCGTGGCTGTCGGCCGAGGTGGAGACCGCCTTCGCTGAGCAGGAGGGCGTCGCCTTCGTGTCCGGCAACGGCGCCAGCCGCCCGCGCGGCTTCCTGAGCTACGACACGGTCGCCAATGCCGCCTGGGTGCCGGGCAAGCTCGGAATCGTGGCCACCGGGGCGGCCGGCGCCTTCCCGTCCAGCAACCCGGGCGACGTGCTGTTCGACCTGATCTACGGCCTGCGCGCCGGCTACCGCCAGAACGCCGGCTTCGTGATGAATCGGCGCACCCAGAGCGCGATCCGGAAGTTCAAGGATTCGGAGGGCAACTACCTCTGGCAGCCGCCGCTCGCCGCCGGCCAGGGCGCGACCCTGGTGGGCTTCCCGGTCACCGAGGCCGAGGCCATGCCCGATCTGGGGAAGGACAGCCTGTCCGTGGCCTTCGGCGATTTCCGCCGGGGCTATCTGGTGGTCGACCGGACCGGGATGCGCGTGCTGCGCGACCCGTACTCGGCCAAGCCCTACGTCCTGTTCTACACCACCAAGCGCGTCGGCGGCGGGGTGCAGGATTTCTACGCGATCAAGCTGCTGAAGTTCAGCTGAGCGGTCGCGCCCCGCCCGATCACGGGCGGGGCGCGAGGATCTCGGGTCCGGTTCTCAGCGGCCCGGGTTGCCGTCGCGCAGGGCGCCCGTGGGCTCCTGGACGTGGGCCTCGAGGAACCACAGCTGCTTGTCCACGGCGCGGGAGATCTCGGTGAAGAGATCGGCCGTGCCAGGATCGCCTGCCTCGTCGGTCTCGTCGATGTTCTCGCGCACGGCGTTGGCGTAGCCGGCGAAGCTGTCGATCAGCGCGGCGATGTGGTCGGCGATCGCGTAGATGCCGGTCGGGTAGGGCGGCAGCTTCGTGCGCTCGGCGACCGCCTGGGTCGAGCCGAAAGCCGTGGCGCCGAGCTGCACCGCGCGCTCGGCCACCTTGTCGTTGAGGTCGTCGAGTTCCGTGCGGAACCCGTCGAGCATCTCGTGGACGCCGATGAATTGCGGCCCCTTGAGGTTCCAATGGGCCTGCTTGATCGCCAGGGCGAGATCGATGCCGTCCGCCAACCGGGCGTTGAGGGCCTCGATCGAGACCTTCTTGGCGTTCGAATCGGTGTCGTTCCGGGTCTTGTGCGCCCGGGGGGTGTTGCTGATTTCGGTCGCGGCCATGCTCTCGCTCCGTGTGCCGGAAGGGTTCGGATGCGAAAGTGCCGATGGGGCCTCAGGTTCCCGCAGATGCGCAGGATCCACCGCATGGCAGGGCCCCGCGTCGGTTCGAGCTCCCCGATTCGGCGCCTACCGGCGGCGCGGGCGCGCCGTCCAGACGGACCCGTCGCCGCGCGGCAGGGCGTCGCTCACCTGGATCCGCGACAGCTCGGCCGAGCGCGCGGAGATCCAGCCGGCATGCTCGGCCACCGGTGTCACCGCGGTGAAGCCGCCGCAGGCGGTCCGGCGGGCTCCCTGCTGCAGGGCGCCGCTCGACCAGCTGACCACGCCGACGATCCGGTAGCCGCCGGGGCCGCCGGTGAGGATCGGGCCGCCGGAATCGCCCAGGCACGCGCCGGCCCCCGAGGTCTCGGCCATGCGCCGCCGGTCGGTAACCACGGTCACCCGGTTGGCGACCTGCAGCGAGCCGATCGAGACGAGATGCGCCAGCCGCAGCACGCGGGCCGAGCCCCGCCGGTTCTCGGCCACGACGCCGAAGCCCGCGATGTCGACGGCCTCGCCGTTGCCGATCGCGCCGGCGCCCCGCGGGTCAAGGGGCATGTAATCGGCCCCGAGGGGCCGTTCGAGCTTGAGCAGCGCCAGATCGACCCCGGGCTGTTCCTCGGGCGTCGTGCCGGGGACGAAATCCGGATGCATCGTCGCGGCGATCACCTGCGTCCGGTGCTGGCGGAAGCCGCGGTCGACGCTGATCACCGTGTAGCCGGCCGGGCGCATGACGCAGTGGGCGGCGCTGAGGACGAGGTCCGGGGCGATCAGCGTGCCCGAGCAGATCTCGCCCTCGGTGCTCTCGATGCGCACCACGAAGCTGCGCGCCCCGTCGGGATCGCGGGTGGTCGTGCCGTTGATCACGGCCGCGGCGGGGGTGGGACGCTGGCCGGCCAGCGCGCCGAGGAGCGCCGCGCCGAGCAGGCCGCCCCGGAGAAGGCCCCCCCCGAGGCGACCGCGCGCCGGGCGCTCGCGAAGGGCGGCCTGGCGGATCGGGCGAGGGAACATCGGGCACTCCGGGGGCGCAGGTGACGGCCGTCTTGGACGAGCGGGCGGCACGACGAGCCTAGAGTAAGGGAATGACCTGGCCAAGCTGAGGTTCCCTGCGGAGACGAGGGTCCCGGGGACGGGGTTGGGCTGTCGGATGCCCGGATCGAAATCCGGATCGTTCCGGGTTCGCGAGAACGGCCATGCCGGAGCACCCACGGACCGTCCCGCCCCCGCAAAGGCCACCGGAGTCACACGTCGCAGTCTGACACCAACACCATGACAACGGAGCGCTTTTCCCCTCCCCCTTGCGGGGAGGGGCCAGGGGTGGGGGTGGTGCAGACGGCACCGCACCGCTCCATCCTGCACCACCCCCACCTTCAACGCCTCCCTGCAAGCTCGAGCGATCCCGGGCAAGCCCGGGATCGCCAAGGGAGGAGAGAGCGGCTCGGCCAGCGATCGG
>NZ_JAKSYC010000180.1 GCF_022829585.1 Methylobacterium sp. J-026
CGTCCGGCTGGGCCCGCTGCGTCATGCCCTTGTTTGTGGCGTCGATCGTCGCCTGGTCGTCTGGGGCTGGCTGCTCGATGTCATGGGTGTAGCGCGGGTAATTCATTCTTCGTGCCTGACGGGGCCGGCGCCGCGGCGCGGGGCGGCCGTTTCGTACAAGATAGGGTGGGGCGGCGGTGCCGTCTCCACCCGGTCGATTCCGGACCCGCGCGCGTTTCCCTCCCCCGCAGAGGGGGGAGGGAGACCGTCGCGTTTCAGTGCGGCCGGGCCTCGCCGCCACCGGTCTCCCGGCGCTTGGCCTCGTCGTACTCGACCGCCTCTTCCTCCTCCTCGGGCACGACCTCGTTCGGGCCGGCCGTGACGTAGTGGAAGAAGCCCGCCACCGCGGCGAAGCCCATCGCGGCGAGCCCGAACACCTTGGCGCCGCCCTTCCAGAAGGCGACCAGCGGCGAGATCTTCGGGTCGTTCGGCAGGCCGGCATAGAGGCTCGGCTGGTCGGCATGGTGCAGCACGTACATGACGTGCGTGCCGCCGACGCCGGCCGGGTCGTAGAGGCCGGCATGGGCGAAGCCGCGCGACTTCAGGTCCTCGACCCGAGTCTCCGCTTGCTCGATCATCGCCTGCTTGGTGCCGAACATGATCGAGCCGGTCGGGCAGGCCTTGGCACAGGCCGGGGCCTGACCGACCGCGACCCGGTCCGAGCACAGGGTGCACTTGTACGCCTTGTGGTCGGTCTGGCTGATCCGCGGGATGTTGAACGGGCAGCCCTTCACGCAGTAGCCGCAGCCGATGCAGTTCTCCTCGATGAAGTCGACGATGCCGTTGGAGTACTGCACGATCGCGCCCGGCGACGGGCAGGCCTTGAGGCAGCCCGGCTCGGTGCAGTGCATGCAGCCGTCCTTGCGGATCAGCCATTCGAGGTTCTGGGTCTCCGGGTTCTCGTACTCGGTGAACCGCATCAGGGTCCACGACTTCGGCGTGAGGTCGTGGGGGTTCTGGTAGCTGCCGGTGTTGACGCCGATGTCGTCGCGTAGGTCGTTCCACTCTTCGCAGGCCGATTGGCAGGCCTTGCAGCCGATGCACTTCGACACGTCGATGAGTTTTGCGACCTCCACCTGGCGGCGGATCTCCGGCGGCGTCTCCGTGGAGGCGGAGCGCTGGCGGATGTCGAGGGAGCTGTAGTCGGCCATGTGTCAGCTCCCCCTATGCGACCGCGTCCGACGGCGGCGTGGTCGGCTCGATATTCACGAGCCAGGCCTTGAACTCCGGCGTCTCGGTGTTCGCGTCGCCCACCACGGGTGTCAGCGAGTTCGGGTGCCATCCTTTCTTGGTCAGGCCCATGAAGCCCCAGTGCTGCGGGATGCCGACGACGTGGACGGGCTTGCCGTCGCAGATCAGCGGCTTGATCCGCTTGGTCACCATGGCCTTGGCCTTGAGCGAGCCGCGCTTCGACCAGACGCGGACCCATGAGCCCCTGGCGATGCCCTTCTCCTTGGCGAGTTCCTCGGAGATCTCCACGAACGCCTCCGGCTGGAGGATCGCGTTGATCCGGGCATGCTTGGTCCAACCGTGGAAGTGCTCGGTGAGCCGGTAGCTCGTCGCCGCGTAGGGAAACTCCTTCGCGTCGCCGAGATCGGCCAGGTCATCCTTGAAGATGCGGGCCGCGGGCGCGCCCTTGATCTTCGGGAACGGGATGTTGGCCACCGGCGATTCGAACGGCTCGTAGTGCGTCGGGAACGGCCCGTCGCGCATGAGACCCCGGGTCCACAGGCGGGCGACGCCCTCCTGGTTCAGGATGAACGGGCCGACGCCCTTATCGGGGGCGACGGTGACGCCGTAATCCGGCACGTCGAAGCCGATCCACTGCTTGCCGTTCCACTCGATGAGCTTCTTCTTCTCCGACCAGGGCTTGCCCTCGGGGTCGCAGGACGCCCGGTTGTAGAGCACGCGCCGGTTGGCGGGCCACGCGAAGGCCCAGTTCGGCGCGATGCCGCGGTCGCCGGGATCATTGTTGTCCCGGCGGGCCATCATGTTGCCCTTCTCGGTATAGCAGCCCGAGTAGATCCAGCACCCGCAGGCGGTGGTCCCGTCGTCCTTGAGCTGGGCGAAGCCGTCGACCTGCTTGCCCGCCGGGATGATGGTCCCGTTCAGGTCCGGGGTCGGCGCCAGGGTATAGCCGTTGAGTTCGCGGGCCAATTCCACGGGCGTCGGCGACTCCGACATCGCGTAGTCCCACTTCAGATTGACGATCGCGTCCGGGAACGCCCCGCCATCCTTCTTGTAGGCCTCCTTCATGCGGAGGAAGATCCCCGACATGATCTCGATGTCCGAGCGGCACTCGCCCGGCGCTTCCTGGGCCTGCCAGTGCCATTGCAGCCACCGGCTCGAGTTCGAGAGCGAGCCCTCCTCCTCCACGAACAGGGTGGTCGGAAGCTCGAACACCTCGGTCTGGATCTGGGTCGGATCGACGTCGTTGTACTCGCCGTGATTCTCCCAGAACCGGGCCGTCTCGGTCTTGAGCGGATCCATCACCACGATGAACTTCATCTTGGAGAAGGCTTCCGTCATCTTGGCGCGATTCGGGAACGACATCAGGGGGTTGAAGCCCTGGATGACGTAGCCGGTCATCTTGCCCTGCTTGGCGAGCTCGAACCCGCGCAGCACGTCGTAGGTCGCCACATCGAGCTTGGGCAGGTAGTCGTAGGCCCAGTCGTTCTCCTTCGTGGCGTAGTCGCCCCACATAGCCTTCTGAAACGAGACGAAGAACTTGTTGTAGTTCTGCCAGTAGCTGGTCTGCCCGGGACGCAGCGGCTTGAACTGCCGCTTGGCGGCGTAGCTCGCGTAATCGGGCTCCTTCTCCACCGGGATGTTCAGATAGCCGGGGATGAGGTTGCTCATCAGCCCGAGATCGGTCAGCCCCTGGATGTTGGAGTGGCCGCGCAGGGCCTGCATGCCGCCGCCGAGCATGCCGATATTGCCGAGCAGCGTCTGGACGATGCACATCGCCCGGATGTTCTGCGAGCCCTTGGAATGGTGCGTCCAGCCGAGCGCGTAGAGCGAGGCCATCGTCCGCTCCGGAGAGGACGTGGTCGCGATCATCTCGCAGACCTTCAGGAAGGTCTCCTTCGGCGAGCCGCAGATCCGCTCCACCATCTCCGGGGTGTAGATGGCGATGTGCTTCTTGAGGAGCTGCATGACGCAGCGCGGGTGCTGCATCGTCTCGTCGACCACGGCGTAGCCGTCGGGGCCGATCTCGTAGTCCCAGGTGGTCTTGTCGTAGTCGCGCTTGTCGGCGTCGTAGCCCGCGAACAGGCCCTCGCTAAAGTCGTAGCCCTCGCGGACCACGTACCCGGCGTTGCTGTAGGCGGAGACGTAGCGGTGCTGCAGCTTGTCGTTGTCGATCAGGTACTTCGCGACGCCCGACAGGAACGCGATGTCCGACCCCTGCCGGATCGGGCAGTACAGATCGGCCACCGAGGCCGTGCGGGTGAAGCGCGGATCGACGACGATCAGCTTGGCGTTGTTATGGGCCTTCGCCTCGACGACCCACTTGAAGCCGCAGGGATGCGCCTCGGCGGCATTGCCGCCCATCACGGTGATCACGTCCGCGTGCTTGATGTCCATCCAGAGGTTGGTCATCGCACCGCGTCCGAAGGAGGGCGCCAAACTGGCGACCGACGGACCGTGTCAAACCCTGGCCTGGTTGTCGAAGACCAGGGCCCCCATGCTTCGGACTGTCTTGTAGGTCAGCCAGGCCGTCTCGTTGGTGGTGGCCGAGGCGCCGAGGAAGCCCATCGTGGTCCAGCGGTTGACCGTGAGGTCGCCGTTCTTGGCCACGAAGTTCTTGTCCCGGTCCTCCTTCATGAGCTTCGCGATCCGGTCGAGGGCGAAGTCCCAGGAGACGCGCTTGAACTCCGAGGAGCCCGGGGCGCGGTGGAGCGGGTACTTGGTGCGGGTCTCGGCATGCACGAAGTCGAGCAGCGCCGAACCCTTCGGGCAAAGGGTGCCGCGGTTGACCGGATGATCCGGGTCGCCCTCGATATGCATCACCGAGGAGCGGGCGTTCTTCGAGCGGTCGCCGAGGCTGTAGAGAATCACGCCGCAGGCGACCGAGCAGTACGGGCAGGTGTTGCGGGTCTCGCGCATCTGCGCGAGCTTGAACGGCCGCACCGCGGCGGCCATGGCCGGTTCGAGGCCGCCGAACCCGAGCGCGCCGAGCGTGCCGCCCGCGAGGCCGGCGCCGGCCCCCCTGAGCAAGCCGCGCCTTGAGACCTGGACCGTCATCTCCGCCTCACAAAAAAGCGATCTGGTATAATTCCAGGGTGTCCCAAAAAAGCGTGCGCGAGGCAAGTGCGGTTGCGTGACACAGCATCCGATCCTGTCCCGGATGAAGCGGCACGTTTCCCCGGTCCGGTATCATCCTCCGGGGAAACGGTTTTTTTACTTGCTCGGAATCGCGGGATTGGTTCCCGAAGGCCCCGCGGTCCGGTGTTCCAGGGGCGCCTGCGGCTCGGTGGCGGAGGAGCTGCCCGTTTCGGCCTTCGGGACCGGACGGTCGGCATTCTCCTTGGTCGACTGGCCGCCGGGATCCGGCGCGTCCTTGGCGGCCGATTGTTCCCGGGGCACGGGGGCCTGGCTCCAGCCGTCCTGGGCGCTCCGGGACTTGTCGCCCATCGCGTCGACGCCCTTGATCTCCCCGGGCTTCGTCTGGGCCAGGCACGGCGATCCGGCCATGACCGCCACCAGAAATACCAACGTCGTCAACGGGATCGGGCGGGACACGGGCGGCTCCGGGCAGCGGGATTGTCAAAGGTGGGCAACGTGTCCCCGGCGGCGCCAGTTCCGGCCTGCGACACCGCCCCGGCGGTCGGCGCGCCCCGCCCGGCCGGAGGAGACTTGTCCTTAACCAAGCTTTGCCATTCTGGTCCGGAGCCGATGCCAGGATGTCCCGATCATGTCGAAGCCGCATCCCGAGCGTCCATCCCCGCCCGGACCGGCCGCGCGCGCGACGCCCCTTCCCACCGGAATCCGGCGCCACCTCGGCCAGAACCTGCGTGTCTACTACGCGGAGGCCCTCGCGGCCCCGGTGACGCAGCGCCTGGAAGCGCTCATCGCCCAGCTCACCAAGCCGAAGGTCTGATCCGGACCGAAATTTTACAGGCGCGCTCGGACGAGCGGGCTCGTCACGCCCGGCAGGCGGACCTGCGGGCAAGATCGGTGTGCGCCACCACACAAGAGATCGTTCGTTCTATGGAACCCGCCGAGACGTCATGTTTCTTCCCCTTGATCCGATCTTGGGAGAAGATCCATGCCTTCTAGCCGGCTACACCCCTGACGACGCTTGCCTTTCTAACGGTCTCCCGGATTCTTCCCACCGCAGGGCATCGGGCATTTCCGCGGCTGGACTTGACTTCGTTCGATAAAACGAACGATTTCTGGCTCTTCGGGGGGCGACCCCTGCATCGCAACCGCGAATGGCCGGGGATCGGACGGGATGACGTACGCTGCGGGTCGAAGCCGAATCGTCCGGGCGGTCGCCCTGTCCCTGCTGGCCGGGGCCGGCCTGTGGACCGGCCCGCACCCGGCCGCCGCCGAGACCGCCCTGCTCAACGTCTCCTACGACCCGACCCGTGAGCTCTACCGGGAGATCAACGCGGTCTTCGCCGAGGAGTGGAAGGCCAAGACCGGGGAGGCGATCACGGTCCGCGCCTCCCACGGCGGCTCGGGGGCGCAGGCGCGCACGGTGATCGACGGCGTCGATGCCGACGTGGTCACCCTGGGCATCCCCTCGGACATCGACGCCATCGCCCGGCTCACCCACAAGATCCCGGAGGATTGGCGGACCAAGCTCCCCAACGAGGGCGTGGCCTACACCTCGACGGTGGTGTTCCTGGTCCGCAAGGGCAACCCGAAGGGCGTCAAGGACTGGGCCGACCTCGCCAAGCCCGACGTGAAGGTGATCACCCCGAACCCGAAGACCTCGGCGGGCGGGCGCTGGAACTTCCTGGCGGCCTGGGGCTACGCCTACGGTCAGGACAAGGACGCCGCCAAGGCCGACGCCTTCGTGGGGCAGATCTACAGGAACGTGCCGGTGCTCGACACGGGGGCGCGCGGCTCGACCGTGACCTTCGCCCAGCGCGGCCTCGGCGACGTGCTGCCGACCTGGGAGAACGAGGCCTATCTGGTGCTCCAGGAGTTCGGCGCCGACAAGTTCGACATCGTCTCGCCGCCGAGCTCGATCTACGCCGAGCCGCCGGTGGCCCTCGTGGCGGTGAACGCCGAGCGCAAGGGCACCACCAAGGCCGCCCAGGCCTATCTGGACTTCCTCTACACCGACCGCGCCCAGGCGATCTTCGCCAAGCACCATTATCGGCCGATCAAGCGGGACGCGGCGGCGCCCGCCGACCTCGCCCAGCTCCCCGAGATCAAGCTGTTCAAGATCGAGGACCTGCAGGGCTCCTGGGACGAGATCCAGAAGCGGAACTTCGACGCCGGCGGCCTGTTCGACCGCTTGAGCCGCGCCGGCCGCTGAGGCTCCGGACCATGGTCGAGACGCCGCGTCGCAAACGCACCTTCCGCCGGCCGAGCGTGATCCCGGGCTTCGGGATCAGCTTCGGCTACACGCTGACCTGCCTCGGGCTGATCGTGCTGCTGCCGCTCGCCGGGCTGGTCGCCAAGGCCTCGGGGCTCGGGCTCTCGGGGATCTGGGGGGTCGCCACCGATCCGCGGGTGGCGAGCGCCCTGCGGATCAGCTTCGGCGTCTCGGCGCTCGCCGCCCTCGTGGCCTCCGTGTTCGGCTTCCTGGTCGCCTGGGTGCTGACCCGCTACCGCTTCCCGGGCCGCAAGCTCGTCGACGCGGCGGTGGACCTGCCCTTCGCCCTTCCGACCGCGGTCGCCGGCATCGCGCTGGCCTCGCTCTATGCGCCGGACGGGCTCGTCGGCGCGCCCCTGGCCCGGCTCGGCATCCAGGCGGCCTACACCCCGGTGGGCATCTTCATCGCCATGGTGTTCATCGGCCTGCCCTTCGCGGTGCGGACCGTGCAGCCGCTGATCGCCGAGATCGACAAGGAGATCGAGGAGGCCTCCGCAACCCTGGGCGCCACGCGGATCGTCACCTTGACCAAGGTCGTGCTGCCGCCGCTGATCCCGGCGGTGCTCACCGGCTTCGCGCTCGCCTTCGCCCGGGGGGTCGGCGAGTACGGCTCGATCATCTTCATCGCCGGCAACCTGCCCTACGTGTCGGAGATCGCGCCGCTGCTGATCGTGATCAAGCTCTCCGAGTTCGACTATGGCGGGGCGGCGGCGATCGCCACGATCATGCTCGGGATCTCGTTCCTGACGCTGCTCGCCATCAACCTCATCCAGACCTGGTCACGGCGGCGGTTCGGCTATGTCTGAGATCTTCTCCCCGGCCTACGTGCCGTCGGCCAAGCCGGACTCGGTCGCCTCCGAGGGGGCGGCCACCCGCGCGGTCCTGATCGGGATCGCCGTGGCGTTCCTGGCGCTGTTCCTGGTGCTGCCGCTGATCGCGGTCTTCACCCAGGCCCTGTCCCACGGGCTGGCCGCCTTCCTGGACGCGTTCCGGGAGCCGGACGTCTGGAGCGCGATCCGCCTGACGCTGACGGTGGCGGCGATCGCGGTGCCGTTCAACGTGGTGTTCGGGCTCGCCGCCTCCTGGGCGATCGCCAAGTTCGAGTTCCCCGGGAAATCCCTGCTGATCACCTTGATCGACCTGCCCTTCTCGGTCTCGCCGGTGGTCTCGGGGCTGATCTACGTGCTGCTGTTCGGTTCCCAGGGCCTGTTCGGCGGATTCCTGCTCGATCACGGCATCGAGGTGCTGTTCGCCCTGCCGGGGATCGTGCTGGCTACGGTATTCGTGACCTTCCCGTTCGTCGCCCGGGAACTGATCCCGCTGATGCAGGAGCAGGGCACCGCCGAGGAGGAGGCGGCGCTGACGCTCGGCGCCTCGGGCCTGCACGCGTTCCGCACGGTGACGCTGCCCAACATCCGCTGGGGCCTGCTCTACAGCGTGCTCCTCTGCAATGCCCGGGCGATGGGCGAATTCGGGGCGGTCTCGGTGGTGTCGGGCCACATCCGCGGCCTGACCAACACCATCCCGCTCCACGTGGAGATCCTCTACAATGAGTACAACTTCGTCGCCGCCTTCGCCGTCGCTTCGCTCCTTGCCGCCCTTGCCCTCATCACCCTCGTCCTCAAATCCGTCCTCGAATGGCGCTTCTCAGGCGAGCTCGCGGGCGGCCGGGCGCACTGACGCCCCCTCGGACCGCCCGTCGACGGCGATCCGGGTCGAGACCGTCTCGAAGACCTTCGACACGGCGGCGGTGCTGCACGACCTGTCCCTCGACGTGCGGGCGGGGGAGCTGATCGGCCTGCTCGGCCCCTCGGGTTCCGGCAAGACGACGCTGCTGCGGATCATCGCGGGGCTCGACGCGCCGGACCGGGGCCGGATCCTGTTCGGCGGCGACGACGCCACCGGCCTGCCCGTGCAGGAGCGGGCGGTCGGCTTCGTGTTCCAGCACTACGCCCTGTTCAAGCATATGAGCGTGGCCGACAACATCGCCTACGGGCTGAACGCGCGCCGCCGGGCCGACCGGCCGGCCAGGCCTGAGATCAAGCGCCGGGTTGGCGACCTCCTCGATCTGATCCGGCTCTCCGGCTTCGGCGACCGCTATCCGTCGCAGCTCTCGGGCGGCCAGCGCCAGCGGGTGGCGCTCGCCCGGGCGCTCGCGGTCGAGCCCCGGGTGCTGCTGCTGGACGAGCCCTTCGGGGCGCTGGACGCCCAGGTGCGAAAAGACCTGCGCCGCTGGCTGCGGGAGATCCACGACCGCACCGGCCAGACCACGATCTTCGTGACCCACGACCAGGACGAGGCCCTGGAGCTGTCCGACCGGGTGGCGGTGCTCGACCACGGGCGCCTCGAGCAGGTCGGCACCCCCGACGAGGTGCAGGAGCACCCGGCCTCCGCCACCGTGATGAAGTTTTTGGGGGATTCCGTCGAGGTCGAGGCCATCGCCGAGGGCGGCCGCGTCCTGGTGCGGGGCCGGGAGACGCCGGTGGTCGCGCCCGCCGGGGTGATCGGCCCGGTCAAGCTCTACGTGCGCCCCTGGCAGCTGCAGCTCGCCGAGCCCGAGGCCGCGCATCTCACCGGCACCGTGCGCAGCTCCTACCGGACGCAGGGACGCCAGCGGATCGAGGTGGCCGATGCCGAGGGGCACCTGCTCGCCGTGGAGGATTTCGACGGCGTGCGCTACCCGGCCGGGCACCCGGTGGGCCTGCGGATCAACGGGGGGCATGTGTTCGGGTGACGCTCGCCAGCCCCGGTGCACCTGCCTAGGTTCCCGCCCATGACCGAACCGAATCGCACCGCTCCGGATGTCCTCGCCGCCATCGGCGGCACGCCGCTGATCCGCCTGCGCCGGGCCTCCGAGGCGACCGGCTGCGAGATTCTTGGGAAGGCCGAGTTCCTCAATCCCGGCCTGTCGGTGAAGGACCGCGCCGCGCTCGCCATCGTGCGGGACGCGGAGGCGCGGGGCCTGATCCGGCCGGGCGGCACCATCGTGGAGGGCACCGCCGGCAATACCGGCATCGGCCTCGCCCTGGTGGCGTCGGTGCGCGGCTACCGGACGCTGATCGTCATTCCGGTCACCCAGTCCGAGGAGAAGAAGCAGACCCTGCGGCTCGCGGGGGCGCGCCTCGTCGAGGTGCCGGCCGTACCCTTCGCCAACCCGAACAACTACGTCCACGTCGCCCGACGGCTCGCGGATAAGCTCGCCGCCACGGAACCGGCGGGTGCCTTCTTCGCCGACCAGTTCGACAATGTCGCCAACCGGCAGGCCCATGTGGACGGCACCGGCCCGGAGATCTGGGCGCAGACCGGCGGCCGGGTCGACGGCTTCACCTGCGCGGCCGGGACCGGGGGCACGCTGGCCGGCACCGCCGAGGCCCTGCGCGCCCGCAATCCGCAGGTGAAGATCGCCCTCTCGGACCCGGAGGGCTCGGCCCTCTACGCCCACTACACGACCGGCACCCTGAAGGCCGAGGGGTCTTCGATCACCGAGGGGATCGGCCAGGGCCGCATCACGCGGAACCTCGACGGCTTCACCCCGGATCATGCCTTCCGCATCCCGGACCGCGAGGCGCTGGACATCGTGTTCGGCCTGATGCGGGAGGAGGGGCTGTCGCTGGGCGGCTCCTCGGGGATCAACGTCGCCGGGGCGATCCGGCTGGCCCGGGAACTCGGGCCCGGCCACACCGTGGTGACGATCCTGTGCGACGGGGCGGCGCGCTACGCCTCGAAGCTGTTCAACCCGGCCTTCCTGACGGAGCGGAACCTGCCGGTGCCGGGCTGGCTCGACGCGCCCGGGGACGCGCTGCCGGACTGGCACGCCTGAGACCCGGGCGCCCATCCGAAACTTTCCTCACAAAAGCGTGGCGCGGGGTTGAACGGAACGGAATGTCGCAGCGTTTGAACGGTCACGCTCGCATCAGCGCGACCGTCCGGAGAGTTCGACCATGTCCCTCGTCACCATCCTCCTCATCATCCTGATCATCCTGGCCTTCGGTGGCGGCGGCTTCCTCGGCGGCGGCGCCTATCGCGGTCCCGGCTTCGGCCTCGGCGGCATCCTGCTCATCGTGCTGATCGTCCTGCTGGTCACCGGCCGGCTGTAATCCGCGGGCCGTTGCCCGAAGCCTCACCCCGAAAGACGGCCTCCGGCGTTCGGGGTGAGGCGGATCGAGGGACGAAGGCATCGTCCCGATCGCGATTTCGCGGGACGGTGCGCCGGCGCCGCTCCCGAACGTGCCGGACCACGGTCGTCGACCTTGCGATGACGGAATGGACCGCCGTTCGGCATCCCACCCCGACCGCCCTTCGCCGGGGGCGCTGGAGCGCAGCGGAGGCCCCGAAGCCGGGCGCGGGCTGGATGGCCACGGTGCTCAAGCCAAGGGTCCCCAAGCCTCGCGCCTGACCGCGCCCTCGGGAGACGCTAGCGGCAGGCGATGCCCACCACCGCCCGCGCCACCGCCCCGGGGCCGCCGTCCTGAAGCGGCTTCGCCTCGGCGATGCCCTGGGCGGCGAGGAACGGGCCGATCGCCCGGACCGGCACCAGCGGCAGGCGCGCCGGGGGCACGATCCCGGCGACCCGGCGCGGCGCCGCGGGATAGCGGGCGACCAGCCCGACGAGCCGACCGGACCGGTCGAGCACCGGCGCGCCGGCCGAGCCCGGCTGGAGGGCCGCGATCACGTCGCCCCCGGCCGCGCTCCCGGGTGCGGCCCCGATTCCGTCCGGGCCGGGGGCGAGGGCGATCAAGCCGTCCTCGGTCCCGACCGGCTCGACCCGCCCTGCGGGCCGGAGCGGGGCGGGGGCCCCCGGCGCGTCGAGGAGCGCGAGACCAGCCGGGTCGGCGGCGAGCGTCCGGGCCGGCGCGCCCCCGATGCGGGGCGCGGCGCAGCCCTCCAGGACCGCGGCGGCCGTGAGCACGCGGCCCGGCGCCACCGTGAGACCGGCCCCCGCGCTGGAGACCTCCTGTGCCGGGGCAGGGCCGGCCTCGGGCCGGGCCGGAGCCGGTCGGGCCGTCGCAGCGCCCGGATCGGTCGGCACCGCGGCGGCCTCCGGGAACGGCGCGAAGGCGTTCGCCACCGCGATCACGAGGCGGTCGACCTCCGGCGCCAGGGCCCGGTCGTAGCCGAACAGGAAGCCGCGCACGCCCGCCGGCCCGGCGGCGTAGCGGATATAGGACCGGCCGGTCCCGGTCTCGGCGGTGACCACCACGCTGTCCGGCCGCCGCAGCCTGTAGGTGACCTTGCGGCTCGGCAGCGGCGCGGTGGCCTTCTCGAACAGGCTGTCCAGGGTCTCGGTCCCCGGCGGGTAGGCCCGGGTCTCCAGGGTCACGCGGCCGTCCTGGCTCTGCCAGCGGGTCCCCGAGGGGAGGGCGGTGCGCTTCGCCAGCAGGCGCTCGGGCACGCCCATCACCGCGCCGCTGCCGGGATCCACGGCGACCCGGAAGCGCGCCGCAGCCCTGGCCGCGGCGCCGGCCGCCAGGAGCGCTGCCCGCCCGCGCGGATCGAGGGGGTCGGCCCCGCCGGCGCGGGTCCGGTAGGCGTCGAGCGCCTCGAAGGTCCGCCGCCCGAACGCCCCCGAGACCACGGCGTTGAAGTCGCCGGTCCAGACCAGGGCCTCCTGGACGGCCCTGCGCTCCGCCTCGGGCAGGGCCTCGAACCCCGCCTTCGCCGCCTCGAAGGCGGGATCGACCGGTGCCCCGGCCGCCGGCGCAGCCCGGGGCGGGACCGGCCGGGCCTGGGCTTGGGCCTGGGCTTGGGCGGCGGCGAGGAGGCCGGCGAGCAGCACCGTCGCGCCCCGGATCCCGTCCAGCCACGATCCGCCCGAATCCATGTTCGCCCCCGATCCAACGGCCCGATCCTGGCAGAGGCCGATGCGGCAGGCCAGATCGCACCGTTTCGATCCCCGCCGACGCTGTGCCACCGTGCGTCCCCCGCCGCGATGCGCTACAGGGCGCCTGTCCGGCCCCGGGCGGCGGCCGGACACCCGAATCGGCCTAGGGGCCGCGCGACGCCGCCACGGTTCGAGGGAGCCGGCATGAGCGAGACGAACAACACCTTCAAGAAGGCGCCCAAGCGCAAGGCCGCCAAGGGCAAGAGCATCAGCGTCTCCCCGGAGATGCGGCAGGCCTATGCCGACCTGATCCAGGAGCGGGCGGAGAAGCAGGAGGTCTACGGGCGCCACCTGCCGCAGGACGAGCCGCGCAAGCGTTAGGCGCACCGCCGCATTCCGCCCGCGGCGGCCTCAGCGCTTGCGCACGAACTCGGTGCGCAGGACGAGGCCCTTGATGGTGTCGTGGCGGCAGTCGATCTCCTCCGGATCGTCCGTGAGCCGGATCGACCGGATGACCGTGCCCTGCTTCAGGGTCTGGTTGGCGCCCTTGACCTTGAGGTCCTTGATCAGGGTCACGGAATCGCCGTCGGCGAGGATGGTACCGGCCGCGTCGCGGACCGCCACCGTCTCGGGGGCCGCCACCGTCTCGGGGGCCGCGCCCGCCGCCCCCGGCGGCAGCCACTCGCCGGTGGCCTCGTCGTACACGTAAGTCTCGTCGTCGCCCGTCAAATCCTCAGCCCCCGGGTTCGGTTCGGGGCAGGGTCCGGTCAGGATCTCGCAGGCCCGTCATCCGCGCGTCCCCACGCACCGAGCCAGTCGCCGAGTCGGCGGGGGACGGACGAGCTTAGCCGATCGGGCGCCCCGGGCGCGAGCCCGCACTTGCATCGGGCGCGGGGCCCGCACTGGCCAGGCGCGCCGCCCCCGGGGCCGGGCGGGCTACCGCTTGAGCGGCCCGGCCTCGATCACGTCCTCGACGGTCCGCAGACCGGCGCGGGGCGAGTTGACCAGGCAGGCCATGTTGCCCGGCGGGTGCAGGTTCTTCCACATCTTGGTGTGGGCCTGGGGGATCTTGTCCCAGGGGAACACCTCGCTCATGCACGGGTCGATCCGCCGGTCGAGCACGAACTGGTTGGCCGAGGACGCCTGCTTGAGATGGGCGAAGTGCGAGCCCTGGATCCGCTTCTGCCGCATCCAGACGTAGCGGGCGTCGAAGGTGATGTTGAAGCCGGTCGTGCCGGCGCAGAACACCACCATGCCGCCGCGCTTCACCACCAGCGCCGAGACCGGGAAGGTCGCCTCGCCGGGATGCTCGAACACGATGTCGACATCCTGCTTGCCGGTGATCTCCCAGATCGCCTTGCCGAATTTCCGCGCCTCTTTCGTCCAGGCGTGAAATTCAGGGGAGTTCACCTTCGGAAGCTGACCCCAGCAGTCGAAGTCTTTCCGGTTGATGACGCCCTTGGCGCCGAGGCTCATCACGTAGTCGCGCTTCGACTCGTCCGAGATCACCGCGATGGCGTTGGCGCCGGAGGCCGCGCAGAGCTGGACGCCGAACACGCCGAGGCCGCCGGAGGCGCCCCAGATCAGCACGTTCTGGCCCGGACGGACCGTGTGCGGCGCGTGGCCGAACAGCATGCGGTAGGCCGTGGCGAGCGTCAGCGTGTAGCAGGCCGCCTCCTCCCAGGTCAGGTGCTTGGGCCGGTGCATCAGCTGGCGCGACTGCACCCGGCAGAACTGCGCGAAGGAGCCGTCGCCGGTCTCGTAGCCCCAGATCCGCTGGGTCGGCGAGAACATCGGGTCGCCGCCGTTGCACTCCTCGTCGTCGCCGTCGTCCTGGTTGCAATGGACGATGACCTCGTCGCCGACCTTCCAGCGCTTCACCTTGGCGCCGACCTTCCAGACGATGCCCGACGCGTCCGAGCCGGCGATGTGGTATTCGCCCTTGTGCACGTCGAAGGGCGAGATCGGCTCGCCGAGGCCGGCCCAGACGCCGTTGTAGTTGACGCCCGCCGCCATGACGTAGACCAGCACCTCGTCGTCGCCGATCTCCCAGACCGGCAGCACTTCGAGCTGGTGGGACTGCTCCGGGGGCCCGTGGCGCTCGCGCCGGATCGCCCAGGCATACATCTTGGCCGGCACGTGACCCAGCGGCGGGATCTCGCCCATCTCGTAGAGGTCCTTGACCTCGCCGGTTGCCGGACCGACCGCAGCGCTCGCCGCCATCTCGCTCTCCTCTCGTCCCGCGTGGTTCTTGAAGGCCGCGGTTCTCCCCCGCGCTATAGCGGCGATGCCGAAGGTGTCCAAGTGGGCCGAAAGTCGAAACCGAAGGGTTTCCGCCAGGAAAAAGGCCCCGGCACAGGGACGGCGCCCGCGTATTCAAATTCGGCTTTTCGGCAGGCCAAGTATTATTCCGCGCCGGCCTTGCGGGTGTCGGGTCCGAGACCTTGCGCCGCCCAGGAACCGAAGATCGGGTGGACTTTATACCAGCGATCGATCCTCCGCTCCGGGATCGGGGGTGGACGATCGCCCAACGGGGTGATTCCAGCCTTCGCGCGCCGCCGGCTCGCGTATCGGGACCGACTGCCCGGCCCTGGACGGATCGAAGACCGAAGAGGGCCCTCAAATCAGGCTGTCCGGGCGGGCAAGTTTTTTAAAGGCCGGCCGGGACCCGCGGGAGCGACTTGCACGTCTGTCCCGGATGACGCGTCGCCAAGGCTTCGCTACGGTGGCCGCAAGACCGCGCCCCGCGCGCGGACATAAGATCATATGGAGGCGAGGGATGGGCGCGAACGTCGCGGAGACCAAGAGCGACAAGTCGAGCCGCGACAAGCCCTGGATCATCCGCACCTATGCGGGCCATTCCAACGCGGCCGAATCCAACGCGCTCTATCGGGGCAATCTCGCCAAGGGCCAGACCGGCCTGTCGGTGGCCTTCGACCTGCCGACCCAGACCGGCTACGATCCCGACCACGAATTGGCGCGCGGCGAGGTCGGCAAGGTCGGCGTCTCGATCGCGCATCTCGGCGACATGCGGACCCTGTTCCAGGACATCCCGCTCGCCCAGATGAACACCTCGATGACCATCAACGCCACGGCCCCGTGGCTGCTGGCGCTCTACCTGGCGGTGGCCGAGGAGCAGGGCGCGCCGTTCGACGCCCTCCAGGGCACGACCCAGAACGACATCATCAAGGAATACCTGTCGCGCGGCACCTACGTGTTCCCACCCGCGCCGAGCCTGCGGCTCACCAAGGACGTGATCCTCTTCACCACGAAGACCGTGCCGAAGTGGAACCCGATGAATGTCTGCTCCTACCACCTGCAGGAGGCGGGGGCGACGCCGGTCCAGGAGCTGTCCTACGCGCTCGCGATCGCCATCGCGGTGCTCGACACGGTGCGCGACGACCCCGAATTCGACGAAAAGAGTTTTTCCGACGTGTTCGGGCGGATCTCGTTCTTCGTGAACGCCGGGCTGCGGTTCGTCACCGAGATTTGCAAGATGCGGGCCTTCGCCGAACTCTGGGACGAGATCGCGCAGGAACGCTACGGTATCGACGACCCGAAGAAGCGCATCTTTCGGTATGGCGTTCAGGTCAACAGCCTCGGACTGACGGAACAGCAGCCCGAGAACAACGTCCACCGCATCCTGATCGAGATGCTGGCCGTGACCCTGTCCAAGCGCGCCCGCGCCCGGGCCGTGCAGCTGCCGGCCTGGAACGAGGCGCTCGGCCTGCCGCGCCCCTGGGACCAGCAATGGTCCATGCGCATGCAGCAGATCCTGGCCTTCGAGACCGATCTTTTGGAATATGACGATATCTTCGACGGCTCGAAGGTCATCGAGGCCAAGGTCGAGGCTCTGAAGGCCGAGACCCGGGCCGAACTGGAGCGGATCGGCGGCATCGGCGGCGCGGTCGCGGCGGTGGAGACCGGGGCGCTCAAGCGGGCGCTGGTGGAATCGAATGCCCGGCGGATCTCGGCGATCGAGGCCGGCGAGCAGATCGTGGTCGGCGTCAACAAGTGGCAGCAGGGCGAGCCCTCGCCGCTCACCGCCGGGGAGGGGGCGATTTTTTCCGTCTCCGAGACGGTGGAGATGGAGGCGCAGGGCCGGATCCGCGAGTGGCGCAGCAAGCGCGACGACCGGGCCGTCGGCCAGGCGCTGGACGCCCTGGAGCAGGCGGCGCGCTCCGGCGCCAACATCATGCCGCCCTCGATCGCGGCCGCGAAGGCCGGGGTCACCACGGGCGAGTGGGGCGAGCGCCTGCGGCAGGTCTTCGGCGAGTACCGGGCGCCCACCGGGGTGAGCATGGAGACGGTCTCCGCCGGGGCCGCCGAGGAGGCCAAGCTCCTGATCGCCGATCTCGGCGAGCGCCTGGGCGAGACGCCCAAGCTCGTGGTCGGCAAGCCCGGGCTCGACGGCCACTCGAACGGCGCCGAGCAGATCGCGCTGCGCGCCCGGGACGTCGGCTTCGACGTCACCTACGACGGCATCCGCCAGACGCCCGCCGAGATCGTCGCCAAGGCGAAGGAGACCGGCGCCCACGTGGTCGGCCTGTCGATCCTGTCGGGCAGCCACGTGCCGCTGGTGCGCGAGGTCCGGGCCCAGATGCGGGAGGCGGGGCTCGACCACATCCCCGTGGTGGTCGGCGGCATCATCTCGCCCGAGGACGAGTTGGTCCTGAAGAACATGGGCGTGCGCGCGGTCTACACGCCCAAGGACTACGCCATCGACCAGATCATGGTCGGGCTGGCCAAGGTGGTGGAGAAGAGCCTGGAGCGCCGGGACGACCGGCCGCGGGCGGATGCGCAGGTCTACTGAACCGGGCGACGCGCAAGGCGAATCGCGTCTCGATCGCGCATCGAACAAGGCGGAGCAGGGGGGCGGCGACGCAGCGGCGTGAAGCGGCACCGCCGCCGCGAAGTGGGCCGGCGCATCGGCCGCGGCCCTGGCCCGGGGCAGCGGGCTTCTGTAGACTCGACCGCGTCGCTCGGCTTCGCCTCGGCGGCGTGGGGACCGGAGCCGTCGGTATGCCCTTGAGAGAGACGATCGAACGCCTCAGGGATGCGCGCGGCGAACGGGACGATCCGGCCGAGATCGTGGCCCGGTGGACGGGCGCCGTGTCCCGGCTCTACGCCGATATCGCCGGGTGGCTGAAGCCCTACGTCGACGATGGCGACCTCATTCTCGAACGGACCGCGAGAGCGGTCCACGAAGAGGCTACGGGGACTTACGAGATCGACGTGCTGGATATCGGGGTGGGACCCGAGACGGTCCGCCTCGAACCCAAAGGCGCGGTCGTCATTGGTGCCCTTGGTCGGGTGGACATGTTCCGCCTCGGCAGCGGCGACCCGATGTTCATCGTGCTGACCGGGCCCGCACAGCAGCCGACCTGGAGCCTCGTCAAACCTTCGGAGCGCGGGCGATCGACGGCGCTTACGAAGGAGACCTTCGAGGCGACGCTGGACGAGCTTCTCGCGGCCTACAGCCTGCGGTCGGAATCGACGATGTGAGCGAGCGCAAGCTCGACGCCTCCTATATCGCCCTTCAGTCGCAGCTGGGCGCGCATGCCCATGCCCGGCAAGCGGCGCTGCGACCGGGCGCCTCGACGGAGCTTCTCGGTGGACTCGGCGTCCCGATCGGCAACGTCGTGAAGGACCGCCGAAAGGCCATTCAGGAGCACTTCAAGCGTGTCGGACGACAGATTCGTCGGCAGGGCTTCATCGACCTCGTGTCCGCGTTCGAGGCGGATCTGTTCCGGCTGCTTCGGATGGCTTCGAGCAAGGTCCGGCATGTCCTGAAGGTCCATTACGGGCCGGAATTTCCCTTCGCCGCGTATCGGGAGGATCTGGCTCGGACGAGTGCGGACTTCTCCAATCTCGGCGGATACCGGCGCCTCCTGGCCGTAGCCTCTGGGAGCCGCGTCGATCCCCGCACGGATTTATGGGAGGTCATCGCGTACCGGGACTTCCTCGCCCACGGGGAACGTTGGGCAGTCCCGGCGAATCCGCCAACGATCGATTTCGCGTATGCGACGCTCTCGAAGGAGATCGATCGCGTTGAGACACCGGGCCGGTGAGTCGCTCCAGGCCACGGATGTGGCAAGCATGGAGTAAGGGCATCCTCCATCCGGTCCCGCAGGGGCTGAACTGCCTTCCGTTTCCGTGACAGCGCATGCCGCTCCTAGACGCCCTGCCCACGATCCTCCTCCTCGCCGTCCCGCTGGCCGCCGCCCTCTCGGCGGGGCTGATCCTGCGCCTGTTCCCGCTGCTCCAGCGCTACGCCCTGGCGCGGCCGAACGCCCGCTCCAGCCACACCGTGCCGACCCCGCAGGGTGGCGGCATCGCCGTGGTGACGGCGCTCGTGACGATCTCGGGGCTGCTCATCGCCGCGCCGGAGATCGGCGGCCGGCCGGACTGGATCTGGCTCGCAGGCTGTACCCTGGCCCTGGCTTTCCTCGGTGCGGTGGACGACCTCCGGCCGCTGCCGGCCGCCCTCCGGCTCGCCGTGCAGGCGGTCGCGGTCGGGCTGCTGGTCTGGCACCTCGACGGGCGGCTCCTGCCCGGGGCCCCCCTTTGGTTCGAACGCGGCCTCGCGCTGCTGGCGGGGCTCTGGTTCGTGAACCTGACGAACTTCATGGACGGGCTCGACTGGATGACGGTCGCCGAGACCGTCCCGGTGGCCGGGGCGCTGCTGCTGCTCGGGCTCACCGGATGCCTCCCGCCGCTGCCGACGCTCGTGGCGGCCTGCCTGCTCGGGGCGATGCTCGGCTTCGCGCCGTTCAACCGGCCGGTCGCGAAACTCTTCCTCGGGGATGTCGGCGCGCTGCCGGTCGGGCTCGTCACCGCGTGGCTGCTCTGGCATCTGGCCCTGGCGGGGAGCCTCGCGGCCGCTCTGCTGCTGCCGCTCACCGCCGTGGCCGATGCCACTTTGACGCTGGCCGCCCGGGCGGCCCGGGGCGAGCGGGTCTGGGAGGCCCATCGCGGCCACTACTACCAGCGCGCCACCGTGAACGGCCTGACGGTTCCGGGCGTGGTGGGGCGGGTGTTCGCGGTCAATCTCGCGCTGGCGGCGCTCGCCGCCGCGACCTTGTTTTGGCCGTCCTGGCCGGTCACCCTCGCGGCGCTCGCGGCCGGGCTCGCCCTGGTCGCGTCCCTGCTCCGCCGCTTCGCCCGCGCCCCGGCGCCGGCCCCCGCCGAAGGTGCCGCCCACCCGTGACCGGATCGATCGCGCTCACCGGGGCGACCGGCTTCATCGGCCGCCACCTGCTCGCCGACCTCACGGCGCGCGGCTACCGGGTCCGGGTGCTGCTGCGCCGGCCCACGGCCCTGCCGGAGGGCGCGGCGAGCGCGGTGGTCGGCGACCTGACGCGCCCGATCAACATGGCGGCGGCGCTCAGCGGCGTCGACGCCGTGGTGCATTCGGCCGGTCTCGCCCATGCGATGTCGGGCGCCCCGGAGGACGATTACCGCACCCTCAACACCGAAGCGACGCGCGGGCTCGCGGAGGCGGCCGCGCGCGCCAAGGTGCGCCGGTTCGTGTTCCTGTCCTCGATCCGCGCGCAGGTCGGCGCCAGCGCGCCCGGCGTGATCGGCGAGGGCGATCCCGCGGCGCCGACCGACGCCTACGGCCGCTCCAAGCTGGAGGCCGAGCGGGCGCTCGCCGAGACCGGGCTCGACTGGGTCGCCCTCCGCCCGGTCCTGGTCTACGGCGCCGGCGTGAAGGGCAACATGGCCGCGCTCCTGGGGCTCGCCCGCAGCCCCTATCCGCTGCCGCTCGGGGGGCTGACGGCGCGGCGCTCGCTGATCGCCCTGGACAGCCTGTCGGCGGCCGTGGACGCGGTGCTGCGGGCGCCGGAGCCGCTGCGCCGCGCGCTGATCGCCGCCGACCCGGATCCGCTGAGCCTTCCCGAGATGATCACCGCGCTCCGCGCCGGCCTCGGCCGCAATCCGGGGCTGGTCCCGGTGCCGGCGGGGCTGCTCGGGCTGGCCTGCCGGCTGACCGGGCGGGCGGCGCAGTTCGCCCGGGTGGCGGAGGGCCTGGAGGCCCGCGCCGACGGCCTCGCGGCTCTGGGATGGCGCCCGGCCGGGCCGACGCGGGACGGGCTGGTGCGGCTGGCGCGGGACGGGGGTTGAGCGCCGGACTGTCGTGTCGCGCCTGTTCTCCCTTCCGGGAGAGCCGTATTCCTACATCGGAGCCCGGACCAAGTGCACGATGGCGGCCTGCGCCGCATCGCCGAGCGAGGGGATTCACGCATCGCGGATGGGTCTTCAGGACCGGGCGCAGATCCCCTCACCCGTGCGGGCTACCGGATACACACATCTTCGACGTTAGAGGGCAGCGGCCGGACACAGTCGCGTCTCCCTCCCCCCTCTGCGGGGGAGGGAGGGTGCGTGTAATCTCTGGAGCGGGGTGTGAAGTCCAGCCGGAGCGATACAAAACCCGATCTGTGAATCCCGTAGCCCGCACGGGAGAGGAGGGCGGCGGCGCTCTCGTCCTTCAACGCAAGACGCGCGGACGTCATAGCCAGCAGACGTGACGGGCGTGTGCCCGATCAGCCGATCACGGCCGGCGCCGCACCGGCCGACGGGTCGGCCTCAATCGTCACCGCGGCACGCGTCGCACGCCCGGGCGGCCTTTGTCCGTGGCGCTCGCGGAAATGCGGCACCGCCGCCTCGAACACCGCCTCCGCGGCCGCCCGATCCCCCGCCGCCACGGCGTCGCGCAGCTGTGCCACCCAGCCGTCGAGCCGGGCCCGGTCGGCGAAGACCGGCCGCGCCGCCATCACCCCGTCGATGCCCGGCAGGGCGACCCGGGGCTCCTCCCGGGCGAACAGGATCTCGTTCAACCGCTCGCCCGGCCGCGCCCCCGTGAAGGCGATCTCGATCTCCGCGCCGGGCTCGAAACCGGCGAGCCGGATCATCCGCGCGGCGAGGTCGGCAATCCGCACCGGCTGGCCCATCTTGAGCACGTAGACCGCGGCGCGCTCGGTCTCGGCCGCGGCGCGCGCCTCGGTGTCGGCGTGGGAGGCGGCGGTCAGCACCAGGTCGCAGGCCTCGCGCACGGTCATGAAGTAGCGGACCATGTCGGGGTGGGTCACGGTGACCGGGCCGCCCCGGGCGATCTGCGCCTTGAACACCGGCACCACCGAGCCGGCCGATCCCAGGACGTTCCCGAAGCGCACGGCGATCAGCCGGGTCGGCGGAGGGGACGCGGGGTCCGGCCGGGCGGATTGCTCCGCGTCCAGCGCCTGGGCGACCATCTCGGCGAAGCGCTTGGTGACGCCGAGCTGCGAGACCGGCTCGATCGCCTTGTCGGTGGAGATCATCACGAGCGCCCGGGCGCCGGCCGCCACGGCGGCCTCGGCGACGTTGATCGAGCCGAACACGTTGGTCTTGATGCCCTCCTGCCAGTCCCGCTCCAGGTAGGGCACCTGCTTGAGCGCGGCGGCGTGCAGGACGTAGTCCGGCCGGAACGCCGCGATGACCTCATGCGTGCGCGTCCGGTCGCGGATATCGGCGAGCACGCCGGTCACCGCGGCCTCGGCGGCCAGGATCGCCGGGTGGGTGAGGATGCCGTGCAGCGCCGGCTCGGAGGAATCGAGCACCAGCACCGCCGCGGCTCCGAAGGCCACGGCCCGCAGGCAGATCTCCGAGCCGATCGAGCCGCCGCCGCCGGTGACCACCACCCGGCGGCCGGTCAGGAACGCCTCCAGCCGCGTCCGGTCGATGGCGACCGTGGCACGCAGCAGCAGATCCTCGATCTCCAGCGGCGCCAGTTCGGGGCCCTGCGCGCCCTCGCCGAGCCCGACCACCCGGGCGAGCGGCAGGCCGAGGCGGCGGGCGCGGGCGAGGAGGTCGTCGGGGGCAGCCTCCGGCACCAGGGCGCTCGGGGCGGCCACCAGCCGCCGCACCGGCTCGCCGCCGGCGGCCAGGTCCGCCACCACCCGTTCGAGATCCCGGAAGCCGCCGAGCACGGGCACGCCGCGCATGAACTGCCCGGTCTCGTCCGCCCGGGGCGAGAGGATCCCCCGGGGCGCCAGCTTCCTGACCGAGCCCGCCTCGATGGCGCGGATCAGGACGTCGAGATCGGCGCCGCGCCCGAGCAGCAGCGTCGGGACCGTGGCGGCCCGGGCGCTGGATTGCCGGGACCGGGTGTCCTTGAGGTACCGGAAGGCGAGGCGGGTCCCCCCGAGCAGAAAGATCTGGAGGACCCAGTACAGAAGAATCGCGATCTTGCCGAAGAAGTAGAAGCCGTACAGGTCGGAGGAGACCAGGACCCAGTCGGTCACCAGCAGGGCGAGCGCCAGCACGCTCGCGGCGCGGACGATGCCGGCGAGATCCTGCAGGGAGGCGAAGCGCCACTTGGTCCGGTACAGCCGGAAGCGGCCGTAGACGAACCCGGCGCAGGCCAGGAACGGCGGCAGCAGGAGGGGCAGGGCGTGCAGGCGCTCGTCCAGCATCCCGCCCTGGAAGCGGAACAGGAAGGTGAGCACCACGGCGGCGGCGGTCGCCGCGAGGTCGTGGGCCACCATCACCGCGGTCTTGTAGAGGCGCTGCTGCATCGGGGGCCGGATCGGGTGCCGCGGGGTATCCGCCGCGCCACCGGTCCTGTCAACGCGCGGCATCGGCGCCGCACCACACGGACGCGCGACCGCCCGGGCGGCCGCGGTACCGCCTACTTGACGAACGCGCCGGTGAAGCCGGTCTTGAAGTTCTTCCGGTAGACACGGCCCTTGACCGGGTCGAGCTTGTCGACGAGCACGATGCGGACGCGTTCGTTGAAGTCTTCGGTGGTCACGGTCTGTGCACGACCGGTGATCAAGGTTCGGGCCATCATCGTCTCCGCTGCGTCGCCCATGGCACAGGATTGCGCGGAGGGTCCGTTTTACTTGGGGTCCGGGCGGCCGTTTACAATCGCGGCGGATGACAAACCGCCGAATCCGGGTCGCGCACGCGGCTCAGGTCAGCGCCCGGGCCGCCGCGCCGGCGGCATCGTCCACGCGGTCGATGTCCGGGGCCTCGATGCGCCGGTAGCGGGCCTGGATCAGCCCGAAGGCCCCGAAGGCGGCGTGGCCCGCCGCCACGAGCCCCAGCAGGATCCAGCCGTAGGGCTGGGCGCGGAGCAGCGCGAAGGCCTCGGCCAACCCCTTGGCTTCGGAGGAGCGCTGGTGCCACGCCGCCGCCACGAGGAACCCGCCGATGATCAGGAAGGCCAGGCCCCGCGCCGCGTAGCCGAAGCGGCCGATCGGGCCGGCCCAGCGCGCCCGGGCCTGCGCGTCGAGGGCGAGTCGGTCGGTGACGTCGCCGCGCCACGCCTTGCCGAGGAAGCCGAAGCCGCCGCCGACGACCGCGAGGCCGCCCAGGGCCACGAGCCAGCGGCCGAAGGGCTTGCCCAGGAGCCACGCCGTCCCGTCATGCACGCCGTCGCCGCCGCGCATGCCGAGGCCGAGGCTCAGGGAGGCGGCGCTGGCGGCGAGTCCGAGATAGAGCGCGGCGCTGACCACGTGCGCGCCGCGCACCGCCAGGCCCTTGATCGCGGTGCCGCGCCGGTCGGCATCCGTGATGCCCTCGACGAGGCGCCAGAGGGCGAAGCCCGAGAGGCCCAGCGCGATCAGGCCGACGAGCGCCGACCCGAAGGGTCCGGCCAGCACGGTACGCAGGGCGTCCTGGCTGTCGCCGGCCCGCCCGCCATGCCCGAGCGCCGCCAGCAGCGCCAGGGCACCGACCACGATATAGACCACGCCCCGGGCCCCGTAGCCGAGGCGGGCGATGCGCTCGATCGTGTTGCGGCCACCGGGGAGGGGGCTCATGCCGGGCCCCGGGGCGCGGCGGATCGGACGTTCGGCGGGGATGGCATCGACGGGCGGCATCCGGTGGGGCGGGACCGGCCAACGCCCGGCCGCGCGCACGCGATCCATGGCCGGCACGGGGACCCGGGCCGATGCCCTATGGCGGCGTCCGCTCGGCCCGCCCGGCGAGCGCCACGTAGAACCCGAGCCCGTCCTGACCCGGCAGGGTCTGCAGGCGCTCGATCAGGCCGCGGCGCTTCGCGTCGAGGAGCAGGCGCCCGGCCGGCTGGAACAGGGTCTCGCCGCCGCCCTCGGGGGGCGGGTCGAGTCGGATCGCCACGGTCTTGCCCTTGGCGAAGCGGCTGCGCTCCAGCATGTCCTTGAGCGAGGCCTCGGCGGTGGCCCGGTTGGCGCCGCGCAGGTCGAGCACCGAGTCCGCGTCCGTCACACCGAGGGAGCCGCGCAGCTTGGCCGCGTAGAAATCGTCGAAATGGGGCAAGTCGGTGCCTTGGTGCTCTGGCGGGCCGGGGAAGCCGGCCGTTGCGATCGGGTGCGGCTCAGACGCTGAGGCCGCGATAGATGTCGCGCACCGGCACGGCGCCATCAAGCTCCGGCAGCGTCACGGTGCCGTCGAGCCCGAGCGCCGTCACGCTCCAGTCCGCCGCGTCCCGCCGCCAGAGCTCGACCCGGGCCTCGTCGGAATAGACGATCAGCAGGACCGCGAGGCCCGGCACGGTCCGGTAGAAATCGATCTTGCAGCCCCGGTCCAGGCTCATGGTCGAGGGTGACAGCACCTCGGCGACGAGGAGCGGATCCGACGCGTAGCCGTCCGGCAGGGGAGGCCCGCAGCGCACGACCACGTCGGGGATCGGCGCGAAATCGTCCATCGCGGCGCTGAGGATCGCCAGGCCCGGCAGGGCGCGGCAGCCCCGCGGCTCCGCCAGCGAATCGAGGCGTCCCGCTAGATTCATCACGATGCGCTGATGCTGCTCCCGGGGCGGGGCCATGAGCACGGGGTCCCCATCGAGCAGTTCCCAGCGCTCGTGCTCCGGGCGGGTCTCCACCCAGAGCCGGAACGCCGACACGTCCATCCGCACGTCTCGCTTCGCGGCCAGAGCCATAGCCGACCTCCGTTCCGGACTCAGACTAGCATCGGCGCGGCGCGCCCGCACCGGCGGCACCTCAGAAAGCCACCCGGGCGTAGACCTCGGCCAGCGGCAGGGTTCCGCCAAGCTCCGGCAGGTCCACGACGGCCTCCGCGGGGGCCACCCGCATGGCCCAGCCGGCATCCCGGCGCCAGACCTCGATCCGCGCCTCGTTCTGATAGACGATCAGGAGGGACTGCAGGCTCGGCACGGTGGCGTAGAAATCGAGTTTGCGCCCCCGATCGTTGATCATGGTCCCCGGCGAGAGCACCTCGACGATCACCAGGGGATCGTCGACGAAGCCGGTCGGCGGCATCGGTCCGCAATGGACCACGACATCCGGGTAGGGCGCGTAATCGTCCATCGCCGCGCTGAGGATCGCCAGCCCCGGATAGGCGCCGCAACCGCGTCGTTCGGCCAGGGCGTCGAGATGCTTGACCAGATTCGTGACGATCCGCTGGTGCCGGGCGCTCGGGGGCGCCATGAGCACGGGCTCGCCGTCGAGCAGCTCCCAGCGCTCCTCGTCCGGGCGCGGCTCCGCCCAGCGCCTGTATTCGGCGACGCTCATGCGCGCGTCGCGCTTCACAGCCAATGCCATGACGGCCTCCGATTCCGGCTCGGAGGCTAGCACGGACCGGCCCGGTCGGCGACGGATTCAGTCGGCGTCGCGCTGCGCGCTCGCGAGGGCCGTGCCGGCATTCAGGAAGCGCTGCGGGTCGACCGGCGCGCCGTCAATGCGGGTCTCGTAGTGCAGATGCGCCCCGGTGGAGCGCCCGGTGGAGCCGACGGCGCCGACCACGTCGCCCGCGGCGACGCGCTGCCCCGGGCGCACCGCGATCCGGGCCAGATGGCCGAACCGGGTGGTCAGGCCGTGACCGTGATCGATCTCCACCATGTTGCCGTAGCCGCCCGCGGCCTCCGCGGCGATCACCCGGCCGGGGGCGGTGGCGCGGGCGGGTTCGCCGTATTCCGCCTTCAGGTCGAGCCCGGTATGCAGGGCGAGGCCGCGGGTGAACGGGTCGAGCCGCGTGCCGAACGGGCTCGATACGGTCGCCGCGCCCCGGATCGGCCGGGCCAGCGGCAGCGCGGCGGCCGTCAGGCGCAGGCGCTCGCTCTCCATCAGCGCCCGGCGGGCCAGGGCCAGGCCGGACTCGAAGCCCGCCGCGTCCAGGATGCCGGCGTCGAGGGGGACCAGCGGGCCGCCGAGGCCCGCGGCCGGCGCGTCGAACCGCCCGGGATCGAGACCAGTCCGGCCGATCAGGCCGCGCATCCGACGGACGGCGTCGCCGGCCCGCGCGGCCAGGCCGGCGAGGCGCTCCCCCTGCGCCGCCTGCACACCCGCCAGGCGCGCCTCGAGCCGGATCAGGCTGGTCTCGGTCTCGAGGGCACTCCGGCGCGGCAGGGGGCGGTCGGCCCGGCCCGGCGCGGCCCCCTCGCCGGGGCGCAGGAGCGGTTCATCGTCGGCCGGCTCCAGGCCCGCACCAGTCTCCGGACCCGCACGGGAGTCCAGGCCCGCATCGGGGCGCGGCGCCAGCGCGCCGGTGACGGTCGGATCGGGCAGAGCCTGGCGCTCCAGACCGGCCAGGGCCGCCATGCGCCGCTCCAGCTCGGCCTGCCGCTCCAGCGCCGCCGCAACCCGGTGCGCCAGGCCGGCCTCGGTGCCGTCCCGGCCGTCCCGGTCGCGGACGATCCGGTCCTGCAGAGCGGCGATCCGCGCCTCGTAGGCGTCACGCATCGCCCCCTGACGGGCCACGAAGCCCGCGAGCACGTCGTCGTGGAACACGATCAGATACGAGGCGCCGAGGGCCCAGAGCAGCGCGCAGCCGGCGGCCAACCAGGGCAGGGCCCGGAGCGGCGCGCGGGGCGGGAGGATCTTCGGAGGAAGCATCGGACGGCCCCGCGGGATCCGCCATTGAGGCCCCCGTAAGGTTAAGGATCCGTCGCGCCGCGCCCCTCCGACCCGTCAGGGGAGGGCGCGGGCAGCCGCCAGCACGGCCTCGGCGTGGCCCGGCACCTTGACCTTCGGCCAGATCCTGGCGATGCGGCCGGCGCGGTCGATCAGCACGGTGGTGCGCTCGACGCCCATGTACGTGCGCCCGTACATGCTCTTCTCGACCCAGACGCCGTAGGCCGCGAGCACGCCCTTGTCCTCGTCGGAGGCGAGGGGGAGGGCGAGCCCGTACTTGCCGCAGAACTTGTCGTGGCTCTTCACCGGGTCCGGCGAGACGCCGACGACCTTCGCCTCGGCCCCCGCGAAGTCCGGCAGCAGGCCGTTGAAATCCTGCGCCTCCAGGGTGCAGCCGCTCGTGTCGTCCTTCGGGTAAAAGTAGAGCACGACCTTGTGACCGCGGAGCGCGGACAGCGCGATCCGCCCGCCGCCCGAGGCCGGCAGGTCGAAATCGGGAGCCGGATCACCCTCTGATAGCGGCATCGTGCCTTCCTTTCGGCCGAATGATGGTGTGCAACCGATCGCGTGCCCGGCAGCACGCGATTGCGCCGCGCACACCCGAGCCAAAACCGGAGTCGCCGCCGCTGTAAAGCGGGGGCGCGCTTCGATCCACCGGCCGCGGAGCCCGGGAGCCCCGCGCGCAGAGTCCCCGGAACAAGGGTCCCGATGGCGGACGAGACGACGTCGGCAGGCAGGCCCCGGGGGAGGGCGCGGCGCGTGGGGGGCTTCTGCCTCGTGAGCGCGCTCGCCCTGGTGCTGGTCCTCGGCGCCGGGATCGGCTCGATGGCCCTGCGCCTGTCGAACGGACCGCTGCAGATCGACGGCCTGTCGCGCCGGGTCGCGGCCGCGGTGGCCGAGCGGATCGGCCCGGGCTGGAGCATCGGCATCCGCGGCAGCAGCCTCGAACTCGACCGCGAGAACGCCCTCAGCCTGCGCTTCTCCGGGCTCGACATCCGCAATCCGCAGGGCGCCCTCGTGGTGCGCGCGCCCCTGGCGCTGGTCAGCCTCGATCTGTGGGGTCTCCTGCGGCTCAACCTGCAGCCGCGCGCGATCGAGTTCCGCGAGACCCAGACCACCGCGCTGATTCACCGGGACGGCTCGATCGCCTTCGCGGCCTCCGAGGCCAACCGCCCCGTCGACATCGAGCCGGTCACCCCGCCGAGCGTGGACGGGGTGCGGGGCAGCGTCTCGCCGCTCTCGGCCGCCATCGCGTCGATCTTCGGGGTGGTGCTCGATCCGAGCGGCGTGGTCGGCGCCCTCGACCGGGCGCGCGTCACCGATGCGCGGCTGCGGCTGATCGACGAGGAGGGCCACGAGCGCGCGGTGTTCGCCCGGGTCAACGGCCTGTTCGGGCGCGATCCGGTCAACGGCACCCGGAATTTCGAGCTTCGGCTCGACGGCCCGCACGGGGAATGGCGGTTCGGCGGCTCGTTGCGCGACGGCGGCGAGGGGCAGGAGCGCTCGGGCCGCATCACCCTCGACGACCTGCCGGTCACCGATCTCCTGCTGCTCTCGGGCCAGTCGGAGGTGCCGCTGACCACCGACCTGAAGGTCTCCGCCCGCGCCGACGTGAGCCTGGCGGCCGGGCGCGTCCGGACGATGACCGCCAAGCTGCATACCGGCGACGGCACCTTCCTGATCGAGGAGAAGGACTTCAACCCGGTGACGGTCGAGAGCCTCGACGCGTCGCTGGACTGGGACGAGGCCGGCCGGGTGATGGCGCTCACCGGCCTGGACTATCGGGGCGCCGGCAACGCCGTGCACCTGAGCGGGGCGTGGGCGGGCAGCCCACCGGGCGCGGGCACGGTCTGGACGGCGACGGTGACGGGCCGCGACGCCACCCTGCGCGGAGCGACGCCGCAGGACGCGCCGGTGAAGATCAAGGCGATGGACGCGCAGCTCTCGGGCCGGGACGGCGGCATCGCCATCGACGCGCTCACCCTGTCGGCTCCGGGGGTGACCGGGGCGATCACCGGGACGATCGGCACCACGGCGGACGATGGCGGCCTCAACCTCCACATCGTCGGCCGCGACGGCGAGGTCCGGACCGGCCTGCGCCTCTGGCCGGAGCATATCGCGCCGCCGGCCCGGACCTACCTGGTGGATCAGCTCCGGCACGGCCGCGTCGAGTCCGTCGACATCCGGGTGAAGATGTCCGGGACGGTGCTGGCCGCCGCCACCCGGGGCGAGCCGGCCCCGGACGACGCGGTCCATATCGACTTCCACGTCTCGGACGCGGCGATCGACGTCACCGCGGACGCGCCGCCGGTGACCAAGGGCAACGTCGTCGGAACCATCACCGGGCGCTCGACGACGGTGCGCAACGTGACCGCCGAGGTCCACGGGCCGGATGGGCGCGGGCTGGCGATCACGGACGGCAGCTTCGTGATCCCGCAGATCACCCCCGACCGGGTGGTGGCGCAGATCGGCATGCGGCTCTCCGGGGGCGCCGACGGGATGGCGTCCGTCCTCCAGGCGAAGCTGTTCAAGAGCGTGATGAGCGTCGATCTCGACCCCGCCACGATCAAGGGCAGCGCCGACCTGCGCGTCGATTTCCCCCTCGACCTCAAGCACATCGTCGATCTGCCCGACCTGCCGGTGACGCTGACCGGCACGCTGGCCGACCTGTCGGTCGACAAGGTGATGGGCAAGGACCGGCTGGAGGCGGGCCGGTTCTCCCTGTCGTATGATCGCGGCGCCTTCAGCTTGAAGGGCGATGGCCGGGTGGCGGGCGCCCCCGTCTCGGTCGAGCTGCGCCAGCCGAAGGTCGGCCAGCCGGGCGAGGCGGTGGTCAACCTGTCGCTCGACGACGCCGTCCGGGGCCGCAAGGGCCTGCCGACGGCGCCGCAGCTCACCGGCACGATCCCGGTCCGCGCGGTCGTGCCGATCGGCCGGCCCGGGACGGGCAAGCCGCCGATCAGGGTCGAGGCCGATCTCGCCAAGGTCGGGATCGACGGGCTGCTGCCGGGGCTGACGAAGCCGGCGGGCAAGCCGGGACGGCTGACCTTCACCCTCGTGGATAGCGGCCAGGGCCTCGACCTGCGCGACTTCGCCTTCGACGCGGCCCCGGCCTCCGCCCGCGGCACCGTCGCGATCAGCCCGGAGGGCGGCCTGGAGCGGGCGGAGCTGACGAACGTCAAGCTGTCGCCCGGCGACGACCTGCGGGTCAGCCTCGACCGGACCGGCGGCGGCTACAAGGTCGTGGTCCGGGGCGCGGTGGTGGATGCCCGGCCGTTCCTGAAGTCCCTCGGCGGACCGGATGGGAAGGGCGGCAAGGAAGCGAAGGATACGAACCCGAAGGATATCGACGCCGACATCCAGGTGCCGATCGTCACGGGCTTCAACGACGAGGCGCTGACCGGCGCCAACCTGCGGCTGTCGCTGCACGGCAAGACCCTGCGGGCCGCCACCATCACCGGGCGCTTCCGCGCGGCGCCGTTCGCCGCCTCCGTCGCCCGGGGCGAGCGCGGCGTGCCGACGCTCGCGGTGGATTCGGCCGATGCCGGTGCAACCCTGCGCTTCGTCGACGTCTACCGGCGGATGTATGGCGGCCGGCTCAATGCCGGGATCGGCCTGAATGACGGCCCGCAGGCGGGCGTCGTTCAGATCCGCGACTTCATCCTGCGCAACGAGCCCGCCCTGTCGAGCATCATGGCGCAGGGGCCGGAACCGGCCGATACCGACGCCGCCCGGGGGCGCCGGATCGCCCCGGGCCGGGGGGCGAGCGACGTCACCTTCGACCGGATGCGGGCCAACTTCGTGCGCAGCGGCAGCCGGGTCGATTTCAGCGACGCGGCGATCTCGAACGCCGCCATGGGCTTCACCCTGTCGGGCTGGCTCGATACCAGCCGCGAGCGCACCGACATAACCGGGACCTTCGTGCCGCTCTACGGGCTCAACAACGTCGCCTCGCAATTGCCCCTGCTCGGGCCGCTGCTCGGGGGCGGGCACAACGAGGGCCTGTTCGCGGTCAATTTCCGCGTCTCCGGCAAGCTCGCCACGCCGGACGTGAGCGTGAACCCGCTCTCGGCCATCGCCCCGGGCTTCCTGCGCAAGCTGTTCAGCGCCGGCGGCGGCCCGTTCGCGGACGGGATGCCGACGGTGGCGCAATAGGCTTCGCCCTGGAAAGTCGTTGCCGGCTTTCGGGGGAGACTGCGCCTGAAACGATTGGCGCACCCGCCGGCGCCCCCGGCCCTGGCGCCGGTCTATCGCGTGCAGCAAAAAGCCCGGCGCGGCGAACCGCACCGGGCTGAACGCGAAGTCGCAAAAAACTACTTCTCGACGAAGGCCTTCTCGATCACGTAGTGGCCGCCCTCGCCGTGGTTGCCTTCCTCGTAGCCGCCGCCCGAGAGCAGCTCGCGGGTGTCGCGGATCATGTCGGGCGAGCCGCACAGCATGAACCGGTCGGCTTCGACCGACATCGCCGGCAGGCCAATGTCGGAAAAGAGCTTGCCCGAGACCATCAGGTCGGTGATCCGGCCGCGGTTGCGGAACGGCTCGCGGGTCACGGTCGGGTAGTAGATCAGCTGCTGCGCGATCATCTCGCCCAGGAACTCGTGGCGGGGCAGCGTCTCCGTGATGGTCTCG
>NZ_JAKSYC010000199.1 GCF_022829585.1 Methylobacterium sp. J-026
GACAACGGCCCTGAGCGCCCGGGGCATCCCAAGCCCAAGATCCGCAACGGCGGGCTGAACCCCCATGCCGGCAAGGGCGGCCTGTTCGGGCGCGAGGCCATCGATGTCAGTACCCCGGTGATCGCGCAGGCCAATGCCGACGAGCTGAACATCCACGGCCCGGTGCCGGTCGACACGGTGTTCGTGAAGCTGCTCGCCGGCCAATACGACGCGGTGGTCGCCATGTACCACGACCAGGGGCACATCCCGGTGAAGCTCCTGGGGTGCGAGATCGATCCCGACACCGGCAAGTGGATGGACCTGTCGAGGGTGAACATCACCCTCGGCCTGCCGATCATCCGCACATCGGTCGATAGCGGCACCGCCTTCGACATCGCCGGCCAGGGGATCGCCAACGAGCGCAGCCTGATCGAGGCGATCGAGTATGCCGAGAAGCTCGCCGCCACCCGCCACGTGGCGTGAGGACCAGGATGAACATCGCCTCACCGATCGACCTCGTCCGGCCACAGGAGATCGTCTTCGGCGCGGGCACCCTGTCCCGCGTCGCGCGTTTCCTCGCCGAGCGCGCCTGCCGCCGCCCGCTCGTGGTCGCCGATGCCTTCAACGCCGGCCGGGCGGACCTCCTCGGCTTGTCCGGCGAGGTCACCGTGTTCGGATCGGTGAAGCCCGAGCCGGATATCCCGAACCTCGACGCGGTCCTCGCCCTGGCGGAAGAAGTCCGGCCCGATTGCGTGATCGGCTTCGGCGGCGGTAGCGCCATGGATCTCGCCAAGCTCGTCGCGGTCCTGCCGGGCAGCGGCCAGACCCTGCGCGACGTGGTCGGCCCCGAGAAGGTGCTCGGCCGCCGGATCGGCCTCGTCCAGGTCCCGACCACCGCCGGCACCGGTAGCGAGGCGGGCACGCGCTCCCTGGTCACCGACCCGGAGGCGCAGGCCAAGCTCGCGGTGCAGAGCCGCCACATGCTCGCCGACCTCGCGGTGATCGACCCTGATCTCACGATGACCGTCCCGGCCGCCGTGACCGCCGCGACGGGCGTCGATGCCTTGGCCCATTGCGTCGAGGCCTTCACCAGCCGCAAGGCGCACCCGACCATCGATCTCTACGCCCTCGAAGGCGCGCGCCTTGTCGGCCGCTACCTCCCGCGGGCGGTGGCCGACGGCTCCGACCGCGAGGCCCGAGCCGGGCTGGCGCTGGCCTCCCTGTACGGCGGGTTCTGCCTCGGGCCCGTGAACACCACCGCCGGCCACGCCGTGGCCTATCCGCTCGGTACCCGGCACCACGTCGCCCACGGACTCGCCTGCGCGGCGATCTTTCCGCACACGTTGGCGTTCAACGCGCCCGCCGTGCCGGACAAGACCGCGCTCGTGCTGCAGGCGCTCGGTGCCCCGGCCAGCGCCGACGAGGCCGCCGTCCGCGAATACGCTATCCGCTTCTGCGCCGATCTCGGCGTGGAACTGCGCCTGTCGCGCATCGGCGTGCCGGAGGACGATCTGGATGCGATGGCAGGCGAGGCCCACGCCATCCGCAGGCTCCTTGATAACAACCCGCGGGACATGAGCCGCGCCGACATCCTCTCACTCTACCGCGCCGCTTACTGAAGGCTCCTGCGATGACTGATCCCGCCCTTCATCCCCGCGGCGTGTTCTGCGCCGCCGCCACTCCGCTGACGGCCGATTACGCCCCAGATCACACACGCTTCGTGGCTCATGCCAAGCGGCTCATCGCGCAGGGCTGCGACGGCGTCGCCCTGCTCGGTACGACCGGGGAGGCGAACTCGTTCTCGCTGGCCCAGCGCCAGGCTCTGCTGGAGGCGACCGTCGAGGCCGGCGTCGCCCCGGACAAGCTGATGCCCGGCACGGGCGTCGCGGCGATCTCGGAGACGATTGACCTGACGAAGCACGCCCTCTCGCTCGGCGTGGACACGGTCGTGATGCTACCGCCCTTCTACTACAAGGGCGTCACCGATCACGGGTTATTCGCCGCCTACTCGGAGGTGATCGAACGGATCGGCGATGCGCGGCTTCGCGTCGTCCTCTACCACATCCCCCAAGTCTCGGGCGTGCCGATCTCCCACGACCTGATCGAGCGGCTGCGGGCGCGCTACCCGGAGACCGTCACCGGCATCAAGGATTCCTCTGGCGACATCGCCAACCACGTGGCGATGATCGAGCGGTTCCCCGGCTTCGCCGTGCTGACCGGCGCCGACCCGCTGTTGTTGCCGCTGCTGCCGAAGGGCGCCGCGGGCTGCATCACCGCCACGTCGAATCTCTGCGCGGCGGACCTCGCCTTCGTCTACCGGCACTATGCCGACCCCTCGCAGGCGGACGAGGTCGCCGCCGCGCAGGCCCGCGTGGTGACCGAGCGCGAGCGCACCGTCGGCCCCCGCCAGATGGCCGCGATCAAGGCACTCATCGCGCAGGCGACGGGCGAGGACGGCTGGCTGCGCCTGTGCCCGCCGCTCATGGCCCTCACCGCCGACCAGCACCGCGCGCTGCTCGGCGGCTGAGCGAGCGTAAGCGCTCGGTGACGGCTGCCTTGCGGGGATAAGGCTTGGATCTGGATACAGGCGATGGCGCTGTATCGACCCTGTGCCTGGACCTGTGGCGACCGGTTCTCACATCGTCGTCGCGGGAACGCGGCGGACTTGGTCGCCCGGGCAGAAGCGCGCGATCCTCGCCGAGGCGGAGGATCCGACGACGACGGCTTCAAAGCATGCGCAAGGGCTTCGACGGCTTGGCCAGCCTCGTGCGGGATCACCGCGCGCGTAATCCCTTCCCGGGACCGGCTTCCGTGTTCCGCGGGCGGCAGGGGCACCCGATCCAGGTGCTATCGCGGGACAGCCAGGGCCTTAGCCTGTTCGCCAAGCGCCCGGAGAGGGGTCGCCTCGTCTGGCCGGCGACGGCGGGGGCGGCCGCTGCGCTGACGCCAGCGCAGCTCGCGATGCTGCTGGAAGGCATCGGCTGGCGTGTCCCGGTGCGTGCGGACGGGCCCTGCCTCGCAGGCTGACGCTCGGGTGCCGGAACGGGCATGCGCGCCGGTCGGCACGGCGTGAGCTCTAGATCCTGGCTCACTCTCCGGTGACGTCGATACGCTCAAGCGCACGATCGTCGGCATGGCGCGGGAAGCTGTCCACGCCAACTCGCCGATCGAGGAGCTGCGCAGCGAACCCGCGCGTCACAAGCGTGTGCAGTTTGGCGTCTCGTCCGAGAAGCTGAAGGCACGCGTCGAGCACCCCGAACTCGCCACCGAGCCGTCGGAGGTCGACGCGGCCTCCCGCGCTAGGCCAGCCCGCGGTCCCCTGCCCGATCACCTGTCGCGCGAGAGCGTGATCTATCCCGGCCCCTGCGCCTGCCCGTCCTGCCGTGGGGTACTGCGTCGGATCGGTGAGGATGTGAGGAAGACCCTCGATTGCGTGCCCAGCCGCTTCAAGAGGGTCCGGCACGTGCGCGAGGCGTTCGCGTGCCAGCTCTGAGAAGGCATGGTGCAGGTGCCCCCGACCGGCATCATGTCAATGCCCGTGGGCGCGCCGGAGCCAGGCTGCTGGCCCATAGTGCGGTGGCGAGGTGCGACGATCATCGGGCGCTCTACCGCCGGGCCGAGATCTACGTTCGTGACGGGGTGGACTTGGCCTCGTCGACCCTGTCGGGCTGGGTAGGGGCGACTGCCGCCGCCGTTCGACCTGCTTCGCCTGGACCTCCCGGCCGCCTCGGACGGGCTTCCTCGACCGGACGGTCGCCAAGCCCAACGACGCTGGCCACGTCACTGGTGTGAGTTGTGCAATCTGACGGGCGCGGCGATCCGGTTCAACGGCCGCGTCCGTCGGCCGGTCAGGCACCCTGCAAGGCTGCCCGCACCTTGGCCGGCGTGAATGGAACGGACCGCACACGCACGCCGGTCGCATCGAAGACCGCGTTCGAAACCGCAGCCGGCACGATGGCGGCGGACGGCTCACCGGCCCCCCATGGCTTCTCGGTCGGCCGGTCGATCAGGTCGATCACCACCTCGGGCACGTCCGGGAAGGTCAGGATCGGGTAGCTTGACCAGTCGAGGCTCGTCACGGCGCCGCGATCGAAGGTGACCTCCTCCATCAGCACCCGGCTGACCGTCTGGATGACGTTGCCGTCGAGCTGGTTGCGCACGCCGTCCGGGTTGATGATCTGCCCGCAATCCTGGACCACGAAGAAGCGCGGCACCCGCACCTGCCCTGTGTGGCGATTGACCTCGACCTCGGCCACGCCGGCCACATAGGTGCGGTTGAGCTCGTACTTCACGTAGGAGATGCCACGGCCGCGCAGCACGTCGCCCGCGACGTCCTTCACCGGCGAGGGGCGGGCCTGCCACTTGGCGAGTTCCGCGACCCGCTTCAGCACCTCGATGCCGCGCGGGTCCTTGAGCGCACGCAGGCGGTAGTCCAACGGATCGGCGCCGGCCGCCGCCGCGCATTCGTCGAGGAAGGCCTCGTTGGCGTAGGTGTTCTGCATACGCCCGGGGGTGCGGATCCAGGACGGCCGCAGCGGCGTCGAAGCCAGACGGTGGCAGACCGTGCGCACGTTCGGGAAGGCGTAGGGCAGCGCCGAGTTGCCGATGATGTTGCCCGGCGCCATCGTGGTCTCGTGCGGCAGGTCGGCCAGCGAGGCCGCCACCAACGGCACGTTGCCCGCGGCCCCTTCCGGAATGTGGAACTGCGAGGACCAGGCGGTGACGTTGCCCTGCTGGTCGAGCCCGGCCTTCAGGTCGATCAGGGTCGGCGGTCCCTTCGGATCCCAGCCGTGCTCGTCCGCGCGCGACCACTGGACCCGCACGGGGCGGCCGACCGCGCGGGCGAGGAGGACTGCGTCGCCGGCCGCATCCTCGTGGCCGTTGCGGCCGTAGCAGCCTGAGCCCTCCACATAGATGCAGCGCACCGCCTCCGGCGCGAGGCCGATCATCGCCGCGAGCTGCTTGCGCAGGGCGTGCGTCATCTGCGAGGCGGTCCAGCAGGTCAGCAGCCCGTCCTTGAGCTCCGCGATGGCGCAGGAGGGACCGATCGAGCCGTGGGTATGGATGGCGAAGTCGTAGCTCGCTTCGAGCCTCCGGGCCGCCTGGCCGAGCGCTGCCTCGGCATCGCCCGTGCTGCTCGTCACGTCGTCCTTGGTCACCTTCGTGGCGCGGACATGCTGCCAAAGCTTGTCCTGCTCGGGCAGCCCCTCCCACTTGGACCACGTCGCCTTCAGCTGTCCGGCCGCTTTGATGGCCGCCCATTCCTTCTGGGCGACGACGGCCAGGAAGTTGCCCTGGCGCACCACCTTGATCAGGCCCGGGATGTTGGCGACCGAAGCCTCGTCCACGCTCTGCAGGTCCGCGCCGATGGCCGGGGGGCGGACCACGCGGGCGTGCACCATGCCGGGCACGCGGTAATCCTGCATGTAGGTGAAGCGGCCGGTCATCTTCTCGGGGATGTCGATCCGCGCCACCGGCTTGCCGACCAGGGCGAACCGCGCCGGGTCCTTTGTCTTGACCGCCGGATCGACCTTGAGGTCGAGGCGCCCGTCCTTCACGAGGTCGGCGTAGGAGAGGCCCTGGCCACCGGCTTTCGGGCGGACGGTGCCGTTCTCGCTCACCAGCGCGTCGGCCGGCACGCCGAGCCGCTCGCTCGCGATTTGCACGAGGCGCGCGCGGGCGGTCGCCGCCGCCTGCCGGATCTCGACGCCGCCCTTCTGGATCGAGAGGCTTCCATAGGTCGGCCCCTGATCCGGAGTCAGCGCCGTGTCGCCCTGGACGATGGTCACGCGGTCGAGCGGGAGATCGAGTTCCTCGGCTGCGATCTGTGCCATCGCGGTCTCGACGCCGGTGCCGAGATCGACCTTGCCGGAGAAGATCGTGACGCGGCCATCGGCACCAAGGGCCAGGAAGCTGTCGACCTGGTCCGGAGCGACGGGCTTCGAGAAGCCGGTGGTGGCGACCGGCGCGAAGGTCTGCGCCTCGGCCCGGCGGCCGGGCAGCGAGAAGCCGACCACCAGCGCGCCGCCCTGGAGGAGCAGGCCGCGGCGGGAGAGGAGGGGTGCGTTCATGACGGTGACCTTCCTCAGAGCGTGCCAGCGGCGCGCTGGACGGCGCGCACGATCCGCAGATGGGTGCCGCACCGGCAGAGGTTCTGCGCCAAAGCCTGCCGGATCGCGGCCTCGTCGGGCTTCGGGGTCTCGTTGAGGAGGGCCGCCGACTGCATGATCATGCCGTTGATGCAGTAGCCGCACTGCGCGGCCTGTTCGGCGATGAAGGCGGCCTGGATCGGATGCGGCTGCTCGGGGCTTCCGAGGCCTTCCAGCGTCACGACCTTGGCGCCGGCCTTCAGGCTCGAGACCGGGGTGATGCAGGAGCGTACCGCCTGACCGTCGATGTGCACCGTGCAGGCGCCACATTGGCCCAGGCCGCAGCCGAAGCGTGGACCATGCAGGCCGAGATCATCGCGCAACACATAGAGGAGCGGCGTATCGGGGTCGTCCACGCTCACCTGCGCCGCGCGCCCGTTCACGTCCAGCGACATCTGCTGCGCCATCGGGTGTCTCCGTGGAACCATTCTTATGTGCTCGGCCTATACCCGGCGTAGATCCGGAGCAACGCGACGGCGTGACAGCGGCCGACAATCGCTGCACCGGGCCGAGCGGCCACCAGCACCGTCAGGGATGCGCATGTCCTCGCAGATCCGCCTTTGCGCCCTCGCATTCGTGCTCGCGTTGTCTGCCGGTCACGCAGGGGCCGCCGAGGGCGTTGCGCAGGACTGGCCCGCGCCTTCGCGGAAAGCCGCGGAGGCCGTGACCGAAAAGTACGGCGCACCGCAGGAGCAAACCGCTACCATGATGATCTGGCACCGGAACGGACCATGGATCCGAACCGTGGTGCACAAGGTCGGAGCCGAGCACGACTTCCCGGCCAAACACAGCGACGTGCTGGAGCAAAGCCTGCCCTACAAGGTTTCGCTCAATCTCTTCAGCGCCATTGCGACGTTCAACGGCAGTGTGATCCCGGACCGCACGCGGGGTACGCTCACGGCCTACGGCGCCAGTGAGGCCGAGAACGTCCTGAGCTTGAACTTAGCCCGCGCGGTGGTTCGCGGCGAGCTCACGGCGGAGCAGGCGCGCGACAAGCAGGTCGTGGCAGCACAGCAGCTGGCGAACGGACAGGTGCCAGACCTGGCGTCCAAGCTGACGCTCGACCAGCAACAAGAGGGTGACGTGTCCGACCCGGACACCGCAATGATTATGCCGCCGGGGCAAAAGCCGTAGCTCATGACGCTCAGCCAGCCGAACCGATGCGCCTGCGTTGAGTTCAGCCTAAGCGCACGGAAAGGTTGCGACCCATCCCGGCCTTGGAAGCCGGTCAGGTAGACTCCGTGGATGCGGACATCCGTCTCGTTGCTCGTCCGGCTAGAGGGCGATCCGGGATGTAGCCGATCTGAAGCCGCTCTTTTATCGCGAGGGAGCCGCCAAGGCGTGCCGTTCAGCGCGCCGTCGGGGACGCGACCGCAGCCCGAACCCATAAAGTTGCCCCAAGCCACCCCCAGCGTGGTACTTCGATGCGATCGCAGCGCATGCCACAACCCTGAAGCGAAGGTTCTGTGCGCATCCTCGTTCTCGAAGACGACCCCGTGCTTTCGGATGGCCTGGTCTCAGGATTGTCTTTGCACGGAATGATCGCGGATTGCGTCGCCACATGCGGGGATGCGGTATCGATCTTTGATGCGACGCAGTACAGTGCGGCGATCTTGGATCTGATGCTTCCCGACGGCTCCGGGCTGGACGTGCTCAGCCACATTCGCGCGCGGGACGACGCTACACCGGTCATGGTCCTCACCGCGATCGACGCCGTTGCCGACCGGATCGCCGGGCTCGACCGTGGCGCGGACGATTATATGGGCAAGCCGTTCGACCTAGGCGAACTCGCAGCCCGGCTTCGTGTGATGATCCGGCGGGCGGCCGGACGCGCCTCTGCAACCTTCGTGTGGCGCGACCTCACGATCGAGCTGAGCAGCCGGTTGGTCGCGCGGGCGGGCGTCGCGCTCAACCTTTCGCGCCGCGAGTTCGCGCTGCTGGAGGCGCTGATCGAGCGGCCCGGCCGTGTGTTGTCCCGAAGCCAGCTGGAAGCGCGCCTCTACGGCTGGAACGAGGAGATCGGCAGCAACGCGCTCGAAGTCCATGTCCACAATCTGCGCGCCAAGATCGGTCGAGACGCGGTCGAGACCGTGCGCGGCCTCGGCTACCGGATCCGGGAGGACCGCGCGTGAACTCCCTGCGCATGCGCCTGTTCGCCACCCTGGTCACGGCAACCGGGCTGGTCTGGCTTGCCGCCATCGCCTGGACCTACGTCGACAGCCGCGCCCAGTTCGAGAGCATCCTCGACCGCCGCCTCATGGAGGCGGCCCGCATGGTCGACAGCTTGTTCACGCCGGCCCGGGCGGGGGCCGCGCGGCAGGCGGGCGGAGAGGGCGACGCGCTCGCGCGGGTGGTGAGCTACGACCGTCACCTCAGCTGCCAGATCTGGTCTCTGGACGGGCGCCTGATCGGCGCCTCGGACGGGTCGCCGGATCCGGTCTTGTCGGACCAGCACGAAGGGTTCTCGAACCGCGTGGTCGAGGGTCAAGCTTGGCGTGTCTACGCCCTGTCCGACCCGGCCAAGGGCTTCCGCATCCTCGTGGGCGACAATCTCGGGCAGCGGCGGCAACTGGAGCACGGCCTCGTCGAGAGCCTGCTGTTCACCGCCGGTTGCGTCCTGCCGATCCTGGCGCCGCTGATCTGGCTCAGCGTCGGCCGGGGCCTGCGGCCGCTGAACCGCGCGGCCCGCGACCTCGCCGCCCGGGATGCCGACAACCTGGAGCGGGTCGAGACCGGTCGGATGCCGTCGGAGATCCGACCGCTGGTCGATGCGCTGAACCGGCTGTTCGGTAAGGTCGCGGCGGCGCGCGAACACGAACGCACCTTCCTGGCCTATGCGGCGCACGAGTTGCGGACGCCGCTGGCCGGCCTCAAGACGCAGGTGCAGGTGGCCATGCAGGCACCCGGGGCCGCCATGCGGGACGCCGCCCTCGCCCAGACCCTGCGCGCGGTCGATCAATCGGCACGCCTCGTCGAGCAACTCCTGACGGTCTCGCGCCTCGACAGCGGCGGGCGCCCGACAGCCATCGCCTGGATCCCCGTGGAGGAGCGCCTGCGCGACCTGATCGCCGGGATGGGCGGCGTGCCGACGCCGGAGCGCGTCGCCCTCGCGCCCGCCCTCACCGGGCTCGAGATCCACATGGACGAGGACCTGTTCGACCTGGCCATGCGCAACCTGATGGAGAACGCCCTGTTGATGACCCCGCCGGAGGGGGCGATCACCTGGGACGCCGCGCTCGGTGCGGGTGGAGGCGCCACCCTGTCGATCACCGACGAGGGGCCCGGCATCGCCGAGGCGGAGCGGGCCCTGGTGATCCGGCGCTTCGTGCGCGGCAGCCGGCGGGCGAAGCTCGGCAGCGGCCTCGGCCTCTCGATTGTCACCATGGCGCTGGAGCAATCCGGCGCCCGCCTGCACCTCGACGGACGGGGCGGTGGCCCCGGCCTCAAGGCGAGCGCGATCTTCGGCCCCGGGCTCGCCAGGCGTGCGCCGCCCGCTACGGCTCGCCTTTGACCCGGGCGAGGTAGTCGACGATCACTTGCGCATCCTCCGGCGTGATCGGCGCCTTATAGGCGGTGATCATCTTGTCGACGACCGCGTGCCACTCCTCCCGGGAGAGGGCCGGCTGGTTCAGGGTGTGGTCGGCGGAGTGGCAAGCCGTGCAGTTCGACGCGATGACGTCGGAGCCCGGCCCGGCGGGGAAACCGACATCGTCGCCGAAGGGCAAGTCGATCTCGGGCGTCGGGCGAAGCTCCAGCGGCGCGGCGGCGCGGGCCGGCGCGGAACCGGCAAGAAGGCCGGCCAGCAGGGCGGTGCGGAGGGATCGGGACATGAGGGATCGGGACATGGTCGCGCTCATCCCTCAGGCCGCCACGAGGTCAAGGGTCTCGACCTGGTTGGACATGTAGCCCCCCGGGTTCCAGACGCGCCGCATCGGCTGCATCACCCGGTCGGTGTTGGTGCAGCGGGCCATCACGGTGTGCGCCCCACGCGCCGGGAGGCTGATCGTGGCCTGCCATTGCCGGAAGCCGTAGGTGCCCTCATCCTTGCCAAGGGTCGTGGGCTGCCAGGTCCGGCCGCCATCGAGCGACAGGTCCACCGCGGCGACCCCGCGGTCGCCCCCGAAGGCGATGCCGCGCACCGGTTGCGGGGCCCCGACCGGGACGCTGTCGCCCGGCTTGAGATTGGTCACGAACGAGCGGGGCAGGTTTCGGGTGATCGGGACCATGCCGAAGCCCTTCTGTCCGGGCTCGACTGTGTAATTGGCCGTGTCCGGCACCCGGTAGCTCCGCGTGGTCCAGACGCTGGGATCGGGGTGGTCTGTCACCGCGATGTCGTCGAGCATCTTGATCCAGTAGACGGCCGACCAGCCGGGGACGATGAGCTTGAGCGGGAAACCGTTCAGCATCGGCAGTTGTTGGCCGTTCATCGCGAAGGCCAGCATGACCTCGCCGTCGCGGGCGTGATCGATGTCCAGGGCCTTCACGAATTTCGGTGCGTCAGGCAGCAGCGGCTCATCGAGGCCGCCGAACTGCACATGGGTGGCGCCGCCCTTCACGCCGGCGCGATCAAGGACATCCTTGAGGCGCACACCGGCATAGAGAGCGTTGCTCATCGAGCCGTTCGCCCATTGGGCGCCGGCGACCCGGGGCTGCGCGTAGAGACGCGAATTGCCGGCGCACTGGCTGACCGCCGCGATCTCGAAGCGCGGCAGATCGTGGATCAACTCACGCAGCGACAGCGCCTGCGGCCGCTCGACGAGGCCGTGGACCTTCAGGGCGAAGCTGTCGGTGTCGACGCGGGTCGGGAAGGTGGCCCAGTGCCAGCTGACGAAGTGCCGATCGTTCGGGGTGAACACACCGGTGTCGAAGACGTCGAACGGCGTCTCCAGCCAAGGCGGTCGGGTGCGCTGGACGATCATGCGCCCCTTTTCGGGATAGGTCGTGGTCATGGGCCGGGTGCTCGGGCCGCCCGGGACATGGAAATCGAAGGTGTCGGCGCGAGCTCTGCCGGCGAGCAGGCCGATCCCGCCGAAGGCGGCGGCCGACAGGAGGCCGCGGCGGCTCGGAGACGATAACGTGTGTTGAGGCATCGGATCGAAGGTTCCGCTGAGCCGGAGCCCAAAGGGCCGGCACAGGGTCTCCGCGCCCCTCAGCTTAAGGGCACCTTAAAGGCGCAGCGGCTCGCCGCGGAACGCGTATGGGTCGAGGAAAGGCGGTGACGTGGGACGTACCGAGCCTGTCGTTGTGTCCGTCGAAGAAACGCATCGTCTTCTCCGTCGCCTCTTCCCGCTCGGTGATGGGGCCCTGAAACGAAGGGCGTCCCCCTGAGGGACGTGTCGGCCGTCGGTCACGCGGCTCCGCGGTCAAGCAGGGCGGGGCAGTTGGTTGGCCGGCATCACCAATGCCCCCACCGCCAGCAGCCTGCCCATCACCGACATGCCGGTCACCATGCTGCCCGTCGCGATCTTCACGCCGAGGATGATAGGGTTGAAGGCGCCGCCGGGCACGCCCACGACACCTATGAAGGCGACGCCACCCGGCGCGGCGCTGCGGTCGAGATCGTCGGCCGGGATCGCCCACGGCACTGTGTACGACGCCCACATCATCGCGGTGGCGAGCGTGATGCCGGGCAGCGCCACGGGAGGGCGAGGGACACCCCCGGCGATGCGGTCGGGGTCCACGAAGCCGTGGCCAAGTTCCTGGCTCGTCATGGGGTCAAACGGCGAGCGTAGACCCTGTCGAACCTGATGTGTTCACAGGCGGTGACCCCTCCCCGACCCGGGGTCCGCTTCGAGAGCGCAGAGGGCGGCGCGGAAGGCCGATTTGGGCGCGAGGCTGCTGTTCGGCTTTCCGTCCGCTCGATGTGACCACGCTCATGGACGGATCTCTCTGTAGACCCCCATCGTCGTGGCCTCTGGTCCTTCGAAGCCGAGAGGCCCGAGATCGACCACCGTTGGCACCCTCGGGCGGTACGACTCGTCAGGCGGCGTCCCGGTTCAGCCGAGCAACAAGCTGATCGGCAAACTTCGCCGCAGCCACGGAGAGTGACCGCCCGCGCAGCTGCGCGAGGACCAGTGTCATCGGCGTCAGATCACGGACGTCGATTGGACGGCTGTGCAGGCGCGCATCCTGGGGGATTCCACTGGGGATCTGCAAGCTGATCACGTCCTCCCGCGCAGTGAGATTGCGCAGGAACTCCAGCGAACCCGATTCGACGACCGGGCGAAGCTCGACCCCGCGCCGCGCGAGCGCATGCTCGATGTGGTGGCGGATGGCGAGCGAATGGTCGGGTAACGCCAGGGCATGGGCCAGGCACTCGCGCAGCCGTACGGGTCCGGTCTCCCGCGCCAGCGCATGTCCCTTGCGCATCAGCGCGCACAGGATCTGGTGACCGGAGAAGAGGAGATGCAGCTCCGCCGAGGGCGGCGGCTGCAGGATCAGGGCGAGATCCGCTTCGAATGCCGCCAGGGCGGTCACCGCCTGCGCGTGGTCGCGGACCTGGACGGTGAAGCCGACCTGGGGAAACTTGGCGCGATAGGCCTCAACCTCCTCCGGCACCACCTGCGTGACGAAGGCTTGACTGCAAGCCAGACCCACATGTCCCCGGCGCACCCCCGACAGGTCGGCGATCTGCGATCGCACCCGGTCGAGATCCGCCGCCTGGTCACGGATGTGACGGGCGAAGAGCTCGCCGGCCGCGTTGAGGCGCATCCCCTGCGGGAGGCGCTCGAAGATCGGCGTGCCCAGCTCGTATTCGAGCTCTTGGATCTGCCGGGTCAGGGCCGACGGCGTCAGGTTCAGCCGCTCCGCCGCGCGCCGAATCGACCCGGCGCGGGCGACTTCCGCGACGTATGTGAGGGTGCGCAGACGCTTCACACCGGTATCCTCCGGTGCCGTTGCCCAGAATGCAACGGCACGCTCAGGGAATAGCACTTCCTTGCAACAGGGCGCGCGCCTAGCATCGGTGCGATCAGGACCCTGCAGGAGCCGTTCGATGATCCGCCGACGCACCCTCCTGGCCGGTCTCGGGGCCGGCCTCGCCCTCGGACCCCTGTGCGGCGCCCGCGCCCAGGGCGCGCCCGTCACGATCCGGATGGGGTCGCTCAAGCTGATCCACTCGATCGCGCCGAGCTTCTACGACCGCTTCACCCCGGCTGGCGTAACGGTTGAGGTGGTTCCCTTCGAGAGCCCGACCGAGTGCAAGAACGCCGTCGTCACCAAGTCGGTGGATTTCGGCACCTTCGGCATCGCCGCTGCCACCCTCGGGGCCGCCGCGGGCGAACCGATCGTGGTGATCGCCTCGACCTGCAATCGCGGGATGGCGGTGATCGCCAGGAAGGATTCCGACATCCACGCGATCAAGGACCTGCGCGGCAAGCGGGTCGCGATCTGGCCCGGCAGCACCCAGGAGGTGTTCGTCCTCGAGCGGATGCGCATGGAGGGCCTGTCCGTGAAGGACATCACGCCTGTGCGGATCTCCTTTTCGGAGATGCACATCGCGCTCGCGCGCGGCGATGTCGATGCCTATGTCGGCGCCGAGCCCGGACCCGGCGTCAGTCTCGCCTCCGGCATCGGCCAGCTCGTCGAGTATCCCTACGGCACCGAGATGGGTGCCCTGAACATGGTGTTCGGCGCCCACCGCGACACGCTGACCGAGCGACCCGATCTCGTCCGGACCATGCTGGAGATCCACCGCAAGGCCACGGATTTCGCGGCCGGCGACCGCGACGCGATGATCGCCATGGCGGTGGCAAAGCTAGGCCAGAAGCGCGAGGCTCTGCAACTCTCGGCGCCGAACGTCGAGCTGACCTGGCGCCTTGGGCCGGACGAGGTCCGGCAGGCCGGTGCCTACGCGCAGCACATGCTCGCGCTCAAGCAGATCAAGCGCCTGCCCGAGCCCGGCTTCATCGACACACGGTTCGTCGATGCCATGGGGCGGGCGTGAGCACCGGAATCGAAGTCGGCGGGCTGCCGGTATCGGCGACCGTGCCGCCGGCGCCCCGGACCGACCGGACCGGCGTCGCGCTCGCGCGCCTGAGCCGGCTGGTGCTGGCCTGCATCGTGCCGGCCGTGCTTCTCACGGTCTGGCAGCTCACCACCGCCGGCCGGCCCTACAGCCTGATCCCGCCCCCCGCCGATGTCTGGGCGGAGATGCGGGATCTCGCGGTCGGCGGCATCAACGACGATGCCTTCAGCGGCACCCTCTGGACCCATCTCGCGGCCTCGCTGGGGCGCGTTTACGGCGGCTTCGCCCTCGCGGCCGCAGCAGCCCTGCCGCTCGGCCTGCTGATCGGCCGCATCCCGCTGATCCGGGCACTCCTCGATCCGGTCCTGCAGGTCCTGCGGCCGGTCCCGGTCACGGCGTGGCTGCCGCTGGCGATGATCCTGTTCGGGCTCGGGCCGCGCTCGGCCTTCTTCCTGGTGTTCCTCGGGGCGTTCTACCCGATCCTGGTCAACACCGTGTTCGGAGTCCGCGCGGTGGAGCCACGCCTGTTCGAGGCGGCGGCGATGCTGGGCTGCACCGGGCCGGCCCAGTTCCTCCGGGTGGTGCTGCCGGCGTCCCTGCCGTCGATCTTCACGGGCCTCCGGCTCGGCCTCGGCTTCGCCTGGGTGGTGATCGTGGTCGGCGAGATGACCGGCGTCCAGACCGGTCTCGGGGCGATCATCATGGAGGCGCGCCAGCTCTCGCGCACCGAGATCGTGATTTGCGGCATGGCGGTGATCGGCGTGGCGGGCTTCGTGTCCGATTGGCTGGTCATGCTCCTGGGCCGGCGGCTGCTCGCCTGGAGCCCGACCCATGGATGACTCCGATGGCTGATCCGACGATTCCGATCCTCGACATGCGCGCGGTCTCGAAGACCTACGCGGTCGGCGGCCGCAGGATCGAGGCCCTGCGCGAGGCCGATCTCACCGTCTCCCGCGGGGAGTTCGTCTGCCTGCTCGGCGCGTCGGGCTGCGGGAAGTCGACGCTGTTGCGCATGGCCGCCGGCTTCGAGACGCCGAGTTCGGGCGAAGCCGTGATGTGGGGGCAGCCCATCGCCGGTCCCGGGCCGAGCCGCGGCATGGTCTTCCAGGATTACGGCCTGTTCCCCTGGCTCACCGTGCGCGACAACATCGGTTTTGGCCCAAAGGCCCGCGGCCGGCCCGCCGCAGAGGTGCGCGACATCGCCGAACGCTACAGCACGCTCGTCGGCCTACAGGCCTTCGCGGACGCCTACCCGCACCAGCTCTCGGGCGGGATGAAGCAGCGCGTCGCCATCGCCCGGGTGCTCGCCAACGAGGCCGAGGTGGTGCTGATGGACGAGCCGTTCGGCGCGCTGGACGCCATGACCCGGGAGCGGCTGCAGGACGAGTTGCTCGACCTCTGGTCGCGCACGGGGCTGACGGTCCTGTTCGTCACCCACGCCATCGAGGAGGCGATCTTCCTGGCCGACCGCATCGTGATGATGTCGCCCAGCCCCGGCCGGATCGAGGCGGTGTACGATGTCGGCCTGCCGCGGCGGCGCGACGTGTCGAGCCCGGCCTTCAACGATCTGCGCCGCATGCTGGCCGCGCAGCTCCACAGTCATCACGCCCCGAAGGCTGCCGCCTGATGGCTACGGGCCCCGACGATCCCCGCCGGCCCGAGAACCGCCTCGCCTACCGCGCCACCATCGACCGGCCGCGCCTGACGTTGCCCGGCGGGAAGCACGTCGCCGTCTGGCCCGTGGTCAATGTCGAGCACTGGCTGATCGACAATCCCATGCCGCGCCAGATCCTGGTGCCCCCCACCGCAGCGAGCCTGCTGCCCGATCTGCCGAATTGGGCGTGGCACGAGTACGGCATGCGGGTCGGCTTCTGGCGCTTCCTCGACGCCTTCACCAGCCGCGGTATCCGCCCGACCCTGTCGATCAACGGCTCGGTCTGCACCGCGTATCCGCGGATCGCTCAGGCGGCCCACGAGGCCGGCTGGGAGTTCATGGCCCACGGCTTCCACCAAGTCCCGACGCACCGGGTCGAGGACCAGCCGGGGATGATCGCCCGCACGCTTGCGGCCATCGCGGACGTGACCGGGCGTCCGCCGCGGGGCTGGCTCGGGCCGGGCCTCACCGAGACCCTCGACACGCCCGATCACCTCCACGCCGCGGGCCTCGACTATGTCGGCGACTTCGTGGTCGACGACCGCCCGTGCCGGGTGGCGACGCGCACCGGTCCCCTCGTGGCGCTGCCCTACTCGGTCGAACTGAATGACATCCCGCTGCTCGCCATCCAGCACCACCGCGCCGACGAGTTCGTGGACCGGGCCCTCATCAACCTCGACCGCCTCGCCACGGAGGCGGCGGGCCCCGGCCCACTCGGTGGCGCCAAGGTGATGGGCTTTGCGATCCACCCCTACATCACCGGCGTCCCGCACCGCATCGGCCTGCTCGAACGTCTGCTCGATGCTCTCGCGGCGCGCAGCGATGTGGTCTTCATGCAGGGTGGCGAGATCCTCGACTGGTATCGCGCCACCGGCGACGAGTCCTGAACCTTCGCGCCGGTCTGAGACGAGGAGCAGTCGTGCCCCCATTCCCGACGATTCCGCTCCTGCATGCCGCCTATGCCGCGGGCCTCGATCGGCTCGACGTCGTGGCCGAATGCTACCGGCGGCTCGCCGCGGTCGATGATCCCGGCATCTTCCTCGCGCTGGTGCCGGAAACCGAGGTGCAGGCGCAGGCGGCGGCGCTCCCGCCGTTCGATCCCGTATCGATGCCCCTCTGGGGTGTCCCCTTCGCGGTCAAGGACAACATCGACGTGGCCGGTCTGCCGACCACCGCCGCCTGTCCGGACTTCGCCTACGCCCCTGCCGAGACCGCCTACGCGGTGGCACGTCTCCTCGCAGCCGGGGCGATCCTCATCGGCAAGACCAACCTCGACCAGTTCGCCACCGGGCTCGTCGGCCTGCGCACGCCCTATCCGGCTCCGCGCAATGCCATCGATCCGGCCTATGTGCCCGGAGGCTCCAGCAGCGGCTCGGCCGTCGCGGTGGCCCACGGGATCGTGTCCTTCGCCCTCGGGACCGACACGGCGGGCTCGGGGCGGGTGCCGGCGGCGCTCAACAACATCGTGGGTCTGAAGCCGTCCCTCGGGTCGGTCTCGAGTCGCGGCATGCTGCCCGCCTGCCGGACCCTCGATACGCTGTCGGTCTTCGCCGGCACCGTCGCCGATGCCGACGCTGCCTTCCGCGTGATGCTGGGTCCCGACAGCGCCGATCCCTGGTCGCGGGCGCTACCCGTAGCCGCGGCGCCGTCCGGACTTCCCCCCGGCCTGCGCCTGGGTGTGCCGGATGCAGCGGGTCTTCGGTTCGGTGGCGACGGACTTTCGCGAACGGCCTTCGCGGCGACGGTCGCCGATCTCGAAGTGCTCGCCGGCAAGGGGGTCCCCATCGATTTCGCGCCGATGTTCGCCGTCGCGGCGCTGCTCTACGACGGGCCGTGGGTCGCCGAGCGCTACGCGGCGATCCGCCCGGTGATGGAGACGCGCCCCGGGATCCTGCATCCGACAACGCGGGCGGTGATCGGCGCTGCACATCGCTACAGCGCCGCAGACGCGTTCGCCGGGCTCTACAGCCTGGCGGAGCTGCGCCGGTCAGCGGACGCGGTCTGGGACCGCGTCGACGTGTTGGCGGTCCCGACCTACCCGCGCCCGCAAACCTGCGCGGCGCTGGTTGACGATCCCATCGGGCCGAACAGCGAACTCGGGACCTATACGAATTTCGTCAATCTGCTCGACTGGTGCGCTCTGGCGGTCCCGGGGCGGCTCCGCGCCGACGGCTTTCCGGCCGGGATCACGCTTCTCGCACCCCGCGGGTCTGACGGGCTGCTCGTGGCGCTGGGCGCCCGCCTGCACGCCGCGTCCGCCGGCCGGATCGGCGCGGGCACGATGCCCGTGCCCGAGGTCGAACTCGGCTCGGTCCAGGCCGGTCCGGGGGAAATCGAGTTGGCGGTCGTTGGCGCCCATTTGTCGGGTCTACCCCTGAACCGGGAACTGGCCGAGCGCGGCGCTCGGTACCTGCGCACGGTCACGACCGAACCGGACTATCGCTTCTACGTCCTACCGGGCGGGCCGCCGCAGCGCCCGGGCCTGCTTCGGGTGGGCGCCGGCGAAGGGGGTGCGATCGAGACGGAGGTCTGGGCGCTGCCGCCCGTCGCCTTCGCGACCTTCGTGGCCGGCATCCCGGCACCGCTCGGTATCGGCACTGTGCGGCTCGCAGACGGGACGGCGCCGAAGGGATTCCTGGTCGAGGCGGCCGGCGTCACGGGTGCGGCCGACATCACGCAGTTCGGCGGCTGGCGCAGCTACATGGCCGGTCGTGCAGCGGCCTAGCAGACCGGCCGCTCCGTATGCCTCCCCCGAACCGGGAGGATCGGCTCCGCCCATAGCTCTGCCGGGCCCCTGATCCCGATCGACGGCAATCCCCCGTCTGGCTGTGCCTCACGTGGGCAAATCCCGGTGCCTGTGCCGCCGTTCATGGCCGAAAGCGGCTGGTCTTCTGTCGGGCAATCACAGCCAGGAAGCGGATGCACTGCAGCCCGCGCGACGATCAGTCCGCCGTCAGGCGGGTGCGTGTCTGCGCCGGTATTCCGCCGGCGTCGTGCCGACTCGGCGCACGAACGCCCGCCGGAGCGTGTCGGCGTCGCGGAACCCGCAGGCACCCGCAACCTGCTTCAGGGGGGCATCCTCGGTCTCAAGGAGCCGGCGGACGGCCTCGATCCGGACATTCTCGACGTAGGCAGCGGGCGTGAGACCGGCCTCGGCCCGGAACAGGCGCGCGAAGTGGCGAGGGCTCATCCCCGCCCGCTCGGCGAGGCGGTCGACGCCGTGATCCTCGGCAGGGCGCGTCGCGACCCAACGCTGCACCTCCTGCAGGGCCGAGCGGCCGGTTGGGGCGCTGACGCCACGACGGCTGAATTGCATCTGACCGCCGCCGCGCTTGAAGAACATGACGAGTTGGGCCGCGACCCGGCGTGCGATCTCCGCGCCGAGGTCCTCCTCGACGAGCGCGAGGGCGAGATCGAGCCCGGCCGTGACCCCGGCCGCGGTTCGCAGCGGCCCGTCGAACAGGCAGATCGCGTCCGGCTCAACAGTCGCTTCAGGAAACCGCTCCGCCAGCACCTCCGCCACGGCCCAGTGCGTCGTCACCCGGCGGCCGTCTAGCAGGCCCGCGTGCCCCAGGAGGAACGCCCCGCTGCAGACCGAGCCGTAGCGCCGGCAGCGCCCCGCGGCCCGCCGGAGCCAGTCCAGGAGATCGGCCCGGATCAGGAGTTCCTGTATCCGGGGTGCGCCCGCCACCAGGAGGGTGTCGAGGCGCGTCAGCTCGGCACCGGGTGCAACCAGATCCGCGACCAGGCCGCGACCGGACGACGAGATGATGTGGCCAGGCTCCGTCCCGATGATGGCCAGGTCGTAGACATCCCGGCCGCTCTGCGCGTTCGCCTCGGCGAAGACGTCGAGGGGGCCGGCCACGTCGAGGAGCTGAACACCGGGAAGCGCCAGGACGGCGACGGATCGGGGGGCCATGCAGGCTCCATGGCTGACGATGTGCGTACGATGGCAGAAATCGTCGCAACAAGACGATTGATGCCACACGGGAAGCCCCGTAGCTCATTGGGACGACCGACGCAAAGGAGATCCGCCGTGAGCATCCATTCCGAGGCCGCCATCCCCGACAGCACGATCGCCCGGGCGATCACCGCGTTCGTCCGCGACACCGAGACCGAGTTGCTCTTCAACCATTCGAGCCGAGTCTATCAGTTCGGGGCGCTGGCCGGCGTCCATCGCGGGCTGACGTTCGACCGTGAGCTGCTCTATGCGGGCGCCATGTTCCACGACCTCGGGCTGATGCCGGACCACAGCAGTGCCGAGGAGCGCTTCGAGGTGGACGGCGCCAACGCCGCCCGCGATTTCCTTGAATCGCACGGCGTGCCGGAGACGGACGTCTACACCGTCTGGACGGCAATCGCGCTCCACACCACACCTGGCATCCCGGTCCACATGCACCCGGTGGTCGCGCTGGTGACGGCAGGCGTCGAGATGGATGTCCTCGGCCTGACCCACGGCGAGTATTCGGACGCCGAGCGGGAGGCGGTCGTCTCGGCCTTCCCCCGCACGCCCGACTTCAAGGAGGACATCATCCAAGCCTTCTACGACGGCATCAAGCACAAGCCGGACACGACCTTAGGCAACGTCAAGGCCGATGTCATCGCCGACAAGGAGCCGGGCTTCGTGAAGGGGAACTTCTGCAGCGTGATCCGGGCGTCCCGCTGGCCCGGCGGCACGCATGCACCGGGTTGCGGATGCGGGCACCACGACTGAGCCGCCCACCCGCCCGGCGGAGCGTTGCATTTACCGTCGGGCGCGGCGCGCGATCTGCCTGCCGATAGGCAGACCATGGTCGCCGGGTCACGCTCTAGGGCGAGCGCCGGCGAGCATCCGATGTATCGGCGCCGCGTCGACGACGACCATGGACGGCACGTCCTGCACCGACCGTCCCGGATCGGAGACGCCGACCATGATGACCTGCCGAAGCTTGAACCGTACTCTGTTCGCGACCGCTGCGCTGCTTCCGGGGACCTTTGGCCCAGGATTTTCCGCGGGCGCGCAACTCAGCATGAATGGGCGGGGCCGAGCGGGTTTAGCTGTTGAGACCGGGCCGCTCGGCCCCTATCGAAGCGTGGAACCTGGGAAGGATGTCCACTTCGATACTGCGCGCACTGCGGCCCCGTCCGGACCGCGGTGAAGGATTACAGGGCGTCAGCCCTTGCGGACCAGCGGCGATACCACCGCAGCCGGCGCCGGAGGCGTGTAGAGCGGGACGATGAACCGGAGAAAGCCATCGGTCGAGTAGTTGTCGCGCGTCCGTCCGAGGGCGTTCGTGTATTGGGCGCCGGTGACCACGTCGCGGGCCACGTAGGCCTGTACGGTGAAGGCCTTAAAGTCGTAGCCGACGAGGCCACCGACCGCGAAGCGGCCGCGATTGCCGCTCGCCGCACTGAACTGGCTCGTGTCGAAATTGTAGACGCCGTAGGCGATCGGGCCGATCTCGAAGTTCCCGAACTTCTTCGTGGCGGTCAGATCGAGCAGGATGGCATCCGAGAGGCGGATCGGGCCGATCGCGGCGCCGACCGGACCGCCGAAGCGGCCGGGGGTGTCGTAGACGTTGCCGGTCAGGTTGGCGGTGATATTCCAGCCGTCGCCGGTATAGCTGCCGGCGACGCCGAACCGGTAGGTGTTCGACGAGAGTTGCGGCAGAACCGGCGTACCGGACAAGCCGGTCCCAAGTGAACCGCGGCCGGCATCGAGGTCGTTCAGGTGAACGCCACCCAGGAAACTGACGCCGAAATTGTTGCCGAGGTCGAACGCCCAGATGCCGGCGAGCAGGGTACCGACGTTGATCGAGATGTCCTTGTTGCGCTGGCCGGCGCCGTTGCGGGTGAAGGCGAACACGGTGGGCTGCGCGATGAGGGCTTCGATGCGGCCACCGAGCGGAGTCAGCGGGGTCGACCAGAGCAGGAACGGGACGTTGATCGCGGTGTCGGGCGAGAACGGCTGATCGGTGCGACGGTAGATGAAGGTGTCCACCGCGTAGAGGCCCTCGGGCAACGGCGCGCCGGCGGCGAGGCCGACCTGCTCGCCCGGAATCGTTGTTGCTTGGGCGAAGGCGGCCGTGGCGCTCAGTGCGACGGCCGCAGCGCCCGCGAGCGTTGCCGTGATCCTGTTCAGCATCCTCAATCCCCTTTTCGCCGGGCGCGGGCCGAGCGTTCCCGTTCGCCGAAAAAACCCCGGCGCAGCTTTCGACAGGTTGTGTTGTTGGACCGGAGGGTCTTGTTTGTATGGAAACGCGATCAATTTGTACGTATTTCCATATCGACTGTGAGTGTGCCATTGTTTGACTTAGAGTCGACTGTAAAAATAGCGGTCGATACAAGGAGACTTATTCGTGTTGCAATGAGAGCACGCTTGTCGGCAACCGGGCTGGCAAAATGCCGGTACGGAAACGTATGGCTCCGGTCTTCCGGCGATGCGAACGGGAGCGGCCCATCGGAACCCGGGAGTTACGCTGATGAAGGCCTGAGCGATCGACACCCGATGGCGGCGTCTCGTCAGCCTCTTGCAGCGCCGATTCTCCGACCGACCATTCGTCGGGAGATGCGCCATACCCATTCTGCAGCGGGCAGCATTCGATGGGGGATGCATCGAGCCTGATGGGCAGACGCAGCGGCCATCGCCCGCACGCCTCTGGAAGGCGGCGCGGCAGCAGGTTTCAGGGCTTCATTCCCCCGCATCGGAGAGGAAGCGATGGAGGCGCCGCCCCGGGGGCGCCCGGCCTACACGGCGAACTTCAGGGCGAAGCGCTCAGCGCCGAGGCGTTTCTGGATGGCCTGCGCGACGAATTCAGCATCGCGGCCGACCGCGCCGAAGCGGCCGGAGCCCCAGGTGTTCAGCCAGGGCAGTCCGATGAAGTAGACGCCGTCCTCCTTCGTCACGCCACGCTTGTGTTTGGGGCTCCCCGCACCGTTGAAAACGGACGCGTCGAGCCACCGGAAGTCCGGCGTGAAGCCGATGCACCAGACGATCGCGGTGATGCCCGAGCCCGCCAGGGCGAGGCCGGTGACGGGCTCGTCCGGTTCCCAAACGGGGGTGTAATGCTCCTGTACCGGAGCGTCGACGTTGTTCTCGGCGATGTACTTGTCGATGGCCGCGTTGATGCCGTTGTATGTCCGGTCGGCCGCCTCGAGTGAACGCTTGAGGTTGTCGCGGAATCGCAGCGTCCCGTCGTCATAATCGTCCAGCACGCCGTAGAGCTTCATGCCCTCCTTGGCGAAGCGGCGCAGGTCGATATCCCGGCCACCGTCGCGACCGGTCACGTAGTGATTGGTGTTGTCGCGAACGCCGTCGCGCAGCGGATGGTTGTCGACGGTCATCTCGTAATAGCCCATATCGGCGAGCCACGTGACGACGTCGCGACCGCGGTAGAACCGGGCGCAGCGCGGTGCATCGCCCACCGCGCAATGAACCTTACGGCCCGCCAGGTGCAGATCCTCGGCGATCTGCGCGCCGGACTGCCCGGAGCCGACCACGAGGACCTCGCCCTCGGGCAGCTGGGCCGGATTCCGGTATTGGTTCGAGTGAATCTGCGTCACCGTCGGCGGCAGCTTCTCGGCCATGCGCGGGATGATCGGCGTGTGATAGCCGCCCGAGGCGACGACGATCTCGTTCGCCGTGTAATCGCCGTCCGACGTGTGGACCGAGAAGATCCCGTCTTCGGCGCGTGCGACGCGTGTGACCGCGACGCCCTCGCGGATCGGCGGGTTCACCTTGGCGACGAAGCCCTCGAGGTACGCGACGATCTCGTCCTTCCTCATGAACCCGTCCGGATCCGGCCCATCATAGGGATGGTCCGGCAGGTCGCATTGCCAGTTCGGCGTGACCAGGCAGAACGTGTCCCAGCGCTGGCTCGACCACGTGTGCGCGGCCGTCTGCTTCTCGAAGACGAGATGATCGATCCCGCGCTGCTGCAGGTGATAGCTGACCGAGAGGCCGGCTTGGCCACCGCCGACGATGGCGACCGGGACGTGACGGGGCGTGGACGTCATGGCTCTAACTCCGCGATGGTTCGAGGGGAGGCGCCGGGTTCAGGGTTCGAAGCGCTCGACCGTGACGAGGCCGCCGGGGTCCTGCCGTTGCGCCGCGGCCTCGATCCGGGCGCGTTGGGCCATCGCCGACGTGCAGGCGAAGCCGTATGTCTCGCGCACCCGCTCGCTCGCGATCGTGAGGGCCGTACGGGTTTTCTCGACGAAGTCGCCGAGGGCGTAGCGCTCGCCGACCGTGAGGAAATCCTTCACGACGAGGGAGGGCGAATAGCAGGCCTCCCGCCGTCCATCGGGCCAACGGATGTGGACGTGCATCTCAGGCATGGATCGGCTCCCGTTCGACGCGTGCGCAGGCCGCGTAGGTCCCGAGGTGACGCTCGGCGCAGGCGCGCCAGGAATGGGCGGCGGCCCGGGCCGAACCGGCGGCGCGCAGGCCGGCGCGCGTCATCGGTGCCAGGGCGGCCGTCATGGCGTCGGCGATGTCACGGGGATCGCCAGGATCGACGAAGAGGGCGTCGTCGCTCCGGAGGTATTCAGTGAAGGGCGGCCGGCGAGAGACGATGGCGGGGGTGCCGCAGGCCATCGCCTCCAGCACGCAGAGCCCGAAGCCCTCCGTCCAGGAGGGAAAGGCGAGAACGTCCGCCCGGCGATAGAAGGCCGGCATTTCCTCCTGCGAGACTGGGCCGGTCTCGATCACCGCCTCGCCGCGCCCGACCACGAGCCCGTGTGCGCGCAGCGCGGTGCGGCAGCGGGCGCCGTAGGAGGCGTGGTCGAGGAGCGATGCGCCGCCGACGACCACGAGTTGCGCTTGGCGGTGACGTCGACGCAGGAGCGCGAAAGCCTCGATGATCCCGGCCGTGTTCTTCCGCGCCTCGAATCCGCCGACGCTCAGGACGACCGGCCCGACGCCGATGCCCCAGCGCTCCCGCACGATCGCGTCGGCTTCGGTCGGCGCCTCTCGGTAGATCGATAGGTCCACCCCGTTCCCGACGACGCCGACCTCCGTACCGCAATCGTCCGCGATCCGGTCGGCCCAGGCGTGGCTGACAGAGAGCAGGTGCGTGGCCTCCCGAATGGAGCGATCCTGCCAGTCCGCGAGCACCGGGTCTGCGAAGCTGTCGACGTGGTGGACCGTCCGCACGAAGCCGGGGATCAGGCGGCGGTGCTTGAGCGTCGCGAGCGCATTGCCGCCGATGCCGCAATGGGCGTGGAAGACGTCGAAGTCACAGGCGGCGGGCGACGCGAAGTGGCGCAGGTAATCGTCGATGCGAGCCCGCACGCGGTCGACGGTCGTGCCGCCGACCGGCTGTGCGGCCACCGAGACCGTCGGGCAGGCGGCTGCGCGAAAGAAGCCGTGCCCGGACGGATCGGGGGCGTGGACCGCCGCCTCGTGTCCGAGCGCGCACAGGGCCTCGGCAAGGGCGAGGCAATGCGCGACGCCGCCCCGCGGATTGGTGGAATGGGTCAGGACGGCGATGCGCAGGGCCGTCATGGGACGGCACCGAGGCCGTTCTGGCCACAGCCGATCAGCGGGCTGAGCGCGAAGTCCCAGACCACGGCCTCTCCGCCGGCGGCATCGCGCACGCGGGCGACCCGGCTGGCGTCGAGCCGACCCACCGTGGCGACCGCGATGTCCCGTTCGGCGAACCGCGCGCGGACGGCGGGCGTACGCTCAGGGTGCACGCTCAGGAGGTAGCCGAAGCTCGGGAAGGCGTTGAGCCAGCGATCGAGCGGCACATCGGCCGGCCGCGGGATCGCGTCGAGATCTATGACGCCGCCGACGTTCGAGCATTCGAGCAGCATCAGGGCGGTGCCGACGACACCCGCCATGCTGATGTCCTTGGCCGCCCGGCAGAGCCCGTCCTCGGCGAGGGCCGGCAACAACGCGAGATCACCGCGCAGACGCTCGCCGGCTGTGCCGGTCGAGGCATCCCAGTACGGGTATGGGTCGCGGAAGCGCCCGCGCAGGTCGATCGCCGCAACGAGGTCATCGCCGGGCGCCGCGTCGAAACTCGTGAGCAGGCGCCGGCCGGCCCGGCCGAGCACGGCGACCGCGAGGTTGCCCGTATCGGCCCGGGTATTGGTATGACCGCCGACGATCGGGACGCCGTAGAGCGCCGCCGCGTCGGACAGGCCAGCCAGGATCGGCTCCGCCGCCGCGGCATCCCGGCTCCACAGCGCGTCGACCACGGCGAGCGGGCGCCCACCCATGGCGGCGATGTCGCTGAGGTTGACCATGATACCGCAATAGCCGGCGAAGTACGGATCGGCCGCGACGAAGCTGTCGAGGAAGCCCTCGATGGCGAACAGCAGGTGGCCGTCGCCATCCGGTATGGCGGCGCAATCGTCACCGACCGGCACCGTGGCCCGCCGGACGTTCAGCCCGAGGCGGGCGACAACGGCATCGATGTCGCGCTTGTGCGCGATGCCGCGCGCGTCGCGGATCTGGCGAGCCAGGGCCTGGAGGTCGAAGCCCGCCGCCATCACGCGGCCTTGCGGAACGTGACGAGCCCGTGCTCGGGATCGTGCATCGGCGGGTAGGCCGCGAGGTCCGCCTGCATCAGGTGATGGCGCCGCCCGTGCAGGTCGACCGCGTCGAGGCTCGTCCAGTGCAGGGCCTTGAACAGCGCGACGTTGCGGTCCTGTACATGGGCCAGGAACCGGGTGCAGCCCCGCGCGCGGGCCGAGGAGACCGCGACCTGGATGAGCCCGGCGCCCAGAGCGGCGGTGCCGCGGAACGGACCGGCGACGGCCAGGCGCGACCCCCACCACTCGCCGGGACGCGCCTGACCTTCGTGGATGCGCACGGTGCCGACGACGGCGTCGGCGTCGCCGCCGAGGGTCGAGAGGGCGCAGATCGGGATCGCGTGCGCGTCGACGGCGTCGCGGTCGTCATCGGTGAAGATGCGCTGCTCCACGCAGAAGACCTGGCGGCGCAGGGCCGCGCAGGCGCGCCGCTCCCACGCACCCGTGGCGAACTTGATGCGGAAGTGGCTCGGCCAATACGGCGGCACCGGTTCGAGGATCACGATGCCGTCCCCGCCCGCTCGTAGGTGGAGAGCGCCGAGCAGGCGCCGCAGCGCCCGCAACCCGCCTTGATGTCGGTGGAGCGCAGATCCGCCGTCGCCAGCATGGCGGCGAGCGGTGCCAGGATGGCGTGCATGAAGTCGGGGCCGGGCGCCGGGTGGCTCTCCAGGGGGGTCCCGGAGATCGGCACGAACGGCACGACGAACGGGTAGACGCCCATCCCGATCAGGCGCTCGGCCATCGCCAGGATCGCCTCCGGCGCATCGCCGAGGCCCGCCAGGATGTAGGTCGAGACCTGACCCCGCCCGAAGACCGGCACGGCCGCCGCGAAGGCGTCGAAGTACCGCTCCAGCGGCACGCCGGCCTTGCCGGGCATGATCCGGGCCCGGATCTCGGGCGTGACGGCCTCCAGGTGCATGCCGAGGGTATCGATGCCCGAGGCCTTCATGCGCTCGAACCAGCGGTCGTCATCCGGCGGCTCGCACTGGGCCTGGATCGGCAGGTCGACCGCGGCTTTGACCGCGAAGGCGCTCTCGCAGAGCACGGCGGCGCCCCGGTCGGTGGTGTTCGGCGTGCCGGTCGTCATGACCATGTGCCTGACGCCATCGAGGAGCACGGCCGCGCGGGCGACCTCGGCGAGCTGTTCGGGCGTCTTGTGCGCGACGGTGCGGCCGGCGGCGAGCGATTGGCCGATCGAGCAGAATTGGCAGGTCTTAGTGCGGCTCGCGTAGCGGATGCAGGTCTGGAGCACCGTGGTGGCGAGCACGTCCCGCCCGTGCAGCACGGCGATCTTCGAATAGGGCACGCCGTCGAAGGTCGAGAGCGCGTAGAAGCGCGGCTTGCCCGGAAAGGTCGCCTGCCCGATCACCACGCCGTCATGCTCGATCACCGAGACCCCGTTGGCGTCCGGGCGGCGGACCAGGAAGGGCGACTCGAAGGCGGCCTCGGTGTGGACCGGCACCATCACGGTGCGCCCCGCGATGGTCATGGCCTTATGGTCCGATGGCCCGGCCCCGCCGCGGCGGCTCGGGGCCCCGGCGCGGCTGTCGGCGAGCCTAACGCCGTAGGACTGCAACGCGTTGATCAGGCGTTCCGTCGGCATCCCGACCAAGCCCGCCACCACCGGCGGGCACGTGGGAAGGCTCGTCGGAAGCGGAGAACTGCTCATGGTCGAGGCTCCGGAAATCGGTCTGGGAACGGATCGGCTGGTGCACGAACGAGGCCGGGCGGTCGTCGTGGAGCAGGCTGAGGAGTTCGGGCCTCGCGTAGTGGCCGACCGAGTCCATCATCCGCTTGCGCTTGGTCACCAGCGCCAGGTCCATGTCGGCGATCAGGATGCCCTCGCCGGCGCCCAGCGGCTCCGCGAGGTGCCGGCCCTCGGGCGAGACGATGGCGGTGCAGTTGCCGCCGCGGCAGGCGCCGCGCAGGCGCTCGTCCGGGCAGACCTGCTCCACCTGCGCGTCGGTGAGCCAGCCCGTGGCGTTGACCACGAAGCAGGCCGCCTCCAGGGCGTGGTGGCGGATCGTCACCTCCATCTGGTCGGCGAAGATCTGGCCCACGAGCGAGCCCGGGAACTGCGCCGCGTGGATCTCCTCGTGACGCGCCATCAGGGCGTAGCGGGCGAGCGGATTGTAGTGCTCCCAGCAGGCCAGCGCGCCGACGCGCCCCACCGCCGTGTCGACCACGGTGAGGCCTGCGCCGTCGCCCTGACCCCAGATCATGCGCTCATGGTAGGTCGGCGTGATCTTCCGGCGCTTGAGCTTGAGGCTCCCGTCGGCGTCGAAGATCAGCTGCGCATTGTAGAGCGAACCGTGATCGCGCTCGTTGACGCCGAGCACGATCACCGCCCCGTGGCGGCGTGCAGCGGCGGAGACGGCCTGGGTGACGGGCCCCGGCACCGTCACGGCCCGCTCGTAGAGGCGCAGGTGCTCGGCGCCTTGCAACGCCGGCGGCAGCACGAAGGAGAAGTAGGGATAGTAGGGCACGAAGGTCTCGGGGAAGACCATGAAGCGCGCCCCCTTGGCGGCGGCCTCGTCGATGGCATTGAGGACCCGTTCCAGGGTCCCCTCCGGCCGGTCGAGATCCGGCGCGATCTGGACGGCTGCGGCCCGCACGATCCGGCTGTCTGTCATGGGAGCTCCTCCGGCTGTGACGGCGGCCACGTCGCGCGCAGCCGCCGGATGCGACGTCCCGGACGGGGTGCAACCCGGCCGGTCAGACGGTCCAGGTGTCGATGATCACCGCATTGTCGCGCTTGTGCAGGAGGATGCAGTCCAGGACATCGAGCGGGTTGATCATGCGGATACCCTCGATGAACGCGGCCTCGCCGTGACCGTAGAGGGCCTGGGTCGAGAACCGGCAGGCGTAGACCTTGCCACCCTCGGCCATGAACTTCTCGAGCTGGTTGTTGAAGTTGAGGTGCCCCGGAAAGGCCTCATCGCCGAGCCGCGGGAAGCCGCGCTGGACACCGAGCGTGATGCCGGGTCCGTAGAGAAGGATCGAGGTCTCGAAGCCCTTGCGCTGCAGACGCGTGGCCTGGAGCAGGTTCACGAGGCCAATGGAGCCCTCGAACGCGACGGTGTGGAAGGTCACCAGCGCCTTCTGGCCCGGCTCGGCCTTCACGTCCTCGAAGACCTTCTCCTCGTAATCGACCAGGAAGTCGCCCTTCTTGTGAGGCTCGCGGTTCACAGCAGGCATTGATCTCTCTCCTCGATGGATTGGACCGCGGCAGCCGGAGCCTCCGGCGGTCACACGTCGTCCATGGCAAGCGGTGTGCCACAATGCGGCGATCAATAAGTCTATCAATGAGCCCGTATGGTATGCATACAATAAACCCATCAATCGTCGCACGAACCATCGTCGTTCGTGGATTATGACGCTCATCGTTCGAGCAAGTCGTGCCTGGTGATCGCTCAGTAGATGCTCAGGCGATGATCGCGGATTGCAGGCATTGTATGGATGAATCAGCCTGGGCAGCTGGAACCGATCGCGGTACGGCTATTGCTAGCCATACAATTCAGAATTGATCGTATTATGACCCGGGCCGCGACGAATGACTGCGCCAGAGCGAGACGAACGACCGAACCCGCAGACTGGCGGGTCCGGGGGCTGGACGCCGGATCTGAAGCGGTGGGGCAAGCCGCACTACCTCGCCATTGCAGAGGCGTTGGCCGAGGACATCCGAACCGGGCGTCTGACCGCGGGGACGCGCCTGCCGACCCAGCGCGCCCTCGCTGAGGCGCTCGACCTGAACTTCACGACGGTGTCGCGCGGATACGTCGAAGCCCATAAGCGCGGGCTGATCGAGGG
>NZ_JAKSYC010000202.1 GCF_022829585.1 Methylobacterium sp. J-026
GATCGCTGCTGAGACCTCATCCAGTTTGCCGATCGTGCCCTGGATCGAACCGATTGCGCCCACCGCCTCGCGCGTGGCCGCTTGGGTCGCGGTGATCTGCACACGGATCTGATCTGTCGCCTTGGCAGTCTGCTCGGCCAAGGCTTTCACCTCCGACGCCACGACCGCGAAGCCTTTGCCCGAGGCGCCCGCCCGCGCCGCCTCGATCGTAGCGTTGAGTGCCAACAAGTTGGTCTGCGCGGCGATCCCCTGGATCATCGTCACCACCTCGCCGATCTGCGTGGCCTGGCCGCTCAGGCCCTCGACGATGCCGCCGGCATGGCGGGCCTGCTCGACCGCCTCGCCGGCCATGCGCGCCGCGTGGCTGACCTGCTGGCTGATCTCGCCGGCGGATGACGCCAACTTCCCCGCGCCCGAACCCACCGCCTGGATGTCCCTCGACACCTGTCCCACTCTGGCGGCGGCCTCGGCCGTCTGCAGGGGGACGGCCTCGACCGCGGTACCGATCGCGTCGAGATCCGTGCTGGTCGCCCCCTGCGCCTCGGCC
>NZ_JAKSYC010000353.1 GCF_022829585.1 Methylobacterium sp. J-026
GGCGGCAGGGGCGCCGGGTGGGCGGCATCGGGGGACGCCGGCAAGGGCTCAGTTCCCGTTTTCTCTCTCAGTTCCCGTTTTAGAGAGAGAGACCGGGAACTGTAAGTGTCTGATCCTGCGGGCTGTTCCCGCTGTTCCCGCTGTTCCTGGGCCCAAACAGGATAGCTACGCGCGCGCTCGCTCGCCCGCACGCGCGCGCACGCCTGGGCGGCCTCATCTTCATCGGAACCTTGATGCTTTTTTTCAGCCCGGGAACTCCGGGAACTCCGGGAACTGCCAATGCTTGCAATAACTTGACCGTTCCCGCTATCAGCCTCGGGAACGGAAACTGCGGGAACAGGGGACGTATTTCGGGACGGCTTCTGGCAAGCGCTGGCCGCCTCAATGCCCTCGGATAGGATGCTGGCGAGGTCCATCAGCGCCGGCCTCCCGCGTGAACCGCGAAGGGGCTTTCTTCCCGGCCAGCCATCCTGAACTCAGCGCGCCGGAGGGCATAGACTTTGAATCGGCCGACCTTCGGGACGAACGTGTGGAAGTTGCAGTCCTTGTCTTTGCGCTTCGCGATCAAATCCTGCGCGTCGAGGGCGCGGCCGATCTCGGTTTCCTTCAAAGTGCCGCCTGCCGCCTCCACGATGCGGTGAGCCGGGATGTAGACGGCGGTATCGTCGTACCAAGCACTCGCATTGCGGTTCGGGGCCTTGGTGCCGATCTCGATCTCAGTCGGCAGAACTTCGCTGTCCCACCTCTCTGCTACCCATGCGCGGAGGCTGTTGACGGCCTGCTCCTCTGGGTTGAGAGCCGCGGCGTCCGTTGAGACGCCGAACTTCCCCCAGGCCCAATCGACAGTGCTTTTCACATCCACGTTCGCCGGCAGGATGCCGAAGCGGCACGCCATCAGACCCGCATTGATGAGGATAGCAAAGGGGAGCGCCGCGCGGCGCATCGCGCTACCTGCGCGTGCCCTATGCCGACGTCGGCCCCATCGTGGTGCCCGAGGGCCTTACCGACGAGCAGGTGCTGTTCCTCAGCGACATCTTCCCAACGGCCTACCAGGCTGCCGAGCACTGCGACATCGGCCCGGAGGATACCGTCGCAATCTGGGGCTGCGGTCCGGTCGGCGTGCTCGCTGTGAAGTGCTGTTACCTGCTCGGAGCCAAGCGTGTCATCGCGATCGACAGCGTCCCCGAGCGGTTGGCGCTCGCCCGTGAGGCCGGTGCCGAGACCATCGATCTCGGCAGTCAGAACGTGCAGGACACGCTGATGGAGATGACCCATGGCCTCGGGCCCGACTCGGTCATCGAGGCAGTCGGCATGGAGTCTCATGGGGCGGACACCACGCTTCAGAAGGTATCTTCCGCCATCATGGAGCACACCGTCAGCCTGGAGCGGCCATTTGCGCTGAACCAGGCAATCCTGGCCTGTCGCCCCGGTGGCAATGTCTCGATGCCGGGCGTCTTCGCCGGGCCGGTCGGGCCGGTGGCGCTCGGCGTTCTAATGAACAAGGGTCTGACCCTGAAGACGGGCCAGACGCACATGGTCCGCTACATGAAGCCGTTGATGGAGCGTATCCAGAAGGGCGAGATCGACCCGTCCTTCATCATCAGCCATCGCTCCACCAACCTGGAGGATGGCCCAGCGCTTTACGACATGTTCCGAGACAAGACCGACAACTGCACCAAGGTCGTGTTCAAGCCACACGGTTGAGATTGAGCCCGAGCCGCCCCTTGTATCAGCAGTGGGGCGGCTACCCAGCTACTGCACGTGCTGACGTCAGCCTATCTGCGCACGACGTCAGCCCGAATTGGGCGCACAGGGCAAGGCACAAGCCCTGATCTTTCAGAGTACGGCCACAGGTGCTTTGCGTGCCCGTGTCAGCCGCTGATAGGGAGTAACGGGGGAGTACCGGGGTCAGGGGTCAGCCGCTGATCGAGAACGGCGTTACCTCAGCCCTTGCCGATGCTTTGGAAGACCCGTTCTGATCCCGCCTGTGGGCGTTCCGCATATCAGTTTCGCCAGCGCCTAACGCGCAGCTTGGACCGACTTACAATCGATCGGCCTGAGAGGAGCGTGCGTCGGTCAAGCCTTCACACCCCTGTGACATCGACGTCGGGACCTATTGTGCGCGATCGACTGTTCCCCACGCCCACAGACGAAAGAACGTTATGACCAAGCTCATTCTCGCCGCGGCTTTTGCTGCGGCGCTGACGACACCTGTCTCTGCACAGGTCTTCGAGACCCCGACCAGCACGACCGTAATCGTCCCACGTGGCGCTCCCGGTGTCGTTACCCGGCAGCCGGGCTCGACCGGGGAAGAAGGCGCTGCAACCTACTCACCCACCGGCCGCGCTGCAGACAGCATTTCGAGCGACTCAGCCGCTTCCGGCAACGAAGGGCAGCCTTCGCGGATGGGGTCGACGGGCAGCGGTGGCGGGAAGTAGGCGTCATCGACGATCGCCAAATACGTGATGTAATCGCCGCCACCAAAACTAAAGGCCGTTCTTCCGAGTGGAGAACGGCCCTGCATAATTTTTGCACGTCGATGTCAAACTATCTGATTGGACAGAATAGTTGATCTACTTCGATGGTGCTGTTGGGTTATTGCCGGAGGGGGCTGCTGCCTGTTGCTCAACTGGCGCCTGCGGATCTTCGCCTGGCTTGTAGGTGGTCGGGGCGGCTGGCACGGGCCGCTCCTTGTTCTGCGCTACCGACTTCCCGCCAGGGTTGGGGGCATCTTTGGCTGCGGACTCCTCCCGCGGCACTGGTGCTTGGCTCCAACCGTCCTGGGCGCTTCGACCTTTATCGCCCATCACATCGAAACCCTTGATCTCGCCGGGCTTGGTCTGGGCCTGCGCCGATGCGGTGAGCGCCAGGGTTGCGAACGCGGCAAAGGCCACGCTCAGTGCAAGGGGAGAGCGGGCCATCGGCTTGTCTCGGCTGGCGTGAAAATATTTGAGTGCAACCTGTCACGCCGTCGGCATGTTCCGGCTTCACAGAACTGTCTCAAAAACGAGATCGCACCGCCGATGCCCAATTTAATTCTCGACCGCGAGAATAAAGGGGCTACGCCCATCCTGCCTGCGCACATCGAGGACACAGTCCGCGCAATTGCGGATCTGCATCACGAACATCATCGTAAGGCCACACCGGTCCAACGCACCGTCGCCCGCATGACCAGCGCCGTCGGGCGCCCACGCTTCGTCGGCGTACTCACTCTCGCAATCCTCGCCTGGGTCGGTTTGAACCTCGTTCTCCCGGCACTCGGTCACGCCAGTTTCGATCCGCCACCTTTCGCGTACATGCAGGACGTTGGCGGCGTCCTGAGCCTATACGTCACCAGTCTGATTCTGATCACGCAGCGGCACGATGAGCAGTTAGCCGAGCACCGCGCTCAGCTTACCCTGGAGCTCGCGATCGTTTCCGAGCAGAAGAGTGCCAAGATCATCGCCCTGCTGGAGGAGATGAGGCGTGACCATCCCCACCTCACCGATCGGGTCGACGATGAAGCGGAGGCGATGGCGCGGCCGGCGAACCCCCAGGCTGTGCTCGATGCCATCAAGGACACGCATGGCGACCTTCTCTCCACGGAGGGACAGATCACCCCGGCGTAACCTGGGACCAACGCTAGCGGAATAGTTCCGCAGATCGATGTCTGCGGAACTCTAGCAGCTACAACTACATGCGCGAACGACGCATATGATGGCGCCGATGGCGCTTCATGTGCCTCATACCCATCATGCCCTGCTGGCCACCCATGCGCTTCTCTGACGGGCTCTTCACGCTGCCAGGATTGTTCATGTTGCTCTGAGCACTACCGCTGCCACTGCCGGCAGGCATCTGAGCGAGAGCCGTTCCCGTGACGGCGAGCGTCAGTGCAGCGGCGAGGGCAAGGGTCTTCATCGACATGGCGTTTTCCTCCCGACAGATCGAGTTGATCGGTCCGGGGCTGAACGTGACGGCACTCGATATCGTTCAAGCTTCCGCTAGGTCTCAGGTTACAAACCTCGCTTACGTTGCAGCCGCAGCGCCAGGATCAGCGCGCCGGGCCAGAATACGAGGCTGAGCAGGGCGATCGGCACGATGGAGCGGCCCTTCCACCACGCGATGATGACCGGCAGGAACAGGCCGGGGATTGCCACCGCGAGGAGGGCCCAGAATTCGACGTCGGACAGGTCCATAGGCGTCCCGCAGATAGCGCCGCTGCTACGCTTTCTTCACGATAGGTGGCACAGTCCGGCCCCCATGCCGATCCGGCCCGAGCATCGCTACTTCTATCCAATCGACTGGCGCGAGCTGTCGCTGGCGATCCGCTTTGGTCGGGCAAAGGGCTGCTGCGAGGGCTGCGGACGGCCGCATGGGCGGATGGTCTACCACCTCGGCGATGGGCGCTGGTGGGACGCGGACGCTAGCCGCTGGCACGACGGCTGGGGCAGACGGATCCGGATAGCTGCGGAAGCTGACATCCTTGGACGAGCTCGCCGGACTTGGGTGGTGTTGGCTGCAGCCCATCGGGACCACGACACCGCGAACAACGCCGACGCCAACCTCGCGGCCTTTTGCCAGCGCTGCCACATGATCCACGACCGTCCGGAACATCAGAGGCGACGCTGGCGCACGCTGTTCCGGCGGAAGGCACTCGGTGACTTGTTCGGGGGCCCCTATGCCTGAGACGACAGCGACGTGATCGTGTGCATCATCGGCACCAAGAGGCGGCACCACACCACCGGATGGGACCCTTATCGATGGTGCCTGTTGTCGTGGGATCAGCGGACGGCAGGTGCGCGATCGCTCGTTCAGTAGGCCTGTTGGCCTCCATCAGCATTACGGCCGAGAAGCAGCAGAGCGCCAGGGCGGCGATCCAGAGAACGCCTCTCAGGGTTCGGGTCGTTCGCTTAGACATATCGACGTTGGTGACGGTCGTCGGTTAGCGAACCCTTGCACGCTCACGATGCGTCCGGCGGGCGCTCGGGACCGGACCTGCGCACCGGCGATTGTCGAGGGCCGTGAGCCGGCGCCCTGCGGTCTCCAGTCCCGCCGCCGCACCGACCCTCATGCGACTGCCCGGCCAAGGCTTCACGGGCGAGCCCCGAGGAACTGGCTCGGGCCCGCCTGTCGTCGCATGCTCGCCCGCAACAGCACCGTGTGGTGTCGCGAACGCCTCGGGCACGCGTCCGGGGGAGGCCGAGCGCTTGGGCAGGAAGGTCCTGAGGATAGGCTGACACAGGCGACACCGCTTTGGCCGGCTGCTACAGCACCTGCCTCCCCCGGACGCGTGCCCGAGGTGTTCGCGACACCACACGGTGCTGTTGCGGGCGAGCATGCGACGACAGGCGGGCCCGAGCCAGTTCCTCGGGACTCGCCCGTGAAGCATTGGCCGGGCAGTCGCATGAGGGTCGGTGCGGCGGCGGGACAGGAGACCGCAGTGCGCCGGCTCACGGCCATCGACAATGCCCGGTGCGCAGGTCCGGTCACCAGCGCCCGCCGGACCAATCGTGAGCGTGCAGGGGTTCGCTAATGTCAGAGCAGCACCATCGGCGAAATGGGTA
>NZ_JAKSYC010000206.1 GCF_022829585.1 Methylobacterium sp. J-026
GCCCGAACGTGGTCCGCGCCTGCGGAAGGCCGTTCTTGGTCCCCTCTGCGGGATCTACGGCATCGGCCCGAAGCTCTGGGCGATGATGCTGGCTGACCTTCTGCTCGGCGCCGACCCGAACCGGGAACGCTGGGTCACAGCCGGATCATGGATGATCGCCGTCGACTCCCTCGTTCATCACTTCCTGCATCGGACGGGCACCCTGGCGCGGTTTGACGCCGAACACGCTTTCGGGCCGGCTTGTACCGCGCCTGGGGGCTGCGCGGCGATCATCGAGGGCTTGGCCTGCCGGATCAATGCCCAAGCCTACAACCCGGACTTCCCGGCGACCTTCCCTCGTTTTGTTCAAGCGGCGCTGTGGGGCTTTTGCGCGGAAGCTGGCTGGGACATCTGCAACGGCAATCGCATCGACGATCGATTAGGCTGTCAGCAGCGGCAGTGCCCAGCTTTCGAGGTCTGTGACCGTCATTAAAACTGACAAACTAGTTGTATGGTCCCGGGATGAGGTGTGACGAGTCGATCCTGGAGCGATTAGAGCTGTTCCCGCCTATGTAGCGACGGCCAAGTCATTTTCGTAACCGGCAGCTGTGAGGCAGTTGCGGCACTCGTCTGAGGTAAAGCCGGTGAAGGCTTCGCGGATGGTTGCCCAGAGGTCGGGCACGG
>NZ_JAKSYC010000207.1 GCF_022829585.1 Methylobacterium sp. J-026
ACAGATTGCGCCCCGAGAGTACCGTCGGGCCACACCTCCGATCGTGAGCCGCGACTTCATGGCCGATCTTATGAGGGTCTATGCTATAGACCAGAATGAACGATACGCGCTCTTGTTGCAGCCTCAGTTCGAGGGGTGGCAAGTTCCACAAGAAACCGTCGATGAAATCGCGGTCGCCAATCTAGAAACGGTATCAGACCAAATCGAAATCCAGCCTCCAAAGCACAAAGGCACTGGCGGTTATTTTACGCTACAGACCTACGATGGTTTCGATGCAGCGCGCTTGCTGCTCCCACGTTTTATGGCTCGTGTCCGGCAGGCGCTTCGAAGTTCCATGGTATTTGCCGGGATCCCCAATCGCGACTTCCTGGTCGTTTGGACGCCAGACTTTTCTCGACGTAGCGCCTTCGCGACTTTGATCGACAGGGATATCACACTACAGCCGCAACCGTTGACAAGAGCGCTCTTCGTTGTGTCAGACATGGGTACGCGGCTCGCCAACACAGACGAGCTGGCTGATCATGGCCGTCGGTGAAGTTTCTGCCCGTTCTTAGATAAAATAAATCGTGTCTCTTGCCATTTTTCATAATTTAATGTTTTTTACTAATCGAATTTACGCTGATAGATTGCAATATTTTGCAGCATGCCTCTGGTACACAAGATTTTCCAAGACATATGCTGGTCAAGCGTTTTTAGCTACGTCTATTTTCCGAGATGCAGTGCTCGGTGGTCACGCCGGTACACCAGCATCCACCAACCTCGGCGTGCTCGAATGACGGCTTTCAAGATCAGGCGAGAGGCGTGAAAACGGCGAAGTTGGTTCGAAATCGGTCTATGTGTCGGAGACATTCCCCCGCTCGTTCGAACTTTGGGCGATTGGATAGGGCGTCTTCCATCGAATT
>NZ_JAKSYC010000210.1 GCF_022829585.1 Methylobacterium sp. J-026
CGACGCGGTGCGCGCCTTCCAGCGGGCGGTCTCCGAGGACAAGGTCAGTCTCGTCATCGCCAGCTACGTCTCCGAGGTGGTGCTGGCGCTGATGCCCTGGGCCGCCCGGCTCAAGACCCCGATGATCACCCCCGGGGCCGCGTCGAACGAGATCAGCGTCAACGTCCACAAGGACTACGCGCGCAACAAGTACACCTTCCACGGCTACCTGACCTCGCACGCCCTGGCGCAGGGGATCTGCGATTCGGCCAAGGAGGTGCTGGTCGAGAAGCTCAAGGCCAAGACGGTGGCCATCATGAGCGAGGACGCGGCCTGGACCCGCCCGCTCGACGCCGGCTTCGAGGAATGCCTGCCGCAGAGCGGATTGAAGGTGGTGGAGCACGTCCGCTTCTCGCCGGACACGGGCGACTTCACGCCGATCTACAACAAGATCGAGGCGGCCAAGCCGGACCTGATCGTCACCGGCATCGCCCATGTCGGGGTGCAGCCGACCGTGCAGTGGCAGAACCAGCAGGTGCCGATCGCCATGACCGGCATCAGCGGGCAGGCCACCGCCTCGACCTTCTGGGCCAACACCAACGGGGCCAGCCAGGGCGTGCTGTTCGGCAGCGTCGCGCTCCCCGGGATGGCGCTCACCGACAAGACCATCCCGTTCACCGAGGTCTTCACCAAGCGCTTCGGCGGCGCGCCTTCCTACGCGGGCTACATGGCCTACGACGCGACCTACTATGTGGCGGACGCGGTCCGGCGAGCCGGCTCCACCGAGGCCGACACGCTGATCGAGGCCCTGGAGAAGACCGACTGGGTCGGCACCGTCGGCCACATCGCCTTCTACGGCAGGGACGAGACCTTCACGCACTCGATCAAGTACGGGCCCGGCCTGATGACCGGCGTGCTCGGCCAGTGGCAGAACGGCAAGCAGGTCGCGATCTGGCCGACGGCGGCCGCCAACGGGACCCTGATCCTGCCCCCCGCGGTCAAGCCGGCGGTGCAGTAGTGCGGACGGGGAGCGCGCTGTGATCGGCCTCCAAATCCTCGTCGACGGCTTCGCGATCTCGGCCCTCTACGCGCTCGGCGCGATGGGCTTCACCCTGATCTTCGGGGTCTCGGGCGTCCTCAACCTCTCCCACGGGGCCATCATGGTGATGGCCGCCGTGGCGGCCTGGGCGGCCTCGGCGCTGTTCGGCCTCGGCTCCTACGCGGGGGCGCTGATCGGCGTCCTGTGCGGGCTCGCCGGCGCGCTGGTCACCTACTTCGCCATCGTCGCACCGATCGAGCGCAGCAGGGCGATCCCCCGGGAGGAGAAGGAGATCTTCGTCCTCACCGGCACCCTGCTCTGGGGGATCATGATCCAGGAGCTGGTGGCCTACTTCTTCACCGACAATCCCAAGACGGTCTTGCCGATCGTCGAGGGGGTGATCGAGATCGCCGGGGTGCGTACGCCGAAGAACGAGATCTTCACCGCGGTGATCTGCTGGGTGGTGATCGCCCTGCTCTGGCTGTTCGTGAACCGGGCCCGGGCCGGCAAGGTCCTGCTTGCCGCCTCCATGAACCCGCGCGGCGTGACGCTGCTCGGCCACGACATGGCGAAGATCTACGTGGCCGTCTGGGCGATCTACGGGCTGCTCGCCGGCATCGCCGGGGTGCTGCTCGGGATGTTTCTGGGGGTGTCCTCGTATTCCGTGGGGCCGCTCACCGCGAGCGCCTTCTCGATCGTGGTGCTGGGGGGCTTAGGGTCGGTCACCGGCTCGCTGATCGCCGCCTACGTGGTTGGGTATCTGGAAACCGCCACCGCCTACCTGATCTCGCCGGCCTACCGGGTGATCCCGGCTTTGCTGCTGCTCGTGGCCGTCATGTACCTGCGCCCGCAGGGCCTGCTGGGGCGGCGGTGATGGTTTTTTTCGAGGCTGTCCAGGGCCGCTTCTCTCCCTCCCCCCTCTGCGGGGGAGGGTGGCCCCTGCGTGAGCAGGGGTCGGGTGAGGGGAACCCGGCTTCCGGAAGTGGCGCGGCCTTCACGCAGCACACAGCCCCATTCTGCACTGTCGCTCCCCTCTCCCGACCCCCTTCGGGGGCCACCCTCCCCCGCAGTGGGGGGAGGGAAAGTCCCGCCCGCAGCGAGCGATCATGAAGCTCCTCACCACCCCCGGCTTCTGGATCGCGATCCTCGCCGTCGCGGCGGCCGCCACCCTCCCGTGGTACGTCTCCGGCTACATCCTCGGCCTCCTGACCATCGCCTACTACTTCGGCGTGTTCGCCATGGCTTGGGACCTGCTCTTCGGCTTCGCCGGGGAGGTCAATTTCGGCCCGACCTTCCTGATCGGGCTCGGGGCCTACGGCGCCGGCATCCTCAACAACCGCTACGAGCTGCCGATCCCCTACTGCTTGGCTGCCGGCACCGCGCTCGCCGTGGTCGGCGGCCTCGCCTTGGCGCTGCCGGCGCTGAAGGTGCGGGGCCCCTATTTCGGGCTGATCACCCTGGTGGCGGTGCTGCTCCTGCAGAACATGATCGTGGTGTTCTCCGGGCTGACCGGCGGCGAGATCGGCCTGACCGTACCCGACGTCATCTCGATCGACGCCGACACCAACTACTGGCTGGCTCTGGGCTTCATGGCGGTCTCCGGCCTGATCCTCACCGCCATCGCCCGCTCCCCCGCAGGGCTGATCCTCCAGGCCGCCGGGCAGGACCCGGTGGTGACCGGGGCGCTCGGCTTCAACGTCGCCAAGCACAAGCTCGCGGCCTTCGCGGTCAGCGCCGCCTTCTCGGGCCTCGCGGGCGGGCTGGTGGTCTTCTACATGGGCACCGCCTCGGTCGGCACGCTGATCGACACGGCGGTGGGCGTGCAGGTGATCATCGCGGCGGTGCTCGGCGGCCGGCGCACCATCGTGGGCGCGGCTTTGGGCGCGGTGTTCTTGATCGCGGCGGGCGAGTTGCTGCGCCCGCTCGGGGCGCTGTCGACCTTCGTGGTCTCGGCGGTGGCCCTCCTCGTGATCCTGTTCGTGCCGTCGGGGCTTCTGGGCCTCGCATCCTTCCGGAGAGCGCGATGACCGTCGCCGTGAGGCCCGCGCCGCCGCAGGCCGTCGCCCCCGTCCCCGTGGCGGCCGAGCCGTGCCTGACGGTGCGCGGCCTGACCAAGCGCTTCGGCGGCCTCGTCGCCGTCAAGGACATCGACCTCGACCTGCGGCCCGGCGAGATCCTGGGCCTGATCGGCCCGAACGGCTCGGGCAAATCCACCGTGATGAAGCTGATCATGGGCCTGGAGCGGCCGAGCGCCGGCTCGATCCGCCTCGACGGCGCCGAGATCGGCGGGCTGCCGGCCCACCGGGTGGCGCGCTCCGGCATCGGCCTCGTGTTCCAGCACGCGCGCCCGCTCCAGCGCCAGACGGTGCTGGAGAACATCAGCCTCGCACTCCTGCCCGACAGCCTGATCCGGCTCGCCGCCGACCCGCACGTGGCGCGGCGTGCCAAGGAGATCGCCGAGCGCGTCGGCCTCGGCGCGGTTATCGATCGGCGCCCCGGTACCCTGCCCTTCGCGGATCTGCGCCGGCTGGAGCTCGCCAAGGCGATCGCCCGCGACCCGCGGGTGGTGCTGGTCGACGAGCCCTTCGCGGGCCTGACCGGCGGCGAGGTCGCGGCGTTCTCCGAGCTGATCCGGGGGTTCCGCGACGAGGGCAAGGCTGTGCTCCTCGTCGACCACAACGTGAAGAGCGTCTCGGCCCTCGTGGACCGGGTGTTCGCCATGTATCTCGGCGAGCGCATCGCCGAGGGCTCGGCCGAATCCGTGATGGCCGACCCGACCGTGCGCCGGGTCTATCTCGGCGGCAGCATCGAGACCGCCGCCCGGCCCGAGGCGGCGTTCAAGCCGGATTCGCTGCTCACCGTCGCGGGCGTCGACGTGCTCTACGGCAAGGCGCAGGCGTTGCGCGCCGCCTCGATCCACGTCCACGAGGGCGAGTTCGTCTCGGTGGTGGGCCTGAACGGGGCGGGCAAGACCACCCTGTTCAACGCGATCTCGGGCCTCGTGCCGCATACCGGCACGATCCGGTTCGACGGCCGGGATCTGACCCGGATGAAGCCGGCCGCCATCGCCCGGGCCGGCATCGTCCAGGTGCCGGAGACCCGGGAGCTGTTCGGCGACCTCAACGTCCGCGAGAACCTCGACCTCGGCGGCCAGCATTTCCCGAAGGCCGAGAGCGGCAAGCAGCGCGAGTGGCTCTACGAACTGTTCCCGATCCTCAAGGCCCGCGAGGGCCAGAGCGCCCGCACCCTCTCGGGGGGCGAGCAGCAGATGCTGACCATCGCCCGGGCGCTGATGATGCGGCCCCGCCTGCTCATCCTCGACGAGCCGACGCTCGGCCTCGCCCCGGTGATCCTGGAATTGCTGTCGAAGGCCCTGGAGCGCCTGCGCCAGACCACGCCGATCACGGTGCTGCTCGGCGAGCAGAACGTCACCTTCGCGCTGCCGCACGCCGACCGGGTCTACGTGCTGGAGCAGGCCCGGATCGTCTGGGAGGGCCCGCCGCAGCGCTTCGCCAGCGAGATGGGGTCGGCGTATCTGTGAGGGAGCATACGGACGCGCGGCTCCCCTCCCCCGCAAAGGGGGAGGGAGACGCGCGGATCCCATCGGAACGACACCAGGGAGCGGACACCGTGGACTTCACCCTCTCCCAATCCCAGACGCACTGGCTGACCCGCGTCCGCGCCTTCATCGACGATGCGGTCCTGCCGGCCGCGGGCGCGGTGGCGGCCGAGCGGGCGCAGAGCCGCGACCCCTCGCCCACCATGGAGCGGCTGAAGGAGACGGCGCGGGCCGAGGGCCTGTGGAACCTGTTCCTGCCGCCCTCCCCCGAGCACGACACGGAGGATTATCGCGGCGCCGGCCTGACCAACCTCGACTACGCGCTCTGCGCCGAGGCGATGGGCCGGGTCGGGATCGCGTCGGAATGCTTCAACTGCGCGGCCCCCGACACCGGCAACATGGAGGTGCTGCACCGCTACGGCAGCCCCGCCCAGAAGGACGCCTGGCTCAGGCCCCTGATGGCGGGGGAGATCCGCTCCGCCTTCCTGATGACCGAGCCGGAGGTCGCCTCCTCGGACGCCACCAACATCGCGACGTCGATCCGCCGGGACGGCGATCACTACGTCATCGATGGCCGCAAGTGGTGGTCGACCGGCGTCGGCGATCCGCGCTGCCGGATCGCGATCCTGATGGGCAAGACCGACCCGGAGGCGCCCCGCCACCGGCAGCAGTCGCAGATCCTGGTGCCCATGGACACGCCGGGCGTGCGGGTCGCGCGCCTGCTGCCGGTCTTCGGCTACGAGGACGCGCCTAAGGGGCATGGCGAGGTCGTGCTGGAGAATGTCCGCGTGCCGGCCGAAAACCTGATCCTGGGTGAAGGCCGCGGCTTCGAGATCGCGCAGGGGCGGCTGGGTCCGGGCCGCATCCACCATTGCATGCGCACGATCGGGGCGGCGGAAGTGGCGCTCGAGGCAATGGCGCGCCGCCTCGTCTCCCGGGTCGCCTTCGGCAAGCGGATCTCCGAGCAGTCGGTCTGGGAGCAGCGGGTCGCGGAGGCGCGGATCGACATCGAGATGACCCGGCTGCTCTGCCTGAAGGCCGCCGACATGATGGACACGGTCGGCGCCAAGGGCGCCAAGCTCGAGATCGCCATGATCAAGGTCGCGGCGCCCCGGGTGGCGCTGAAGGTGATCGACGACGCGATCCAGGCCCATGGCGGGGCCGGCGTGTCGGAGGATTTCGGGCTGGCCAAGATGTACGCTCATATCCGCACCCTGCGGCTCGCCGACGGGCCCGACGAGGTCCACAACCGCGCGATCGCCCGGCTCGAATTCGGGCGCTACACCAATGCCCGTGAGGCGGAGCGTTCATGAGCGACGCCGAAATCTTCTCCGGCGTGAAGCCGGTTGAGCCGCGCCACCGGATCGACGAGGCGCGGCTCGCCGCCTGGATGGACGGGCACGTCCGCGGCTTCTCCGGGCCGCTCACCGTGCAGCAGTTCCGCGGCGGCCAGTCGAACCCGACCTACCGGCTCGACACGCCGGCCCAGGCCTACGTGCTGCGGCGAAAACCGTTCGGGCCGCTCCTGCCCTCGGCCCACGCGGTGGAGCGCGAGTTCCGGGTGATCGGCGCCCTCTACGGCGAGGGCTTTCCGGTGCCGCGCCCCTTCGCCCTCTGTGAGGACGAAAACATCATCGGCGCGGGTTTCTACGTGATGGAGGCGGTGGGCGGCACCGTGCATTGGGACGGGGCGCTCCCGGGCCTCGATCCCCATGCCCGCCACCGGCACTATGCCGGGATGATCGCGACGCTCGCCCGCCTCCACGCGATCGACCCGGAGGCGGCGGGGCTGTCCGATTACGGCCGGCCCGGCAACTACTTCGCCCGGCAGGTCGACCGCTGGACCCGCCAGTACCGCGCCGCCGAGGACGGGCGCCTGGAGAATGTCGAGCGGCTGATCGCGTGGCTGCCCCGGACCGTGCCAGAGCAGCAGGGTGCCTGCGTGGTCCACGGCGACTACCGCCTCGACAACCTGATCTTCTCCGCGGATGGCGGCGTCAGCGCGGTGCTCGACTGGGAGCTGTCGACGCTCGGCGATCCGCTCGCCGATTTCAGCTACCTGCTGATGCAGTGGGAGTTGCCCGCCGACGGGCGCAGCGGCCTCGGCGGCCTCGATCTGGCGGCGCTCGGCATCCCCGGCCGCGACGAGGCGGTGGCCCTCTACTGCCGGGCCGCGGACCGCGAGAACCTCCCCGACCTCGATTGGTACTTCGCCTACAACCTGTTCCGGCTGGTCGGCATCCTCCAGGGGGTGGCCGCCCGGGCGAAGGCGGGCAACGCCGCGAGCGAGCACGCCTCCGCCATGGCGGCGCGGGTGCCCAAGCTCGCCGCCGCGGCCTGGGCCTTCGCCGCGCGGGCGGGGGCCTGAGCGTGGAACTCGGCAGGGACCTAGCCGGCCGCGTCGTCGCCGTCACGGGGGCCGCCCGGGGCATCGGCCGGGCGCTCGCCGTCGCGGCCGGGGCCCGGGGGGCACGGGTCGTCGCCCTCGACCGGGACGGGCCCGGGGCGGAGGCCGTGGCGGCCGGGCTCGGCGGACGGGGCTTCGCCCTCGACGTGGGCGACGCGGCGGCGGTCGCCGCAATCCTGACGCGCATCGAGGCCGAGATCGGCCCGATCGCGCTCTACGGCTCCAATGCCGGCATCCTGGAGCGCGACCCCGATCCGGAGCTCGCCACCTCGGCGGATCTCGACAGCTGGGCGCGGTCCTGGTCGGTGAATGTGATGGGCCATGTCCACGCGGCGCGGGTTCTCGTGCCCCTCTGGCGCGCCCGGGGCGGCGGCGCGTTCCTGGGCACCGTCTCGGCGGCGGGGCTCTTGAGCCAGATCGGCAGCGCCCCCTACGGCGCTACCAAGCACGCGGCGCTGGCCTTCCTGGAACACCTCGCCATCGCGCACGCGGCGGACGGGATCCGGGTCGCCGCCCTGTGCCCGCAGGGGGTCGACACCGCCATGCTGGGGGCGGCCAGCGCGGCGTCCCGCGACGGCGTGCTGTCCCCGGAGGCCGTGGCCGAAGCCGCCTTCGACGGGCTGGCGGCCGGGCGCTTCCTGATCCTGCCGCACCCGCAGGTGGCGGCGTACGCCCGCCGCCGGGCCGAGGACCCCGAGCGCTGGCTCGCCGGCATGGCGCGCCTGCGGCAGGCGATGCTGGCGGAGGCGTGAGGATGGGCGGGGGCCACGCAGATCGCAACGCCGGCGGGACCCGCGCGTCCCCCTCCCCCCGCTGCGGGCTCCGATACTCATTCATCTGGGTCCGACGCCGGCGGCAGAGCGCGACGCACCCCCTCTCCCGGGCGGGCTACCCGATTCACGCTTCTCAGTCTGACGACAGGCGCGAACGGCCACGGGTCTTGCCCTCCCCCCTCTGCGGGGGAGGGTGGCCCCTGCGTCAGCAGGGGTCGGGAGAGGGGAACCCGGGTTCAGGATCGGGCGTGGCCTTCATGAAAGCTTACGCTTCCTTCTGCACCGTCGCTCCCCTCTCCCGACCCCCTTCGGGGGCCACCCTCCCCCGCAGAGGGGGGAGGGAGATGCGCTTGTGTCCGGCCGTTGCCCGCGGCCGGATGCGATGTGTGCATCCGGTAGCCCGTACGGGAGAGGGGGCCCCTGTCCCGGCGCCGGCCGCCACCGCGGGGCGTTCCCGCGAGCGGTCGCGCGCACGGCGGCAGACGGCGGCGGAACGGCTCGCGGCGGCCCCCGAGGAACCCGCCGCCGGGCTGACCGATGCGTCGTCCGCCGCGGACGCGCTGCGCCGCTCTATGGAGCAGAGCCCGGCCTGTCCCGCCGAAGCCGCCGTGGCCGCGCAGGATGCCCCTGGGTCCATCTGCGTCCACGTCCGGCGCTTCGTCCCGCCCCTCACGGCCCTCGGTGCGCGGCCGCCCGTGCCCCCCCGGTCCCGGCCCCGC
>NZ_JAKSYC010000220.1 GCF_022829585.1 Methylobacterium sp. J-026
ACGGCTGTGGCCTGGAGCCCTTGGATTCAGCTCGCTCTGGCGGCCTGCCTGATCTGGCGCCGGACGCTGCCCTGATCTGCGCGACCATGCCGGCCGGCCCTTTGACCCTCGCGGACAGGCCCAAGGCAGGCGTCGTCACCAGCCAGGAGATCGTCGCGGCGATCGACGTCTACCTGCGAGATCCGATGGCTGGTCCCTCCCGCTTCGACAGCGGCCACAGCGTGGACATCGCAGCTCTCGTGAACGCGACTCCCGCCTTCGGGGCGGTGGACCGATCAGGACCGCAGGAGAAGGTGTTTCGGACGGTGCTGGCGGCCG
>NZ_JAKSYC010000238.1 GCF_022829585.1 Methylobacterium sp. J-026
GGCCTGGATGTCGCGGAGGAAGCCGTCGACCTCCTGCTTGACGGCCAGCGACTGCTTGGCCAGCTCGGCCGCCGCGTTCAGGACCTGCGTGGCGGCGCTGCCGGTCTCGCCCGACGCCGTCAGGACCCGGGCGACGTTGGCCGACACGTCCTGCGTCCCCTTCGCCGCCTGGCCGGCATTGCGCGAGATCTCGCTCGTGGCCGCCGTCTGCTCCACCACCGTCGAGGCGATCGCGCCGCTGATCTCGCTCACGCTGGCGATCGTGCGGGCGATCTGCTGCATCGCCTCCGCGGCCTGACCCGTGGCCGCCTGGATCGCGGCGATCTGCCCGCCGATCTCGTCGGTGGCCCGGGCGGTCTGGCCGGCCAGCTCCTTCACCTCGGCCGCCACCACGGCAAAGCCCCGCCCCGCCTCGCCGGCGCGCGCCGCCTCGATCGTGGCGTTGAGCGCCAGCAGGTTGGTCTGGGCCGCGATGCCGGAGATCAGCTGCACCACGTCGCCGACCCGGGTGGCCGCCTCGCTCAGCGCGCCCACCAGCGCCGCGGTCTGATCGGCCTCGCCGACGGCCTTCTGGGCGAGGTCGGTCGAGCCGGTCACCTGCCGGCTGATCTCCTGGATCGAGCTGCCGAGCTCCTCGGTGGCCGCCGCCACCGTGTTGACGTTGGCGGCGGCCTGCTCGGCGGCCACGGCCACGGCCGTGGATTGTTCGGCGGTCTCCTGGGCGGTCGCCGACATCCGACGGGCGGTCTCCTGCAGCGTGGCGGCCGCGGACGAGACCAGCCCGACGATGCCGGCCACCGCCCGCTCGAAGGCGTCGGCGAGGTCCATCATGGAGCGCTTGCGCTGCGCGGCGGCGGCGGCCTCGTCCGCGTGCCTGCGCTCCGCCTCTTCGGCGGCGCTGCGGGCGACCATGGCCTTGATGCCCTCGACCGCGCGGCCGACCGCGCCGATCTCGTCCCGGCGGGCCGCCACCGCGAGGGCGGTGCCGCTCTCGCCGCCCGCCATGCGCTGCAGGGCGGCCACCAGGCTGTCGAGGGGGCGCGTGACCCCGAGCACCGCGATCCCGCAGGCGACGCCGAGCGCGGCCAGCAGCCCGACCACGGCGGTGACGATCAGGATGGTGCCCGCGCGCTCGACCTCGGCCTGGGTGGCGCGCTTGCCGTCGTCGATCTGCCGTTCCACCTCCTGCATGTGGCCCTGCATCGCCGTGTGGAACGCCTGACGCATCGCCTGCGCGTCCTTCACCGAGATCTGGATGGCCCCGTCCCGGTCGCCCTTGAGGGCCGCGAGGTTGCTGCGCGCGACGATCTCGAACACCGAAGCGGCGGCCGCACGAATGGTCTCGATCTTCGCCTTCTCCGCATCGGTCTTCGATGCGGCGATGAGACGGTCGAGGTCGTCGAGCGTCGCCTTGGCGGCCTCGTCGTAGCGGCTCTTGAACGCGACGAGGTCGGCCTCCGGTTTTCCGATGATCATGTTGCGGTTCATGAGGGCGGCGTCGCCCAGATGGATCCGGGTGTTCTGGAGCCCCGTCAGGCGACCGGCCAGATAATCCCCGACGTAGCTGCTGCGTGCCTGGATCGAGGACATCGTGCTGAGCGCGTAGAAGACGGTGATCGCGCTGATCAGGGTCGTGATCGCCAGGGGCGCGACGATCTTCGTAAGAATCTTGATGTCGTCGAGGAGTCTCATCGGAAGCCAATCCAGCGGTGTCGGTCACCGTGCGCGCGGTCAATGCTGCCTGCGCCGGTCTGGCCGCTGTCGCGGTTGGCGTCGCCCTAGCACGCTGACTCTCTCTGCTCAATGAATAAGCATGATCGAATCTGCAGAACGGATTCCAATCTCGGACGAATGCAGTTGGCATCATCCGACAGGTAGGAGATATATTCGAGTATCGATTTAAATATTTTGGGTATTCGGCGGATCGATCGCGTTATTCGTCCCCGTCGGAAGATCGAGGCTGTCGTTAACCGGTCCTCTCGTCCGCGGCGCGTCCCGGCGGCGCAGGACGGGCGGGGCCGGCGGCGCCTAGCGCCGCGTCCTGGATATCGGAACCAGGACGCGGCGCTAGGCCCTTGGTTTGGCGTCATCTCTTTTCGAAAGCCGGAACGCACCGCTCGGGATGATGCGCGGGAGCGGCGCCTTCTCCCGGGGGCGTTCAGGCGGCCTTCTCGTCCTTGGCCTAGGCGGCCTTCTTGTCCTTGGCCTAGGCGGCCTTCTTGCCCTTGGCCTTCGGCGGCTCGGCCGGCGGCTCGGCATCGTCGCCGGGCGTGCCGGCGGTGTTGATCGACGTAGCGATCTTGGACAGCAGCGCGTCGGTCTTCTTCTCCTCCTGCAGGGTCTCGTCCAGGAGCTTGGCGGCGTCCGCGTAGCCGAGCTGGGACGCCCAGGTCTTCAGGGTGCCGTAGCGGGCGATCTCGTAATGCTCCACCGCCTGGGCGCAGGCGGCCAGCACCGCGTCGGCGGCGGGGCTGCCCTCGAAATCCTCGAGATCCTCCTCCATCTCGGAGACGATGCCCTGCATCGCCTCGCAGGTCTTGGCGCGGGCGGGCTTGCCGATGATCTCGAACACCTGCGTCAGGCGCTCCACCTGCTGGGCGCTCTCCTCGGCATGGGTCTCGAAGGCCTGGGCCAACTCCCCGTGCTCCGCCGCCTTGGCGGATTTCTTGAGGGCTTTCACCGACTGCTTCTCGGCGTAGTAGACGTCCTTCAGGGTCTCGTAGAAGGCGTCGTGCAGCGTCTTCTGCTTGGCCATGGCGGTCTGTCTCCGTTGCGGCGCCACCCTCGGATCGGCGGCCACCGGACGGGCAACGCCGGTCCGGCCAAGCGTATCCGGCCGATCTCGTCCCCCGCCGGAGGAATTTTTCGCCCGGCGGCACCGGGTCCTGTCCCCGGCCCGGGATCCCGGGATCAGGGCCTGCCAGGATCCTGGGATCCCGGGATCACGGTTTTCGGGCGATCCCGGCCGGTCTGCGGGATCGGCGGAACGGCCAGTCGATCAGGCCGCCGGCCCAGAGCGCCGCCCAGACGAAGACCGGCTGAAAGGCGAGCCGCGGGCCGTGGTACCACCAGGAATCCGGGATGCCGTCGACGTGGACATGGTCGAAGGCGTGCTTGAGGTTCGCCGGGTAGACGCAGACCGCGTAGAGGGCGAGGCCGATCGCCGCCGCCCGGCGGAACCGCCCGGTGAGGAGGCCGACCGCGCCGGCGATCTCGCACAGGCCGGTGGCCTGGAGGACGAGGCGCGGCGCCGGCACCCAGTCGGGCATCAGCGGCAGCATCGCGTCGGTGGCCACGAGGTGGACGACGCCGATGAACAGGTAGACGGCCGCGAGCCCGTAGCGCAGACGCCGCCGCCCCGTCTCGATCGCCTGATCGGTCATGCAACCCCGTCCTCCGGTACGCCGCAGGCCCGGGCCACCCGGGCGCGCAGCGCCGTCATGAGCCGGGCCGAGGCCGGGTGGCCGGCGCCGGGAAACGCCCTGTCGCCGATGGCCGTCACGGGCGCCAGCAGCCGCAGGGAGTTGGTCAGGAACACGGCCTCGGCGCCGAGGAGGTCGGGCAGGCTCAGGGACCGTTCCTCCGCGCGCAGGCCGCAGCCGGCGGCGAGCCCCAGAACCTCCGCCCGCACGATCCCGGCCAGCACCCCGTCGGTCAGCGGCGGCGTCGCCAGGGTCTGCCCGAACAGCGCGAACAGGTTGCCGGTGCCCGCGCAGGCGACGCGGCCCCGTGTGTTGCGGAACAGAGCCTCGTCGAAGCCCGCGGCGGCGGCCTCCCGGGCGGCCAGCACCGCGTCGAGGTAGCCCAGCGTCTTCAGCCGGGCGGTGGGCGCCGTGTCGTTGCGGGCGATGGCCGTGGGCCACAGGCGCAGGGGCGCGAAGGCCGCGCTCCGGGCGCTCGGCGCCGCGGTGGCGAACAGGGTCGGGTGCGGATCCTCCGGGGGCTTCAGGCCCCGCGGGCCGGAGCCGCGGGTGAGGGTGGTGCGGATCGCCAGCCTGTCCGTCTCCCCCCTGCCCTGCCCGGCGAGCGACCGCATGGCGGCGCGGATCCGCTCCGGCTCGGCCGGGATCCCGAGCGTCGCCGCGGAGGCGACGAGCCGGTCGACATGGGCGTCCTCGAAGGCGACGCGGCCGCCGAGCGCCAGCGCCGTGTCGAACAGGCCGTCGCCGAGCGTCAGGCCGCGGTCGGTGTGGTCGAGGGGCGCGTGCGTCCCCGGGACGATCGCCCCGTCACGCCACAGCATCGCGGCGTCCCTCCGGCTGCGCGCGCCAGGCGCGGGCTAGGCCCAGGAAATTGGCGAACAGGGCGTGGCCGCCCTCGGTCAGGACCGATTCCGGGTGGAACTGGATGCCGTAGGTCGGGTGGGTCCGGTGCGAGAGCGCCATCACCTCCCCCTCCGGCGAGACCGCGTCGACGGTGAGGTGCTTCTCCATGCCGGGCTCCGGCGTCACCACCAGCGAGTGGTAGCGCCCGACCGGCATCGGCGCCGGCAGGCCGGAGAACAGCCGCTCGCCCCGGTGGTCGATCGGGGTCGCCTGCCCGTGCAGGGGGCGGCGGGCGCGCGCGACCCGGCCGCCGAAGGCCGCGCCGATGGCCTGGTGGCCGAGGCAGACCCCGAGGATCGGCACCGCACCCGACAGCTCCCGGATCGCCGGCAGGGAGATTCCGGCCTCCGCCGGGGTGCAGGGGCCGGGCGAGACCACCAGGGCCTCGGGGGCGAGCGCCCGGATGCCGGGGACGTCCAGCGCGTCGTTGCGCACGACCCGGACCTCCTCGCCGAGTTCCTCCAGGTAGCGGACCACGTTGAAGACGAAGGAATCGTAATTGTCGAGGACGAGGATCATGCGAAGGCCTCGAACACCCGGGCGGCCTTGGCCAGGGTCTCGTCGTATTCCGGCCCGGGCTCCGACAGCAGGGTCACGCCGCCGCCGGCCTGCAGCACCGCCTGCCTGTCGTCCATGAACACGGTCCGGATCGCGATGGATGTGTCCAGCGCCCCGTCGAAGCCGATCCGGCCGATGGCGCCGCAATAGAGCTCCCTCGCGTCGCCCTCGATCTCCGTGATGATGTCCATGGCCCGGATCTTCGGGGCGCCGGTGATCGAGCCCCCGGGGAAGGTGCCCTCCAGGAGGTCGAGGGCGTCGAGCCCGTTGCGGAGTTGCCCGGTCACCACCGACACCAGATGGTGGACGTTGGCGTAGGTCTCCAGCCCGCAGAGCGTGGGCACGGCGACGCTGCCCGGCGCGCAGACCCGGGACAGGTCGTTGCGCAGCAGGTCGACGATCATGACGTTCTCGGCCCGCTCCTTGACGGAGGCCTGGAGCGCGGCGGCCGCCGCCCGGTCGGCCTCCGGATCGTCGAGGCGGCGGGCGGTGCCCTTGATCGGGCGCGTCTCCACCTGCCGGCCGTCGAGGCGGATGAAGCGCTCGGGGGAGGAGGAGGCGACGCGCAGCCCCTCCAGCTCGAGATAGGCCCCGAAGGTCGCCGGGTTGGTGGCGCGCAGCCGCCGATAGAGGCCGAACGGATCGAACCCGGCCGGCAGATCGGCGGTGAAGCGCTGGGCGATGTTGGCCTGGTAGATGTCGCCGGCGCGGATGTAATCACGGACCTTTTCGACAGCCAGCTTATAGCCTTGCCGGTCGAAGTTCGAGCGCCACGCGAGCGGTGTGCCCGGCCGGTCCGGTGCCGCATCCGCGGGCTCGGCGCTGCCGAGCCGGTCGGCGAAGCCGGCGAGCCGCGCCGCCGCCCGGGCCTGCCGGGCCTCCGGGTCGCGCTCGGGAAAGCCGGTGGCGACGAGCCGGCCGGTGCCGGCGGCGTGGTCGATCACCAGGGCCGTGTCGTAGAGGTTCAGGGCGATGTCGTCGGTGAGCCCGGCCCGCCGGGCCGGGGCGGCGACGCGCTCCAGGGCCGCGCCGAGATCGTAGGCGAGATAGCCGATCGCCCCGCCCGGGAAGGGGTTTTCGGGGTCGGGCGCGATCCGGTAGGGCGCGAGGCAGGCGCGCAGGGCCGCGAAGGGACCGCCCGGCACCGGGCGCCCGTTGAGGGTCGCGCGCCCGTCGCGGTAGCGGAAGCGGGCGAACGGGTCGGCGGCCACGATCGACTGGCGTCCCAGGGACTCGTGCCGCATGGCGCTGTCGAGGAAGGCGAGCCCGGGCAGGGACCGCAGCCGGGCCGCTGCCGCCACCGGGTCGATGAAGGGGATCTCTCGGGTCCACATGGCCGGGTTCGGGGCTGATGTCCTTGGAGACCGGGACGGCGCGTCGCGTCACGCTGCCGTCGCACAGGCGATGCCGTGGGGGAAGCGGCAGTTGCACGCAGGGGCGGCCGCGGCCCACGGGCGGGATCGGTGTCCGGGGCGCGGGACGGCTCCGGCAGGACTTGATGTGGCATCTGAAGAATCTCGCGCAAGACCTTGCCGTTCAAAAGAATTCGGCGTTTGCCAGCGGATTCGCGCCCGGGGCCGGTCTCCCCTGCGGCAGCCGGCCTCGCGCGAAGGCGCGGGAGCGGGTATAGGGGCGCGACCCCGAATTCCCGTCCTCGCGCTCCGGTCGACCGCGCCGCGGTTGCCCGCGCGGGACCGTCCGATCCGTCAGACTGTGCCCATGACCGCCACGCCCGCCCCCCAAGGCTCCGCTCCCGGAGCCGCCCCAAAGATCTCGTTCGTGTCGCTCGGCTGCCCGAAGGCGCTGGTCGATTCCGAGCGGATCCTCACGCACCTGCGCGCGGAGGGCTACGAATTGGCCCGCCGCCACGACGGGGCCGACGTGGTGATCGTCAACACCTGCGGCTTCCTGGATTCGGCCAAGGCGGAATCGCTCGCGGCCATCGGCGAGGCCATGGCGGAGAACGGCCGGGTGATCGTCACCGGCTGCATGGGCGCCCAGCCGGAGGAGATCCGCGAGAAATACCCCGACCTCCTGGCGGTGACCGGGCCGCAGGCCTACGAGTCGGTGGTGGCCGCCGTCCACGAGGCGGTGCCCCCGGCCCACGACCCGTTCCTCGACCTCGTGCCGCCGCAGGGGATCAAGCTCACCCCGCGCCACTACGCCTACCTGAAGATCTCGGAGGGCTGCAGCAACCGCTGCAGCTTCTGCATCATCCCATCGTTGCGCGGGAACCTCGTCAGCCGCCCCGCCGCAGACGTGCTGCGCGAGGCGGAGAAACTCGTCACCGCCGGCGTGAAGGAGCTGCTGGTGGTCTCGCAGGACACCAGCGCCTACGGGGTCGATATCCGCTACGCCGAGAGCCCCTGGCGCGACCGGAGCGTGCGGGCGAAGTTCTACGATCTCACCAAGGAGCTCGGCGAACTCGGGGCCTGGGTGCGGCTGCACTACGTCTACCCGTATCCGCACGTGGACGAGGTCATCCCGCTGATGGCCGAGGGCAAGGTGCTCCCCTACCTCGACATGCCGCTCCAGCACGCGAGCCCCTCGGTGCTCAAGCGCATGCGCCGGCCCGGCAACCAGGAGCGCCAGCTCGACCGGATCCGCAGCTGGCGGCAGGTCTGCCCGGATCTGGCGATCCGCTCGACCTTCATCGTCGGCTTCCCCGGCGAGACCGAGGCCGAGTTCGAGGAGTTGCTGGCCTGGCTCCAGGAGGCCAAGCTCGATCGCGTCGGCTGCTTCGAATACGAGCCGGTGGCGGGCGCCACCGCCAACGCGCTGGGCGACCTGGTCCCGCCGGCGGTGAAGGCCGAGCGCAAGCGCCGGTTCATGGAGACGCAGAACGGGATCGCGCTCCGGCTGCAGCGGGCCAAGGTCGGCAAGCGGCTGGCCATGATCGTCGATGCCGTCGAGGGCGGCGTCGCCCGGGGCCGGTCGAAGGCCGACGCGCCGGAGATCGACGGCACCGTCCACGCCGCCTTCCGGCGCCCGGTCCGGGTCGGCGACATCGTCACCGTGAAGGTCGACCGGGCCGAGGCCTACGATCTCTACGGCAGCGTGGCCTGATTTCTTCGGACTTCACGCGATCCCCTGTGCGCTACGGGACCGGGCCGGTTGACCCGGGCCTCCAGTCCTGTGTGTTTGGAACATAACAGGAACTCAAGCCCGGCACCCGAGGCGGCGATGGATCCGGAGGTCGCGCTCCGAAAGATCATCCACATCGACATGGACGCGTTCTACGCCTCCGTGGAGCAGCGCGACGACCCCGCCCTGCGCGGGAAGCCGCTGGCGGTGGGCGGCTCGCGGGAGCGCGGCGTCGTGGCGGCGGCGAGCTACGAGGCGCGGACGTTCGGCGTGCGCTCGGCCATGCCGTCGGCCACCGCCCGGCGGCTCTGCCCGGACCTGCTGTTCGTGAAGCCGCGCTTCGAGGTCTACCGGGCGGTCTCGGAGGAGATCCGCGACGTCTTCGCCCGGCACACGGCGCTCATCGAGCCGGTGGCGCTGGACGAGGCCTATCTCGACGTCACCGAGAATTTCTTGGGGCTGCCGACCGCCACCGCGGTGGCGAAGGCGATCCGGGCCGAGATCCTGGAGCGCACCGGGCTCGTCGCCTCGGCCGGGGTCTCGTACAACAAGTTCCTGGCCAAGGTCGCCTCCGACCACCGCAAGCCGAACGCCCTGTTCGTGATCACCCCCGCCATGGGACCGGACTTCGTGGCGGATCTGCCGATCGGCCGGTTCCACGGGGTCGGCCCGGTCACCGAGGCCAAGATGAAGCGCCTCGGGATCCACACCGGGGCGGATCTGCGCGCCTGGACGCCGGAGCGCCTGCGCGAGATCTTCGGCTCGTCGGCCGCCTACTATCACGCGGTCGCCCGCGGCATCGATCACAGGCCGGTTCGGGCCCACCGGGTGCGCAAGTCGATCGGGGCGGAGACCACGTTCTCGGAGGACACCGCCGCCTTCGCGGTCCTGGCCGCCCGCCTCGCCCCGCTGTTCGACAAGGTCTGGGCCGGGGCCGACGCCAAGGGCATGCGCGCCCGGACCGTGACCCTGAAGCTCAAATTCTCGGATTTCGCCCAGGTCACCCGGGCGAAGTCGCTCGCCGCGCCGGTCGCCGACCGGGCGAGCCTGGAACGGATCGGCCTCGACCTGCTCGCCGGCCTGTTTCCCCTCCGGCGCAGCGCGCGGCTGGTCGGCGTCTCGCTGTCGGGCTTCGCGCAGGGGGAGATCGAGGGGCCGATGCAACTCGGGTTAGAGCTATAGAGAGGCGATCAATTTTAGGTTACGGGTCCTATGCTGCGACGCAACGCCCATTGTGCGATGCCGCACTTTCGGTTCGGCAGGGCAACACCAGATTGGCGGCACGGCGTGCAGCACCGTACGGACGGGCGCCGCCGAGAGAGAAGGACCCTGTCCATGACGAAGCCCACTGCGCTGGTCGCGACCGCTGCCCTGACGCTGGCCCTGTCGGCCGGCGCCGCCCTCGCGGACGGCAATTCCGCCTTCAGCGCCTCCAACACGGCGCTGCTGATGGGCAACACCGCGAGCCCCGGCCGCCTCTATGTGCCGACTGAGAGCGACGAGGACCGGCTCTTCACCAACTCCATCGCCGCCCCCGCCCCTGCCGCCGCTCCGCATGGGCAGAAGGTGCCGGCCCGCATGCCGGCCCGCTGAACGAACCGCAGGCCCGGGCGCCTGCTCGACGCCCGGGACAACGTGAGGTTTGCATCGTTCGGGCGTTCTTGGCTCGGGCGTTCTTGGCTCAGGCGTTCTTGCGCGGCCGGTGGTTCGGATCGATGCCGCCGTCGAGCTTGGTCTCGTTGTCCACGTCGCCCTCGAAGGTCGAATCCGCCTGCAGATCGGCGGGGTCGGCGCCGCTCATGCCCTTCGAGGTGCCGATGCCGGGATTGCCCTTGAGGTCGGCGTCGGTGGGCGTCTCGGTCTTGGGGTGCTTGCCTGACATGCTGGCTCCTGTCGCGTTCCGGAGCGAGGCCAACGCGTCGGGGCCGATGCGGTCGCCCGGGGGCCGTGCGGCGGTTCGCCTCCGGGGCCGTGCGGGCGCTCAGCCGATCTCCGCCGCCGCGATCCGGTGCACCCCCGCCGCCCGCATCCGCGCCCAGGCCTGCGCGAGGGATCCGTCGACGTCGATCCCGCGGACGGCATCGTCCACCACCCAGACGTCGAAGCCCGCGTCGCGGGCGTCGAGCGCGCTCCAGGCGACGCAGAAGTCGGTGGCCAGCCCGCACAGGACGAGGCGGGTGATCCCGCGCTCCCGGAGCGCCCCGGCGAGGCCGGTGCGGGTGGTCCGGTCGGCCTCCAGGAAGGCCGAATAGCTGTCGACCCGGGGATCCAGCCCCTTGCGGATCACCAGCCCGGCCCGGTCGGTGTCGAGGCCCGGCGCGAAACCCGCCCCCTTGCTGCCCTGGACGCAGTGCCGGGGCCACAGCACCTGCGGACCGTAGGGCAAAGCCACGCTCTCGAAGCTTGCCCGTCCCGGATGATTGTCGGCGAAGGAGACGTGGTCGGCCGGGTGCCAGTCCTGCGTCAGGGCGACGTGCCGGAACTGTTGCTGGAGCGCGTTGACCGGGCCCACCACCGCGTCGCCCTCCGGGACGGGCAGCGCCCCGCCCGGCAGGAAATCGACCTGCACGTCGATCACGAGGAGCAGGTCGGCGCCGCCGGGCGTCACGGCTTGAGCCCTACGGCAGCATCACGATCGAGCCGGTGGTCTCCCGGCCCGCGAGGTCGCGGTGCACCTGCTGCGCCTCGGAGAGCGGGTAGGTGGCATTGACGGCGATCTTCACCGCACCGTCGCCGACCACCTTGAACAGGCGGGCGGCCGCCTCCTCCAGGGTCGCGCGGTTCGACGAGAAGGTCGCCAGCGTCGGGCGCGTCACGTAGAGCGAGCCGCGCGGCGCCAGCAGCCCCAGGTCGAGCCCGGTGATCGCCCCGGAGGCCGAGCCGAAGCTCGCCAGCAGGCCGAGCGGCGCGAGGCTGTCCAGCGAGCCCATCAGGGTCGCCTGCCCGACGCCGTCATAGACCACCGGGACGCCCTTGCCGCCGGTGATCTCGCGCACCCGCTTGGCCACGTCCTCCTCGCGGTAGAGGATGACGTGGTCGCAGCCGTTCCGCTTGGCGAGTTCCGCCTTCTCGGGGCTGCCGGCGGTGCCGATCACCGTGGCGCCGAGGTGCTTGGCCCATTGGCAGGCGATCAGGCCGACGCCGCCGGCCGCCGCCTGCCACAGGATCGTGTCGCCGGGCTTCACCGCGTAGGTCCGGTGCAGCAGGTACTCCACGGTGAGGCCCTTCAGCATCATCGCGGCGGCGGTCGTCGCGTCGACGCCCTCCGGGATCGGCACGGCCGCCGAGGCCGGGATCACCGGCTCCTGCGCGTAGCAGCCGTCCGCCACCGAGCCGTAGGCGACCCGGTCGCCCGGCTTGAACTGCGTGACGCCCTCGCCCACGGCCGTGACGGTGCCGGCGCCCTCCTTGCCGGGGGTGTAGGGCAGGTGCGGGGACTTGTAGGCGCCGGTGCGGAAGTAGATGTCGATGAAGTTGACGCCGATGGCCGCCTGCTTGACGCGGATCTGCCCGGGGCCCGGCTCGGCCAGGGGCACGTCCTCGAACTGCATCACCTCGGGGCCGCCATACGCGTAGACCCGGATTGCCTTCGGCATCGTCGTACTCCCGCTCGCCGCCCCGTTCGGGGGCGTTGCAGCCGCAGATAACGGAGCGGCCGCCGGAGGCAATTTCTTTTTGCTGTTCGCCCTGCGGTTGTGGCCCGATCCGGGCCCGGATCCTGGATCCGGCGCCCCCGGCCGCCTATCTTGGTTCTGCCCGCCCCTCCGACGCAAAAGCCCCAAACAATGTCCGGCACCACCCGCACCAGCGCCGATCTCGATCCGCGCCGCCGCCGCCTGCTCTTCCGGTCCTGGCACCGGGGCATCCGCGAGATGGACCTGATCATGGGCCGCTTCGCCGATGCCGAGATCGGCACCCTGACGGAGACGGAACTCGACCAGTTCGAGGCGCTGATCGAGGTGCCGGACCGCGACCTGTTCAAGTGGCTCACCGGCGAGGCCGAGACGCCTTCAAACTACGACACGTCGGTCTGGCAGCGCGTGCGGGCGTTCCACCGGCACGACGCGCCGATCCATTCCTGACGCGAGGCCGCCATGGACGAACCGAAGCCCAATTACGACCACCCCGCCCGGTCGATCGCCACCGAACTCGTGGTGCGCATCATGCTGGAGATGATGGAGCGCTCGGATCCGGCGCTGCGCGGCGCGATCCTGCGGCAGGCGACGGACCGGGCCGCCGCGATGACCGCGCACATGCCCAACGCGGATTTCTTCCGCGGCCGGGTCGAAGCGGCGCTGGCCGAGATCGTCGGGCCCGACGCGTAGGGCTCAGCGCCCCTTCCCGGCCGCCCGCATGTGGTGCCGCAGCACGGCGTTGATCCGGGCCTGATAGCCGCGGCCGGCTTTTCGGAAGTTTTGTAGCACGTCGCTGTCGAGCTTGAGCGAGACGGCTTCCCAGCGCCCGGCCGACGGTCACGCGGCGTTCCCCGCCGTACTCGCGTCGATCGTCCAACAGATCGAGCCGCGCGTCGTCGGCGAAAACCTCGGCCATATCCAACAGGTCGAAGTGCCGCGCCTCCAGCAGGAGCGCACGCTGTCCCGAATTGCAGCCAAACACGCGTTCCATGCTGGAGCGTCGCCGCCATATAGGGCACCGTCAGCCACCCCAACGCCGCCGGCGGGATGCTTTATCACGACGGCTCAATGGGCTAACGCCGGCCCGCGTCAGCCCTCCCTGTGCCCGGCGGGACTCCCCGCGAAAGACCCGATGGCCAAGCCCCAGCCGAAATCGTCCCCGAAGCCCCCTGCCCCCGCCGCCAAGCCGCAGGTCGCGCGCTTCGCCCTCCCGAAATCCTCGGCGCTCGCCCAGGCGATCGACGCCCTGAAGCGCGGCGACAGCCCGGTCCTGGCGAGCGCCCCCGAAGGGTTCGATGCCCTGGCGCTGGCCGACCTCGCCCGGGCCTTGGCGCCGACCGTCGACGCCCCCGCGGTGCTGGTCCACGTCGCCCGGGATTCCGGGCGCTCGGCGTCGTTCCAGGCGGCGCTCGGCTTCGTCGCGCCCGAGATGGACGTGATGAACCTGCCGGCCTGGGACTGCCAGCCCTACGACCGGGTCTCGCCGACCACGGCCACGGCCGCCGCCCGGATGACCGCTCTGGCCCGCCTGGCCCGGACCCGCTCCGCCGAGGACCGCCCGCGCATCCTCTGCACCACGGTCAACGCGCTGGTGCAGCGGGTGCCGCCCCGGGCCCACATCGCCCGGGAGGCGCTCTCGGCGGCGATCGGCAACGTCATCGCCATGGACGACGTGGTCGCCTGGGTGGAGGCCAACGGCTTCCTGCGCACGGGGACGGTGCGGGACACCGGCGAGTACGCGGTCCGCGGCGGCATCCTCGACCTGTCGCCGCCCGGCCTGCCGGCGCCGATCCGCCTCGACTTCTTCGGCGACACGCTGGAATCGATCCGCGCCTTCGACCCGGAGACGCAGCGCACCACCGGCCAGCTCCGCTCGCTCGACCTGATGCCGATGAGCGAGGTCCAGCTCACCACCGAGACGATCCGGCGCTTCCGCCAGGGCTACATCCAGAGTTTCGGCGCCGCGACCCGGGACGACCGGCTCTACGAGACCGTGAGCGAGGGGCGGCGCTACGCCGGCCTCGAGCACTGGATGCCGCTGTTCTACGACCACCTCGACACGCTGTTCGACTATCTGCCCGGCGTGCCGCTGGTGTTCGACCCGCAGGTGGAGGACGCCGCCGCCGAGCGGATCAGCCTGGTCCAGGACTATTACCAGGCCCGCGAGGGCGCGATGAAGACGCCGCAATCGGGCGTCGCCCCCTACAAGCCGCTGCCGCCCCGGGCCCTCTACCTGACGCCGAACGAGCTGAAGGAGCGGATCGGCACCGCCACCGTGGCGCGGCTGACGCCCTTCGCGCAGCCCGAATCGCCTGAGCGCGCCGTGATCGATTGCGGCGCCAGGGCCGGACGGACTTTTGCGCCGGAGCGGGCCGACGAGAACGCCAGCGTGTTCGACGCGGCGGTGGCCCATATCCGCGACCTCCAGGGATCCGGTCATCACGTGATCCTGGGAGCCTGGTCCGACGGCTCCCGCGACCGGCTCTGCGGCGTGCTCACCGACCACGGCCTCAGGAAGCCCGTGGCGATCACCCGGCTGACCGACGTCTACGCGCTGAAGCGCGGCACGGATTCGGCCGTGGCGGTCTGGGGCCTGGAGGCGGGCTTCGTCGCGGGCGACCTCGCGGTGGTGTCCGAGGGCGACATCCTCGGCGACCGGCTGGTGCGCCAGAAGCGCAAGGCCAAGCGGCCCCAGGACGTGATCCTGGAGGTCCAGGCGCTCCAGCCCGGCGACCTCGTCGTCCACGCCGACCACGGCATCGGCCGGTTCTCCGGCCTGAAGACGATCCACGCCGCCGGCGCCCCGCACGATTGCCTGGAACTCGCCTATACCGGCGGCCTGCTGCTCCTGCCGGTGGAGAACATCGAGCTCCTGACCCGCTACGGCTCGGAGGATTCCGAGGTCGCCCTCGACCGGCTCGGCGGCGGATCGTGGCAGGCCCGCAAGGCCAAGATGAAGCGCCGCATCCTCCAGATGGCGGGCGAATTGATCAAGGTCGCGGCCCAGCGCTTCGTCCGGAAGGCCCCGTCCCTCAAGGCGCCCGAGGGCCTGTACGAAGAATTCGCCGCCCGCTTCCCGTTCGAGGAGACCGAGGACCAGGCCAACGCCATCGACGCGGTGCTGGACGACCTCAATGCCGGCCGTCCCATGGACCGGCTGGTCTGCGGCGATGTCGGCTTCGGCAAGACCGAGGTGGCGCTCCGCGCGGCCTTCGCGGCGGCGATCTCCGGCAAGCAGGTGGCGGTGATCGTGCCCACCACCCTGCTTGCCCGCCAGCATTTCCGGACCTTCGCCGAGCGGTTCAAGGGGCTGCCGGTTCAGGTCGCCCAGCTCTCGCGCTTCGCCAGCGCCGGGGAGATGAAGCAGGCCCGCGCGGGTCTGGCCGACGGGACCCTCGACATCGTGGTCGGCACCCACGCGCTGCTCGCCAAGAACATCGCCTTCAAGGATCTCGGCCTGATCATCGTGGACGAGGAGCAGCATTTCGGCGTGGCCCACAAGGAGCGGCTGAAGGCGCTCCAGGCCGACGTCCACGTGCTGACCCTCTCGGCGACCCCGATCCCGCGCACGCTCCAGCTCGCCATGACCGGCGTGCGCGAGCTCTCGATCATCGCCACGCCCCCGGTGGACCGGCTGGTGGTGCGCACCTTCGTGACGCCGTTCGACCCGCTGACCATCCGGGAGGCGCTGCTGCGCGAGCGCTACCGCGGCGGCCAGGCCTTCTACGTGGTGCCCCGGATCGAGGACCTGGCCGAGGTCAAGAAATTCCTCGACGCCGAGATGCCGGAGATCAAGGTCGCGGTGGCGCACGGCCAGATGGCGGCCGGGCAGCTGGAGGACGTGATGACGGCCTTCTACGAGGGCAAGTTCGACGTGCTGCTCTCGACCACGATCGTGGAATCGGGCCTCGACATCCCCACCGCCAACACGCTGATCGTCCACCGGGCCGACATGTTCGGGCTGGCCCAGCTCTACCAGCTGCGCGGCCGGGTCGGGCGCTCCAAGGCCCGGGCCTACGCCCTGTTCACGACCCCGGCCAACCGCCAGCTCACCGCCCAGGCCGAGCAGCGGCTCAAGGTGCTGCAGAGCCTCGACACCCTGGGGGCGGGCTTCCAGCTGGCCTCCCACGACCTCGACATCCGCGGCGCCGGCAACCTCTTGGGCGACGCCCAGTCGGGCCACATCAAGGAGGTTGGCTACGAGCTCTACCAGCAGATGCTGGAGGATGCGGTCACCGCGCTCAAGGCCGGCATCGAGGACCTACCCGAGGAGGCGTGGTCGCCGACCATCGCGCTCGGCGCGCCGGTCACCATCCCGGAGGATTACGTCGAGGATCTGGGCGTGCGCCTCGCCCTGTACCGGCGGCTCGCCACCCTCCAGGACGACGCCGAGATGGAGAGCTTCGGGGCCGAGCTGATCGACCGGTTCGGGCCGCTGCCGCCGGAGGTGGAGCAGCTCCTCAAGATCGGCACGATCAAGATCCTGTGCCGCAAGGCCAATGTCGAGAAGGTCGAGGCCGGCCCGAAGGGCGTGGTGGTCCATTTCCGCGACCGGTCCTACGCCAACCCGCAGGGGCTGGTGGCCTACGTCGCCGAGCAGGCCTCCTTCGCGAAGGTGCGGCCCGACATGAGCGTGGTGTTCGTGCGCGAACTCAACACGGTCCCGGCCCGGCTCAAGACCGCCACCGAGGTGCTGCGCAGCCTGGTCAAGATCGCCGAGCGGGGGAAGAAGGCCGCCTGAGGGGGCGGGGGGCGGTGCAACATCCCGCCCGGCAATCCCCCTCCTCCTGAGGTGTGGCGAAGCCGCCGCGAAGGAGGCCTCCAGGGATCGCGCGATCCCCGGGAGCCTTGACCTCGGCGGCGCCCTCACGCCGCATCGCCGCGGCTGCCCTCCCCCGGGAGCAGGTCCGGCAGCCGGGTCGCGACGGCGGCGCGGATCGCGGCCTCCACCGCGTCGGGGTCGCGGGCCGCGTCGATCACCGCGCAGCGCTCGGGCTCCGCCCGGGCGATGGCCAGAAAGGCCGCCCGCAGCCGGACGTGGAAGTCGAGGGCCTCGGCCTCGAACCGGTCGGCCCCCTGCCCGCCGCCGCGCACCGCCGCCCGGGCGAGCCCGACCTCGGGGGGCAGGTCGAGGATCAGGGTCAGGTCCGGCCGGGTCGGGCCGACCACGACCCGCTCCAGGGCGGTGAGGACGCCCGGATCGAGGCCCCCGGCCGCGCCCTGATAGGCCCGGGTCGAGTCGATGAACCGGTCGCACAGCACCGTCTCGCCCCGCTGGAGCGCGGGGCGGATCAGCCGGTCGAGGTGGTCGATCCGGGCGGCGCAGAATAAAAGGGCCTCGGCGAAGGGGCCGTAGGGCTTGGCAACGCCGCCGAGCAGGGCGGCGCGGATCTCCTCCGCCCGGGGCGAGCCCCCCGGCTCGCGGGTCACGCAGACGCCCCGTCCGGACCGCGCCCGCAGGGTCTCGGCGAGGCGGGCGATCTGGGTCGACTTGCCGGCCCCCTCCCCGCCCTCGAAGGTGACGAAGGCGCCCCGCGCCTCCGCGGGATCCCCGAAGCGTGGCACGATCACGGCTGCGCGGTCACGACGGGTTGGCGGCCCCGGCCCCGGCCTTGTCGCCGCTCTTGTCGCCGCCGCCCCTGTCGCCGCCCTTGCCGGCCCGGTCGAGGGCCTTGCGCACGAGGCCGGTGCCGAATTCCAGCGCGGCGTCCATGGCCCGCTGCGGCAGCGTGCCGGGCTCCACCGCCGCCCCGGCGTAGAGCGGCTGGTCGAGGGCGACCGTGTCCCCGCGCTGGATGCGCAGGGCGCCGACCGGCTGGCCCTCCGCCACGGGGGCGACGAGCGGCCCGGTATAGATCGCCTTGGCGCTGACCCGGTCGCTGGAGCCGCGGGGCAGCAGCACCCGCACCGGCTTCTTCGCCACCAGCGGCACGGAGCCCGCCTGGCCGCCATACACGGAGGCCTCGGCCACCGTCTCGCCGGCCCCGAAGATCTGCCGCGTCTCGAACGCGCGGAAACCCCATTCCATCAGCTTGCGCGCCTCGGAGGCGCGGTCCCGGGCGGTCTTGAGGCCCGACACCACCAGCACCAGCCGCTGGCCGTTCTGCACCGCCGAGCCCGTGAGCGCGTAGCCGGATTCCTCCAGATAGCCGGTCTTGAGCCCGTCCGCGCCGATGTCGAGGGTCAGCAGCGGGTTGCGGTTCTGCTGGCGGATCTTGTTCCAGGTGAACTCCTTCTCGGAGAAGATCTTGTAGTAGTCCGGGTAGGTGTCGATGATGTGCAGCGCGAGCTTGGCCATGTCCCGAGCCGTGACCTTCTGGTCGGGGGCCGCGTAGCCGGTGGCGTTGCGGAAGGTCGAGTTGGTCAGCCCGATCTCCTTGGCGCGCTGGTTCATCAGCCCGGAGAACGCCTCCTCGGAGCCGGCCATGTTCTCGGCGATGGTGATCGCCGCGTCGTTGCCCGACTGCACGATCAGGCCGCGCAGCAGGTCCGACATCCTGATGCGGCTGTTGACCTGCGCGAACATCGACGAGCCGCCGCCCCCGGCCCCGCCGCGCTTCCACGCGTCCTCGGTGACGGTGAACTCCGTGTCCATCGACAGGCGGCCGGATTTCAGCGCCTCGAACACGATGTCGGTGGTCATCAGCTTGGCCATGCTGGCCGGCGAGAACCGCTCGTCGGCGGCCTTCTCGAACAGGACCGAGCCGGAATCCGCGTCGATCAGGATCGCGTGCGGGGCCGCGGTCTGGAAGCCCTGCGCGGCGGCGCCGGCGAGGCCCACGCCGAGCGCGCAGGCGGCTGCGAGAAGGGTGAGAAGGGTCCTGCGCATCGCCGCTCCGTCCCGCGCCTGTCGTCCGGCCGGAGGAGACCCCGGCCCTATCCCAATAACAAGCGTAACCATATTACGGTTTCGGCGCCGGATCGAATGCGAAATGTCTCATCGGCGGCCGGATCCGCCCCCGGGCTCCTCCCCCGGGCGGTCGGACGCCGCCGGGGCGTCAGTAGATCCCGGCCATCCGGGACGGCCGGGTTCCGGCGGCCGCCGTCCGGGTCGGTGCCGCGTTGGCCGGCGTGGCCTTGATCGCCGCCGCCTTGACGGCCGGGGCGGCCTGCGGGGCGGCCCCATGCACCGCCGTCCCGCGCGGCGCCGCGCCGGCCTTGACCGCCGCGTCCTTCACCATCGCGATCTTGACGGTCGTACCCCTGCCCGGCGCCGCCGCGGAGGCGAGGCGTGCCATGGCCTGCTTGGCCGGACCCGGCATCGCCGCCGGTGCCGCCTGGGCGAGCCGCGTCGGAACCGGGGCCCGGGCCGGGCCGGAGACCGCGGACGGCCGCCGGCCGGCCTCGGCCAGGGCGAGGCGGCCCGGTGCCGCGGCCTTCGGGGGGGCGCCATGCCCGGCCGCCTGCGGGGCGGCCTCGATGGCGGCCGGGTTGAGCCCCGCGACCTTCAGGTTCGCGCCTCTGGCGGCGATCGGGGCCGGGTGGAACTCCCGCACCCGCGGGGCCGTGGGCTGCACCGCCGCCGGGACCGTCACGGCGGCCGCGGCGAGCACGATCGGGGCCCGGACCGGCGCGGGCCGCGGCGCCGGAGACGCGGCGGGCTCCTCGGGCTCGGGGGCGGGCTTGAAGGCGAGGGGCGCGGGGGCGGAGCGTTCGTAGCGCTCCGGCTCCTCGGAGGGGCCGAGATCGGCCATCATCACGGCCGAGCGGCCGGCCGGGCGTCCGTCGGTGCGCAGGCTGGCCAGCAGCTTGCGGTCGTCGCTGCCGGCGACCGAGGCCTTGCCGACATACTCGACGCGGACATGCGCGGTGCCCTGGCGGTGGAAGCCCAGCGCGTCGGCGGCCTCCTCCGACACGTCCATGACCCGGCCCGCATGGTAGGGGCCGCGGTCGTTGACGCGCACCACCATCGAGGAGCCGTTGTCGAGGTTGGTCACCCGGGCGTAGCTGGGCAGCGGCAGGGTCGGGTGGGCGGCCGCGATCGAGTGGCGGTCGAACACCTCGCCGTTGGCGGTCATGCGCCCGTGGAAGGCGGAGCCGTACCAGGAGGCGAGGCCCTCGCGCACGTAGCCCTGCGGGTTCTCCTTGGGCACGTAGGTCTGGCCGGCGACCACGTAGGGCTTGCCGGTGTAGCGGCGGCCGCCGCCCTTCGGGATGACGTCGCCCTCGTTGTAGAGGCGCGGGCTCGCCTTGACCCCGTATTTCGGGTCGACCCCGTTGCCGGCTGCGAGCTTCTGCTGGGGCGCGGTGGCGCAATTGGCCGTGGCTAGGGCCACGCCCGAGACGGCCAGCAGCCGCAGGGCGACGCGCGCAGGCCGGGAAAGGGTCGTGCGCACCATCGTGGACTTCACCAAACTCTACGCGTGACCGGGGTCCGGACCGGACCGGACCCGGCCGCGCCAAGAGGGTCGCGACCGGGTCCACCCAGAATTGTAGCGATCGCGTAAAGGAAGCCTGAACGCTGCCGGCGGCGGGGGTTCGGGGGGGGGGGCGCGGCGGTGCCGAACGCTTCGCGCGCGATCTCAAGATCGACGGATAAGTCTTCATCTTAGAAGGAAAAAAATTGACACGGTGCAGCGCGCGTGCCTTCCGCATCTGCGGACATCTTTCCCCGCTGAGGCTATCGGATTCACACGTCCCGGTGTGGCACCAGCACTTGGAGAAAAGCGCGCCTTTCCCCGGCCCGCAGGGCTATGGTCGACACAGGTTTGAGCGGGCTCGCCTGTCCGCTTGAGGAGGCACGGGGGCCCTCTCGCGTGCCGGTCTGCGGAGTCACATAGCTGGCTCGGGGGCCATCGTTCGGTCTCTCGAAGGGGCGGTCCTGACTTCCCACGCGCCCTCCCTCCCCCCTCTGCGGGGGAGGGTGGCCCCTGCTTCAGCAGGGGTCGGGAGAGGGGAGCGCGGCTTCAGGAAATTGCGCGACCCGCATGACGGGCACGGCCCAATTCTGCACCGTCGCGCTGCCCCTCTCCCGACCCCCTTCGGGGGCCACCCTCCCCCGCAGAGGGGGGAGGGAGACGCGCTCGCACCCGAGCATTGCCCTCATCCGCCGCCCGCGGGGCCCGCATCCGATCACGGCCATCGGCTCGAAAACCGGCAGGATAATTCTCGATCGTCACCGCCTGCCTATCGCGCGGCGCGGCTTCCAGTTTTCGCGCTGCAACGAAGTGCAAGACAGCGTTTGCGCTCACCGGCGAAGTTTGGCAATCAAGGCATTGTTCTGGGAAGGAAAGCCCCAAAACCGCGCGCCACATCCCGTGACCGCTCTCAGCGGTCACGCTCGACACGCACAAGCCCCCGCCAGGCACGATAAGAACAAGGATGGTCGAATGATTCCCTTGATCCTCATCATCGTGGGCGGGCTCTGTGCCGTCGCCTACGGCATCGTCACGATCCTCGACGTGATGCGGCGCGACGCCGGTACCCAGCGCATGCAGGAGATCGCCGCCGCCATCGCGGAGGGCGCGCAGGCGTACCTGCGCCGGCAATACACGACCATCGGCCTGGTCGGTGTGGTCCTGTTCGTGCTGCTCGCGGTGTTCCTCGGGATCAAGGTCGCGGTGGGCTTCCTGATCGGCGCCGTGCTGTCCGGCGCGGCCGGCTTCATCGGCATGAACGTCTCGGTGCGGGCCAACGTGCGCACCGCCCAGGCCGCCGCGACCTCGCTCGGCGCCGGGCTCGACATGGCGTTCAAGTCCGGGGCGGTGACCGGCATGCTGGTGGCCGGGCTCGCGCTCCTGGGGGTGGCCCTCTACTACCTGTTCCTCACCCGCGGTGCCGGGCTCGACCCGTCGAGCCGCGAGGTGATCGACGCCCTGGTGGCGCTCGGCTTCGGCGCCTCGCTGATCTCGATCTTCGCCCGGCTCGGCGGCGGCATCTTCACCAAGGGCGCCGATGTCGGGGGCGACCTCGTCGGCAAGGTCGAGGCCGGGATCCCGGAGGACGACCCCCGCAACCCGGCCACGATCGCCGACAATGTCGGCGACAATGTCGGCGATTGCGCCGGCATGGCGGCCGACCTGTTCGAGACCTACGCGGTGACCGTCGTGGCCACCATGGTGCTGGCCGCGATCTTCTTCTCCGGACCCACCGGCAGCGGCCGGGCGGTGCTCGAGCCGATGATGCTCTACCCGCTGGCGATCGGCTCGGCCTGCATCCTCACCTCGATCGCCGGCACCTACGCGGTGCGGCTCGGGGCCAATCAGTCGATCATGGGGGCGCTCTACAAGGGCCTGATCACCGCGGGGCTGCTGTCGGTGGTGGCGATCGCCATCGTCAACCTGACCCTGCTCGGCGGCTTCTCGACGTCCTTCACCACCTCCACCGGGGTGACCTTCACGTCGGGCGGGCTGTTCGGCTGCGCGGTGATCGGGCTCGCCATCACGGCGCTGATCGTGGTGATCACCGAGTACTACACCGGCACCAACTTCCGCCCGGTGAAGTCCATCGCCGACGCCTCGGTCACCGGCCATGGCACCAACGTCATCCAGGGCCTGGCGATCTCCCTCGAATCGACGGCGCTCCCGGCCCTCGTGATCGTGGCCGGCATCATCGCGACCCACGCGCTCGCCGGCCTGTTCGGCATCGCCATCGCGGTCACCGCGATGCTGGCGCTCGCGGGCTTCATCGTGGCGCTCGATGCCTTCGGGCCGGTCACCGACAATGCCGGCGGCATCGCCGAGATGGCCGGCCTGCCCGCCGAGGTGCGCAAGTCCACGGACGCCCTGGACGCGGTCGGCAACACCACCAAGGCGGTGACCAAGGGCTACGCGATCGGTTCGGCCGGCCTCGGCGCCCTGGTGTTGTTTGCCGCCTACACGTCGGACCTGAATTACTTCATCGCCAATGCGAGCCCGACGCAGTACCGCTTCTTCCAGGGCGTCAGCGTCGATTTCTCCCTGTCCAACCCCTACGTGGTGGTCGGGCTGCTGCTCGGCGGCCTGATCCCGTTCCTGTTCGCCGGCATCGCCATGACGGCGGTCGGCCGGGCGGCGGCCGCGGTGGTCGAGGAGGTCCGGCGCCAGTTCCGGGAGAAGCCCGGGATCATGCAGGGCACCGACCGGCCGGATTATGGCCGGGCGGTCGACATGCTGACCCGGGCGGCGATCAAGGAGATGATCGTGCCCTCGCTGCTGCCGGTCCTGTCGCCGGTGGTGCTGTTCTTCGTGATCCAGCTGATCGCGGGCAAGAGCCAGGCCTTCGCCACGGTGGGGGCGAGCCTGCTCGGCGTCATCCTCACCGGGCTCTACGTGGCGATCTCGATGACCTCGGGCGGCGGCGCCTGGGACAACGCCAAGAAGTACATCGAGGACGGCCACCACGGCGGCAAGGGCTCCGACGCCCACAAGGCCGCGGTGACCGGCGACACGGTCGGCGACCCCTACAAGGACACGGCCGGCCCCGCCGTGAACCCGGCGATCAAGATCACCAACATCATCGCCCTGCTGCTGTTGGCGATGCTGGCGCATTATTGAGAGGCGGGAACCGCGCCGGGTCCGCTACCCGGCGCGATGCGCGTACGCCGGCACCCGCCCCGGTTCGGCGGTGGCGTTCCTCTCCTGTTCTCGCTACACCGGTCCGATGTCCGAGACCGGCCTGATCGCGCATCCCGATGGCTGCCCCCGCTGCTGGTGGGCGGGCCTCGACCCGCTCTACGTCGCCTATCACGACACCGAATGGGGCGTGCCCGAGCGCGACGGACGGGCGCTCTACGAGAAGCTGATCCTCGACGGCTTCCAGGCCGGCCTGTCCTGGATCACCATCCTGCGCCGCCGCGACGGCTTCCGCGACGCCTTCGCGGGCTTCGACCCGGAACGGATCGCCCGGTTCACGGAGGACGACGTGGCCCGTCTGATGGGGGATGCCCGCATCATCCGCAACCGCGCCAAGATCCTCGGGACGATCGCGGGGGCCCGGGCCTGGCTGCGGATCGAGGAGAGCGGCCCCGGCTTCTCCCGCTTCCTCTGGGACTTCGTCGACGGCCGCCCGGTCCAGGGCGCAGCCCGGAGCCGAGCCGAGATCGCCACCGAGACGCCGGTGTCGCGCGCCCTCGGCAAGGCCCTCAAGGCGGAGGGCTTCTCCTTCTGCGGCCCCACGATCGTGCACGCCTTCATGCAGGCGGTGGGCATGGTCAACGACCACCTCGTCGGCTGCCATCGGCACGGGCCCTGCGCCGGGCTCGGGCGGGCGCCGTGAGCCCGGCGCAGGACCCGCCGCCCCGGGCCTGGCAGCGGATGCTGTCCGGGCGGCGGCTCGACCTCCTCGATCCCGCGCCCCGGGACATCGAGATCGCCGACATCGCCCATGGGCTCGCCCGGGTCGCCCGCTGGAACGGCCAGACCCGCGGCCCGCACGTGTTCTCGGTGGCCCAGCACAGCCTGCTGGTCGAGGCGGTGGGCCGCCACCTCGCCCCGGGCTGCACCGATCCGGACAGCCTGGAACTGCTCCTGCACGACGCCCCGGAATACGTGGTCGGCGACATCATCTCCCCGCTGAAGGCCGCGATCGGCGACGCCTATCGCGGCGTTGAACTGCGCCTGCTCGACGCCATACGCCGCCGCTTCGACCTGCCGGCCCCGGCGCCCACCCTCGCCCGGCTGGTGAAGCGGGCCGACCGGGTCGCGGCCCATCTGGAGGCGGTCCGGCTCGCCGGTTTCGCCCCGGACGAGGCCGCGCTTCATTTCGGCCGGCCGGAAGAGTTGCCCGAGGCGGTCGTCGCCCTGGCTGAGCCCTGGCCCACCGCCGAGGCCGAGGCCCGATTCCGCGCGCGGTTCCAAACGCTCCGCCCGGGCTGACGGATCTCCGCCCTCGATCCGTCACGATCGCACGGCAGAGGCGCGCCCATCATGTCGACCCTCCATGTCTGCCCGCTCTCGCGCCTGCCCGAGACCGTCGCCGCCACCGGCGCGAGCCACGTGCTCACGCTCGTCAATGTCGGAACGCCCCTGGAGCGACCCGCTCTGATCGCGGCCGACAACCACGTGGTGATCGGGGTCAGCGATATCGCGGCCCCGCGGGAGGGCCACGTTTTGCCGGCTGAAGACCATGTCGCCGGCATCCTGGCCTTCGTCCGGGCCTGGCCCCGGGCGCAGCCGCTGGTCATCCATTGCTATGCCGGAATCAGCCGCTCGACCGCGGCGGCCTATATCGCGGCCTGCGCGCTGGCACCGGAGCGCGACGAGGGCGCGATCGCCGAGGCCCTTCGGGCGGCCTCCCCGTCCGCGACGCCCAACCCCCTGTTCGTGGCCATCGCCGACCGCATGCTCGGCCGCGCCGGCCGCATGGTGGCGGCGATCGAGCGGATCGGCCGCGGCGCGGACGCCTTTGAGGGCGTGCCGTTCTGCCTCACGCTCACGTGACCGGCCGCGCAGACAGACCCGGCGGCGGCCCCTGGACGACGGTGGGGCGGCGGTCTCGACCGGGGGGCGAGCGTGGCGGACAGTGTGGCGGAAACGTCGCCGCGCCGGGCCAAAACGGCTTTCGGCCGCCTTGCCCCCCGGTTGCCTGGGTTGTGGCGGTGGGGGCTGGCGCCGTAGAACCTGTCCAAAGGAAGTATCTGGGATGACCGTGAGCAGACCCGAGGCGGCCCCGGCCGCCGGCGACCTGCCCTTCGAGAAGGCGCTGGAACAGCTCGAGGAAATCGTGCGCCGGCTGGAGCGGGGCGACGTCCCGCTGGACGAGTCGGTGGCGATCTACGAGCGCGGCGAGGTGCTGAAGAAGCATTGCGAGGCGCTCCTGAAGCGGGCCGAGGCGCGGATCCAGCGGATCACCCACGGCTCCGACGGGCGGCCCGAGGGCGTCGCCCCGCTCGATATGTCCTGAGGCTCGGCGGTCCGACCGATCCCGTCCGTTAGAGGTTGATGCCGTGGCGATTACCCCCGAGCAGAGCGCACTTCTCGACCGTGTCCCGAATCCGGCGGCGTTGCGCCGTCTTCCGGAATCGGAGCTTGCGGCGGTGGCGGAGGCGGTGCGCGCCGAGATGATCGACGCGGTCTCGGTCACCGGCGGACACCTCGGCTCGGGGCTGGGCGTGGTCGAACTCACGGTCGCGCTGCACCACGTGTTCGACACCCCCGACGACCGGATCGTCTGGGATGTCGGCCACCAGTGCTACCCGCACAAGATCCTCACCGAGCGCCGCGACCGCATCCGGACGCTGCGCCAGGGCGGCGGCCTGTCGGGCTTCACCAAGCGCTCCGAGAGCGTCTACGACCCGTTCGGCGCCGCCCATTCCTCGACCTCGATCTCGGCGGCGCTCGGCATGGCGGTCGCCCGCGACCTCGACGCGGCCGCCGCCAAGGCCAAGGGCCGCGGCGTGACGCGCCGCAACGCCATCGCGGTGATCGGCGACGGCTCGATGTCGGCCGGCATGGCCTACGAGGCGATGAACAATGCCGGCGCCCTGCATTCGCGCCTGATCGTGATCCTCAACGACAACGACATGTCGATCGCCCCGCCGGTGGGCGCGATGTCGGGCTACCTCGCGCGGCTGGCCTCGGGGGGCACCTACCAGTCCCTGCGCGAGACCGCCAAGCAGCTCGGCAAGCTCCTGCCGAAGGCGCTCTACCAGCGCGCGGCCGCGGCCGAGGAATATGCCCGCTCCCTCGTGGTCGGCGGCGGCACGATGTTCGAGGAGATGGGTTTTCACTATGTCGGCCCGGTCGACGGGCACAACCTCGACCAGCTGCTGCCGGTCCTGAAGAACGTCCGCGACGCCGAGCACGGCCCGATCCTGCTCCACGTCGTCACCCGGAAGGGCAAGGGCTACGCCCCGGCCGAGGCCAGCGCCGACCGCTATCACGGGGTGGTCAAGTTCGACGTGGTCTCGGGCGTCCAGGCCAAGGCCAAGCCGAACGCCCCGGCCTACACCCGGGTGTTCGGCGAGAGCCTGATCAAGGCGGCCGACGCCGACGACCGGGTCGTGGCGATCACCGCGGCGATGCCCGGCGGCACCGGGATCGACCTGTTCGGGAAGGCGCACCCGGACAAGACCTTCGACGTCGGCATCGCCGAGCAGCACGCGGTGACCTTTGCCGGCGGCCTGGCCACCGAGGGCTACCGGCCGTTCGTGGCGATCTACTCGACCTTCCTGCAGCGGGCCTACGACCAAGTCGTGCACGACGTGGCTTTGCAGAACCTGCCCGTGCGGTTCTGCCTGGACCGGGCCGGGCTGGTCGGGGCGGACGGGGCGACCCATGCCGGGGCCTTCGACCTGGCGTATCTGTGCTGCCTGCCGAACATGACCGTGATGGCGGCCTCCGACGAGGCCGAGCTGGTCCACATGGTGGCGACCGCCCACGCGCACGATTCCGGCCCGATCGCCCTGCGCTACCCGCGCGGCGAGGGGGTCGGGGTCGAGCTGCCGGAGCGGGGCGAGGTGCTTCCGATCGGCCAGGGGCGCATGGTGCGGCGGGACGCGGAGGCGCGGGTGGCGATCCTCAGCCTGGGCACGCGCCTGTCCGAGGCGCTGAAGGCGGCGGACACGCTGTCGGATCAGGGCGTCGGGGTGAGCGTCGCGGATGCGCGCTTCGCCAAGCCGCTGGACGAGGCGCTGATCCTGGATCTGGCGCGGGACCACGAGGTGCTTCTGACGATCGAGGAGGGCTCGCGGGGCGGGTTCGGGGCGATGGTGCTGCATCTCCTCTCGGAGCGGGGCGCGCTCGATGCGGGCCGGGTCCGGGTGCGGACCCTGACGCTGCCGGACACCTATCAGGACCACGACAGCCCGGAGAAGATGTACGCCGAGGCCGGGCTCGACGCCGCCGCCATCGTCAGGATGGCGCTCGATACCCTGCCGGCGGCGGCCGGCAAGGCCGAGGCGGCCAGCAACGTGGTGAGCGTGCGCCGCCGCCCGGGTTGAGTTTTCGAACTCAGCGTCCATCCAGTCCAATTCCCTCATCCTGAGGCGGCGAAGCGCAGCGTAGCCCTCGAAGGAGCCCTCCAGCGGTCTCACGATTTCCGGAGGGCTCCTCAGGATGAGGAGAGTGGATGGGAAAAGCCGTCCCTACCCCAAAGCCTCGGCAACCGCCTTGCCGCAGGCCTGCGTGTCGGCATTGCCGCCGAGGTCGCGGGTGCGCAGCGTCCGCTCGGACAGGACCCGCTCGATCCCGCTGACGATCTCAGCCGCCGCCGCGTGCTCGCCGAGATGCTCCAGCATCATCGCCCCCGACCAGATCTGCCCGATCGGGTTGGCGATGCCCTGCCCGGCGATGTCGGGGGCCGAGCCGTGGACCGGCTCGAACACGGACGGGTGCACCCGCTCCGGGTTGATGTTGCCGGACGGCGCGATGCCGATCGTGCCCGTGCAGGCGGGCCCCAGATCCGACAGGATGTCGCCGAACAGGTTGGAGGCCACCACCACGTCGAACCGGTCCGGATTGAGCACGAAATGCGCGGTCAGGATGTCGATGTGGTACTGGTCCCACCGCACGTCCGGGTAGCCCTCGGCCATCGCCTTCACGCGCTCGTCCCAGTACGGCATCGTGATCGAGATGCCGTTCGACTTCGTGGCCGAGGTCAGGTGCTTCTTCGGGCGCTTCTGCGCGAGCTCGAAGGCGAATTTCAGGATCCGGTCGACCCCGTGCCGGGTCATGATCGTCTCCTGCAGGGCGAATTCCCGGTCGGTGCCGGCGAACATCCGCCCGCCCGCGTTCGAGTACTCGCCTTCGGTGTTCTCCCGGACCACCCAGAAGTCGATGTCGCCGGGCTTGCGGTCGGCGAGCGGGCACTTCACCCCCGGCATCAGCCGGACCGGGCGCAGGTTCGCGTACTGGTCGAACTCGCGCCGGAACAGGATCAGCGAGCCCCAGAGCGAGATGTGGTCGGGCACCCGCTCCGGCATGCCGACGGCGCCGAAATAGATCGCGTCGTGGGTCTCGATCTGCGCCTTCCAGTCCTCCGGCATCATCCGGCCGTGTTGTTCGTAGTAGTCGCAGCTCGCGAAATCGAACCAGTCGAGCTGGAGCGCGAAGCCGTGCCGCTTCGCGGCCTGCTCCAGCACGCGCACGCCCTCGGGCACCACCTCCTTGCCGATCCCGTCGCCCGGGATCACCGCGATGCGGTAGCGGCGCTGCTGGCTGGTCTCTGGACCGGGCATGAATCCTCCACGCGTTTCGGAAGAGCGGGCCTCGCTGAGCCCGGATCGTCGGCGTCAGGTGATTGGTCCGCGCCGGTATCCGGTCAACACCCCGGCCTGACAATCAGTCGATTTCCCCCGCCATGGCCCGGCGCTGGCGGTCGAGTTCCTCGCTGTAGCGCTTGAGCGTGTGGCTCTCGGTGAGCAGGCCCAGCACCCGGCGGGTCTCGGGCCCGTCGACCACCGCCAGCGCCTCGCTCTCGGTGCGGTCGAAGGCGGCGGCGGCGTCCTTGGCGTTCATGCCCGGGGTGAGGAAATCCGCGCCGTGCAGCAGGAGGTCGACCAGCACGGGCTGCGCCGCGGCATCGGCCTCCCGCGCGGCGGCATGCGCCTCGGGGACGTTCACGATCCCGGCATAGCGCCCGCGCCCGTCCACGGCGATCACCCGGGAGGGCGAGCCCAGGGGGTGGGCGCGCAGGAAAGTGGGCAGCGGCGTGTCCACCGCCACGGTGCCGGGATCGCGGCGCATCAGCCGGCCCACGGTCAGCGAGCGGATCCAGCCGACATCGTGGGGGCTGCGGATGCTCTCGCCGCGCAGGTGGAAGCGCCAGGTGGCGAAGGAGTAGCCGAAGGTCTTGCGCACGGTGAGCGAGGACGCGATCACCGCCGCCAGCACCAGCCCGGTGATCGGCAGGCTGCCGGTGATCTCCAGGGTCAGGAACGTCATGGTCAGCGGCCCGCCGATGACCGCCACCGCCAGCGCGCTCATGCCGATCACCGCGTAGGCGAGCGGCGTGAGTCCGAATCCCGCCAGCGGCGGCACGAGCGCGGGAGCCAGGGCGGCGAACAGCTTGCCCGCGATGGCCCCGAGCAACAGGGATGCGAAGAACAGGCCGCCCCGGAAGCCGGAGCCGATCGAGATCGCCGAGGCCACCGCCTTGGCGGCGAACAGCCCGGCCAGGGCCGCGATCCCGTGTCCCTGCCCCTCGGCGGCGAAGTGCAGGTGCAGGGCGCCGTGCCCGCCCGAGAGCACCTGCGGCGTCGCCAGCAGCGCCAGCGCCCCGACGCAGAGCCCGCCCAGGGCCGGCGCCGCCGCCCGCGGCACCCGCGAGGCCTGGACCAGCCGCTCCACCAGGGTGACCCCGCGCATGATCAGGATGCCGAGCCCCGCGCAGACCAGCCCCAGGGCGAGGCTCGGCAGGATCTCCATGCTGGTGACGTGCGAGGTGGTGATCGCCTGCACGTCGCCGAAATCGACCAGCGGCTGCGTCTCGATCAGCGACTGCGCGATCAGGTTGCCGCAGAGCGCCGCGACCACCACCGGGGTCAGCGTGGCGATGGAATAGGTGCCGATGATCAGCTCGAAGGCGTAGAAGGCCCCGGCCAGCGGCGCGCCGAAGCCCGCCGCGATCGCCCCCGCGGCCCCGCAGCCGACCAGGGTCCGCAGGTCGCTCCGGCGCACCTCGAAGGCGATCCCGAGCCGGGAGGCGAGGCCGGAGGCGAGCTGCGTGTAGCCGGCCTCCAGCCCCACCGAGGCGCCGCAGCCGTTCGAGATGACGTTCTGCAGGGCGAGGTAGAGGCTGTCGCGCAGGGACAGGCGGCCGCCGTGCAGGGCGTTCGCCTCGATCGGATCGATGGCGGGGCGCTTGCGCGGGCCGCGGATGAAGCCTGCCGCGACGATCACGAGCCCGAGCAGCCCGCCGCCCAGGCAGGGCCCGACGAGCAGGAGCACCGGCGAGACGGTGTCGGCCGCGCTGAGCCGCATCCCCGGCGGCAGGAGGAAGAGCAGCTCGCGCAGGCTCTGGGTGGCCCAGTTCATGCCCGAGACGGCCACCCCGGCGATGCAGCCCACCAGGGTCGCCAGCGCGATGAGGCCGCCCTCGCTCCGGCGGACGAGGCTGCGCAGCTGCCCCGGCGCTTGGACGATGCCGGCGCCGGTCCAGCGGCGACGGCGGCGTCCCTGCGGCCCGGCCGCATTCCGGGCCGGCGCGTCCGCCGACCGGTCCGCGGGGGCCTGGTTCCCGCCCTTGGCCGCCGCTGGCTGTCGCGCGCTCACGGTCCGTCCGTTCACCCCGGTCCGCCCCGGCCGCCGCATCACGGCTCGGCCTTGCGGCCTCACTTAGGGGCCGAACCCGGCCTGCGTCCACCGATCCGGGGCGCCGACCCGCACAACCCCGCGCACATCGCTTGAAAACCGCCGCGGCCCACGATACACCGCCCGCCAGTGCCGCCGTAGCTCAGTTGGTTAGAGCACCAGATTGTGGATCTGGGGGTCCCCCGTTCGAGCCGGGGCGGTGGTACCATCCATTCAGCTCGACAGCGCAAGGGGTTGGCGGATCGCCGGCCCCTTTTGCTTGTGCGGAGGCGGTCGGTTCGGTGACGCTGCGGCGGCGCCGTCGTGCATCCGCGGTTTCCCCCGCGATCCGGGGAGGCTAAGACCGGTGCCGAGCGCGGCGGCGGGTCCCGTCCCGCGGCCGGACTTCCGGGACACGTGAGATGAGCATCCCTGAACGGCGCGTCCGAACCCTGTTCGACGAGGCCGCCATCGCCAAGCGCAACGACGAGCTCGCCCGGGAGATCCTGGGGGCGCGGCCGGAGAATCTCCTGGTCGTGGCCGTGCTCAAGGGCAGCTTCATGTTCGCCGCCGACCTGCTGCGGGCGCTCCACCGGGTCGGGCTCGCGCCGCAGGTCGAGTTCGTCCACCTGTCGAGCTACCGCACCGGGACGGTCTCCAGCGGGCAGGTCGAGATCCTGCGGGACGTGCAGAGCGAAGTGCGCGGGCGGGACGTGCTGCTCGTCGACGACATCCTGGAATCCGGCCGGACCGTCGTCTTCGCCAAGGACCTGCTGATGGCGCGCGGCGCCCGGCGGGTGCTGACCGCGGTGCTGCTGGAGAAGCCCGGCAAGCGCGCCGTGACCATCGACGCCGATTTCGTCGGGTTCACCTGCCCCGACGTGTTCGTCGTCGGCTACGGGATGGACGCGGCCCACGCCTTCCGGCAGCTGCCCTTCGTCGGCGTGGTCGACTTCGGCAGCGGGGATCCGGATCTGTTCGATCCGTAGCCGGACATCCGTCCGGCGCGGCATTTTCGCCGCGGGCCGCGACGATCCGGCGGTTTTGACCGCGCCCCATCTTGACATGGTGCGGATCGGTCTGCGTCTGTCGTGCGTCGGAGGGTCTGACGTCGTCACGGCGGGAGGCTCGCGGGGCGGGGACGTTTACGGGACCACATGGCGCGCATCCTCCTGGTGGATGACGAAGAGACCGTCCGGGGCTTCCTCAAGCGAGGTCTCGAGATCGACGGGCATGCGGTCGTCACCGCCAACGACGGGAGCGACGGGCTCGACCGCCTCAACGAGGCCCATGGCGGCTTCGATCTGATGCTCACCGACATCCGCATGCCGCTCATGGATGGCATCGCCCTGGCGCTGGCGGCCAAGCGCGACTTCCCGGACCTGACCATCCTGCTGATGACCGGCTTCGCGGACCAGCGCGAGCGGGCGCGTGGACTCGATGCCATCGTCACCGACGTGCTGACGAAGCCCTTCTCGCTGGCGGACCTGCGGGCGACGGTGAGGCGGGCGCTGGCCGCCTGACCCCTGGCGGACGCGCGGTCGGCGTTCAGGCAACCTTAAACATTCGCCTTAGGCCAAGCTTCACGAAGGCATGGCACCGTGTCTGACCGGATCAGACCGAGGCCAGACTTGCCATGTACCGCCGGGATCGGGACATCGACGCGGATCGCCACGGATGGGATCCGGAGGATGCGGGCTGGGACGCGGAGGACGACGCGCCGCCCCGCGCGCGCCGCGGCGTCTTCGGGCGTCTGTTCGCCTGCGTGAAGTTCGGCCTGCTGGCGCTGCCGGTGGCGCTGTTCCTCTACGGCAGCTACGCCGATTGCAGCGGGCCCCCGGCGGCGGGCTGGCTCGGGCTCCTCGGGAGCGGCGCCTGCGCCCGGCACGCGATGTTCGGCAGCGTCACGTCCGTGCAGGACAATTTCGCGCTCCTGAAGCGGATCACCGAATGAGCCGCCCGGGCCCTCGGCGCCCGGCATCCGGGACGAGGCCCGAATCCCCTCCGATCCGCACCTGACGACCCCGCGAGCGCGCCATGTCCAGCCGCCCCCTCCTCCCCGCAGCCGGCGACACCCCCGACAGGCTCGAGGAAGCCCAGTTCCGCGCCCGCATGGCGCGGGTCGGACCCGATCCGTCCCGTCGGCGGGGGTCCCGCCGCCGCCCAGGCCAGGGCGGCTTTCGGCTCGGCTGGAAGGGCTGGCTCGGCGTCGACAGCGTGGTGGTGCTCCTCGTGGTGGCGGGGGTGATGGCCTGGCCGCCGGTCCTGTCCTGCCGGCATCAGGAGCAGACGATCGGGTTCTATACCGGCGATTCCATCGGCCGGTGCATCCGGCGGGGCATCGCCGACCGCCTCGACAGGGCCGACCAGCGCCTCAAGAGCCTGATGCGCGGCTCAGGTCACTGAGGCGACGGGGCCGGACGCGGCCGCCCACGGGTCGGGCGGCGGCCGGCGCGACAGGGGGCCGCCGCACCGGGACCGAGGATCGGCAAGCCGAGCCGTGGTTTCGTGCGGTCCGAGACCCTTCGCGGACGCAGGGCGCATGCCCTGCGAAAGCCTCGGGGCTCTGCCCCGGGACCCCGCCAAAGGGATGATCCCTTTGGGATCTACGGGATCGGGTCGGCATGCGATCCCGCGCAGCGACCTCGACCGGGTATCGGAGCCGGGGCGATGCTCTAGCGGCCGAGCGCCGTCCACTGCGTGAGGACAGCCTCATCGGCCGGCATATAGGCGTCGACGATCGCGCCCTTGCGGCTCACGACGCAGATCATCGCCGCCTCGCGCACCTCGTACATCATCGGCCGCTCGTAGGTGATGCGGAACAGCACCGGCGCGAAGTAGTCGCCCTTCTTGTCGGTCCGGTCCGCCCCCACCGAGACCGCCTCGACCTGCTTCGCCCCGGCCTTGGTGGCCTCGCTCATCACGGTGCTGCGGCAGGTCTCGACCGTGCGGTTGCGGCCCGGAACCTCGGCGAGCGGCTGGCCGATGGTCTGCAGGGCCGCGGAGGTGCCCTTCACCAGACCGGTGCCGGGGACCATCGACAGGATGGTCTGCTCGCCGGCCGCGGTCGAGGCCGGCCCGATCGGTGCGATCTGCCAGGGCATCTGCCACGTGGCGGCCGAGCTGTCCGGCGGGGCAGCCGCCTCCTGGGCCAGGGCGGGCCCGACCAGGGCGGACACGAGGGTAGCGCAGCAGATCGAACGACGGAACATCACGGCTCTCCTTCTTCGCGGGGGGTGAACGGGGGGCCGCGGCATGGATCTAATCCGACGGCGCAAGGGCGGGTGGCAGCGTCCACACGGCGGACGGCGCGGGCGCGGTCGCCGGGGCGGCGGAGCGACCGCGGTGGATCGTGGCGTAGGCGACCGCGCCGGCATCGATCCGCGCACGGAGCGCGCGCGGCGCGCCCGTGATGCTCGCCGTCTGCTCGGCGTCGCGGTACGGCACCCGGGCCCGCGCGGCCGCCACCGCCGCGGCACGCGGCCGTCTGAGCGACCGCGCGTGGCGGGCGGGTCCGGGGTTCAGGATCGGCGCGACCACGCCCCCGGCTTCGCGCGGCGGCGTGATCGGGATCGTTCGATCCACTACCGGCTGCGCCGGATCCGGGCCGAGTGTCGCCACGCGTCCGAGCGGGGGTGCGGCGGCGACCGTCGGCGCGGGACGAACAACGACCTCGGTCGGAGGCCGCGCCTGGGCCGGCCCGGGCGGCAGGATCGGCGTGGGCGTCGGATCCGCCGGCCGGGTTCGCGTCGTCCCCGTCTCGGCGCGACCCTGGAGCGGTTGCGGCGCGTCCGGTTCGAGGGTCGCGACCGCGGAGGGCGGGACCGCCCTGGCGATGTCCCGGAATCCGGTGCGTTCCGTCCAGGCGGGCGGCTGTTCCTGCGTCAGACGCGCCGCATCGAGGGGTGCGCGGCCGATCAGCGGCTGGCGCGGATTGGCCCGCGGCGGCAGGGATGCGGGCGGCTCCGCCGCATCCGCGGGGTTCGGATCCAGGAAGGTGCGGGGCCCCTCCGCGGACGGGGGAGCCTCCGGATCGTCCCCGGCCGATGGGCCCCGTGCCAGGTGCGGGACCTCGACCCACGACGGAAAGACGGCCGGCTGCGGCGACTCGGCGGGCATGACCGAGGCCGTGCGGCGCGACGACATCGGTGGGATCCAGCCGTTGCGCGGCCCCAGCCAGGCCGCGCCCGAGGCGAGCAACGCCAGGGTCGACAGGCAGGAGATCGAGATCGTGGCCCAGGACGACAGGTGATCGTCGCGCCGGACGACCATGAGGTGTCTCGGCACGCCGACGGGCTGCAGGTCCCCCACCGTAGCTGGGCAACGACGTACCATATCCTGGAAACTGCGTTGGGGGACAAACAGTTCAAGGCGGCGGTGATTAAGGTTTGGCCACGCGCGAATACCGATCGGGCCGCGCCGACGCGGCTTGGTGCTTCGGACGTTTCAGATCCTTCGCACCGACAGGCCCTCGCGGTGCCCGAGCATGTTCCGATCGCGCATCCCCGCCGCCGCCATACCGATCGAGGACCCTCGCCCCCCGGCACTGTCCGCGCGAATACACGCGATGTCCGCGGGATCACGTTCGCCCGCTCGCTGCCTGGGTCGGACGCCGGGATGCCGCGCCGGGGATGCCGCAGGGCGCGGGTAGCAAAGGCCTCGCTGCCACGTCACCACAATCAACAGGATTGGAACCTCGGTCCGGCGCCGATTACCGTTCTCCGGATCTGCTGTGGTAGATAAAGCTGAAGATCCACCGGTCTTCAGGATGGCTGCATGCCGACGGCAGCCCGAACCGCGCGCGCCAAGGCGAGGATGCAGGCTCCGAGATCGATCGCTCAGCCTCGGTTCCGGGCGCAAATCCCGGGCGGCGACCCCAACGGGCTCGTCGGGCCGCGTCCCCGAACCGCCGCCCGAACCGTCGTTTTTTCAGTGGCGGCACTGCTGGGAGCCGGGCTGACGGTCCCTCCTCCCCGACCGGAGGCAGGTGTGGTCGCGCCGGTCGCGGCCCTGGTGTTGCCGGCACCGCGGCCGCCCTGTTTCGTCGTGATCATGTCGCTCGACGGCGTGACCGCCGATTTCATTCGGATCCGCATGCGGGCCGACACCGCAGCGGCCGCGATCCCGCAGGTCGATGACGCGCTACAAGATACGTGGCTGAACGCCTTCTATGGCGATAAACAGCGCCTGAGGGCGTTCATCGGGCAGGCGGCCGATGCCAGCGGCCTGCCGGTCGACTTCTTCCTCCGGCTCCTCGAGCAGGAGAGCGGGCTCGATCACCGCGCGGTCAGCCGCGCGGGGGCTCAGGGCGTCGCGCAATTCATGCCCGCGACCGCGGCCGAGCGGGGCCTGACCGACCCCTTCGACCCCTTCGAAGCGATACCCAAGGCGGCGGCGTTCCTGCGCGAACAGCGCGCGGCGTTCGGCAGCCTCGGCCTGGCGGCGGCCGCCTACAATGCCGGACCCCAGCGCGTGAGGAACTGGCTCGCCGGACGGGCGCCGCTGCCCAAGGAGACACGCGCCTACGTGGCGACGATCACGGGACGATCCGCGGACTCCTGGCGGCAGGGGGATGACACGTTCGCCCTCGCCGAGCCGTCGATCCGGGACGGCTGGTGATCGCGGCCGGAGGGCCCGACCTCCGCCGCCGGCCCGCTCCGGGCGGATGGGCGGGAGACGTCGGGTCCCCGCAGCGCGCGCCCGTCAGGCGGCTTCCCGGCGCGTGACGACCAGGGCCCAGATGGTCGCGGGGATCCAGCCGATGAGCGTCAGGTGGAGGATGATGCAGAGAATGCCTTGGATCACCTTCCCGCGCAGGAACATGGCGAGCCAGGGCGCGAGGAAGCAGATGATGATCATGATCATGGGTCGGACAGCTCCTTGACCACCGACATAGGCACCCGCCGCAATTCAGGTAGCCCTCCGCCTCCAGCCGTCCTGTGAGGCGTGCCGCGGCGCGCGTCCGCGTTGGTCCGGCTCCATCCCGGCATCGCATGGCCTGCGCCGCATGTCCGCGAGTAGAGACACAGACCCTGAGCCGGCGACGGTCGCATCGAGCCGCTGATGCCTGCCGCGCGTCCCCGCGGGCCAAAATGCGCCTGGCCGGCGCGGCGGCAACGCCGCATCAGGACATGCGGCGGGAGATGCTGAGACTACGCTCAGGCGGTGAACACCTGCACGAGCGCACCGAGACCACCCAGGGCCGCAGCGCTGACGCCGCTCACGAAGGCGACGTCCCAGCCCGCGATGCGGGAGGAGACCGGGGCGTACCGGTAAGCCGAGACCGTCGTCGCGACGCCGACCGACGCGACAGCGAGGGCAATAGCCATCAGGATAGTCATCTTGGTGATCCTCGTCCGCCAGCGGCAGGACTGACCAACCATCGCGCGGATCAGTACAACGGATCGGAGACGCGAAATATCCGCGTGCGACAAGGGCGATCCCCGGCAGGCGCGGCCGAGCCGTATCCGCGCCGGACTTCCGGTTGCGCGTCGTCGTCGCGTCAGGATGCCAGTGCGAAGTCCGCGCCCGCGAAACCGAGGCCGGCCAGGAACAGGCTTCCGCCGATCACTTCGAGGATCGCGCGGTAGCGCGGCGACCACAGGGAACCGGCAGCCATGCCGGCGCCGGCCATGACACAGAACACCCCGAGCGCCATCATGATGGCCTCCGCACCGAACCAGGACGGGAAGTCTACCGCGGCGAAGCGCGACGGTTCCAACCCGTCGAAGCTGTCGACAGGATATTTGGCGCGCCCGTCGCGGGCGGACCCGCACGCGCGATCAGGGATCGCGCGATGCGGCCGCGATGACGTGAGGGGCGGGAACATCTAGGCGGTGTGACGGTTCGTCAGCGTCGCTGGAGACCCGATACCGCCATGGTCATGATCATCATCTGCATCCTCGCGCCATGGCTCGCCATGTTCCTGCGCGGGAAGGTCCTCCAGGGGATCCTGTGCATCCTCCTCCACATCACGCTGATCGGCTGGATCCCGGCCACGATCTGGGCCCTGGTGGTCACCCGGCGCGAGAGCGCGGCCTGACGGACCGCCGCGGATCACGACCGGCGGAACGAAGGGCACCCTGCGGGCCCGTCGCTGGACAGGAGGCGAGCCCGCTTCGCGACAGCGAACGGGCGATGCCCGGGGTCGAGGACGGGAGCCGCGCGCGCCTCAGTGCGTGATCATCAGCGCGATCGCCACGATCCCGCAGATGCCGGCGATCGCAGCACTGGCCTGGCCGATGGCGACGGTGAGGGCCTCGGCCCGGTCCGGTGCCGCGTTGTCGTTGGCCGCGCGGTCCCGAGCCCCCCGCGGCCGGACCCACCGGTCGAGGCCGGCATCGTATCGGCCCTGTGCCTGCTTGGGGGCCGCGCGCATCGCCGGGTCTCCATGGTCCGCGTCTGGATGAAACGGCGGCGCCGGAGATCGGATCCCGGCCCGCCCCCGAACGCCGTGGATGACCCCTCCCCTGCGCCCCGAAAGACACAGGCGCCTACGGCCGGCGTGCCTGCTCCTTGTCGGCCTCGATGATCTCGCGGATCCGGGTGGCCATCGCCTCCATGGCGAACGGCTTGGTCAGCACGGCCATGCCGGGCCCGAGCTGGCCGGGCCCGAGGACGGCGTTCTCGGCGTAGCCGGTGATGAACAGCACCCTGAGGTCTGGCCGGGTCTCGCGCCCGGCATCGGCCATCTGGCGGCCGTTCATCCCGCCGGGCAGGCCGACATCGGTCACCAGCAGATCGATGCGCACGTCCGATCGCAGGACCTTCAGCCCGGCCGCGCTGTCGGCCGCCTCGATCGCCGTGTAGCCGAGCTCGTCCAAAATATCGGTGAGCAGCATGCGCACGGTCGGCTCGTCATCGACGACCAGGACCGTCTCCCCCTGCTCGGAGCGCGGGAACTTCGGCGGCGTCGCGGCGGCGCGCGGACCGGGCACCGCGCCGTGGTAGCGCGGCAGGTAGAGGCACACGGTCGTGCCGTGACCGACTTCGGAATAGATGCGGACCTGACCGCCCGATTGCTGCGCGAAGCCGTAGATCATCGACAGGCCGAGGCCGGTGCCCTGCCCCAGCGGCTTGGTGGTGAAGAACGGCTCGAACACGCGGCCGATCACCTCCGGAGGCATGCCGGTCCCGGTGTCGGTCACGCACAGGGCGAGGTACTGCCCCTCGGGCACGTCGTGCTGCCGGGCGGCCGGTCCGTCCATCCACTTGTTGGAGGTCTCGACCGTGATGTGTCCGCCCTCCGGCATGGCGTCGCGGGCGTTGATGCACAGGTTCAGCAGCGCGTTCTCGAGCTGCGACGGATCGACCAGCGCCGGCCAGACGCTCGCCGCGCCGACGACCTGGAGGGCGATCGACGGACCGACGGTGCGCTGAATCATGTCCTGCATGTCCAGCACCAGCCGGTTCACGTCCGTCGGCCGCGGATCGAGGGTCTGGCGGCGCGAGAACGCCAGCAGGCGATGGGTCAGGGCCGCGGCCCGCTTGGCCGCGCCCTGGGCGGCCGCCATGTAGCGCTCGACGTCCTTGAACCGCCCCTGCTGCATGCGGGCCTGCATCAGTTCCAGCGATCCCGAGATGCCGGCGAGCAGGTTGTTGAAATCGTGCGCGAGGCCGCCGGTGAGCTGGCCGACCGCCTCCATCTTCTGCGACTGGCGCAGGGCGTCCTGGGTCTCGGCCAGTTCGGCCGCGGCGCGCAGCCGATCGGAGATGTCCTTGGCGAAGTGGAACGCGCCGATCACCGCGCCCTCGGCGTCGCGCAGGGGCGCGTAGGAGACTTCCCAGACCGGCTTGGCGAGGTTCGGGTCCCCGAACGCCTCCGTCACGGTGTAGCATTCCCCGGCCAGGGCCCGGTCCATGAGCGCGCGCATGACCGGGGCCTGGTCGGACGGGAACAGGTCCGGAAAGACCTCTCCGAGCGCCACGCGGTGGCCGAAGATCCGGAAGAACGCGTCGCTATGCGCCGGGTTGAACGCGATCAGCCGGTAGCCCGTATCGAACGCGCAGATCGGGGCGGCGCTCGACTGGACGATGTCGCCGTAGAGGCGCATCTGCGCCGTCCGGTCGGCGACCTGCGTCTGCAGGGACAGGGTGCGGTCGCGCGCGGCAAGTTCGCTCCGCTTGCGGTGGGTGATGTCGGTGGCGGCCCCGTACCATTCGGTGATCGCCTGCTGCCCGTCGAACACGGGTACGGCGCGCGACATGATCCAGCCGGTCGTCCCGTCGGCGGCAAGGACCTGATGCTCGAGGCTGAACGGAGACTGTGTCTCGATCGCGCGCCGGATCTCGGCGGAGACGGCCGCGCGCGCCTGGGGCGGGATGTAGTCCGCGAGCCAGTGCGGGTTGTCCTGCGTCGTATCGGCGAGGACGTCGCCGCCGACGAGCTGGAACATGCTGCCCCAGTCGGCGCTCATCCGGTAGCGGACCTCGGAGGACGAGCGCAGCAGCGCGTCGAGCATCTGCTCGCGCTTGTGAAGCGCGGCGTTGAGGTCGCGCAGGCGCTCGCGCTCCAGCGTGACGTCGAACTGCGATGCGAAGAAGTAGGTGAGCGCCCCGTCCGCGTCGAAGACCGGGGAGACCAGCAGGCGATTCCAGAACCGCTCGCCGCTCTTCTTATAGTTGAGAAGATCGATCTCGATCGCCTCGCGCCCTGCGATCGCCGCACGGATCCTGTCGACGTCGTCGCGATCGGTCTCCGGTCCCTGCAGGAACCGGCAGTTGCGCCCCAGAATCTCGTCCCGGCCGTAGCCGGTCAGCCTGCTGAAGGCGGCGTTGACGAAGACGATCGGGTTGTCGGGCTGATGCGGGTCCGTGATCAGCATCGGCATCCGTGTCGCCCGCACGGCGGCGGAAAACGGATCGTGGCTGCGGTCGGACCGGTGGATTTCCGCGTCGATGCGGTCGTGTTCGAAACGATCGGGCAATGGAGGCGTCGGCTCGCTCGCGACCTCTGGGGCGTGGCGTGCCGGCCGCGGGACGCCGCGATAGCATGCGCGGCCGCGGGTCTGGGTGATCGAACCTGCGACCAAGCGTCCGAACGGGTCCTGCCTGCACCGGACTTTGGTCCAACGGGGGCCTCCGGGGGCGGCTCAGGCGGGTGATGCGCCGGCGGCCGACCCGATTCCGCGCGGAGCCCCGTTCCCGCATCCTGATCCGGAACGGGATGCGGGTGCGCCACGTTTCTGGGCAACATCCAATCCCAGGAGCGACCCCATGCGTATGTTGACCGCTGTTTCACTTCTCGCTCTGACGGCCCTGGCGGGCGTCGGCCAGGCCGAAGCCAAGGGCTGCCTGAAGGGCGCCGTCGTCGGCGGCCTGGCCGGGCACATGGTCGGGCACGGGGTGGCGGGCGCCGCTGCCGGCTGCGCGATCGGCCATCACCGCGCCAACCGCGCGACGACCACGGACGGGACCGTGCCCACCTCCACCGGGACCGCGCCCACGACGACCAACACGCGCTCGTACTGATCGCGCCGACGCCGAATCCCGGCGCGGAGGGGCCCCGGTCGACGACCGGGGCCTTTTTCATGGTCTGCTGCGCCCGCGATGCCGATCGGCCGGTGACGGGCTGACCGGACGGGCTTCGAGGCAGCCGCCCGGCCCCGCTGTCGGACGGCGGCTCAGGCGCCGCGACCGCGGTCCGAGACCAGCCGCAGGCCGGGGGCGAATTGCGCCGCGAGGGCGGCGGCGACCTTGCGTTCGAGCTCGCCGTTGCGGAACGGCTTCTGCACGATCCCGTCCGACCCGACGGTCCCCGCCTTCATCAGGATGGCGGTGTCGGCGAAGCCGGTGACGAACAGGATCAGGAGCGACGGCCAGCGCTTGCGGATCTCGACCGCGGCCTCGGCGCCGTTCATCCCCGGCATGGCGAAGTCGAGCACGACGAGGTCGACGCACGGATCCGCCTCCAGGGCGGCCAGCCCCTGAAGGCCCGAGGACGCCTCGCGCACGGCGTACCCGGCCTCCCCCAGCCGCGTCGCGGTGACCTCCCGGACATTGCCGTCGTCGTCGATCACGAGGATGACCGGCATGCTCCCGGGCGGGTGCGCGAGGGCGCAGTCGATGGGCGCCATCGCGGTCGGCCTGTCGGCCTCGCCGGTTGCGACGCGGGGCAGGTACACCTTGATCGAGGTGCCCTCGCCGAGGACCGTATCGATGCGGATGCCGCCGCCGGACTGCTTCACGAAGCCGAACACCTGGGCGAGGCCGAGGCCCGACCCCTTGCCGACCTCCTTGGTGGTGAAGAACGGTTCGAACACCCGCGCTAGCACCGCCGGCGCCATGCCGGTGCCGGTGTCGCTCACCGAGACCATGACGTACTCGCCGGGCTGCGGCTGCTCGGGCCGGCTCGGCGGCCCCGTGACGGTG
>NZ_JAKSYC010000244.1 GCF_022829585.1 Methylobacterium sp. J-026
CTCGATGGCCGCGTTGAGCGCCAGCAGGTGCGTGCGCTCCGAGATGTCGTTGACCGTCTCGATGATGTCCCCGATCGTCTGGGTCTTCTCCGACAGGCCGACGATGTTGCCTGCCACAGCCTCCGCCTGCTCGCGGATCGCCTCCATCGCCCGGGCGGTGTCCGAGACCGCGCGCAGGCCCTGCCGCGAGGTCTGCGCGGTCGCCTGGGCGGTGGCGATCACCTCGGTCGCCCGCTTGCTGATCTGCGCCCCCGAATGCGTGATCTCGTCGACCGTGGCGGCGGTCTCCTGAACGGCCGCAAATTGCTGCTCCACCGAGGCCGCCTGCTCCTGCGCCGACGCCCGGATCTCCGCCGCCGCCGCGTTCAGGTCGGCCGTCGCCGCCCGGTTGGTCCGCGCAAGCTCCGAAAGCCCCGAAACCATCGCGTTCAGCGTCCCCGCTAGACGACCGACCTC
>NZ_JAKSYC010000267.1 GCF_022829585.1 Methylobacterium sp. J-026
CAAACCGGCGATGAGCAGGAGAAGCGGCAGCAGCAGGAACAGAGCGGTGGTGGCCACGCCCACGTCCAGCGCGCGCTTGGCCGCCCAGTTCAGGCGCAGGCCACGGGCCACGAACGGCGTCACCGGAAGCACCGTGACGCCCACGGCCTCGGCAGCCCCGCTCACCTGTCCGACCAGATGGCCGGTCACGTGCTCGGCGACCTCCGTCATCTCCACCAGACCGTGCGCCGCAACAAAGTCGGCGGACGCGGCAGGCTCGGCACGAGTCAGCATGGTCTCAGCTCCTTTGGCGAGCCCAATGGCGAACGTTAATGATTGGTTATTAAGGCGGTTTGTAGCGACCAAAACTTGTTTTGACAAGCAGGTCGTGAAAGCTTTTGACCTTAGAATTGAGGTCAAGAAGGCCCAAAAGCGCGGCGATCGGCCCAAGACAATTGCGGACACGGGACCGGCGAGTCAAATACACGGTGCGGCAGAAACTACGTAGATGGATCGGTTTTATTCGCATGTGCCGGACACATTGAAAACATTACTATCGCAAGAAGCATCTATCCCGACACCAAATCTCTTATGGCATGGGTTTTAGATTATTTTCTAGAAAATACAGTCCGGGTTTGATTCACGATCGATGGCTAGATGGATGAACGTCATCTTACACGAGCATCGAGAACGACGCCGACGCTATGATGTCGTTGCGCCGTGGACGTGTGAGCAGATGCGAGATAGCCCGTCACATGGCGGCGCGATTTGCCGAGTTAACGCCATCGCGTCGCCTCCGAGACCCATGGACTCGATGCATCGCATACCAATCGCCACCGATGCCTCACGGCCGAGCACAACCCCAAAAGCGGACGTACTTGGTCAGGCGCTGCGGCGCGGGGACCGATACAGCGTCGGCGTATTCAATAGGATCGCGCACCGGGCGGACCACGCCACCTCCGCAACCGCCGATGTCTGTGACCGACAGCGCGAACCGCCCCCAAAGACCGCCCTGGTTGCTATGCACCATAAAATTGGCTATACTAACTTTTGCAACAAAATATTTATAGTAATGCGTCAATATTAATCCAAAAATCCGATCCGCTGGCGAACTTGCTGTTTCGGAAACATGTGCCTTGACGATGATCTGTAGCCGATAAATCGTGAAAAGCCAATACTAGAAATACGAGTGCTCGCACGATTTGCTTTAATCGCTCACTGGACCGAGTCGGATGCTAGACAAGACACAAATCTTTAAATCCGATCCACTACAGGAGAGCAGAAGCCGCGATCGACGGCATACTGGCTTGGAAGATTTATTTGACTTTCTGCTGAAATGGGCGCGCGTTATTGGCGGAAGCGCCATTCTTTTCGCGGTTCTAGCATTCATATACGTGCATCTCTCGCCTCCGGACTTTGTGGCGTCTGCGCAGATACTTATCAACCCGCCACAACCGCAGCAGCTCCTGAAACAGGATTCGGGCCTCATCGATCTCACGCTCAACAACTCCCAGGTTGAGAGCCAGATCGAGATTATGCGGTCGTACAGCACGATTCTGCCGGTCGTTCAGGATCTGAAACTCGATTCCGACGACGAACTGGCGCTGCCGAACCGGGCCGACGCAACATCTGCCAGTAACAAGCAGCTTTACGGGGTCGTCGGCCGTTTTGCCAGCCGCTTGGATGTGAAACGCGTTTCCCAATCATACATCATTCAAGTTTCGTTCCGCTCGCAGAGCTCGAGCAAAGCATCTAAAATCGTGAATGCACTGTGCGAAGCGTATATCAAAAATCAGCTCGCGAGGAAGGTCGAGGACGCAACCCGCTCACGCGAGTGGTTGGAGCACCGGGTGCAACAGCTGCAAACGCAGTTGCACAAGGCTGCGCACGACGCCCAAGATTTCAGAACTGGCGTCAGCGGCCAATCACAAGCGACTGGGCAATTGGATGCCGAGGTCACGCTCTCGCAGCTTGACAGTGCAACGACCACGTACAGAAAGATGTATGAGTCTGCTCTGGAAAAGCTGACCGAGAATGTCCAATCGACCTCGTTTCTCGTCGCCGATGCGAATATCGTGTCTTCTGCGAGCCCCGAATTAGCACGCATCTTCCCCAATCCGAAGCTTGTCGTCGCCGTCGCCCTGCTCGGCGGCGCGTTGTTCGGTATCAGTGTTGCTGCCCTTCTCGACTCGCTGGACACCTCGGTACGATCGCCGTCTCAGGTCGAGGACGAACTGAATTGCCTCTGCTTTGGAAAAGCAAACCTCGCCAAGGGGGCAAGGCGTGCGCTCCGGAATAAGGCGCACCAGAAAATCGAGACCCGAACAAAGTTCTTCCTGAACAGGGTCATGGTTGCGATCGAAAGCGCGCATCTGCAGAGTTCATGTCGCAATATCGGTATTCTCGCTGTTTCAGAGGGGGATGCTTCCGCGGTCCTCACAAAACAGTTGGCGAATGCCCTTGCTCTGTCGGGCAAGAAAACATTGATCGTGGATGCGAGCCTGTCCAGAGCGAATCCCCTGTCGGCCCTCGCCTATGCATCAGGCTTCAACCCGCCGGTTCAAGCCGAGCACTACGAAGCGGTCGATGATCGGAGTCGAATTGTGCAGGTATCTTCGAACCTGTCGATCATTCAATTGGAAACGCCCATCGATGCGGGTTCGACCTTCGGCACCATGTCTGAGAAGCTTATTTTCTCGTCCGTGGCTGGGGTATACGACAACATCATCGTGAGTCTTCCCAGCCTTGCAGTGATGCCACCGTCGCTGTCGTTGCTGGCGCATACGGACGCGGTCATCTTGGTCGCGCATCTTGGCAAATCGCCCAAAGAGAGTGTCGCTGAAGCGGCAGAGTTCATCCGGGCGAGCGGGACACTCCTGCTCGGCGTCGTCTTAGACGAGTCGAAAGCCTGAGGCACAAAGCGAGACCTACCGACTTAAAGCTGGCAGCCGCTTTCCTGCACACGTGCCGCGGCGCCCTCTGAGTGCCGCTTACGCCTCCGGTATGAGTTTTTGCGGGCATCGGCACTATGTTCGCAATGCCGATCAGAATCAGATCAACGGTCTCCAGCCGACTTGACGTCTTCACGATCCATGCTCCGCAGAAGCATCGATTATATTGCCTGCCTAAGACGCTCCCGGGGCAGCAATAGAGTCTCAGGGCACCAGATCGCCGACAAGAGGCTTGCTACAGCTAAAATGTATAGAGATTGATCTTTGGCGGCAATAAATCTGAAAAGCCGTTATCCGATCAAATCAATAGAAGCGACTTTATTGAAAATCTTTGAGTTCCGGATTGTAGGCAAATAGAAAGACGACACAGGCTATAGACACAATGCGGTTCGCAATACTGATCTATTATTATGCCCACTACTTCGTGATTTTGCCGTACTAAAGGCTTTCCGACATCCTTTTATCTATAATCGGAGTGGACTTTGTCCTCCGGCGCACTAACTATGTTTAGCTTTCCATTTGTCAGCTTGTGAGAGATTAAGGCCAGTGCCCATATCATTCCCGGCACCACACATGACCCCGATCAACGTGATGTGTGCGGCCGACCGGAACTACGGCTCCTATGCCGGCATCGTCATGCAATCCGCGATGTCGGTAACGCGAGACGCGAAGATCCATTTCCATCTTCTTTCAGACGGAGTTCATTCAAGCGATATCGTAAAATGCCGAACGATCGCTCGCGAGCACGGAAATGACTTTTCCAGCTACGAAATTTCATCGAAGCTCACGAATCTTCCCAAAGCATTGCGTATGGCGAATCATCTGAGCAGGGCGGCCTATTCGCGCCTGCTGTTTGCCGACTTACTGCCCACTTCGGTGCATCGGATCATTTACCTGGACTGTGACGTGGTTTGCAGGCGGGATTTAACGGAATTGTGGGAGCTGGGGGCTGGTGTCGACGTACTCGGTGCCGTCCGAGACCCGTGGCTGGACCCCGACACAAAGCTGAAATCGTCCTTGGGCTTGTCTCCAGATCAAATCTACTTCAATTCTGGTGTTCTGCTCATAAATGTTGACGCCTGGCGCGCGGAAAATACCGAAGCGCGGCTCTGTGACTTCGTATCGTCGCGGCCCGACATCAAGCATGCCGATCAAGACACGTTGAATGCGGTTCTTAGCGCGCGCCTCACCGAGGTGCCAGAAAAATGGAACATGATGATCGATCATCCGCGACGGGAGGACGAGGGTCATTTGCGCGACCATGCCGCGATCCTACACTACGTCGGCGGTTTCAAACCCTGGCACCTCGGTTATCACTTGACCAATCCGCTGAAGGGTAAGCCCTACGCTGCCGAGAAACGGCTTTCACCCTGGCGATCAAAATTCCCGGACTTTCAGTGGCGACGCGTGACCAGAAAATTTCGATCGCTTGTTCGGACCTAAGCCGACATATTGCCCATGTGTTCTAACAGCGAGTTCAGGGATATGGCGGCACGATATGCCAGGGCGACGCTGCTCCTCGCCGTCTCCGTCTTGTCGATCTCGCGCGCTTTTGCCAAGGATGACGAGCCGAGTTGCGCCGACCTGATCGGTGGCCTCAGGATAAAATCCGGCATCGATTACGACACGGCTGCCGCCAAGCTAAGATCGAAGGGCTGGCGCCAGACATCCACGACGACCCAGAATATCGGCGCGTGGACCAAAGGTGGGCGCGCGATTTCGGTGACACTTAATCTCGGAAGCGGCACGTCCGTGACGACTGTCGGTGCCGTGCGGTGCCGCAATTGAGCGTTTGGGACGCCGGTTCGTTTTGGATGAGGAGACCGTTGGAGACGGGCGGCAACCTGCCTAACGGTGGTCTGGCCCACTGCTCGGGATCGATCGCAGCGACATCGACGTCCAGATTTTTGTTCCGTAGGCGGGTGAGGAATCTTCAGATCCCGGTCAACGGGGAAGAACATACTTCGCCACAGCGGGGAGGTGTTCGCGCCAGAGCGCGCTCTGAATTTGGTAATGACTGAGATTTTGGTCTGACATCTTATAATCTTGAAGAGCGACGATCGGATTTCCGCAAAAATAGGGTCGCCGGGGCGGCCGGGGATAATAATTGAAAAAGATCGCCGCGCGGTTCTTGCCGGTCGCTGGTCTGCCGCGATGATAATAGCGCGCGGTGTCGCAGAAAATGACGCTTCCGCTCCGACCGACGCACGTTACGATGTCACTCGCTTCGATGGGTTTCCCCACGATCCTTTCGAGCTTGTCGTGTCTCACCGGGCGTTTGTATGGGCGCCCACCTTTGAAAATTCGATTGCGGACCATTTCAAATGGGCCGCCGTCCATGTCGACATCATTCAAATATATCGCAATTTTGACAATGCTCTCGTCTTCCCCGTCAAGATGCCAAACACGTGCGCCGCGTTCTCGACCATCCGCCAATGTGTAAAATAGATTGAACCCCCCGAACGCGACCGGCAGCCCGAGATAGCCCTCGACGATTTGCAAAAGCTTTTCATTGAGTCCGAATAAATAGATCTCAGGCCGATTCGCCAGTTCGCGTTTGCTGGCCTGAATCAGATACGGATCATTGTGATGGGCGGAGGCTTCGGCAAGCTGCAACTCGATATCCCGACACACGTTCTGGGCCTGCTCCAGCATCGGCACGACGCCGTCGAGGCTCAGATCATCGAGGTGGGCTTGGTAAATTCCATCCTCGCACAGGGACGTTACAATCTTCCGCTCCGTCTCGTCCAAGGAGTCGAGCCGTGACTGGTGCGTGGCGCGGAGCGAACTATAGTAACGTTCTATTCTTTTTGTTGCCAATTTAGTTGACAAAAATCCGTGCAACGCGTTCCGAGCAGTACTTTCGAATTTTCGACGGACACGCTTCAAGACGTACATCTTGCCAAACCCTCTCGTGTGCCCGCTCCTCATGCAATCCCTATGCCTGATAGCAATAGGCGAGGCGCTTTATGTTTATTCATTGAATGCAGGTTTAGACGTCGAATCGTGAATGCGGTTATTGTTAGCACCAAATAGTCGACCCTTGTCAAGCAATTCGTATTTCCGGTCTATCGCAAGAATTTTCAATTTATAGGCGGCGAATTTAAAGGTATTATACTCCGTTCTGGCATCTTAGAAGGATATTGAGGTGCGGGGTCTCCCCCATCGCGGAGTCGTTTGGGGTTTGTGGAGTCGATAGATCCTGTTGTCTTCGCGAGTGCCGTCATGAAATACGGCAACGCTGTAGTTCGCTCGATGCAGGCTCGTATATCGATCGTCGTAGATCTTGTTCACTGGATCGGTCAGTCGGGTATGGATTGTCCCCTCCCCGGCTAAACCATGCCTCGCTCACAAGGCCCTGGTCCTGAAGTCGAAGATGCCTTGCCGCATCGCGCTTCGAGGATAAACTTACGGTCGAAAGCTGTATCGTTATCGATTTGATCTCGATAGCCGGTGGGGTTCCAGTCCTCTCTAGCTATTGTCGACAATATTACGTGTATCATTTCATCTCATAGCACATCATTGGTATTTAATATTGCCTCTCCGCTTTAGATATTTAAGACTATATTGCACGCTCTACATTTCTTTGAGAGTTCGGACCGGATCCCGGCCCGAGGACGCGGCAGGGTTCGTATTGTTTCGACCCGTGGCGCCGGGAGGACTGCAAGGGGGATTCTCACGCGCCGCCCGCGCAGCGATGGATCACTCATCCGAGATTTTGCATAGGGTCGCGTCGAATAATACTCGGGTCGACCCGCGCAAGGCCAAGCCTGTCGAAAAGGAATCCTGGTGTTGATCCGTGCAGGCGGCGTTGCTGCGTATTAGCTGCTTACTACTTTTGGTGATTGCTATTTGACCGATGTTCACTGGCGTATTATGGCTTCTGGCGATTATCTGAGGTTTTTGAGCACAATCATGCGATCACGCTTGTGGACATCCGTCATCGTCGGCACGTCGGTCCTCGGGATGGGCGGTGCCGTCGTCGCACAGCGGACGCTGCATGATCAGGCTTCCGTGCTGGCTCAGAACACGACTGCGGGTACGACGGCCGGGCAGCTCGGCGCGAATCAGACTCAAGCAATCGAGAGTCGTGATTTCCTCGACCGGATCGGCGTCAATACACATATACACTACACAGATGGGGGTTATGCAAACGTCGAGAAGGTGATTGATGCGTTGAAATTTGTTGGCATCAGCAATCTCAGAGATTCGGTGCCGGATCGATCGCTTCCGGGCGGTGGCGGATACCACTTCGACAAATTTGCGGATGCCGGCTTCAAGTTCGACTTTGTCGTATCGCCGAATCTGCCGCTGGCGAAAACGTTATCGATGCTCGAAACTTTTGCGGAGGCGCATCCGGATGCGATCACGGCGATCGAGGGCCCGAACGAGGTCAACAATTGGCCGGTAACATACAACGGCGAGACGGGACCGAAAGCGGCCGTCGCGTACCAGGATGCTCTCTACAAGGCGGTGAAGAATAGTCCGCGTCTCGAAACACGACCGGTTTATAATCTCACCTCCTGGCCGGAGCTGATCGGCAAGTTCGATGTGTACAATGCGCACACCTATCCGCCGAAGGGTGAGCAGCCGGAAGCGGCTGTCCGAACCATCGTCGAGCATCTGCGTGAACTGGATCACGGCAGCTCGGCCGCGATCACGGAGGTCGGTTATTATACGTTGCCGGGGAAGGGCACATGGGGCGGCGTGGACGAAGCCACGCAGGCGAGTCTGTCGCTCAATCTGATCCTGGATGCCATCGATAGTGGTATCGTAAAAATCTATCTGTATCAGTTGCTGGATGCCTATCCCGATCCGTCTTCGAGTGAAATGGAGAACCACTTCGGCTTGTTCGATGTCGGATATCGGCCCAAACCCGCCGCCTCCGCGATCCGCAATCTGATCAACACGGTCTCGACCGGGGATCGGGAAACCTCATCAGCCAAGGGGCAAGCGCCGTCTCTCACGCTTTCGTCCGGTGACCTGAAGGTCAAGAGCCTCCTCGTGACCGGAGACGGCACGTCCTCGACCCTGATCGTGTGGGACGAGCGGAAGATCTGGGATAGCGAGAAGAACGTGCCCGTGCCCGTCCCGGCGGTGGATGTCACGGTCGAGAGCGACCGCGCCTTCTCGAAGGTGGACATCATCGATCCGACCAAGGCCGCCGAGCCCATTCAGACGCTTGGCAAGGGTCAATCGGTGACCGTCGCGTTGGAGGGACATCCGATTCTCATCAAGTTCCGGGGGGAATGACCGGGGCACTCGGGTTTTCGAACCGATCCGAATTCGACGCGGGAGCGGCGGCGGTCGAGCCATGATGGCTCGATATGCCGTTTCTCAAAACCCGGATCGATGCCCTCAGCCGGTGCCCTATTCTGCTGGCCGGGACGGCGCCGGCGGTTGGACCGGATCGGACGGCCGCGCGCGGGCATCCCTCGGGTTCACCGCAGCGTCCGTCCTGGGGTGCGCCGGGTTGGCGCCGGACCGGCTCGCCGTCGGTCCGGCCGCACAGGCCACTCAGCCCGCGGGTTGAGATCCGGCCGCGGCGCTCAGACCCGGTATTTGCCGTTGCGCATGACGAGGACGCGCGCTCCCACCGGCACGCGCTCGTAGAGGTCGGCGATGTCCTCGTTCAGCATGCGGACGCAGCCTGACGACAGCTGCTCACCGATGCTCCAGGGCTCGTTAGTGCCGTGGATGCGGAACAGGATGTCGCGGTTGCCCTGATAGAGGTAGAGCGCCCGCGCACCGAGGGGGTTGTCGAGGCCGCCCTTGCGGAGCCTGGGTAGGTCGGGGTTGAGCGAGACCATGGTGGTGGTCGGGCTCCAGTCCGGCCAGACGCCCTTGCGGCCAACCCGCGCCTCGCCCTTCCAGGAGAAGCCGGCCTTGCCGACGCCGACGCCGTACTGCATCGCGGTCCCGTCCGCCTGGACCAGCATGAGCTGGCGCTTGTCGATATCGACCACGATCGTCCCGGGCTGCTCCGGACCGTTGTAGCTGACCTGCTGACGGCGGTATTTGGGGTCGAGCCGCTGAGTGTCGACCAGCGGGATGTCGAAGGGCTTGTCGGGCTTGGCGCCGATGTACCAGGCGGCGTCGTCATCCTGCGCGACCTGCATGGGACGGGTCTGACAGGCCGCGAGCGGCGCCGCCGCCACGAGGGCGAGCAGGACCCGCGGGAGCCGGATCCCCCGGATTCGGCCCCAGGCCGGGCGGCGCATCGGGTTCATCGGGTCTGTCACGCGGTGTCCATGCATCCGGATATGCGTACCGCCTCCCCGCCGGGGGCGATGTAGCTTTTCCGCCGCAGCCAAGCGCGCCCGGACGGCTCCCGCGGCCATGGTTGCGCCCTAATTCAGATTGGGCAGCGGAGTCCTGTCGACGCCTGCCCGGAGTGAACGATGCCCGAGACCCAGACGCTTCCCGACGCGATGACGGTCGCGCCACCGGGATCGCTCAGCCCGGCAATCCATCTCGATCATTGCGTGATCCATGTCAGCGACTGGGCGCAATCGAACGCCTTCTACCGGGATGTGGTGGGCGCGGAGGTGGTCGAGCGGGGCGATGGCTTCGCCTATCGGTTCGGCGGCGTGCAACTGAACTGCCACGGTCCCGGCGTCAGCCCGAACGTGGTGGCGGCGCATCCGGTGATGCCCGGCAACAGCGATCTCTGCTTCCGGTGGTCCGGAGCGATCGAGGAGGCGGTCGCGCATCTCGAAGCGCGGGGCGTCCCCGTGGAACTCGGTCCCATCGCGACGGCGGGTGCCGCGGGCTCCGGCATCAGCGTCTACTTCCGGGATCCGGACGGGTCCCTCCTGGAATTCATCACCTATCCGACGCCTTGACGCGCCTCAGCTCCGGCTCTCCGCCAGGGCCTGGTTGGTCTGTTCCAGGCGCAGGGCCAGCACACGCATCAGGGCGATGCTGATCTGTGGAAACTGTGCGAGCAGTTCCAGGAACACCCCGCGATCGATCCGCAGGGCCGTCACGGCGGATTCCGCCGTAACGGTGGCCGACCGGGGTTGCTCGGCCAGGATGCCCATCTCGCCCACCAGGGCGTCCTGACTGAGGAGCGCCAACCGCACCGGACCGGCCGGACCATCGATGCTGACCTCCGCGGTCCCCTTGAGGATCACGTAGGCCGCGTCCGCCACATCGCCGCGGGCGAAGAAGCGCTGCCCGGGCTCGAAATGGACGCGCTCGCTGGTGAAGGCCAGGAGCTTCAGGCGGGCCGGTTCCACCTCTCGGAACAGCGGCACCTGCTTCAGGGAGGAAACCTCGGTGTCGAGGGTCATACGGCGGCTCCGCGGCGGGTCAGAGGCCCAGGACGGCGGGGCCGGACGGGCCCGCATATCCATGCGGTTCGTCAGACACTTGTCCAGCCCCGCCGGAGGTTCCGGCGCCGCGCTGGCGCTTGCCCTTATCCTCGCGGCGGGGCCGGCCTGCGCGCGCCTTGTCCAGGCCGACCTCGCCCGCGTCGCGGTGGCACCGCCGCCGGGGGCCCGAGCGCCCCTCGATCTCCCGGTCACGGACGCACGCACCGGGCAAGCCATCACCCTCGGGCGGGCGCTCGCGGGGCGGCCTGCCCTGCTGCTGCCGGTGGACTACACCTGCGGCAATGTCTGCGACCCGATGGTGTCGATGTCGGCGGATGCCCTGGCCTCGACCGGCCTGGCACCGGAAGACTACGCATGGGTGCTCGTCGGGATCGATCCCCGCGACGATGCCGCGGCCGCACGCCGCATGCTGGCCGAGACGCTGGGCGAGCGCATTGCATCCGTCCGGCCCGAGGCGCTGATCGTCTCGGACGCCGCATTGGCCCGCCTCACGGCGTCACTCGGCTACACGGCAGTCTACGATGCCGGGACCGACAGCTTCGCCCATCCGGCCGCCGCCCTGTTGCTCGCCGGTGATGGGCGGGTAGCCCGGATTCTCTCGCCCCTGGCGCTGACCGGGCGGGATCTCCGCCTCGCCCTCACCGAGGCCGGTGAGGGGCGCGTCGGGGGGCTGGCGGACCGCTTCGCCCTGCTCTGCTACGGCTACGACGCCGCCCGCGGGGTCTACACGCCCCTGGTTCAGCGCATCCTGACCGTGGCGGGGATCGGGACGATCCTCGCGATCGGCCTCCTTGTCCTTGGCCTGACCCGCCTCACACGGGGGCGGGCAGCCTGAATCGACCGCGGGTCAGCGCTTCGTCGACAAACCCTGCGTGCCGGGCGCGGGCGCATCGCGCTTGAGGCTCGCATTGAGATGCGGCGAATCGACCGGTTCCTCCCGGGTCGTCGGTGTGGACGAATCCTCCGGCGCGGGCATCGGCGGCAGCGTGGGGGTGTTGGGCTGCGGCACCGGCGTGCCCCCGGCGGCGTCTTTTACCATGTTGCGGTTCGTCATGCGGGCATCATTCCTTCCTCGAACCGCGCAGCGAGACAGTTCGCGCGCGGTGACCCGGAGCCCAGCGCCAATCCTCCGAGGCATTGCCCCGGCCAGGCGCCGGCATCCGTCCAGGTCGTTCCGCAACCAACGCGGCGCACAACACCCCGGTTGCTGCCAAGCTTGATTGCCGGAAGCTTGACCAGGTCTGGGCACAGGAACCTTGGTTACTGCTGAAGGTTGTTGCGGGGTGAAGCGAAGCCAGAGGAGGAACTGATGGCATCCGGAAATTCGACCTCGAAGCGGGGCTTTGCCTCGATGAACCTGGAGCGGCAGCGCGAGATCGCCAGCAAGGGCGGACGCAGTGTGCCGGCCGAGAAGCGGTCGTTCTCCCAGGATCGCGAACTCGCCTCGTCCGCCGGACGTAAGGGCGGTCAGTCGACGGGGACCGGCCGCGCCGAGTGAGGCGGTCGCGTCAGCGTTTTGCGTAACGGCGCTGCGTCCCCTGGACCGGCGCCGTTCTTCGTATCCCTGCCGTCTGTCCGACGGGACTTCCACCACACGAAAAAGGGCCCGCCAATCTGGCAGGCCCTTTTTCGTGTGGTGGAGTGTGGAGCAGGATCAGGAGATGCAGCGACCCGGGGTCATGCGCCGCGCTTCGGGACCGACCAGGGAACTGAGGGCCGTCTCGCAGCCTTCCCGCACAAGTCGACGCGTCGGCTGCCTGAGAATCGGCTTAATGCTGGGATCCTGCGCCTCACCGGCCACCGGCATAATATGGTCATCGATCTTCTGGACGCCGGCGATCCGGGTCGGGCTGATCGCCAGAGAGGCCGGGCGCATGCCGGGCAGTGGCGCGGGCGCGGACTGGGCCACCAGCACAGGTGGCGTCCAACGGTCGGCCGTGTCGCGGACCACCGGCTGGATCAGCACGGTGAGAAGAGCGGCGGGAGCACTCACGCCCAGAATGAAACCAGACCGCAGCATCGTCCCGACCTCATCGTGAGAGCTTGACAGGATGTTTTGATAACGCGCTCTGCAATCGCAGGTTCCTAGACTGCCGCGCTTTCAGGAATCCTGAGTATTCGTCCGCGGCGCGGGTGTTGGTGCGGTGGCGCACCCACGCAATCCACAACCATTCCCTGTGGCTCCGGCGCAACGCTCACGGACAAAGTGCGTTTTTTGGAACCTCATGGGGCGGCAATCGTTCTTCCAGCACCCGGCCACCTGGTCCTCCCCGCATTCCCCTTGTGCATCGGCCGGAACCTCTTCGACGGGCTGGAGATTTCTCCGGCCCGTTTTTTTGCGTCGCCGTCGGACCCGCGGCAGCCAACAAAAAAGCCCCGGCTTGCGCCGGGGCTGCGATCACCAGTCGTTGCTGGGCCGGCGGGATGAGCGCCGTGGCGCCGTCTCGCGGAGATCTCAAGCCGTCTTGGCTTCCCGCCGACGGGCGGTCTGCTGGAAGAACAGTGCTTGGCTGATCACCGCGGAGACGTTGGCAGGCTGGAACGGCTTGGCGATGAGGAAGGCCGGCTCGGGCCGCTCCCCGGTGAGGAACCGCTCGGGATAGGCGGTGATGAAGATCACCGGAACCTCGAAGGTCTTCAGCAGATCGTTCACGGCATCGAGGCCCGACGAACCGTCGGCGAGCTGGATGTCGGCCAGGATCAGGCCGGGGCGCTTGCCCTCGCCGGCGATCTTGATCGCCTCGGTCCGGGTCCGGGCAACGCCGATGACGTTGTGGCCGAGGCCCTCGACCAGCGCCTCGAGATCCATGGCGATCAGCGGTTCGTCCTCGATGATGAGGATCTCGGTCGCCATGTCGGCGGCGAGTTCGCGGCCCGCCTCGTCCACGAGGTCGCGGACCTCGGAGACGTCGACGCCGAGGATGATGGCCGCATCCTCCTCGGAGAACCCTTCGAGGCATGAGAGCAAGAAGGCCTGCCGCGGCAGCGGCGTGATCTGGCCGAGGCGGACTTCCGCCGGAAGATCGTGCTGGACCTGCTCGCTGCGGCCGTTCACCGAGAGCGAGTTCCAGATCCGCGTGAAGACCCGGAACAGGTCGGCCTTGATGTTGGTGCTGCGCCCGAGCGTATCCGGCTCGTTGACCAGGGTCTCCAGGGTGGCGGCGACATACGCGTCACCCGCCACTTGGCTCCCCGTGAGCGCACGCGCGTAGCGGCGCAGGTACGGCAGGTGCTGTACCACGAGTTGCGATGTCGACATTCGATCCCCTGTGCCTCGCCGTGTTGCCCGGCCACGATCGCTTCGGTTCGTGACCGAAGATGTGCCGGGGCCGGCTTGTATGCTGCGCAGCCTATCGCCCAACGCGGAGGCCGGCACTCCGTTCCACCCCCCGGCGGAACCGATCCCGGCGGGCAGGCGTTGCAACCGCAGCCATGGCGTATGTCGAGCCGCAGCACAATGCGGCCGAGCCGACTTCGGCAGTAAGGGGCGTGTGGGATGGTCGATCAAGGCAAAGACGCCGGTCTTCGCGCGCGCGAAGCGCCGGTGAGCACTGCTTCAGATCACCAAACGCACGCGCAGGCTGAGCGTCGACCCCGGACACCTGCGGGGCGAGCCGCGCCTCGAAACGGCCTCAGCGAACACACGCGAAACCGCCTCGCCGTGCAGTTGCGGGAGATGTACGACACGGTCACCGAGCAGCCGGTGCCCGACCGCTTCGCCGAACTGATCGCAAAACTCGACAGCGCCGAACGTGGTAAGGCCTGACGTATGGCACCCCCGGCGTGGGCTGTGTTGCCTGCCGCTATGAAAAAACCGCCGCACGGGGCGACGGCTCTTCCGAGGTCGAGATGCCAGCCCCGGACAAGGGCTGACGTCTATCGATACCCCTAAAGGGTCGGAGACCGGCCGCGCATCAGACCAACGACGGCCGAGATCGCGAACAGGACAATCGCCACGAAGAAGACCAGCTTAGCGGCCTCCATGGCGGTTCCGGCAATGCCACCGAAGCCGAGCAGAGCGGCCACGAGAGCGACGACGAGAAAAGTTACGGCCCAACCCAGCATGGTTCGTATCCTTCGGAAGTATCGACGCGGCCGGGCCGCATCGTTCTGAACACAAAAACGCCAAGGTTCTGCTCTGGTTCCGCCGCCTTGACAAAGTCCGGTGGGTCGTTCGGCGCCGGGATCGGGGCGCGGCGACATGTGACGGAACGGGACGGAGCGGGTAGCGTTCGAAGATAGGTCTGCAGGTTCGATTCGGGATCCGTGATGCTGCAATCTGCCAAGAACACCGCTCGTGCGACGCTGTCCGCGCTGCAGGGCCGCCTCGCCGAAGCGGCCTCCACGGTCGCCGAGGCGCTGCGCGCCGCCACTCTCGGATTGGCCGCCGAACCAGTTCCCGTGCCGGTCCGTGTGCGAGACCGTCGGCCCGGCCGCATCGGCTGATCGACCCCGCCTTCCGTCCCGGTCCCCACGCCATGACGGATTAGGTTTCTTAAGTAAGAACACCTGGGGCCGTGCGCGTCCGGCCCCGCGATCAATCCGGTCTGTCCCAGCCGGGAAAACAGGCCGGTTTGCGTCAGCCCGCTCTCGGGAGCGCCCCCGGGGCGACTGTCGGCAGCACGCGTCGAAGAGGCGACGCGGATCCAGCCCTTCGGTATCGTCACGGTTCCGATCCCTGTGGCGATGCGCTAGAACCCCGCTGACCACCTGTGCGGGGCAGCGATGGCGGACGCGGACGAGAGCAACCTGACCCTCGACCGATCGATGCCTGCCGCCGGACGGCTGGAGGCGGTCGCACCGCTGATCCGGAGGCGGATCGCGCCGAACGGCGGCCCGTTTACGGCGAGCGGGACTTGCACCTACGTGGTCGGCCAGGGCCGCGTCGCGGTTCTCGATCCCGGTCCGGACGATCCAGCCCATATCGACGCGCTGCTTCATGGTCTCGCCGGCGAGCACATCGAGGCGATCGTCGTCACCCACACGCACCGGGATCACTCGCCGGGGGCGCGACTCCTGGCGGCCCGCACCGGCGCGCCGATCGTCGGGTGCGGGCCGCATCGGGCCGCCCGGGCGCTCGCCGAGGGGGAGGTGCCGCTCCTCGACGCCAGCGCCGACCGCGCTCACGCCCCCGACCGCGTGATGACGGAGGGCGACCTCGTCTCCGGCCCCGGCTGGACGCTGGTTGCCGTGGAGACCCCCGGCCACACGATGAACCACCTGGCGTTCACCCTGCCGGAGGCGCAGGCCCTGTTCTCGGGCGATCACGTCATGGCGTGGTCGACCACGATCGTGGCGCCCCCGGACGGCGAGATGCGGGCCTATATGGCCTCCCTCGACAAGCTGCGCAGTCGCGATGAGACGATATACTGGCCGGGTCACGGCGGCCCGGTCCGCGAGCCGGCGCGGTTCCTGCGCGGGCTGGCCTGCCACCGCCGCCAGCGCGAGGCGGCGATCCGCGCGCGCCTCGGCGCCGGCGATACCGGCATCGCGCAGATCGTGGCGGCGATCTACCAGGGGCTCGATCCGCGCCTGAGGGGCGCGGCTTCGCTCTCGGTCTTCGCCCATCTGGAGGATCTGGTCGGGCGCGGCCTCGTGGCCGTGGACGGCACGCCGCGACTGGACGGCACCTACGCGCCGGTCTGAACCGGGTCGGGGCGGATCATTTCACCGCCAGGGCGAGATTGGCGACGTCGTCCAGATAGGTGCGGATCCGGTCGGCGTTGCTGCCGAAATCGCGCCCCCCGAGCCGGGAGGCGGACCGCACGTCGATCCGTGTTCCGTCGGCGCGGGGGCGGATGCGGACGGTCACGTCGTTGGGCAAATTGAGGACGAGACCGCGCGCCACGGCCTCGATCCGGCCGTTGCCGGTGCGCCCGCCCGGGCGGATCGCCTCGACGATCTGCCAGTGGCGCTTGAGCGCGGCCTGGCGAGCCAGTTCGAAGGCCTCGTCGGCGCCGATATCGAGGGTCAGCGGGGCGATCTGCGGATAGGCGCCGCGCTGGCGCTCGCGGAGCGCCGTACCCGGATCGGGCGGATAGCGGCCGCCGCGGGCCGCGAAAGCCGCGCGGGAGCGCGAGAAAGCGGGCGGATTGTCGATATCGGTGGTGATGTCCGACAGGGCGGACAGCCGCAATCCGCGCAGGCCGAGATAGGCGGGGTAGCCGAGCACCAGCAGCGCCAGGATCAATCCGCCCAGGGCGGCCCCGAGACCGCGCGCGCCCTCGCGCCAGACCCGCACGAAGGCGAAGACCGCCGCCGCCGCCGCTGCGAGCGCGATACCGAGCCCAGCGACCAGGGCGACGAGGGCGGCGTCGGTGTCGGCGCGGGGATCCCGGACCAGGATCATGGCGATCCCCGTGGCGACGATGGAGAACACCGCGAGCTGCCGGGCCAGCGGCCCCGCGCGGGTGACGGGTTCCTCGACGAGCAGACGGCGCATGGCACTCATGGACGGGTTCCGGCGCCCACTCATAGAGCTTGGCCGGCCGGGGCGCCATCGCGGCGGCGCAGCGGGATACGGCGGTTCAGGGCACGTAGGCGCGGGCATTCACCGGAAGCCCCTCCGCGCCGGGCCGCCCGTTGACGTCCGGCGGCATCGCCTCCCCGACCCGGGGCGCCGGATCGGCGCCCTCGCCCCGCGCGGCGGTCTGAGCGGTGGGGGCATTCCAGGGACCCGAGACCTCGAACAGGAGGCCGCGGGACGGGTCGGCCGGGCCCCGCAAGACGAGGTCGCCGCGGAGATCGAGACGTCGCTCTGGGACGGAGACCAGTCCGCGCACGGTCGCCCCGACGCTCGGGCCGAGCAACCCCGCCTCGGTGATCTCGCCGATCCCGTCGACGAAGCGCAGGGCGATCGCGGCACGCTCGATCGCCGTCCGGCCGTTGCGACGCGCCAGGGCTCCGAGCGCCACGACGCCATTGCGGTGGACGACATCAACGAGATCGAGCCCGGTGATCGTCCCGCCGGCGATGCTGAGCGCCGCGCGGCCGCCGAGATGCGCCAGCAGACCGACGGAATCCCGGGCGCTCGCCTCCAGGGTGAACTGCCCGTTTGCCGGTCCGGCCAGCCAGCGCGATGCGCCGATCTCGCCCAGCACGGTGCCGAGCTCGATCCCGTCCAGGCTCGCCTGCAGGCGCATCCCGGTCTCGGCCGGATCGGCCCCGCTGGCGAGGATCACGCGGCCCTTGACGGTGCCGTCCTGCACCCGCGCCCGGTTCACCGCGATCTCCAGCGCCGCCTCCCGTACCAGGACGCTCGCTGCGAGGTCCTGAACCTGGACGGGGCCGACACGCCCCGCCGCGGCCGACAGGCGCAGGTCGAGGTCGCCCCGGGTGAACGGTGCCAGGGCCAGGGGCTGGGGGTCGCGGCCGAACAGCCGCGCCGCATCCTCGACGAGGGGAGCCACGTCGAGGGTCTCTGCCGCGAGGGTCGCCTGCACCGAGAGGCGCGGTGCGGCGCCGGAGCCGAGGGCGACGGCGCCCGCGCCCTCGAGAACGTTCTGGCCGAGCCCGATGCGCAGCCGCGGACAGGATATGGACCGGTCCGCGGTCTCGAAGGCGCCGGCGATCGAGAACGCGCCCGTGAGCGGCGAGAGCGGCACGTTCCACCCGATCCAGGCCAGGCTTTCCGGCAGGGAACTGGTCTCACCGCGCATCTGCCCGGCCAGGACGGGCCATGCCGCTCCCGGTCCGGCCGTCTCCACCGTGCCGTCGACCGCGACGCTGCCGCCCGGCCACGTCGCCTCGGCGGTGATCGGGCTGCGCCGTCCGATGGCGATGTCGGCCGGACGCAGGTGGGTGACCGTGATCCGCGTCGGGACGCCCCGCCATGTCAGGCGCGCGCTCGCTTCCGCCGACGCGCTCCAGAAGGGCCACGCCACGTCGAGATCGATGTCTTGGGCCGCGTCGTCCCCGGCGATGCGCGCCCCGCTCACCGTGATCCGGCTCGGATGGACCGACGCGCCGGACCGGACCCGCTCGGCGAGCCGCGCCAGGGGTCCGTTCCAGCCGGTGGCGCTCGCCGAGAGGCGGCCGCCTTCGAGATGCAGGCCGCCGACCTCCGCGCGCCCGGCCAGGAGACCGACCGGATCGATGTCGATGCCGAGGCGGGCTTCGTCCACCAGGGCCGGGCCGCCCGTATCCGACGCGACGCGCACGCGCCCGAGGGTGAGGCGGGGCAAGGGCAGCAGCGTCAGGCTCGCCGGTCCCTGGACGGTCAGGGCGAGTCCGTACGCGTCGAGGGCGTGATCCGCGAAGGCGCTCGCCCGGCCGCCATCGACCGGCCAGTCGTGCCGGCCGAGCCCGACGGCGATCAGCCCCAGCGGGACGAGGAGGAGGAACGGAGAACGCAGCGACATCATGCTCCGGACGGGACCGCGGCTGCGGCCCTAGCCGGGTGCCGCGAGCGGCCCCCTCAAGCCGTCGCGGCCCGACAGGGTCTGCACGTCGCGCTGGCCTTTTAGCGCCCGCGCCGGGATTTGTCTGCTGGACTCGCGCGGGGAGCCGCGCCGGCCGGGGGAGAACCGATGACGGATCGCCCGGGACCGAACCGGCCGGCGCGGCCCGGCACTGGATTTCGCGCCCGGAATCGGGAAGAGCAGGCGTGAGGAAACGCGCGCTTCGAGGATGCGGCGAGGGTTCAGCCGGTCGGATCCAGCGGAAGAAGGACGATTCGATGAAGAAGGTCTACACGGATGCCGCCGCGGCGCTCGCCGGCCTCCTGCGCGACGACATGATGGTGATGTGCGGCGGCTTCGGCCTCTGCGGCATCCCGGACGAGCTGATCGAGGCGGTACGCCTCTCCGGCGTCAAGGGCCTCACCGTCGTCTCCAACAATGCCGGCATCGACGGCGTCGGTCTCGGCAAGCTCCTCGACACCCGCCAGGTGCGGAAGATGATCTCGTCCTATGTCGGCGAGAACAAGGAATTCGCCCGCCAGTATCTCGGCGGCGAGCTGGAGATCGAGTTCAATCCGCAGGGGACCCTGGCTGAGCGGATCCGCGCGGGCGGCGCCGGCATCCCGGCCTTCTTCACCAAGACCGGCGTCGGCACCAAGGTCGCCGAGGGCAAGGAGGTGCGGGACTTCGATGGCGAGACCTACGTCATGGAGCGCGGCCTGTTCGCCGACATAGCTCTGGTCCACGCGCATACCGGCGACACGGAGGGCAACCTTCGCTACCGGATGACCGCGCGGAACTTCAACCCGATGATGGCCACCGCGGCCCGGATGACGGTGGCGCAGGTTGAGCACCTCGTGAAGCCGGGTGCGATCGACCCGGACACGATCCACACCCCCGGAATCTTCGTGAAGCGCATCATCGACGTGGGCACGCGCGACAAGCGCATCGAGCAGCGCACGACCCGCAAGCGCGGCGACAGCACCCCGGCCGCGGCGGCCGGCGGCGGCACGCACTGATCGGACGGGAAAGGAGCTTTAGACCATGGCCTGGACCCGTGAGCAGATGGCGGCGCGCGCCGCCAAGGAGCTGGAAGACGGCTTCTACGTGAACCTCGGCATCGGCATCCCGACGCTGGTGTCGAACTACATCCCCGACGGCATGTCGGTGCAGCTGCAATCCGAGAACGGCATGCTCGGCATGGGCCCCTTCCCCTACGAGGGCGAGGAGGACCCGGACCTGATCAATGCCGGCAAGCAGACGATCACCGCGCTGCCGACCACGAGCTACTTCTCGTCGGCCGATTCCTTCGGGATGATCCGCGGCGGGCACATCAACCTGTCGATCCTCGGCGCCATGCAGGTGGCCGGCAACGGCGATCTCGCCAACTGGATGATCCCCGGCAAGATGGTGAAGGGGATGGGTGGCGCCATGGACCTCGTGGCGGGCGTGAAGCGCGTCATCGTGGTGATGGAGCACGTCGCCAGGAACAAGGACGGCACCGAGAGCCCCAAGTTGCTCAAGGCCTGCGACCTGCCGCTCACCGGGACGCAGGTGGTCGACCTCGTGATCACCGATCTCGGCGTGTTCGAGATCGACAAGAAGGGCGACGGCGGCATGCGCCTCATCGAACTCGCCGACGGCGTCACCGAGGACGAGATCCGCGGGAAGACCGAGGCGGCCTACACGGTCGCGCTCAGGGCGTGAGCGCGGCCCTCCGGGCGCCGCGCGCGGCTCAGGCGGCGCGTACGCCGTCGAGGAACCGGACCACCTCGGCCTGCAGGCGCGCGGACTGATCCGAGAGGGCCGACGCCGCGCTCAGGACCCGCGTGGCAGCCACGCCGGTCCGCTCGGACGCCGCCGCGACCCCGGCGATGGTGCGCGTCACCGCGTCGGTTCCGGCGGCGGCCTGGGCGACGTTGTGCACGATCGCCTGCGTGGCGGCGCCCTGCTGCTGGACCACGACCGCGAGGCTCGCGGTCACGCCGTTGATCTCCTCGATCCGCGTGGCGATCCCGTCGATCGCCGTGACCGTCTGCCCGGTGGCCGACTGGATCTCGCCGATCTGTCCGGTGATCGCGTCCGTCACCTTGGCGGTCTGGCCGGCCAGTTCCTTGACCTCTGCGGCGACCACCGCGAAGCCGCGCCCCGCCTCCCCGGCCCGCGCCGCCTCGATGGTGGCATTCAGCGCCAGGAGATTGGTCTGGCTGGCGAGGCTGGCGATCATCCCGACCATTTCGCCGATCTTCGTCGAGGTCCGGCTCAGGACCGCGACGAACTGGGTCGTCCGGCTCGCCTCGCCCGAGGCGGTCCGCGCGAGATCGGCCGAGCCCGAGATTTGCCGCCCGATCTCCCCGATGGAGCTTCCGAGTTCCTCGGCGGCGGCCGCGACGGTCTGGACGTTGCTGCCGGCCTCCTCCGCCGAGGACGCCACCGTGGCCGCCTGCTCGGCCGCCTCATGGGCGGTATCGGTCATGCTCTCGGCGGCCACGCGCAGATCGGTCGCGGAGGACGACACCGTATCGACGATCCCGCCCATCGCGTGCTCGAACCGCTCCGCCAGGGCGAACATGGCGCGCCTGCGCTCGACCGCGGCCGCCTCGTCGGCCCTGCGCACGGCCTCGGCCTGCTCGGTCGCCCTCTGGGCGACCATCCGCTTGATGGCCTCGACGGCGCGCCCGACGGCGCCGATCTCATCGCCGCGGGCAGCCTGCCTGATCTCGGCATCGATCTCGCCGAGGGCCATGCGATCCAGGGTCCGGACCAGGGCCGCCAGGGGACGTGTGACCCCGTACATCACGACGGCGACGCCGATCCCGAGGGCGGCGGCGAGGCCGGCCATGGCGGCGATCACCAGCGCGAGGACGGTCCGGTGGGCCGATCGCTCCGAGGCGTCCCGCGCCTGACCGAGTTCGGTGCGCAGGCGTTCGACCTGCGCGTCGACCATGTCGGCGAGCTTGGCGCGAAGCGGATTGCCCTCGCCCAGCAGGATGTCCCGCGCGGCCTCGGGATCGCCCTGGTTCGCGCTGACGATCACCCGGTCGACGACCGCCCCGAGCGCCGTCAGCGTGTCGCGCATCGTATCGTGAGCCGCGCGCTGCTCGGGCGCCTCGGCGAGCGCCGCCAGTTCGGCGATCTGCTGGAAGGCGGTCGCCTTCGCCTGCTTGATGCGCGTCTCGTAGCCGGACATCTGGGATTCCCGGGTCTCGAGGGCGAGGTTGCGCCCCTGCAGGGAGACTTCGCCGACGGCGATCTGGACGCCCAGGATGAGTTCGAGACGCTTGGCCTGCACATCGACGATTCGGCGCGTCTGCGCTGTCAGCGAGACCAGATTCGCGCGCGCATAGACGATCAGTCCGCCGGCCACCAAAGCAACGATCGCGAAGGGAATCCCAAACTTAACGAGTATCTTCGCGTCGGTCAGGACCTTCATTGCGCCGTCTCTCGGATCCGTAGAGATCGATCCGCGATCATCCGACACTTTTCGCACTATATCAACGTCGTTTCCGACGCAATCAGTGCCAGGTCTGCTTGCAAACTTGCCTGCCAGATCGGCAAGTCAGAGAATAATCAGAGATAAAAAGTCGAGATGCAGTATCTTCAGCGTGTCATATATCAATTGCTAACGACAGATAGAGATTTTCGCTCGGCGCCGGCGTCGGCTGTGCCGAACTCCGGATCTTCAGGGTCCGACGTCGACCGACCACATATGGCCTGGCCGGAACCCCTCCCGATCGCGTCACAAGCGGGAACGGCTCTCAACGTTTCAGACGCGCTGGCTGATGCCGAACCGGTGTCCGCTTCGGTGGCGAGCGCCCCAGGCCACAGGGTAATCCGGGCCTGTCTCGGACGGAGGCGCGCCGGATGTCCCGTTGCGGCGGGCCGGATCGGGCGCCCGGAGGATGCCCCCCGAACGCCGCGACCGATGCCGTGAACGCGACGGCGCACGCCGTCGGATCACATCGGCGGGGTGAGGCCGTCCTTGCCCACCGCCACGAGCTTGCCCTCGGCCTTGGCGCCGTCCTTGGCGCCGTCCTTGGCGACGACCGCGAACACCTTGGCGCCGGGCTTCAGGATCGCCTTGTCGGCGGCCTCGAAGGCGACGATCGGCGCCGAGGACGGCACGACGATCTCCTTGGCGCCGTCCTTGCCATAGCTCACCGTCAGGGTGCGCTCGCCGCCGGAGGCCGCCTTGTCGGCCTTCACGGTGCCGTTGGTCATCGCGCTCTTGACCTTCGGGGCGTTCGACGTCTCCGCCTTCACGGTGCCGTTGGTCATGGAACTCTTCACCTTGGATCCGGCGCCCGCGGTCTGATCCGTGATCGAATCCCAGCCGTAATGGCCCTCGCCGGTGCCGCGCATCGCCTCGGGGAACAGCACCACCTCAAGGGCGGTCATCGGATTCTCGCCCTTGGTGGCGGTGCCGATGAAGACGCCGTCCTTGATCGCGTCGAGGCTCGACGGCACGACCCAGGCGAACTTCGCGCCGGCGACGTCGACGGTCTCGGACTTGCCGTCGTCCGTCTTGATCGTGAGCGTGCTGCCCTCGGCCTTGTCGATGGTACCGCGGACGCGCTCGACCTGGGCGGCGAAGGCCGTGCTCGACAGCAGGGCCGTCAGGCCGGCGGCGGCGAAGGTAATTCTAAGATGCTTCATCGGGGTCCCATCCTGGCTTCCGGAGCCGGGTTATGGGGTCCGGCGCGCGCAAAACAAGGTTGCGCGCAAGGCAAGACCTCGGATGTGCCGTGAGAAACCGGGCTGCGCCGGGGAGACAAGCCGGTCGGCTTACCCCCCGGTCACGCTCATATGCCGTGGCACGGCGGCCGGGCGCTGGCGCTCGATGATGAAATCGTGACCCTTGGGCTTGCGGGTGATCGCCTCGATCACGGCGGCGGCCAGCACGGAATCGTCCGGGGAGGCGCGGAGCACTGCGCGCAGATCGGCCGAATCCTCCTGGCCGAGGCACAGGTAGAGCTGGCCGGTGCAGGTCAGCCGCACCCGGTTGCAGCTCTCGCAGAAATTGTGGGTCAGCGGCGTGATGAAGCCGAGCTTCCCGCCCGTCTCCTCGACGCGGACGTAGCGCGCCGGGCCGCCGGTGCGATCGGGCAGTGGCGTCAGGGTGTAGCGGCTCTCCAGGCGCTGCCTCGCCACCGAGAGGGGCAGGAACTGGTCGGTCCGGTCGGCCTCGATCTCGCCGAGCGGCATGACCTCGATCAGCGTCATGTCCATGCCGAGGCCGTGCGCCCAGGCGATCATGTCGGGGAGTTCGTCGGCGTTGAGGTCGCGGAGCGCCACCGCGTTGATCTTGACCTTCAGGCCGGCGGCCCGCGCCGCGGCGATGCCGTCGAGCACGACCTTGAGGTCGCCCCGCCGGGTGATCGCGTGAAATTTCTTCGCGTCGAGCGTGTCCAGCGAGACGTTGATCCGGCGCACGCCGAGGCTCGCCAGTTCGTCGGCGTACCGGGTGAGCTGGGTGCCGTTGGTGGTCAGCGTCAGCTCCTCCAGCGCACCCGAATCGAGGTGGCGCGACAGGCGGCGGAACAGATGCATGATGTCGCGGCGCACCAGGGGCTCGCCGCCGGTGATCCGGAGCTTGCGCACGCCCCGGGCGATGAACACGCCGCAGAGCCGGTCCAGCTCCTCCAGGGTCAGCAGGTCGCGCTTGGGCAGGAACTGCATGGTCTCCGACATGCAATAGGCGCAGCGCAGGTCGCAGCGATCCGTCACCGAGATGCGCAGATACGAGATCGCCCGCTGGAACGGGTCGATCAGCGGCGCGGGCGACGGCGCGCGGGGCGCGTCGGCCGTGAGCCCCTGCGGCGTGCTGGAGATGTCATCGAGCATGATTGAGCATATGATGCCCGATACGGTCGCGGGCAAGCAGCCCCCGGGCCGCAGTCCCGGCTTGTTTGAGGAGTGTACCCCGTGAACGAGGATCTGTGGCCGACCGAGATCCGCCTGTCGGCGGACCGGCAGGTGCTCAACGTCGCCTTCGAGGACGGGTCGCGCTTCGCCCTGCCGGCCGAGTACCTGCGGGTGTCGAGCCCCTCGGCCGAGGTCCAGGGCCACTCGCCGCTGGAGCGCAAGGTGATCGGCGGCAAGCGCGCGGTGGCGATCCTGGCGGTGCAGCCCATCGGCAATTATGCGGTCAAGCTCGGCTTCGACGACATGCACGACACCGGCATCTTCGGCTGGGGCTACCTGCACACGCTCGGCCGCGAATACGACAGCCGCTGGAGCACCTATCTGTCCGAGCTCGCCGAACGGGGCCTCGACCGCGAGACGGCGCGTACCGCCCCGGTGAAGCAGCAGGGCGGAGGCTGCGGCTCAGGGTCGTGCGGGTGCCATTGAGGTCGACCGCGTCTCACCGCGCCGGCTCGCTCACCCGTTGTTTTGAGCGACGGCCGCCAGACGGCGTCGGGAGCCGCATTTGACCGGAAAACCGAGAGACACCGCCGTCCTTACGAGCGGAGCGCGGCACTCCGGCAGCGCCACGCTGCCCGGCCCCGCGCTGTCCGGGGTCGCTTCGATCCGCGCGCGATGCCGGCGGGGGTTCATGCACGTCATCGAAAAGGCGGAAGGCTTGCATCGTTTCGGAAGCGCGCCGATCGATCGACCGCTTTGCTTGGAGCCACCATGGCCTTCACCTGCACCATCCCCGCCACGCCCACCGTCCAGCAGGATGACGCCACGGTCCGCATCACCCGCTGGGACTTTCCGCCCGGCGCCGTAACCGGCTGGCACGAGCATGGCTGGCCGTATTTCGTGGTGATGCTGGTCGACGGCGTGCTGCGCGTCCACGACGGCGCGGCGGTCAGCGAGACGGCGCTCGCGGCCGGGCAATCCTACATGCGGCCCGCGGGCATCCGGCACGACGTGATGAACGGCTCGGAACACCCGATCGCGTTCATCGAGATCGAGGTGAAGCGCCCCGACGCGCTGGTGACGCTGCCGGCAGCCTGAACGCAAACGGGCCGACCTCGCGGCCGGCCCGATCCGAAAAGTCGCAAACCATCAGCGCTGGACGACGACCTTCGTGCCGACCTTGGCGTGGGTGTAGAGATCCATCACGTCGTCGTTGGTCATGCGGATGCAGCCCGAGGACACGGCGGTGCCGATGGTCTCCGGCTCGTTGGAGCCGTGGATCCGGTAGATCGAGCCGCCGAGATACATGGCGCGGGCGCCGAGCGGGTTCTCGATCCCGCCCTTCATGTAGCGCGGCAGGTCGGGCCGGCGGCGCAGCATGGTCGACGGCGGGCGCCAATCCGGCCATTCGCGCTTCATCGTGATGGTCTGCACGCCGCCCCAGGTGAAGCCCGGCCGGCCGACGCCGACGCCGTAGCGCAGGGCCTGCCCGCCGCCCAGCACGTAGTAGAGCCGCCGCTCGGCGGTGGAGACCACGATCGTGCCGGCGCCGTAGGGGCCGTTATACGCCACGGTCTCCCGCGGGATCGCCGACATCTGCGGCACCGCCGCATCCGGATCCATCGGGTCGGCCGCGTTGAGGGAGGCGTTGGCCACCGGGATCGCGACCGCCTGGGGCCGCACGCGCACGGCGAGCGCGTCGGTCAGCGGCTGGCGGGTCAGCGGATCGATCTCGTAGGCGAGCACCGGGGCGGCGCAGGCGGCCGCGCCCAGAAGCCCGATCAGGGCGGGAAGAAAACGACGCATCAAAGCCTCTCGGGCAGGCGCGGAATATGGCGGGAACGCGGCGAATACCGGGGCACGATGCCGTGCCGATCCTCGCCAAGGGGTAAACGCTCGCGCCTTAAAACCAAGCCTCAAACCGGCCCGCGCGGCCGGTTCCGTCCGCCCGTGACTCGATGGCAACACTGTGGCAGCTTGGCCGTGACCCGAGGCGGTCCGCGGCCCCGGGATCTGGACCGGTCCGGCAGATGCCGGCCCTCACGCCTCGTCGGCGGCGAGCCAGATGGCGGGCTTCAACGGTTCGGGGCGAACCGGGACCGGAAGGGTCGGCAGGCCGCGGACCTGCGTCAGTTCGGCGAGTTCCGGCGCCTGCGCGGTGTCGTCGGCGTTCAGGAACAGGCCGCGGGCCCGGGCGGCGCGGCCGAGATCGGCCCGGCTCGTCCAGACGCTCTGGGCCGGGCTGGTGAGGAGCGCCAGGGCGAGGGGTGCCATCCAGAGCGCGAGCCACGGGTCACCGACCAGGACCAGGGCGAAGGCGATGAGCGCGCCGACCACCACCGCATCGGCCTGGAGCCGAAACGCCTCCGACCAGGAGACCTGCCGGTCGTCGCGGTCCTGCGTCTCCCAGCGCACCACCCGGCCCAGGAAGGTCGCCACGACGGCGCCGGCGGTGAACAGGGTGAGGACCGGCCACAGGACGACCCAGACGGCCTGCTCCAGGGCGGCGCTCGCCAGCAGCGCCCGGGCGCCCCCGAAGGCGGCCCGGCGCCCCGGGGAGGCTAAAACGTACCCGACGCTGAGGATCTTCGGCAGGCCGAGCACGGCGACGCTGAGGGCCGCGAGGGCGTGGGCGGCGGCGCCCGGCCCGGTCAGCCCGTAGGCCAGGAGGCCGAGATCCCCGGTCCGGGCGGCCTGCCAGGCGGAAAGGCCGATGAAGGCGATCCACAGCGGCAGGATGCCGTAGGAGAGGATGCCGACCAGGAGGTGCCACCGGCTCGCGGCGTGGAGCCCCGCCCAGGGCAGCACCCGCAGGTGCTGGAGATTGCCCTGGCACCAGCGGCGCTCGCGGCCGAGGAGGTCGACGAGGTTGGTGGGCATCTCCTCCCAGGTGCCGCCCATCTCGGGCAGCAGGCGCACCTCCCATCCGGCGCGCACCATCAGCGCGCCCTCGACGATGTCGTGGCACAGGATCTCGCCGCCGAGCGGCTCCCGGCCCGGCAGCCGGGGGAGCTGCGCGTTCTCGGCGAAAGCCTGGATCCGCAGGATGGCGTTGTGGCCCCAGTAGCTGCCCTCCGGCCCCTGCCAGGTCTCCAGGCAACGCAGGGCCAGCGGCGCATAGAGGCGCACGGCGAATTGCTGGATGCGGGCGAACAGGGTGTCGCGGCCGGCCGCATAGGAGACGGTCTGGATCAGGCCGGTGCGCGGGTTCTCGTGCATCAGCCGCACGAGGCGGGCCATGGTGGCGCCGGTCATGAGGCTGTCGGCGTCGAGGACGATCATGAAGGCGTATTCGCCGCCGTGGCTGCGGCAGAACGCGCCGATGTTGCCGGCCTTCCGGCCGACATTCTCGTCCCGGCGCCGGTAGCGGATCCGCGGCAGGGCCGGGTCGGTCCGGGCCCAGGCCTGGATCCGGGCGTGTTCGTGCTCCTCCACGGCGGCGATCGCCCCGTCCCGCGTGTCGGAGAGGACGAAGATGTCGATGTCGCCGGCCCCGGCCTGGGCCAGCGAGCGGGCCATCACCCGCAGGCGGGCGAAGACCGCCACCGCGTCCTCGGCGTGGATCGCCACCACGGCGGCGGTGCGGCCGGCCCCGGCGGGAGCGGCGCCCGGCTCGTCCGAGCGGCGTTCCAGCGCTGACTTCGCCCGGTCACCGAGCAGGGCGGCGACGAGGCCGTAGGCGTATTGGCAGGCGACGAAAGCCTGCCAGCCCATCACGAGGCTGAACAGCACCAGCACCGCCCAGGCGAGCGGGCTGACGCCCGCCGGATAGGCCAGCGCGGCGAGCCAGGCGAGGACCCCCGCGGTGACGAGGCTGGGGATCGCCAGGGCGAGACGCCGGACGCGCAGCACCCGGCCGGGACGCGCGCCGCTCCAGACCGCGCGGTCGGTTTCCGGATCCGAGGGATCGGGTACGCCCGGACACGCGTTCCGCTGCGACCGCTCGGCGGAGGAGGTGGCGCGTGGGGACGTGGGCTGAGGCGATCTGGCGCGAGGCGACATGGCGCGAGGAACTCGACCGTGGAAGGCTGCCGGCCGCCCCGCCGCCTGAGGCCGGGAACCGATGACCGTGGACACCGATAGGCGGGGCGAGGACACGGAGCCGCACCGGCCGAACGGGCGGCCGGATGCCGAACGGATCGATCCCCCCTCCCGACGCCGCGTTCTTCGGATCGTCCTGACCGCGGCTGCCGGCACGGCGATACCTAGCGCGGCCGATCTGAATGGGTCCAGAACGTGGGCCGGGTCGGCGCTTCCGTCGCAGGCGCGGACCGAGGGGGCGGCGCGGGATGGCCGGATGACGTTCGAGGCCCTCTCGGAACTGGCCGCACAGCGTGCCGCCGCCCCCTACGCGGCGCCGCCCGAGGATCTGCCGCCCGCGCTCGCCGCCCTGGACTATGACGGCTACCGGGCCATCACCTTCCGGCCGGCCGAGAGCCTGCCGCTCGGCCGGCTGTTCAGCGCGCAGTTCTTCCATCGCGGCTTCCTGCAGCGCAAGCGCGTGGCCCTCAATCTGCAGCCGCTCGACGGGCCGGCGCGTCCGATCCCCTACGAGAGCCGCCTGTTCGATCCGGGCCCACGGCTCGCCGGCCAGAGCTTTCCGCCGGATCTCGGCTTCGCGGGCTTCCGCCTGCACTACGCCTTCCCGAACACGCCCGCCTGGCGTCCGAAGGGGTTCCAGGAGGAGTTCCTGGTGTTCCTGGGCGCCTCGTATTTCCGCCTGCGCGCGGCCGACCAGGAATACGGGCTGTCGGCCCGGGGCCTCGCCATCGGCACGGGGGCGCCGGAGGGGGAGGAGTTTCCCGACTTCGTCGCCCACTGGCTCTGCGAACCGGAGCCGGAGGCGCGCAGCCTGACCGTGCTCTCGCTCCTCGACAGCCCGAGCGTGGCCGGCGCCTACCGCTTCGTGATCGCCCCCGGGGACCCGGCCCGGATCGACGTCACCGCCGCGCTCCACCCGCGGCGTCCGATCGCCAAGCTCGGTCTGGCGCCGCTCACCAGCATGTTCCTGTACGGCGAGAACGGGCCCGGCGCCCGGGGCGCGAAGCCGTTCGACGATTTCCGCCCGCAGGTCCACGATTCCGACGGGCTGTGCGTCGCCGCCGGCACCGCCCCGGCGGGGCTCGACCGCCGCTGGCGGCCGCTGGTCAACGGCCGCCCGCGACCGCAGATCTCGGCCTTCGCCTCGAAGCCGCTCGCGGGGTTCGGGCTGCTGCAGCGGGAGAGAAACTTTGCCGCCTATCTGGACGTGGAGGCGCGGCAGGAGGCGCGGCCCAGCCTGTGGGTGTCCCCGGACCCCGCAGGGGGCGCCTTCGCGGCGGGCGCCGTCCAGCTGTACGAGATCCCCTCCGGCGAGGAATACATGGACAACATCGTGGCGGCCTTCGTGCCGGCCGAGGCGGCGCGGCCGGGCGCGGCGCTGCGGCTCGCCTACGGCCTGACCACGGTCGGGGCGGAGCCGGCGGCGGCGATCCCCGGGGCGGGCCTCGCCCGGGTCACGGCCACCCGGTTCGGCGCGGCGGAACGCCTGCGCCCGATGACGCCGCCGCGCCCGGAGCGACGGCTCTGCATGATCGATTTCGAGGGTCCGGGCCTGCCCGGGGGGCCGGACGAGTCGGTGGCGGCGGAGGTCTCGGCCAGCGCCGGCACGACGCATGAGCCGGTGGCCAATTTCGTGCCGCAGACCGGCGGCTGGCGGATCTATGTCGAGTGGCGTCCGCCGGCGCCGATGCCGGCCGGCGATGTGGTGCTGCGGGCCCGCCTCGTCCGCGGGACGACGCCGCTCAGCGAGACCTGGGACGCCGTCCTGTGACGGGCCTCAGGCCGTGGGCCGCTGGCGCTCCAGGCGGCGCACGAGGCGTGCGGCGCCGTAGACCTCGCTCAGGCGGCGGCGGGCCGCGGAGATCGGCGGGGCCTGCCGCTCGTCATGGGCGGCCGCGATGATGCGCAGGGCCGAGGCGACCGAACGCTCCAGCCGGCGTTCGGCCAGGTCGGCCGCGTCCTGATGGGTGTCCAGCATGCGATGATCCCTCGTGCGAGGCCGTGTCCGCCCTTTGGCGGGGCGGTGACCAGCGGCACGGGTACGGTCCATCTCCGGCTTGACGGTATCATGGCAGCTTGGCCGTAAGCTGTGGACAGCGTCTCAGCGCAGCTCCTCGTGCCAGGTCCGGCCGTCGCGCTCGATCAGCGCGATGGCGGCGGTGGGACCCCAGCTCCCGGCCGGGTACGGCCGCGGTGCCTCCGGGCGGTCGGCCCAGGCCTTGAGCACCCCATCCGCCCAGGCCCAGGCGGCCTCGACCTCATCGCGGCGCATGAACAGGGTGGCGTTGCCGCGGACCACGTCCATCAGCAGGCGCTCGTAGGCGTCCGGGTAGCGCTGCTTGAAGGTCTCCTCGAAGGAGATGTCGAGGTCGGTCGGGCGCAGGCGCAGGCCGCCGGGGCCCGGATCCTTGGTCATCACCTCGAGCTTCATGCCCTCCTGCGGCTGCAGGCGGATCACCAGCCGGTTCGGCTCGCGCCCGAACGCCTCCTCGGGGAAGATCGAGAACGGCGAGGCCCGGAACTGGACCACGATCTCCGACAGCTTCTGCGGCAGGCGCTTGCCGGTGCGCAGGTAGAACGGCACCCCGGCCCAGCGCCCGGACTGCACTTCGAGCTTCATGGCCACGAAGGTCTCGGTCCGGCTCTCGTGGCCGAGCTCCGACAGGTAGCCCTCGACCGGCTTGCCGTCGACGGCGCCCGCCACGTACTGGCCGCGGACGGTCACCGCCTGCACGTCGTGGGCGGTGATCCGCTTGAGGGCGCGCAGCACCTTCAGCTTCTCGTCGCGGACCGAGTTCGCCTCGAGGTTGAGCGGGCTCTCCATGGCGGTGAGGCACAGGAGCTGCAGCATGTGGTTCTGCAGCATGTCGCGCATGGCGCCCGACGTGTCGTAATAGCCCGCCCGGCCCTCGACGCCGACGGTCTCGGCCACGGTGATCTGGACGTGGTCGATCACGTCCGAGGTCCAGAGCCGCTCGAAGATGGTGTTGGCGAAGCGGAGCGAGAGCAGGTTCTGGACCGTCTCCTTGCCGAGGTAGTGGTCGATCCGGAAGATCTGCGATTCGGGAAACACCTCGCCGACGGCGTCGTTGATCGCGCAGGCCGATTTCAGGTCCTTGCCGATCGGCTTCTCCAGCACGACCCGGGACTTCTCGCCCACGAGTCCGTGGGCGGCGAGGTTGCGGCAGATCGAGCCGTAGAGGTCGGGGGAGGTGGCGAGGTAGTAGGGCCGCACTTGGTCGGGCCGCTCGTCGAGCTTGGTCACGAGGTCGGCCCAGCCGCTATCCCCGGCGCCGTCGACCGCGACGTACTCCACGTGCGCGAGGAACCGGTGGAGCACCTCCTCCGCCAGATCCGTGACCGGGACGAAGCGCTTGAGGGCGTCCCGGGCGTGCTCCCGGAAGGCATCGACCGACAGGTCCGAGCGCGAGGCGCCGATGATCCGGCTGGTCTCCGGGATCTGCCCGTCCCGGAAGCGGTAGAACAGGGCCGGCAGGAGCTTCCGTGCGGTCAGATCGCCGGTCGCGCCGAACACGACGCAGTCGAAGGAAGCGACGGGGATGATCGTGGCCAAGTGCGGCTCCCTTATATCGTGCGCGGGTGCGGTGCGGCGAGCGCGCCGCACTGACCTACCCTGTGTGCAAGTGCTTCGCCAGACGAGGGGGGTGGTTCAGCCGCGTCAGCCTTCGGAAGAATGAGGGCGGCCCAGCGTGGCGCAATCCAGCGGCGCCAAAGTCACGCGCATTGACATGCGTCCCGTCATTGCGCGCGAAGGGCAGCAACCCAGGGCTCCGCGTCGTGAATCGTTTCGCGCGGCAGCCGACCGGACGCCGCCCTACCCGAACGGGATGCCCGACACCGGCGTGATCGCAGACCTCGTCCGGCGCGTCTCTGAGCACCACCGAGACATCCGTCCGAGCCTCACCGGCCGCTGCGGTCGCGGCGCCCAGGATTGCTTCGCTGCGCGCGCACTGACGCCGTCACCCCGCCAGGAACCGCTTGAACGCCTCGGCATGATCCGGGTGCCAGCGCGAGAGAGCCGGCCGGTTCTCGACGATGTCGCCCGCCGCCCAGGCGATGCGCTTGGCGTCCTGCGCCCGGGTGGTCTCGTTGTCGGGGCAGAGGATGTAGAAATCGCCCGCGTCGAGCCGCTCCAGCATGAACGACACGGTCTCCTCCGGGGTCCAGGCGCCGGCCGGCTTCTCGGCGACGCCGCGGGCCTTGGCGAGGCCGGTATAGACGAAGCCCGGGATCAGCAGATGCGCGGTGGTGCGGCAGCCCTCCCGGTTGCGCAGATCGTGGGCCAGGGCCTCGGTGACCGCCTTCACTCCCGCCTTGGAGACGTTGTAGGGCGCGTTGCCGGGGGGCGTGGTGATGCCCTGCTTGGACCCCGAGACGATGATCGCGCCGGGCTTAGCCCCGGCGATCATGCCGGGCGCGAAGGCGTGGATGCCGTTGACCACCCCGCCGAGATTGGTGCCCAGGATCCGTGCCCAGGTGTCGGCGTCGGAGAACAGGGTGCCGCCAGCCTCGATCCCGGCATTCAGCATGACGATGGCGGGCGGGCCGGCCTTGGCGACGGCGGCCGCCAGGGCGTCCACGGCGCCGCGGTCGGACACGTCGGTGGGCACCGCGCGGACCTCGACGGCGGCGAGTTCGGCCACCGCGCCGCGGGCCGCCTCCAGGGCCGGCCCGGGCAGATCCGCGATCCAGACGTTCATGCCGGCCCGCGCGAAGGCTTTCGCTGCCGCGAGCCCGATGCCGCTGGCGCCGCCGGTGACGACCGCGCTGCGGCCGGGGCTGATGGCTTGGTGCTGACTCATCACGCGGTCCTCGGCTGAATGGCGCCCTTCAGATGGGGCGGTCTCCGGGGAAGGCGAGTTGGCGCTTCGGGACGGTATCGTGCGTCTTCCCGCCGGCCGGCAGTCACAGCGGATCGCAAACGGGGCAGAGCCGTGGTCTGATGGGGGTGAGGGGCATCCCCGCCCGGCGGCGATCGCCCTCCGCCTTGTGCCCAGGATCCAGAGGACCGGCATGCCGATTCGTCCGAGCCGCCGGTCCGTTCTCGCCGGGGCGGCCTGTACCGGCCTCGCCACGGCGGCCCGGGGCGCCCCCGGCGGGTTCGGCCCCCTCGGCACGCCGTCCTGGTCGGGCGACAGCCTCCAGGCCGCGGCCGCCGCCAAGGGCCTGCTCTACGGCTGCGAGGTGCCGTTCCACCGCTTCGACGCCAGCCCCGCCTACCGCCAAGCGGTGGCGCGGGAATGCGGGATCCTGGTCTGCGGCACCGAGATGAAGATGGAGGAGGTCCTGCCCGCCCCAGGCAAGACCGACTTCGCCCGGGGCGACGCGATCCTGCGCTTCGCCCGGAGCAACGGCCAGCGCATGCGCGGCCACACCCTGGTCTGGCACGCGGCGCTCCCGCCCTGGGTCGGCCCGCTCCTGGGGCGGGCCACCGCCGCCCAGGGCGAGGATTTCATGCGGCGCTGGATCGAGACCGTGGCGGGGCATTACCGCGGGCAGATCGTCGCCTGGGACGTGGTCAACGAGATTCTTGGCAACGAGGCCGATCCCGACCGCGGCGGGGGCCTGCGCGACTCGCCCTGGCTCGCCTCGATCGGCCCCGGCTACGTCGACCTCGCCTTCCGGATCCTACACGAGACCGACCCGGCGGCGGCCGGCACCTGGAACGAGGACGCGGTGGAGCAGGGCGCGCCCTGGATGGAGGCCAAGCGCACCAAGGTCCTGCGCCGGCTGGAGGCGATGCGCGGCCGCGGCGTGCCGATCCGGCGGTTCGGCCTGCAATCGCACCTCACCAGCACGATCCCGATCGACCAGGGCCAGCTCCGGCGCTTCCTGCGGGAGATCGGCCAGATGGGGCTCGGGATCGCGATCACAGAGCTCGACATCGACGACCGGGCCTTCCCGTCGGACGTGGCGACCCGCGACCGGATGGTCGCCGACTATGCGCGCCGCTACCTCGACGTGGCGCTGGACGAGCCGGCCCTGCTCGATGTCGTGACCTGGGACATCTACGACCCGGACACGTGGCTGAACGACCATCCCTACCGGAAGCGGCCGGACGGCCTGCCCCAGCGGGCCCTGCCGCTGGACGCGCAGTTCCGGCGCAAGCCCCTGTGGCACGCGATGAAGGCCGCCTTCGCGGGGGCGCCGGATCACACGGCGGCGCGGGACAGGCTCAGGCGGGCGTGATCCCGGTTCGGCCCCCGTCGGCGAGGACCGGTTCGGGCGGCCGGTCCGCCAGGAGCCGGCGGCGCAGGCGCGCGCAGGGGCGCTCGACGAACCGGTACAGGGCCCAGCACCAGAGCAGGGTCGGCGGGAAGGCCGCGAGCATCAGCCCGACGCCGTGCAGCCCGGGCCGCAGGTGCAGCACCAGCGCCACCACGGCCATGTGGGCGAGATAGAAGCCGTAGGACCAGAGCCCGAGCTGGCGCATCGGCCGGCTGGCGAGCAGGCGCACCAGGGGCCCCTCCCCGTGCAGCAAATAGGCGAAGGGCACGAACAGGGCCGCGCTCTGCAGGGTGTAGCGCAGGGTCTCGCGGAACGCGGGCGCGCGCGCCGCCAGGGTCGCGAGGATCACCGCGAGGCTCGCCGCCGCGTGCCAGGCCCGCGGGCGCCAGGCGCGATCGGCCGGGATCACCGGGTTGTGCCACAGGCCGAGACAGCAGCCGAACAGGATCGCGTCGATGCGGGTGTGGGTCCAGCTGTAGTTCAGGCTGTAATCCGGGAGCCGCCAGACGTTGAGGCACCGGATCGCCAGCACCACCCCGCAGACGGCCAGGCAGGCCAGAGCCGCCCGGCGCGGCGGCAGGCGCCCGAGCCACAGGGAGTAGGCCAGGGGGAAGGCGAGGTAGAAATGCTCCTCGATGGCGAGGCTCCACAGGGGCACGGGCAGCACCGCCTCGGTGCCGAACAGGCCGGGATAGTTCGTCAGGAACGTCGCCTGCCCGAGGATCGCCGCCGGCTCGACCGCCATCCAGTCGAGCAGTCCGAGGGCGTAGAGCGCGCCGGCAACCAGCAGGGTCAGGTACATCGGCGGCAGGATGCGCAGGCTGCGCCGGAGGTAGAAGGCGGACAGCGACACCGCGCCGGTCCGCGCGCGCTCGATCCGCAGCAGGGTGGTGATCAGGTAGCCGCTGAGGAAGAAGAAGACCGTGACGCCGAAGCCCCCGGGGACGACGTGGCTGTAGCCGCAATGGGCCGCGAACACGATCAGGATGGCGAGCGCCCGCACCCCGTCGAGCTGCGGCAGGTAGGGCATCGCGTCCGGGATTTTCCGGGTCGCGTCAATTCCGGGTTCCGGCATGACGGGCGGCTCCTCCTTCGCCGCAGGGACGACCGTGGCAGAGCAGTAAGCGGCATATTCGTTCCCAGCGACATCCGCACAGGCACCGGAGCCGATGACCACATCGCGGATTGGTGAATCGCCGCCGCGGGCCGGGCCCGGACACGGAGGGGATTGGTAACCACGCACGCCTACCATCCGCCCCGACCGCGCCCCTCCGGGCGCCCTCGGGAGTGTCGCGTATGGTCCCGGTCCAACTCCGCCGCCGCGCCCGCCCGCGCGCCGCCCTCGGTGCGGGCCTGTCGCTACTGGCCCTGCTCGGCGTCCCGGGCGATGCGCGGGCGGAGGGGTCCCAGGCGGCTGCACCGGCCGTCGGCCCGAACACCACCGCGCCGGTCCCGCCGGCTGCCGTCCCGGTCTCCGCCTCGCCCTCGGGTCCGGAGGCCGGTGCGGCGAAGGGCCAGGAGGCGAAGGGTCAGGAGGCGAAGGGCCCGGACGCCAGGGCGCCCGACACGAGGGCCCCGGAGGCGAAGCCCCCGGAGGCCGCGGCCGCCGCACTGAAGCCGATCCCGGCCAAGCCGGACATCGCCAAGGCGTCGCGCGAGCCTGCACCCCTCGTCTACGCCCGAGTCTCCACCGATCCGAGCCCGACGCTGACCGCGCGCACCTTCCTCGACACCCTCCGGGCGGCCGAGCGCTACGCCGCCTTCGCGGAGGCCGGCGGATGGGAGCGGCTGCCCGACGACCTCGCGCGCCTAGCGCCCGGCGCCTCCAGCACGGCGATCCCGGCGCTCCGCCACCACCTGACCTTGACCGGCGACCTGCCGGCGGACGCGCCCCCGAGCGACCGCCTCGACCCGCCGCTGGTGGCGGCGGTCGCGGCCTTCCAGGGCCGCCACGGCCTGCCCGACAGCGGCATCCTCGGCCGGCTCACGATCAACGCGCTGAACGTGCCCGCCCCGGTGCGCCAGCGGCAGCTCGCCGCCTCCGCGGCCCGGCTGATGGGCTCGAAATTCCCGTTCGGCGAGCGCTACGTCGTGGTCAACATCCCCTCGGCCGCCGTCGAGGCGGTGGAGAACGGCGCCGTGGTGCGCCGCTACGTCGCCGTCGTCGGCTCCCCCGACAAGGCGACACCGACGGTGGAAACGCGGATCACCGACATCAACTTCAACCCGACCTGGACCGTGCCGGCCTCGGTGGTGAAGAACGAGATCATCCCGCAGATGCGTAAGAACCCGGGGTATCTCGCCAAGAACCACATCCGCATCCTCGGCCAGAGCGGCGAGGTCGACCCGACCAAGATCGACTGGGCGGGCGAGAGGGCGGTCAACTACACCCTGCGCCAGGATTCCGGCTTCGACAATTCGCTGGGCCAGGTGCGGATCGACATGCCGAACCGCTTTGCCGTCTACATGCACGACACGCCGGCGAAGTCGCTGTTCGCCGCGAACGTACGCTTCCACAGCCACGGCTGCGTCCGGGTCGGCCAGGTCAAGGAGCTGGTCGGCTGGCTGCTGCAGGGCGCCGACGGGCCGAACGGGCCGGGCACGAGCTGGGGGCCGATCGAGATCGAGACCGGCATCGCGGACGGCGAGCGCCGCGACATCAAGCTGGTGAAGCCGGTGCCGGTGGCCTTCGTGTACCTCACGGGCTACGCCACCCCGGACGGGAAGGCGCATTTCCGCGACGACATCTACACCCTCGACACGCCGGCCTCCGAGCCCGCGGCGACGGGGGCGATCCCGCCGGCCGGGGCCGCGCAGCCTGCCGGGATGCCGAAGCCCGCGGCGGTCAAGCCGGCGGCGATCAAGGCTGCCGTGGCGAAGCCCGCTCCTGCCAAACCGGTGGCCAACAGGGCACCTGCAGCGAAGCCGGCCGCGGAGGGGCTTAACCCAGACGCGCCTCTGCCGCCCCGCTGAGCCCGATCCGGCCGTTCAGGTTTGGCTGAGCCGGGACGTGTCCCGACGACCCGTCTGCCTCACCGCAAAGCAACGGCGCAGGACTTTCCTTTTTGAGCTGTTATCGGGCATCATATGACAGCGCGGCGGGCGTCCGATGGCGCGGACAGCGAGAGTTGTCTCGGGCCGCGATGCGGAATTCGGCATGGCTTCGCAGTCGGTCAAGATCGATGCTGACGGGACGCTCGTCATCCCGGCCGATTTCCGACGGGAGCTTGGGCTTTCGGCCGGCGACACCGTCATGGTCGAACTGGCCGAGGACGGTCTGCGGGTCCGCTCCCTGTCTGCCGCAGTCCGGGCGGCGCAGGCCATCGTCCGCAGCTTCGCGCCGACCGATCGGAGCTTGGCCGACGAGTTGATCGCGGAGCGCCGGTCAGAGGCGGAGCGTGAGTGAGGCCTTCGTCCTCGACGCCTCGGCGCTGCTCTGTCTGCTTCGTACGGAGACGGGGGCCGAGCAGGTTGCCGAGATTCTTCCGCAATCTGTGATCGGTGCGGTGAACCTGTCCGAAGTCTATGCCAAATTGGCTGAAGCCGGCGGATCGGAATCGCAGATCACACGCGCACTTGGCGTCCTCCGCCTCGCGATCGAACCATTCGATGACGAACAGGCTCGGATTGCCGGGATCCTGCGCCCGCCAACGCGGTCAATCGGGCTCTCGCTCGGCGATCGAGCCTGCCTCGCTTTGGCAAAGCAACGCCAATCGATTGCCGTGACGACGGATCGGGTCTGGAGCCGGCTGCCGGCCAATCTCGGGCTCAGCGTCAGGATCGTCCGCTAGGGTGTGAACCGAACCAAGCCATTGCATGGCTTGTCGGTTTGTGAGTCCAGGCGGCCGTTTGCGGCCTGGAGGTGACGATGGTGAACCTGTTCTGGCTCTCGGATGAGCCGTGGGCAGTGATCGAGCCGTTCATGCCCAGGGAGCAGCCCGGACCCGAGCGGAACGACGACCGGCAGATCATCTCGGGGATCCTGCACGTTCTCACGTCGGGCTGCCGCTGGCGCGACGGCCCGGCCGCGTATGGCCCGCGCACCACGGTCTACAACCGCCTCAATCGCAGGTCGCGGCGCGGCTTCTGGAAGGCGATGCTGACCGCGCTGGCCGGGCCCGGGTGGGCTGGCGATGCGACCGCTCTCGACAGCAGCTACGTCCGGGCTCACCGGTCTGCCCAGGGCGGGAAAGGGGGGCGAGGGCGCAGGCCATCGGCCCGTCGCGCGGTGGTCAAACGATCAAGATCCACGCACGCACCGATGTCCTTGGCCGGCCCGGCGTCCTCCTGCTGACGCCGGGCAATGCCAGCGACGTGACGACTGCCCCAGCGGTGCTAGCCGAAGCGCCGGGCCGGATCCGCCGTTTCAGCGCCGACACGGGCTACGATGCCGACTGGCTGCGCACCGACCTCCGCACCAGTGGGGTCACGCCCGTCATCCCGGGCAAACGCAGTCGCAAGCGTCGGATCCCCCATGACAGGCCCCGCTATCGGGAGCGCTGGCGCATCGAGGCGATGTTCGCCCGCCTCACAGACTTTCGTCGCATCGCCACGCCCTACGACAAGCTCGCCCGCAACGACACCTCAGCCCTCGCTCTGGCCGCCGTCGTCGCGTCCTGGTGCTGATCGAGTCCAGACCCTAAAACTACCTTCACCAGCCCCGGATCCTCCGGGTCCCGCCCTTGGGTGAACCCGAGCCGGCGGCAGACCGCCAGCATCGGCCGGTTCTCGGCCAGCACCGTACCCTCGACCCGGCCGATCCCCTCGGAGCGCGCCCAGTCGATCATCAGGCGCATCAGCGCAAAGGCGAGGCCGGTCCCCCTAGCGTCGCGGCCGACCGCGATGGCGTATTCGCCGCTCTCGTGGTTGGCGTCGGCGTGCAGGCGGACGGCGCCGAGCATGCGCTCGCCGCCCTGCGGCTCCACCTCGGTGGCGACGAAGGCGATGGCGCGGGCATAATCGAGCTGCGTGAGGCGGGCCAGGAAAGCGTGGCTGAACGCCCGCACCGGTCCGAAGAAGCGCAGGCGCAGGTCCTCCGGGTCGAGCCCCTGGAAGAAGGCCAGGAACAGGCCCTCGTCCTCCGGGCGCACCGGCCGCACGCGGATCGTGCGGTTCTTCAGGTTGAGGGTCCGCACCCATTCCGCCGGATAGGGCCGGATCGCGAAGCGCGGATGGCCGCGCCCGTGCCGCCCCTTCTCCCAGCGCCCGATCCGCACCCGGGCGTCCAGGGCCAGGACGCCGGTCTCGTCGGCCAGCAGGGGGTTGATGTCGAGTTCGCGGACCTGCGGCAGGTCGGCGGCGAGCTGCGCCAGCTTCACCAGCGTCAGGGCGATCGCCGGCAGATCGGCCGCCGGCACGTCGCGATAGGCTTCGAGGCGCCGGGCGACCCGGGTCCGGCCGATGAGATCCCGGGCGAGGGTCAGGTCGAGCGGCGGCAGGCCCAGGGCCCGGTCGTCGATCACCTCCACGGCCGTGCCGCCCCGCCCGAACACCACCACGGGACCGAAGACCGGATCCTCGGCGAGCCCGGCGATGAGTTCGCGGCGCTGGCCCCGGCGGACCATGGGCTGCACCGCGAAGCCGGTCACCCGGGCGTCCGGCCGCTCCCGGCGCGCCCGGGCCAGGATGCTGCGCGCGGCCTCCCGGACATCGGCCTCGCTGGTCAGGTCGAGATGCACGCCGCCGATGTCGGATTTGTGCACGATGTCGGGGGAGACGACCTTGAGGGCGACCGCGCCGCCGGCCGCGATGATCGGCCAGGCGGCGGCCGCCGCGGCATCCTTGTCGGGGGCCAGCGTGATCGGCACGATCGGGATCCCGTAGGCCTCGAGCAGGCCATTGACCGCGATCGGATCGAGCCACGCCGCCCCCTGGCGCAGGGAGTGGGCGATGATCGTGCGGGCGCGGGCCGTGTCGGGGGAGAAGTCGCGGGGCAGCGAGTCGGGCGTCCGCATCAGATCGTCCTGGGCCTCGCGGTAGCGCACGAGGTGGAGGAACCCTTCGATCGCCTCGGAATCGGTGGCGAAATGCGGGAGGCCGGCGCGCGCGAAGGCCGCCCGCGCCGCCTCGGCATCCCCGAGGGAGACCGCGAAGAGCGGCTTCTTGCGGGTCTGGCCGGCGCGGGCGCGCTTGACCGTGTCGGCGATCGCGTCGGCGACCTCGCCCGCGCTCGAGCGGACGGTGGGGACGTGGATCGCCAGCACGGCGTCACTCGTGCGGTCGGCGAGGATCGGCCCGAGGGCGGCCGCGAAGGCCGGTCCCGCCGCGTCGATGCCGAGGTCGAGGGGATTGCCGGCCGGGCGGCCCTCGGCCTCGGCGGCCCCGGCCATGATGCCCGCGCGCTCGATCAGCCGGTCGGCGGCGAGAAGGCCGATGCCGCGGCCGTTCGACAGGATCGCGAGCCGGTCGCCCGGGAAGGGGCGCTGGCGCCCCAGGGTCTCGACGGCGGAGAACATCGCGTCGAGGTCCTGCACCGCCAGCAGCCCGGCCCGCCGGAAGGCCGCGGCGTAGACCGCGTCCGGCCTGGCCAGCGCCCCCGTATGGGTCTCGGCGGTGCGGTTCGCCCGCCCGTGCCGCCCGGCGCGCAGGACCACAACCGGCTTGGCCCGGGCGGCGGCGCGGGCGGCCGACATGAACCGGCGGGCATCCGCGACCCGGTCGAGGCACAGCAGGATCGCGCGGGTGCGGTAATCGGCGGCGAAATGATCGAGGCAATCGGCCACGCCGATATCGAGGACGCTGCCGAGCGAGAGGACCGCCGAGAAACCCGTCCCGTGGCGGGCCCCCCACTCGACGATGGCGGCCGCGACCGTGCCCGATTGCGAGACGAGGGCGAGGTCGCCGGCGGCGGGCGCGTGGGCGAACAGGCTGGCGTTGAGCTGGGCGCCGGGCACGGCGAGGCCGGCACTGTCGGGGCCGAGCAGGCGCAGGCCGTGCGCGCGGGCGATCCGGTGCGCGGTCGGCCCGGGATCGTCCGGCCCGGAGCCGAGCCGGGCCGTCAGGATGACGGCCGCCCCCGCGCCGGCCGCCGCCGCCTGCGCGACGACCTCGGGGACGCGCGGCGGCGGCACCGCGATCAGGACGAGATCGGGGATGGTGGGCAGATCCGCGATCTGCGGGACGCAGGGGAGGCCGGCGACCTCCGCATGATCGGGCTGGACCGGCAGGATCGCGCCGGGAAAGCCCGCGGCGCGCAGGCCATCCAGGACGCTGCGGCCGAGGGAGCCCTCGCGCGCCATCGCGCCGACCAGGGCGATCGACCGGGGCGCCAGCAGCTTGTCGAACCGGTAGGTGCTCACGAGACCACCGTCACGGGGTCGGGTCCCGCGGGTCGGTCGTGCCGGCGTGCATGGGGTGTCCCTCGCTCACGTCGGGATCGGGCACGCGGATCCAGAGTGCCCGCAATCCTACCAGATGGCGCACGCGGCCGCCCAGGCAACGCCCCATTATCCCGGAACAGTCCCGGCGCGATCCTCCGCCGCCCGGCCGGCTTGCGAGCACCAGGCAGATCAAATATCCGTCACCCTTTATCCTCGCTAGAACGCCCGCTATGGCGATGTGTAATTTGTTCTTGCCATAAAAGTCGCATCACAATAGTAGATGCGCCTCAACTGCCGACAACAGGCGGGATGGAAACAGATTCCGATCTTTAGCGTCGTGTGACCGCGCGAGCCCGGGATCGCCAGGAGGTTTGAGGAATGGATTCCACGGTCGAAGGGCAGACGGATTTTCTCACGCTTTCAGTCGACATCGTGTCGGCCTTCGTGAGCAACAATCCGGTGCCCGCACCGGAACTGCCCGGGCTGATCGCCGCGGTTCACGCCGCTCTGCATTCCATCAGCCAGCCCGCGTCGGCGCCGGCCGAGGACCTGCGGCCCGCCGTCTCGGTCCGCCGCTCGGTCCAGGCCGACTTCATCGTCTGCCTGGAGGACGGGAAGAAGTTCAAATCCCTCAAGCGCCACCTGCGGACGCACTACAACCTGACGCCCGACGAGTACCGGCAGAAATGGGGGCTGGCGCCCGACTATCCGATGGTCGCGCCGAACTACGCCGCGGCCCGGTCCAGCCTCGCCAAGAGCATGGGCCTGGGCCACCAGCGCCGGAAGGGCTGAGGGCGCCCCCGCGCATCCACAACTTTCCGGCCGTGGTTAGGCATCGGGCAAGGGCGCCTTGCGAGGGTCTGTGACCCGTCCGCGCCCCGAGATCCGATGCCCGGCAAGCCCAGTCCCGTCGCCCGCCTGTTCTGGACGGCCGTGATCGGCTGTCCGTTCGGGCTCTGGTACGGCGCCCCCGCCCTCGCGGCCACGGGGCTCGCCCTGGCCTGCGTGCTGCTGCGCCATCTCGGGCGGCCGCGCCGCTTCCGGGCCCGGGTCCGGCGGATCGCCCGGGCGCACGGGGAGACCCTGGCCCTGCGGCGGCGGCAGGAGCGTTTTCGCGACGCCTACGGCAACTGGATCACCGACGGCTGGCTGCGCGAGCGCGACTACTTCCTCGACCGCACGGTGATCCCGCAGATCGGTGCCCGCGACGCCGACCTCGCCGTCGCGGAGCGGGAGCGGATGCTGGCGATCGTCGAGGCCGAGGCGGCCGCGATCGCCCTGCCGGAGGAGGACGACGCGCCGGTGGACGGCCTCGACTACGAGCGCTACTGCGCCGAGCGCCTCGCCCGGGCGGGGTGGCGGGCGCACCGGACCCCGGCGAGCGGCGACCAGGGCGCCGACATCGTGGCGATCCGCGACGGCCGGCGCCTGATCGTCCAGTGCAAGCGCCTGACGAAGCCCGTGGGCAACGCCGCCGTGCAGGAGGCAGCTGCGGCTCAGCGCTACTGGGCGGGCGACCGCGCCGCGGTGGTCTCGAACGCCGGCTTCACGCCGGCCGCGCGCCGGCTCGCGGCCGCGACCGGCGTGCTGCTCCTGCATCACGACGGACTCGACGCGATCGACCTCGCGGAGGCGTGAGGGTCGCGGGCGAGCCGACCGGGACGGCGCTCGCCGCCGCCGGGAAGCCGAGCCCGAAAACCGCGCTCAGAGCACCTTCAGCAGGGCCTCGGCGCCGGAGATCTCGGCCTTCGAGGGCGTCTCCTCGATGTTCAGAACCCGTACGATCCCGTCCTCGACCAGCATCGCGTAGCGCTTCGAGCGCATCCCGAGACCGAAGCCGGTGCCGTCCATCTCCAGGCCGATGGCCTTGGCGAAGTCGGCGTTGCCGTCGGCCAGGAACTCCAGGCCCTCGGCACCGCTCGCCTTCGACCACGCGTCGAGCACGAACACGTCGTTGACGCTCGTCACCGCGATGGCGTCGACGCCGCGGCCGAGGATCGCGTCCTTGTGGGTGACGAAGCCCGGCAGGTGGTTGCGGTGGCAGCTCGGCGTGAAGGCGCCCGGGACGCCGATCAGGACCACGCGTCGCCCCTTGAACACGTCGTCGGTGGTGCGGGCGATCGGGCCCTCGGGGCCAATCACCCGGAAGGTCGCCTGGGGCAGGTGGTCGCCGACCTGGATCATCGCGGGTCCCTTCATTGACGCGCGCTCGGATCGCGCGCTGGACAATCGCGCCTGACCTAGCGTGGCGGGCGGGGCCTGTCGAGGACGGGGGCTGCGCCGCTGCGGTCAGGCCCCCAGGAGCTTGATGAAGGCGGCGCCGGCGCCGAAGAAGGCCGCGCCTGCGGCCATGCCCGAGAGCGCGACCTGCCAGGGCGCTAGGGCCCGGTCGCGGCCGAGCTTGGCGGCTTCAGCCGACATCTTGAGCTGCTCCGCGGCCAGCTTGGCCGCTTCGGCCATGAGCTTGTGCTGCTCGGCGACGAACTTGTTCGTCTCCTCCTGCGCCCGCTGGATTTGGGCACGCTGGGCCTCGATGTCGAAGGCAGCAGGGTATGCAGCATCCGCCATCGGAGCGGCTCCGTTCACAGCGTCATCAGGCTCACGAACGATCTCAGGCGTGAGAGCGACGCAGTGTAGCGGTCCGCCCGCAGATTCGACAGCGTCTTTCGGGCCCTGCCCGGCCGGCATCCCGCGCGCTTTGTCCGCTGGACAAGGCGAGGGGGCCGCGTAGCATACGCGCATGTCGAACCCAGCGTCGCCCGTGCAGTCCACGCTCACCGGCCCGAGCTTCCTCGACGGCCAGTTCCTCGTGGCGATGCCCGGGATGGCCGACGAGCGCTTCGCCCGCTCGGTGATCTACGTCTGCGCGCACTCGGCGGACGGCGCGATGGGCATCATCGTCAACAAGGCGGCCACCGACATCAGCATGCCGGACCTGCTGGTCCAGCTCGACGTCTGCCCGGAGGCGGATGCGATCCGCCTCCGGGAGCGGGTCGGGCACATGCCGGTCCTGATGGGCGGCCCCGTGGAGGGGCGGCGCGGCTTCGTGCTCCACACCGACGATTTCCACATCCAGCAATCGACGCTGATCATCGACGACGGCATCTGCCTGACCGCGACCGTCGAGATCCTGCGCGCCATCGCCAGTGGCGAGGGGCCGGCCAGCGCCGTGCTGGCTCTGGGCTATGCCGGCTGGCAGGCGGGGCAGCTCGAGAGCGAGATTATGGCCAACGGCTGGCTCAACTGCCCGGCCGACCCCGAGCTGATCTTCAACACGAATCTCGACGCCAAGTACGAGCGCGCCCTGCGGACCAACGGCATCGACCCGGCCATGCTGTCGATGACGGCCGGCCGGGCCTGAACCCCTATTCCGGCGGCATCCCGCCGGCCGTGTCCGGGTTCATCCCGTCGACGGCGGGCTCCGTGGCGGGCTTGGGCCGGGACCTGCGCGGGGCCGCGGCCGCGGTGGGCACCGCCGTGTTGGCGCCGAGCCGGGTGGCGAGCGCCAGGGCCCGGTTCTCGGTGAACCGCAGATGACAGAAGCCGTGGGTGCCCTCGCGGGCGTAGCTGCGGCAGAACTGCTCCCGGTCGGCCGAGAAGGCCGCCTGCTCGCTCACGATCGGCCGCACGTCCTCGCGCCGGGCGCGCTGGGTCATGAGCTTGTAATTGTCGCGCACCGCCTTGTCGGCCACACCCCGGGCCGTGTCGAACTCGCCGGCCCGCGGGAGCAGGGTGGCGGGGGCCGGCCCCCACAGGCCGACCGGGGTCGTGGCGCAATCGGCGGCCGAGAAGGTGCAGGTCGGGCCCGAGCCCGTCGTCGAGACCAGGACGGCGCCCTCGGTCACGTCGAAGCGCAGCGGACACTCCGCTCCGGCCGCCTCGAAGCGCGGCACCCCGTCGGGCTTGCCTTCGGCGCTCAGGGGGACGGGATTGCCCCCCGCGAGCGGCACCGTGCAGGATTCGGCCGGCTGCGAGATCCTGGTCCCCGGCAGGGTGATCCGGGCCGTGACGGCGCTGCCCGACCGCTCCAGCTTCAGGGAACCGGAGGTTCCGTTGAGCTGGAGGTCCTGTCCGAGCACGCTGTCCTCGGACGGGGTCTTGAGCACGATCGGGCGGGCCGGGACCGGTGCGGGCCGCGGCGCCTCGGCCGCCGGGGGCTGGCCCGGCTCACCGGGGGCTGCCGGGGCCGGCGGCGGCGCCTCGGGCAGGCCCCGGGGCGGCACCGGCGGGCGCTCGGGCTTGATGCCGAACAGCCGCTCGAAGAAGTTCTGCGCCCGTGCCGGCGGGGCGGCGAGCAGGGCGGGAGCCGCGACGGCGAGCGCCAGGACGGGGAGCAGGAAGCTGCGGGTCGGGCGCATCGGACTCTACGATGGGGACACGAAGTGGCGGGGCCACGCTCAACCCCTTGTCGAACCGTTAACACGCCGTCGAGGGCGCGGACGTGGCAGCAAAGCAACAAAATACAACCACGCCACCCGGCGGAACGGCCGCATCGGGAAAGATTCAGCTTTGCATACAGCAGGATAGCGGGGAAGCCCGCCGTCGGCGCGGACGGGGAGGCTTCGCCTTGCGAGCCCGTGGCGGGCTTCTTATATCGCCCTCGACGCGGGATTGCGCGCTGGGTTTCAGCCGTTCACGGCCCTTGATCCGGCCCGGGTCCCATACTCACATCACTCCCGGACACCGCCATGGGCCGAGCTGCTTCGGGGCTCGGCGGTCTGCTTGAACGCGACGAAAAGAGGGATCCCGCCATGGGTAAAGTTATCGGTATCGACCTGGGCACCACCAATTCCTGCGTGGCCGTCATGGAAGGCACGCAGCCCAAGGTCATTGAGAATTCGGAAGGCGCCCGCACCACGCCGTCGATCGTCGCCTTCACGGATGACGGCGAGCGGCTCGTCGGCCAGCCGGCCAAGCGCCAGGCGGTTACGAACCCCGAGCGCACGTTCTTCGCCATCAAGCGTCTCGTCGGCCGCACCTACGACGACCCGATGACCCAGAAGGACAAGGGCCTCGTGCCCTACACGATCGCCCGCGGCGACAACGGCGACGCCTGGGTCGAGGCCGACGGCAAGAAGTATTCGCCCTCGCAGATCTCCGCCTTCACGCTGCAGAAGATGAAGGAGACCGCGGAGTCGCATCTCGGCCAGCCGGTCACGCAGGCGGTCATCACAGTCCCGGCCTACTTCAACGACGCGCAGCGCCAGGCGACCAAGGATGCCGGCAAGATCGCCGGCCTCGAGGTGCTGCGCATCATCAACGAGCCGACCGCGGCGGCGCTCGCCTACGGCCTCGACAAGAAGAAGGCCGGCACCATCGCGGTCTACGACCTCGGCGGCGGCACCTTCGACGTGTCGATCCTCGAGATCGGCGACGGCGTGTTCGAGGTGAAGTCCACGAACGGCGACACCTTCCTGGGCGGCGAGGACTTCGACAACCGGATCGTCGAGTACCTGACGGCCGAGTTCAAGAAGGAGCAGGGCATCGACCTGACCAAGGACAAGCTCGCCCTTCAGCGCCTCAAGGAGGCCGCCGAGAAGGCCAAGATCGAGTTGTCCTCGGCCACCCAGACCGAGATCAACCTGCCCTACATCACCGCCGATCAGACCGGCCCGAAGCACCTCGCGCTGAAGCTCAGCCGGGCGAAGTTCGAGTCCCTGGTGGACGATCTGGTGCAGCGGACCATCGAGCCCTGCCGCAAGGCGCTCAAGGACGCGGGTGTCTCGGCCGCCGAGATCGACGAGGTGGTGCTGGTCGGCGGCATGATCCGCATGCCCAAGATCCAGGAGGTGGTGAAGTCCTTCTTCGGCAAGGAGCCCCACAAGGGCGTCAACCCGGATGAGGTCGTGGCCATCGGTGCCGCCGTGCAGGCGGGCGTGCTCCAGGGCGACGTCAAGGACGTGCTGCTCCTCGACGTGACCCCGCTGTCCCTCGGCATCGAGACGCTGGGCGGCGTGTTCACCCGGCTGATCGACCGCAACACCACGATCCCGACCAAGAAGTCCCAGACCTTCTCCACCGCCGAGGACAACCAGAACGCGGTGACGATCCGGGTCTTCCAGGGCGAGCGCGAGATGGCGGCCGACAACAAGCTGCTCGGCCAGTTCGACCTCGTTGGCATCCCGCCGGCCCCCCGCGGCATGCCGCAGATCGAGGTGACCTTCGACATCGACGCCAACGGCATCGTCAACGTGACGGCCAAGGACAAGGCGACCAACAAGGAGCACCAGATCCGCATCCAGGCCTCGGGCGGCCTCTCGGATGCCGATATCGACCGGATGGTGAAGGACGCCGAGGCCAATGCCGAGGCCGACAAGAAGCGGCGTGAACTCGTCGAGGTGAAGAACCAGGGCGAGAGCTTGGTCCACGCCACCGAGAAGTCGGTCACCGAGTACGGCGACAAGGTCCCGGCCGCCGACAAGGGCGCGATCGAGACCGCGATGACCGCGCTCAAGACCGCGCTCGAGGGCGAGGATGTCGAGACCATCAAGGCCCGGACCACGGACCTGATGCAGGCCTCGATGAAGCTCGGCGAGGCCATGTACGCCGCCAACCAAGCGGGCGGCCCCGAGGCCGGCGCCGAGGCGCATGGGGCCGAGAAGAAGGACGACGTCATCGACGCCGACTTCCAGGAGGTCGACGACAAGGACCAGAAGAAGCGCGCGTGAGGCGCGGGTCCGAGAAGGAGGCGCGGGGCCGGAGCGATCCGGCCCCGCCTTTGCTTGACTGGGGCCGTCGCGCGGCCGCCGCGGAGCATCGGAGAGGGCCCGGACCGGACCGCGGGGGACGTCCGGCCCGTGCTAGAGCATCGTCCCGAGAGGTAGCTGCCGGCTTTCGGAAAAGACGATGCCGAGCTGAAAGCTAGCGCGCCGGGCCGGTTCCGGTATCCGGCCCGATGCGCTAGAGCGCGACGGTGCGTCAGTCCGGTCAGCCTGCGCGTGACCGCATCCTGGCCAGGCCGCGGTGGACCAAGCGGGCGGCGCTTCGGGACGCAGCGGCGCTCAAGATTGTCCGGAGACGGGGTGGGATGTCGAAACGGGACTATTACGAGATCCTGGGGGTCACCAAGACCGCCACGGAGAGCGAACTGAAGGTCGCCTTCCGCAAGCTCGCGATGACCTATCATCCCGACCGCAATCCCGGCGACAAGGACGCCGAGATCAAGTTCAAGGAGATCAACGAGGCCTATCAGTGCCTCTCCGACGGGCAGAAGCGCGGCGCCTACGACCGCTTCGGCCACGCGGCCTTCAGCCAGGGCGGCGGCGGACCCGGATTCGGCAACGAGTTCGGCGACTTCATGTCGGACATCTTCGACAATTTCTTCGGCGACGGGCGCGGCGGCGGCGCCCCCCGGGGACGGGGGGGCGCCCCGGGCCGCGAGCGCGGGGCCGACCTGCGCTACAACCTCGAGATCACCCTGGAGGAGGCCTACGCGGGCAAGGCCGAGACCATCCGGATCCCGACCTCGATCACCTGCGAGGCCTGCGACGGGTCCGGCGCCAAGCCCGGCTCGAAGCCGCGGACCTGCCAGACCTGCGCGGGCTACGGCCGGGTCCGGGCCGCGCAGGGCTTCTTCGCCATTGAGCGGACCTGCCCGAACTGCCACGGCCGCGGCGAGATCGTGGACGATCCCTGCACCGCCTGTCAGGGCGCGGGCCGGGTCAACCGCGAGCGCACGCTCTCGATCAACGTGCCGGCCGGGGTCGATGACGGCCTGCGGATCCGGCTCGCCGGCGAGGGCGAGAGCGGGCTGCGCGGCGGCCCGCCGGGGGATCTCTACGTCTTCCTGTCGATCAAGCAGCACGAGTTCTTCCAGCGCGACGGCGCCGACCTGTTCTGCCGGGTGCCGATCTCGATGGTCACCGCCGCCCTCGCGGGCGAGATCACCGTGCCGGTGATCGATGGCACGCAGACCCAGGTCCGGATCCCTGCGGGCACGCAGACCGCCAAGCAGTTCCGGATCAAGGGCAAGGGCATGCCGGTGCTCCGCGCCCGGGAGGTCGGCGATCTCTACATTCAGGTCTTCGTCGAGACCCCGCAGAACCTGACCAAACGCCAGCGCGAGCTCCTGCAGGAATTCGATCAGTCGGCCTCGCCGGAGAACCACCCGGAATCGGCGGGCTTCTTCTCGAAGGTGCGGGACTTCTTCGGGGGTGCGGTTCGTCCGTAAGGCCGGATCCGAAACCCCGGTGGCCCGTTATGCATGCGGCCCCGGCGTGGCTTGCGTACCCTAGGCGCCGTCCCAGCTTGACTGTAAGACAGCGACCTATCGGAACTTTCATTCCCATCCGGGCTCGAGGAATCCAGGACTTGCCGCCGCTCCGCCGTCCCACCGCGAAGGCTCCTGCCACCCGGAGCGCGATTTTCGGGCCGCGGCGCGACCCCCTGGAGGACGAGGCCCGGTTCCTGCGCTCCTGGCTGGAGCGCCCGCTGGTCACCGGCGCGGTGACGCCGTCGGGCAAGATGCTCGCCCGCACCATGGCGTCCTACGTCGATCCCCGTCGGGACGGGCCGGTGGTCGAGCTCGGCCCCGGCACCGGTCCGGTCACCGAGGCGCTGATCCGGCGCGGCGTCGCGCCCGAGCGCCTGATCCTGGTCGAGTTCAACCCCGATTTCTGCAGCCTCCTGACCCGCCGCTTCCCCGGCGTGACGGTGATCCGGGGCGATGCCTACGACATGCGGGCGAGCCTCAGGGACGTGCTGGCACAGCCGGCCGCCGCCACGATCTCGAGCCTGCCGCTGTTCACCAAGCCTCTGGAGCAGCGGCTCGACCTGCTCAACACCGCCCACGACCTGATGCAGCCGGGCGCGCCCTTCGTGCAGTTCACCTACGCGGTGGTGCCGCCGATCCCGGCCCGGTGCGAGGCCGGCAGCTACACGGCCGACCGCTCCAACCGGGTCTGGCTGAACCTGCCGCCCGCGCGGGTCTGGGTCTACCGCCGGCCCTGAGCCTGAACGCGGCGCGCGCGTCCAGATGCGCGTCAGGCTGCACCGCCGCCAGGGTCGGCCGCGGCTTCAGCCCTGCTCCGGCACCCCGGCGCCGGTGAGCGCCTTGAACCGGTTCGGCTGCGCGGCGAGCTTGCGCAGGGCTGCGACGTTGGCGGCGGCTTCCGGGGGGGTCATATCCCGGCGCAGCACCGCCTCGGCATCGGCGAAGCGGCCCTTCAGCCCGAGCACCAGGGCGAGATTGGCGCGCACGCGGGCATCGGCGCCGGGCTGGTCGCCGGCGAGCCGCAGGGTCTGCTCGGCCTGGTCGAGGTTGCGCGAGAGCGCGTAGGACAGGCCGAGATTCGACAGCAGCGAGGGCTCGTTCGGCCGGATCTTGAGCGCGGCCTCGTAGAAGCCCTGCGCGCGCACCTGATCGCCGAGCTGCGCGGAGGCCGAGCCCTGCGCCGACAGGATGCGCCAATCGGGCGCGGCCGGGGAATGGGCGTTGGCGAGCACGTCGATCGCCTCCCGGTAGCGCCCGACCTCGACCAGGGACTTGCCGTAGGCGCCGAGCAGGAACGTGTCGCGCGGGTTGCGCAGGGCCGCCTGCTGCAGCACCGCCGAGGCCTGGCTGATCTGGTCGTTGGCCCGCAGGGCGCGGGCATAGGCGAGGGCCGCGCGGCCGTCGGCGGGATCGGCGTTGTAGCGCTCGGCCAGGGCCTCGAGGTTCTGGTGCGGCGCCGCGGGGCGGTTGCCGACCGCGCCGATCGAGCCGGTGGTCTCGGGCCCGGAGGTGTTGCAGCCGGCGAGACCGAGGCCGACCAGGGCCAGAGCCAGGGCGGCACGGCGTCCGGCGCGAACCTCGTGTCGGGCGATCCGGAACAGGGCCGTCATCATGGGTCGCTCCGCCTCCGGATGGGCCGGGGGCTCTGGCCCGCGCTTCACCCCTCCGGCCGGCCGGTGATAGAGCGTTAACCCTAACCACCGGTTAAGCCGCACCCGCCGCGGCGCGCGAGGGGCAACATGATCCAGGCCGAGACCCAGGCGACGACGCCCGCCCTGCTGCCCGGCGACGCGCCGGCCGTGCCGGTGACCCTGATCACCGCCGGATCCTGGGCCGCGGCGCAGGGCGCCCTGGACCCCGCCCAGCGCACCTTCGCGCAGGCGACCGGCTTCGAGCCGAAGGCGGGACGCCTCGCCCTGCTGCCTGGACCGGACGGAAGCCTCGCGCGGGTGCTGTTCGGCCTCGGCGATCCGGAGGCCGCGGCCTATGACCGGTTGCTCGTCGGCAAGCTGCCCGGCCTGTTGCCGGAGGGCAGCTTCCGCCTGGAGGGCGCCCCCGAGCCCGCCGAGGCCGCCCTGGCCTGGCTGATGGGGAGCTACCGCTTCGGCCGCTACCGGTCCGGCGGGGGCACCAAGGCGCGGCTCGCGGCGCCGGCTGGCATCGACGTGGCCGAAGTGGAGCGGATCGCCGCAGCGGTGGCGTTCGGCCGCGACCTGATCAACACGCCCGCCAACGCCATGGGCCCCGCCGAGATCGAGGCGGCCGCCCGGGCGCTCGGGGAGCGCCACGGCGCCTCCGTCGCCGTCACGCAGGGCGACGCGCTGGCCAGGGAGTTCCCCCTGATCCACGCGGTCGGCGTCGCCTCGCCCCGGGCGCCGCGGCTGATCGACCTGACCTGGGGCGAGGCGGCGGCGCCGCGGGTGACCCTGGTGGGCAAGGGCGTCGCCTTCGACACGGGCGGGCTCGACCTCAAGCCGTCCGCCGCGATGCTGCTGATGAAGAAGGACATGGGCGGGGCCGCAGCCGCCCTCGCCGCCGCCGCCATGATCATGGGCGCCGGGCTCCGGGTGCGCCTGCGGGTGCTGATCCCCGCGGTGGAGAACGCGGTGGCGGGCGACGCTTTCCGCCCGGGCGACGTCCTGGCGAGCCGGGCCGGGCTCAGCGTCGAGATCGGCAACACCGACGCGGAGGGCCGGCTGATCCTCGCCGACGCGCTGACGCTGGCCGAGGCGGAGAGCCCGGAGCTGCTCCTCGACTATTCGACGCTGACCGGCGCGGCTAGGGTGGCGCTGGGGCCGGACCTGCCGGCCTTCTTCACCGAGGACGAGGCCCTGGCCGGTTCCGTCGCCGAGGCCGGCCGGCGCGCCGTCGACCCCGTCTGGCGGATGCCGCTGCACGCCCCCTACGCGAGCCTGCTGGAGTCCAAGATCGCCGACCTGAACAACGTCTCCGGCGGCCCGTTCGCCGGGGCGATCACCGCGGCCCTGTTCCTGCGCCGGTTCGCGCCGAACACGAAGGCGCACGGCCATTTCGACCTCTATGGCTGGAACCCCTCCGCCAAGCCCGGACGTCCGGAGGGCGGCGAGGTCCAGACCGCGCGGCTCACCTACGCCCTGCTCAAGGCGCGCTACGGGGCCTGACCGCGGCGTCAGCCGAATCCCGCCTGCCGCAGGAGGACCCCGGCGCCGGCGCAGAGCGCCAGGACCGGCAGCGTACCGAGCCCGAACCGGAAGACCGCTATGATCGCCGCCAGCGTCAGCAGCAGAGCCGCCGGATCGAGGCTTCCCGGCACCGGCCAATCGAGGCGCAGCGGACCGAGCGGCACTGTCTCGACCTGCCGGAACAGCGTCCGCAGCCCGAACCAGACCGCGAGGTTCAGGATCACGCCCGCCACCGCGGCGGTGATGGCCGAGAGCGCCCCCGCGAGGCGGCGGCTGCCGCGCAGGCGCCCGATCAGCGGGGCGCCGGCGAAGATCCAGAGGAAGCAGGGCACGAAGGTGACCCAGGTGGTGAGGAGCCCGGCGAGCGTCCCGGCGAGCAACGGCGGCAGGGCGCCGGGCGCGCGAAACCCGGCCAGGAAGCCGACGAACTGGAGCACCATGATCAGCGGGCCGGGGGTCGTCTCGGCGAGGCCGAGCCCGTCGAGCATCTCGCCGGGCTTCAGCCAGCCGTATTGCTCCACCGCCTGCTGCGCGACGTAGGCGAGCGCCGCGTAGGCGCCGCCGAAGGTCACGAGGGCCATCTTGGAAAAGAACAGCGCCACCCGCCCGAAGACCGGCGGCACGCCGGGCAGGACCAGCAGCACCGCCACCGGCAGCAGCCAGATCGCGAGCCACAGCGCAGCCATGCGCAGCGAGTCCGCCGCGCCGACGCGCTCCCGCGGCAGCATCGCCGCGCCGACGCGGAAGCCGGCCTCGTCGGCGCCCGGATCGGCGGCGACCGGATCGGCACCGCGGCGGCGGGCGAGGCCCGCGAGGCCCGCGGCGATCACCACCAGCGGAAACGGCACCGCCAGCACGAACAGCGCCAGGAAGGCGGCGAGCGCGACGATCCGGTCGGTCCGGCGGCGCAGGGCGCGGCCTCCGAGGCGCCAGAGGGCGTGGAGCACGATCGCCAGCACCGCCGCCTTCAAGCCGAAGAACAGGCCGGCGACGGCGTCGACATGGCCGTACAGCACGTAGAGCCAGCTCAGGCCCATCAGGGCGAGGAGGCCCGGCAGAACGAACAGGCCGCCCGCGACGAGCCCGCCCGCCGGCCCGTGCATCAGCCAGCCGATATACGTCGCGAGCTGCTGCGCCTCCGGCCCGGGCAGGAGCGTGCAGAAGCCGAGCCCATGGAGGAAGCGCCGCTCGGAGATCCAGCGCCGCTCCTCCACCAGGATCCGGTGCATCACGGCGATCTGGCCGGCGGGACCGCCGAACGACAGGGCCGCCACCCGCAGCCAGACCGGGACGGTCCCAGCGAGGCTCGGCGCGGCGCTCAGTCCGTCAGCGGCAGCCCGGTCTCGATCAGGCGCGCCCACAGGGAGGCTCCGTAGGGCGCGGCTGCGTCGTTGAAGTCGTAATGCGGGTGATGGAGCGAGGCACTGTCGCCGTTGCCGATGAACATGTAGGCGCCGGGGCGGCGGCCGAGCATGTACGAGAAGTCCTCGGCGGTCATCATCGGCGCCACGGCCCGGTCGACGTTCTCCCCGCCGACCAGCGCCTCTGCGACATCGGCCATGAAGTCCGTCTCGGCCGGGTGGTTCTCGGTGACCGGATAGCTGCTGCCGAACTCGGTGACGCCGGTGGCGCCGAAGGCCGCCGCCACCTCCGTCACCAGCGTCTCGATGCGTCCCCTGATCTGCGCCCGCACCGCCTGCGAGAGCGTGCGCATCGTCCCCCGCATGGTCACCGTCTGCGGCAGCACGTTGAACGCCTCCCCGGCATCGAGCGCGCAGACCGAGACCACCGCCGACTGCAACGGGTCGAGGTTGCGCGACACGATGCTCTGCAGGGCGATGATCACGTGGCTGGCGACCAGCACGCTGTCGACGGCGTTCTGCGGCAGCGCGGCGTGGCCGCCCCGGCCCTCGATGATGAGGGTGAAGCGGTCGGTCGAGGCCATGATCGGGCCCGGCCGGATCGCGAAGGTGCCGACCGCCATCCCGGGGATGTTGTGCATCCCGTAGACCGACTCGATGCCGAACCGCTCCATCAGCCCGTCCTCGACCATGGCGTCGCCGCCGCCGCCGCCTTCCTCGGCCGGCTGGAAGATCAGCACGGCGGCGCCGTCGAAATCGCGGGTCTCGGCGAGGTACTTGGCGGCCCCGAGCAGCATGGCCGTGTGTCCGTCATGGCCGCAGGCGTGCATCTTGCCCGGCACGGTGGAGCGGTAGGGCAGATCGCGCACCTCCTGGATCGGCAGCGCGTCCATGTCGGCCCGCAGGCCGATGGCGCGGTTGGACGACCGGCCGCGCCCGCGGATCACGCCCACCACCCCGGTGCGGCCGATGCCGGTCACCACCTCGTCGCAGCCGAACGCCCGGAGGCGGTCGGCCACGAACCCCGCCGTGCGCTCGACGTCGTAGAGGAGTTCGGGATGGGCGTGCAGGTCGTGCCGCCACGCCTGCATCGTGCCGGCGAAGTCGCGGATCCGTTCGAGGACGGGCATGGCTCTGGGCTCTCAACGCCTTCGGGTCTCGGCAGGAGCAGCAAAGCCGGGGCCAGAGCCGCCGTCAACGGTCGCGCGCGGGGACGCCGGCCGTCCACGCGCGTCCGGGACCGGCCCGCTTCACGACCCGGTAAGCCCGTGATGCGACCATGCCGCCGAGCCCGGGACCCCTGAATGACCAGCCTTGTCGGAACGCCGCCCGTCCGCCGCGCGGGGGCGGGGCGTTCGCCCTTCGACAGCCCGGCCGTCCTGGTCGCGCTGGCCCTGGTCGCCCTGTTCGGCCTCTACGATCCGCGCGGCCTCGCGCCCATCGTCGACGGGCTGCGGCTGCCCGATACCGACGACATGATGCGCCTCGTCGGCGTGCGCGACCTCCTGGCCGGCCAGGGCTGGTTCGACAGCGTGCAGCACCGGATGCTGCCCCCGGCGGGGATCGCCTCGCACTGGTCCCGCCTGATCGACCTGCCGATCGCCGGCCTCGTCCTGGCGCTCACGCCCCTCCTCGGCCGCGCGCTGGCGGAGGCCGCCGCCGTTTCCCTGTGGCCGGCGCTGCTGTTCCTCCTCTACGGGGTGCTCGCCGGCCTCGGCATGCGCCGGCTGTTCGGTTGGCGCGCGGCTCTGCTCGTGCTGTTCGTCGCGCCCCAGACCGCCGTGTTCCTGAACGTCTTCCGCTTCGGCCGGATCGACCACCACAACGCGCAGCTCTGCGCCATGCTGGCGATCGCCCTGGCGCTGGCCGATCCGGCCCGGCGGATGCGGCGGGGCCTCGCGGCCGGGCTCGTCGCCGGGCTGTCGCTGGCGATCGGCCTCGAGACCGTGCCGGTCATCGCGGCGGCCGGGCTGCTGCTCCTGGCGGACTGGATCGCCCGCGGGGAACGCGCCTCCGGCATGCTCGCCGGGTACGGGGCCGGCCTGTTCGGGGCGAGCCTTCTGTTGTTCGGCGTGCAGACGGCACCGGCCCTCTGGGGCGTCCCGGCCTGCGACGCGCTGTCCCCGCCCTGGCTCCTGCTCGCGGCGGGGGCGGCAATCCTCGGCGGCGCGGCCCTGGCGGCGGATGGCCGCGGTCTCGGCCGGACCGGGCGCTGCGCCGTGGCGGCCGTCGTCGGCGCGGCGACGGTGGCCGGGTTCGCCGGGATCGCGCCGGCCTGCCTGGCCGGCCCGTTCGCCGGCATGGATGCCCTCGTGCGGACCGCCTGGCTCGATCAGGTCGACGAGATGCGCGCCTTCCCGCAGATCCTGCGCAGCCAGCCGGACGTGGCCCTGTCCAACATCGCGCCCCTGGTGGCGACGGCCCTTTATGCCGGTGCGATGGCGATCCGCGAGCGGGCGCCGGACCGCCGCCGCTTCTTCGTCGTCGTGGCAACGCTGATCGTCCCGGGCACCCTGATCGCCCTCGGACAGGCGCGGGGCCTCTACATCGCGGGGGCCTTCGTGCCGCTCATGGGGGCGATCGCCCTGGACCGCGCCATCCTGGCGCTGCGGGGGCCCGTGTCGAGCCTGCACCGGATGGCCCTGATCGTCGTGGCCCTGACGATGCTCGGGAAGGTCTGGGCCATCGCCGCCGAGCAGCCCGCGCGCCTCCTGGCACCGGCCGCCATCGGGGCGCAGACGGTGGCCGACGGGAACTGGAAGGCCTGCACCGCGCCGGCCGCCTACGCGGCGCTCGACCGCCTGCCGCCGGGGCTCGTGCTCGGCGCGATCGATCTGGGGCCGGCCATCCTGCTGATGACCCATCACACGGTCGTCGCCGCGCCCTACCACCGCAACGGCGTCGGGTTGCGGGCCGCGATCGAGGCGTCGGCGGGTTCGCAGGCGACCGTGCGGCGGGTCGCCCGGGAGCGCGGCGCCGACTATCTGCTGCTCTGCACATCCGCCCTCGACGGGGCCGAGGCGGGCGGCCCCGAGCCCTTCGCCACCAGCCTCGCCCGCGGCACCGCACCGGCCCCGGCCTGGCTCGCGCCGGTCGGCGACATGCCCGGCGGTTCGGCGCTCAGGGTCTGGCGCATCCGCGGCGACTGAGCCGGGGGTTTTCCGCGCGCGCTATGGACCTCCACGCTCAAGCTGCCTTGGGAACGGCCGTCGGCATCGCGCCGCCGGCCCGGCGCAGGCGGAGGGCGTTGCCCAGGACGAAGACGCTGGAGAACGCCATCGCGCCCGCTGCCAGCACCGGCGACAGGGCGGGGCCCCCGAACGGCACCAGCAAACCCGCCGCGATCGGGATCAGCGCCGCGTTGTAGGCGAAGGCCCAGAACAGGTTCTGCCGGATGTTGGCCATGACGGCCCGCGAGAGCGCCAGCGCCTCCACCAGGGCGTCGAGGGCGCCCGACATCAGCACCACGTCGGCGCTGTCCACGGCGATGTCGGTGCCGGTGCCGATGGCGAGCCCGACATCGGCCTCGGCGAGCGCCGGCGCGTCGTTGATGCCGTCGCCCACGAAGGCCACGGGGCCGTGCGCCGCCCGGAACTGCCGGACCGCCTCGACCTTCCCGCCCGGCAGGACCCCCGCGGCCACGAGGTCGATGCCGAGGCTCCGGGCGACACCGGCGGCAGCGCCGGGATCGTCGCCCGTCACCATCGCGACGGTGAGACCCTGCGCCTTCAGGGCCGCCACCGCCGCGCGGGCGCCCGTCTTCACGGGATCGGCCACCGCGAGCACGGCGGCGTGGCGGCCGTCGAGGGCGAGGTGGATGGGGCTGCGCCCCGCCTCGGCCAGGAGACCGGCCCGGGCGTCGAGGTCCGGGTCCCGGGCGATGCCGAGCCGGTCAAGGTAGCGCGGCGCGCCGAGCGCGACGTCCCTCCCCGCGACCCGGCCCGAGACGCCGAACCCCTCCACCGCCTCGAAGCGCTCCGGCTCGGGCAGCACGAGCCCGCGCCCGCGCGCCGCCGCCACAACGGCCTCCGCCAGGGGATGCTCGGAGCGCGTCTCCAGCCCGGCGGCGAGGGCCAGCGCCGCGTCCTCGGCGATCCCGGGCCGGACGTGGAAGTCCGTGAGCCGGGGGCGGCCCTCGGTCAGGGTGCCGGTCTTGTCGAGGGCCACGACCCGCACGTCGCGCAGGCGCTGCAGGGCGGCGCCATCGCGGAACAGCACGCCCCGGGCCGCCGCCCGGCCGGTGCCGACCATGATGGCGGTCGGGGTCGCGAGGCCCATGGCGCAGGGGCAGGCGATGATCAGCACCGCGACGGCGTTGACCAGGGCGGTCCCCAGAGCGGGCGCCGGGCCAAGCAGCAGCCAGCCCAGGAAGGTCGCCGCGGCGATCCCGATCACCGCCGGGACGAAGCGCCCGGTCACCCGGTCGACCAGGGCCTGGATCGGCAGCTTGCCGCCCTGCGCCCGCTCGACCATGGCGGTGATCTGGGCGAGCACGGTGGCGCCGCCTAAAGCCTCGACCCGCAGGTCGAGGCTGCCGCGGCCGTTGAGGGTGCCGCCGACCATCCGGTCGCCCGCCGCCTTGCGGACCGGCGCCGGCTCGCCGGTGACCATGCTCTCGTCGACGTGGCCGGTGCCGGCCACCACCACGCCGTCGGCGGCGACGCGCTCGCCCGGGCGCACCCGGACCACGTCGCCCAGGCGCAGCGCGGCCAGCGGCACATCGGCTTCGGCGCCGTCGCGGACCACCCGGGCGGTCTTGGGCGCGAGGTCCATCAGCCGGGCGATGGCCGCGCCGGTCCGGCCCTTGGCGCCGGCCTCGAGGGTCCGGCCAAGCAGGATCAGCGTGACGATCAGCACGCTCGCCTCGAAGTAGAGATGCGCCGCGCCGGCGGGCAGGAGGCCGGGCGCCGCGACCGAGACCAGGGAATAGAGGTAGGCGGCCCCCGCCCCGAGGGCGACGAGGGCGTTCATGTCCGGGTGCCCGCGGAGCAGGCCCGGGACGCCGCGCAGGAAGAAGCGCCGGCCCGGCCCGGCGAGCACCAGAGTCGCCAGAACCGCCTGGACCAGCGCCGTCACCCGGCCGCCGTGCAGGCCGGGCAGGACGTGACCCCCCATATCCAGGACCACGACGGGCGCCGCGAGGAGCGCGGCCACGATCAGGTCGCGGCGCAGGGCCCGGCCCTCCTCGGCCCGGCGGGCGGCCGGATCGACGGGCGTCGCGAGATCGAGGGGGTGGGCCTCATAGCCCGCCGCCGACACGGCCGCGACGAGGTCGGGGATCGCCACCAGCCCCTCGGGGTGGCGGATCGCGGCGCGCCCGGCGGCGAGGTTGACGCTGGCGCCGGTCACCCCCGGCACTGCCGCCAGCGCCCGCTCGACCCGGCCGACGCAGCTCGCGCAGGACAGGCCCTCCACCGCCAGCAGGCTCTGCGCCTCGGGCACCGGGTATCCCGCCTCCGCCAGCGCCGTCGCGGCCTCCAGCGGGCCGGCGCTTCCGCCGAGGACGAGGCTGGCCCGGCCGGTGGCGAGGTTGACGGCGACGTCCCGGGACCCCGGCAGAGCCGCCAGCGCACGCTCGACGCGCCCGACGCAGGAGGCACAGGACATCCCCTCCACGGGGATGTTCAGAGCGACGGGGTTCGGGCGGGCGGCGGAGGTGAGCGAGGCGTCCATGCCCCATCAGATGGGGATCCCGGGGTGGGGTTGGTCAAGGGTGGGCACACGCGGAGCCGCTGGCGCGGCTTTTTCCTGCGCCGGGTCCAGGATCAGGTCCCGCTGCGCTCGCCCTTCCCCGGCCGCATGGGGCGAAAGCGCGATGCGCCCCGGGATTCCGTGCAGGACGGGCCGCGGGAACGGCTCCGTTTCCCCGGCCGATCCTTGTCGGATCGCTGGCCTTCGGCCAAGCTCGTCCCGGCGCCGGGACTTGGGGGACGACATGGCCGAACCGCTGACGATCTACGGCGATCCGGGCTCCGGGAACTGCCTGAAGGTCAAATGGGTCGCCGCCCATCTCGGCCTCCCGGCGACGTGGCGCGATGTGGACGTCCCGGGGGGCGGAACCCGCACCCCGGAATTCCTGGCGCTCAACCCGGCCGGGCGGGTGCCGATCGTCGTCTTCCCCGACGGCGAAGTGCTGTCGGAATCGAACGCCATCATCGTCTACCTGGCGGAGGGCTCCGCCCTCGTTCCGGGGACGCCGTTCGACCGGGCGCGCATGCTGCAATGGATGTTCTGGGAGCAGTATAGCCACGAGCCCTACATCGCAGTCCGCCGTTACCAGCTTCATTTCCTCAAGCGGTCGCCGGACGCGCTCGACCCGAAGCTCGCGGAGCGCGGCGCGGACGCGCTGCGGCTGATGGAGGCGACCCTCGCACGCACTGCCTTCATGGCCGGTCCGACGCTGACCCTCGCCGACGTGGCGCTGGTGGCCTACACGCGCATGGCGCATGAAGGCGGCTTCGACCTCGCGGATTATCCGGCGGTCCGGGCCTGGATCGGCCGCGTCGAGGCCGGGCTCGGGATCGGGCCCTATGGTGCGCTGGCCTGATCGAGCACCGCCGGCGCGGCGGCGGCCCCGTAATCCGGCAGGCTGACCCGCACCACCGTCCCCTCCCCGACCGTGCTCTCGATCGTGAGCCGGCCGCGGTGGCGGTTGAGGCTGTGCTTGACGATGGCGAGCCCCAGGCCCGTGCCGCCGCGCGCCCGGCTGGAGGCGACGTCGACCCGGTAGAACCGCTCGGTCAGCCGTGGGATGTGCTCCGGCGGGATGCCCGGCCCGTCGTCGGTCACCGACAGGACGATCCGGCTGCCGAGCCGGGGGTCGTTCTCCCGGGTCAGCCCGACGCCGATCCGGCCGCCGCCGTACTTCACGGCGTTCTCGATGAGATTCTCGATCACCCGGGTGAGTTCGTCGGCATCGCCCGGGACGCGGTAGGGCCCGGCGCCGTCCTCGAACCGGATCGTGGCGCCCCGGGCCTCGGCGGGGGGGCCCTGCGCGTCGACCATCTGGCGGGCGAGCGCCCCGAGATCGACCACGCCGGTGGGCGCCACGTGCTCGCGCAGCTCGATTCGGGACAGCGACAGCAGGTCGTCGATCAGCCGGGTCATGCGCAGGGCCTGGACGCGCATGATCTCCAGGAAGCGCTCCCGGGCCTGCGTGTCGGCGCGGGCGGGGCCCTGCAGGGTCTCGATGAAGCCGATCAGGGTGGCGAGCGGCGTGCGCAGCTCGTGGCTGGCATTGGCGACGAAATCGACCCGCATCGCCTCCAGGCGCCGGGCCGAGGTGAGGTCGCGCAGGAACAGGAGCGCGCTGACGCCGGACCCGTCGGGCATCGGCAGGGCGCCGATCTGCACCTCGAAGGTCCGCTCCAGGGGGACCCGGGTCGACAGGGCGACCCGGCGCGGCATCCCCGAACTCAGCACCGCCTCGACGCTGTCGAGGACCTCCGGATCGCGCAGGGCGAAGGACAGGGGCCGGCCATGGTGCAGGGCCGGCAGCAGCGCCCGGGCGGCCGGGTTGGCCTCCACCACCAGGGTGCGCCGGTCCACCAGGATGACCGGGTCGGGGACGTGGGTGAGCAACGCTTCGGCGACCGCGTGACGCGGCGCCGTCGCCGTCGGTCGGGGCGGCGATTTCGCCGCGCCGCGTGAACCCAGCCAGCCGCCGATGGCGGTCGCGCCGAGACCCGCGAGGATCAGCGGGAGGTCGAGATGCCCGGCAAGCGCGGCCGCGAGTCCGAACAGACCCGCGGCGGTCGCGGCGCCGATCCAGGCTCGGGAGCTGCGCAGGCGGTCGGACATCGCCGTCCGGTCCGGTCAGCGCGGTCCGGGCTGGTCGTGCCACCCCTGCGCGGAGGGGCCGGCCGTGCCCTCCGGCGGTCCGGGATCGCGCGCCCCGCCGGCGCGCTTCACGATCTCGTAGAGACCGAGCATCGCCAGGGCGGTCACGAACGGCACGACATAGTAGCAGCCCCGGAACAGCAGGAGCGAGGTCAGAACCTCGTTGCGGGGCAGGCTCGACAGGGCGAGCAGCACCGTCGCCTCGAACACCCCGATGCCGCCGGGGGCGTTCGATGCGATGCCCAGCATGGCGGCCAGCACGTAGATCGCCAGGAAGGTGGTGAACGCCAGGGTCGTCTCCGGCGGCAGCAGGACGTAGAGCACGGCCGCCGCCGCACAGACATCGCCGATGCCGACGATCATCTGGCCGATGGAGACCGAGGCGCCGGGCAGTTCCAGGCGCCATTGCCTGACGGTGATGCTGCGCTTCTTGGCCGAGACCCAGGCGAGGTAGCCGAGCACCAGGGCCAGCGCGGCGAGGCCCACCGACTGGTTGATCCGGATCGACGTGAAGGCGAGCCCGGCGAGTTGGCCCGCCTCGATGATCAGGCTGAGGCCCAGGACCACGCCCATGCCCAGCCAGAAGGTGAAGCCTGCGATCACCGTGAGCGCGGCGATCTTGGCCGTGGAGAGTCCCTGCCGCGCATAGATCCAGTAGCGGATGGTGCCGGCGGTCAGCAGCGGGAAGCCGAGGGTGAAGCTCACCGCGTAGCTGGTGAACGAGGCGAGCGCGGTGATCCGGTAGGGCACCTTGATCTTGAGCTGGCGCAGGGCCAGCGCGTCGTAGCCGGTGAGGAACAGGTAGCTGATGCCGACGAACAGGAAGGCGAGGCCGAGCTGCGCCCCCGTCGCCGCCGTGACCGCGGTGCGCACCTCCGCCCAGCTCACGCTCTGGACGAGCTTCCACAGCACGCCGAGGGAGACCGCGAACAGGACGATGCTGGCGGCCGTGCCGATCCAGGCATAGCGGCTGGCCCGGCTCTTCCGCGGCGCGGCCGCGGCGTCATGCTGGACCGGCTCCGCCGGTTCGGGCGGCGTCCGGTGCTGTCCCTGAAAGTTCATGCCGTTCGGCGTCCGCCCTTCCGGTTGCGCGGCCCCGCCGAGGGCGTCGAGCCCGCGCCGGATGATCCCGGACCGCGGCCCGTTGCCCCGCATGTAGGCCGAACCGGCGCGCAAGGCCAGGGAAGGGGCCGCGGTGGCGGGCGTTCTATCCCAAGCCGACTATCCCTGAGCCGACGATCCCTCAGTCAGATTGCCCAAGCCGACTTGCCCCTGCAGGAGCGCCGCGGCCTCCGACAGGCCGCGCCGGATCCGGGCGGCCACCTCCGGCGACGTGCAGACATAGGTCGGGCTCGGATGCGGGATCCGGATCACGGGCAGGTCGGGCCGGAGCGCCGCGAATGCGGGCGCCGCTTCTCCGGCGAACCGGCCGGCCAGCACCGCCACGGCGAGGCGCGGCAGCAGGTCGAGGAGCGGCGCGAGATACGGCACGGCGGCGGCGGCCTCGGCCCGGCGGGGCGCCCGGTTGCGGGCACCCTCCGCGTGGATCAGCCAGGGCACGGCGTTCCAGATCAGGGTATCGGACCGGGCGATCCCGGCCCCGGCGAGGAAGCCGAACAGGTTGGCGGCGGTGCCGTTCGCGCTGTCGCGGGTGACGAAGCCGGTGCGCAGCACCGCCGGGCCGGGCGTCTCCAGGAGGAGCAGCATCCGGGCGCCGACGCCGCCGTCCAGCGGGTCGGGCGCGGGCACCGGGGCGCCGCGCTCCGCCGCGATCCGCGCGGCCAGGGCCCGGATCGGCGCGATGTGCGGGGCCTCGATCAGGGCGCGGCGGGCCGCGAGGGCGTCCGGATCGGCGAGCGATTTCGGTGCCTGCGGCTCAGCCGGCATCGAGGCCGGGGATCGCCGCCGCGTCGAGCCGGCCGGAGAGGCGGAACCGCTCGATCCCGTCCTCCCGGGCGAGCCGCGCGTCGAGGCCGGCCGGGCCGCCGAACTGGAAGCCGATCTGCGTGGCATAGGCCGCGCAGGCGGCCCGCTTCCGGGCCTGGGCCTCCGGTGCGAGGCGCATCCTGCGCGCGGGCCGGTCGATGAACTGCCCGGCGAGCGGCTCAAGCGGTACGGTCTCGCGGACCGTGTAGGGGAAGTCGCGCCACCACAGGACCGGCTGCGCCGGACCGAGGCTGTCGAGTGCCCGGATCGCCTGCACGTGGTCGACATGGCCGCCGATCGCCTGCGGGGCGAGGAGGAGGTCGGGAGTCTCGGCGGCGATCAGGTCCGCGAGGGCGGGCGCCAGATCGGCCGCGACGGCATCATCGGCGCGCGGGTCGGAGAAGAGTTCCGGGGCCGAGCCGTAGCCCCGGTGCGGCGCCTCCCGGAAGGGCAGATGGACCGGCGGGACGATGCCGAGTTCGGCGGCGGCGCAGCGATCCTCGTCCCGGCGCAGGGCCATGTAGTCGACCTCCGCCGGCAAGCCCTTGTCGAGCTGGCAGGCGAGGGCGAATCCCGTCGGGTCGGCGACGCTGCCGGAGAACAGGGTCGCCATCACCACGCGCCAGCCGTCCCGCGCCAGGCTGGCCAGGAGGCCGCCGCAGGAGAAGGCCGCGTCGTCGAGATGGGGCGAGAGGGCGAGGGCTTTGGGCATGGGTCAGAGCCTATCGGCTTGGACAGATCCAACCCGCGCCCGCATCCTGAGGTGCTGCGGAGCAGCCTCGACGAAGGGCTCCGGGGATCGCAGCGCTGGCTGGAGGGCTCCTTCGAGGCCCGCTGACGCGGGCACCTCAGGATGAGGGAGGTGGGTGGGACATTCCGAATTCGCCGTCAAAGCAGGTGAGGCTCGGCGCGGAACCGGCAGCTCGGATCGTAGGGCAGATCCTCCGCGAAATCGGTCGCCGGCGTCTCGCCGCGCACGCGCCCGTAGACGTCCATGATCTGGCGCCCGACCGCATGCCAGGAATAGACCCGCCGGCACTCCGCCAGGCCGGCCGTGGCGAGGCGGCGGCGCAATCCTGCGTCGGTGATGATCCGGGTCAGCGCGGCGGCCAGCGCCGGCACGTCGCCCGGATCGACCAGCAGCCCGTTCTCCCCGTCGCGCAGGCAGTCGGACACGCCGACCGCGTGGCACGAGACCGTGGCGAGCCCGGCCGCCAGCGCCTCCAGGATCGTGTTGGAGAAGCCCTCCGCGTAGGTCGGCGAGACGAACACGTCGGCCCGGCGGTAGAGGTCGGGCACGTCGCCGTACTCGGCGTAGCCCGTGAAGGCGATGTCGCGCTCCGGGAAGGCCAGTTCCGCGGCGAGGGCCCGGGCCGGCTCCACATCCGGTCCGATCCCCGAGATCGTGGCCGCGAAGGGCGTGCCCTGTTCGCGCAGGATCGCCAGGGCCTGGATGAAGTCGAGCACGCCTTTCCGGCGGTCGACCCGGCCGTGATAGAACAGCCGCACCGGGCCGGCATGGGGCGCCGGCAGCCCGTCCGGCGTCCCTTGCGCGAACCGGCCCGTGTCGACCGCGCCGGGCACGATGGTGAAGCGGTCGGGGTCCGAGCCGAGCCGCCCGCAGACCTCGTCCACGAAGGAGGCGCCCCCGATCAGCAGGGCGTTGGCGTGGGCCAGGACCTCGCACATGGCGACCCGGTGGGTCTCGCAGCAGGAGCCGACCCAGTGGCCGTCGCCGCCCTGGATCGACACGACGCTCGGCACCCCGAGCCTGCGGGCGGCGAGCAGCACCGCCCAGCCGGTGGGATAACCGTACTGCGCGTGCAGCACGTCGAAGGGCTTTTTGGCGTGCTCTCGGACGATGGCGTCCACCATGGTGGCGATGTCGCGCTCGAAATCGCCGGAGGTCTGCTCGCCGAGCTGCTCCAGCCCGATCACCCGCACCCCCGGCACCGGCGGCGGCGGACCGCCCCCGTAGACCCGGGTGCCGAAGGCGTCGCCCCGGTACTGCGAGATCATCGTCACGTCGTGGCCGGCCTCGACCAGCTCGCGCAGCAGGTTCTGCGCGTAGACGCTCATGCCGGATATCGCCGGGAAGTAGCGGCGGCTGAGGAAGAGGATTCTCATCGGTACACCGGGAGGCCAGATGCCTCTCCCCCGTGTGGGCTATCGGATTCACCCATCCGGTTTGGCAGGATACGCTGGAGACACCTCGGCCCTCCCTCCCCCCCCTGCGGGGGAGGGTGGCCCCCGCAGGGGGTCGGGTGAGGGGAGCGAGGATGCAAACCGAGGCGCACGCCCGCACATCTGCTCTGCCCGCTCCTGGACCCGGGTTCCCCTCTCCCGACCCCTGCTGACGCAGGGGCCACCCTCCCCCGCGGGGGGGGGAGGGAGGGCGCCTGCGTCCGGCCATTGCCCTCATCTGGCAACGATGCCACCGTCACTGCCATTGCCGCCGGGTCTCCTGAGCGCCCGTCAGCACGGGGCCCGCGCGCCGGCAACCGCGGAGATAGTCCAGCGCCTGCGGGATCATCACGTCCGCCCGGTGGCTCTCCCGGGAGAGCTCGACGCAGATCAGCTTGCCGAAGCCGACCGCCTCCAGCGCCTCCAGCACCCCCGGAACGTCCATGTCGCCCTCGCCGAAGGGCAGGTGGATGTGGCTGCCGCGCTTCATGTCCTCGATCGCCACGGTGCCGATCCGGTCGGCGAACTCGCGCACGGCCGCGGCCGGCTCGCGTTCGCCGGTCACGAGGCAATGGCCGGTATCGAGGGCGAGCTTCAGCCCCGGCACGTCGAGGGCGGCGAAATCGTCGAGCGTCTCGATCAGCATGCCGGGCTCGGGCTCCAGGCAGGGCACGATGCCGGCCTCGGTGGCGAAGGCGGCCACCGTATGCAGCCCCTCCGCCAGCCAGTGCCGGGCCTCGCCGTGGTCCACCCCGGGCTTGGGCACGCCCGCCCAGAAGGAGACCGCCTCCGCGGAGAGCATGGCGCCGATCTCGACCGCCCGCTTGAGGAAGCCGACCCGGCGGCTGCGGCCCGCGGCGTCGGCGGTGACCAGCGTCGGCTCGTGCTTGGCGCCCGGGTCGAGGAGGAAGCGGGCGCCGGTCTCGATGACGCAGGCCAGTTCCAGCTTCTCCAGCAGGCTCGCGACCCGGCCTGCCTCCGCGGCCCAGGCCTCGGCGAACGGGTCGAGGTGGTGGATGTCCAGCGTCAGGGCCACGCCGTCGTAGCCCGCGGCCTTGATCAGGTGGAGCGCGTCGTCGAGGCGGTGGTTGGCCGCGCCGTTGGTGTTGTAGGCGAACCGGAGCGTCATGCCGCCCTCCCCTTCCGCTGGGCGAGGCGGAACGGCGCGTGGTGCGATTCCGGCTCGCGGTAGAGCGGATAGTGGCGCCCGACGATCCGCTCGGCCAGGGCCACGTCGAACAGCGGCTGGCCGCCGAACCGCTCCAGAGCCTCCGGGGTGAGGCGCACCGGGCGCAGGGTCTCGCTCTCCGTGCCGAAGCGGATCAGCGGGTGGTCGCGGTCGAGGAGCTTCCGCGTGTTGCGCTCGCCGATCCGGTAGTAGCTCATGGTCTCGACCTCGAGCCCCAGCACGATCGCCTTCACGACCCCGACCCCGCCGCCCGGGGGCGTGCAATCGACGTAGAGCACGTCGAAGCCGGCTTCGAGCAGGCGGTCGCAGGCGATCTTTCCGCGGGCATGGCCGTCGGGCGCCGGGGTGGAGGGCAATTCCGAAAAACGCTTGGTGCTCCGCTCGGAATAGACCGTGTCGGCGAGAACCCCGCGGAGGTCGGCGGCCGGCATCTCGATCCATTCGAGCATCGCCTGAAGGGCGCGGCTCTCTTCGAGGTCGAGGCTCGGCAGCGCCTTCTCGATGAAGGCGTCGATGTAGCCCGGCGGGGTCACGGTGGCGGCCATATCGAGGGGGCCGTGCCCGAAGGTCTTGCGGACCCGGGCGGCCTGGAACTCCAGCAGCGCCTTGCGCAGGGCCCGGTCCCGATCCGGATCGCAGGCCTCGCCGCAGGCCGAGAGGGCGATCGGGGCCGGGGTGCGGGCCGGATCCGCGTCGTAGCCGACGACGTAGAGGTTGGTCAGGCCGAACTGGTCGGTGGCAAATTTCGGCAGCGCCCGGATCCCGAGGTCCTTCAGCCGGGCCAGCATGGCGGCGTTCTCCGGGCCGATGCCGTCGAGGTCGAGCATCACCCCCTGATCGAGGGCCCGGAACAGGAGGCCGTTGCCGTCCCGCTGGAGCAGTTCCAAGACACCGTGGCCCAGGGCGAAGGGCACGTCGGGCCCGGCGCCGAGGCCATTGGTGATCAGGTTGGTGAAGGGTTTGTAGCCCTCCGACAGCTCGAAATAGTCGGTGGCCGCGATATCGAGCGGCATCAGCACGATCGCGCCGGTGGCGTGCCGCACCGTCGGCGTCCATTCCAGCACCGTGTCGCGGCCGACCGGGGAGCCGGCGGGCAGGCAGAGGGTGAGCGGGTCGGCGACGGATTTGGCGCCGTAGACGCGCGCCAGATCGTTGTAGCTCGCCCGCTCCTTGGCCCGCGGCAGCACGGCGAGCGAGGGCATCAGATTCTCGGCGATCTCGGCGACCGCGCCGATCAGCGCCTCGTCGTCGGTGGCGCCGTAGCCGATGCCCGACGGCATGGCGCCGACGAAGAACGGGTCGTCGAGGAACAGGGCCACGAACCAGACCGGCACGCCGGTGCGGTCGAGGGGCGCCAGCGGGAAACCGACGATGCGCCCCTCGGGCAGGACATCGAGATAGGCCCTGACCGGGTCCGGCAGGGTCTCGGGCAGGCCCTCGATCGGCCGCCTGGCGCCGAAGCGGTAGGGGCGCGGCGCCTTGATCCGCTCGTGGCGGGCGCGGTCGTCCTGGTCGTGGTTGGCGTCTGCGTTGCTCACGTCGTGTTCCCGTCTGCCTCGAACCGCCTCCTGCATCGCCTCATCCGATCCGCCCCCTCATCCTGAGGTGCCCGAGCGCAGCGGAGGCCTCGAAGGAGGGCTCCCGGGATCGCGCGGCCGACTGAAGCCCGCCTTCGAGGCCCGCTTCGCGGTCGCCTCAGGATGAGGGATTGCGTGAAAGATGCCGGGGTTGGTTCCTGATCGCGTATCCTGTCCGCTACCCGTGCCCGTAGGCGCGGGCGACGAGCCGCATGGTTTGAAGATCGCGCGCCGCCGACCAGGCCGCCCGCTCCTCGGGCCGGCGCAGGGCCGAGCCGAAGGCGCGGACCTGTTCGGTGAAGGGCGAGCTCTCGGCGTCGAAGGCGAGCGGCTCCGCGCGGCCGCTGGCGCCGTCGATGAAGGTCAGCGAGCCGCCGGCGGTCTGGCCCATCGTGTTCTCGGCCACGAGCAGGCCCCTGGTGCCGACCACCTCCAGGCGGCGGCGGGGCAGCGCGTCGGGGCAATTGTAGGCGACGTGCAGGCTCGCCAGCGCACCGCCCGCGGTTCTCCCGATCAGCAGGGCGCCGTCATCGACGGCGTAATCCTGGGCGCGGGTCTGGGTGAGGGCCGCGATGGCGGTGATCGGCTCATCGAGCAGGAAATCGACAAGGTCGAGTCCGTGCGGGGCGAGGTCCATCAGCGCGCCGCCGCCGGCCTGCGCGGCATCGATCCGCCAGTTCGGCTGGCCGGCCTCGGACCAGTCGCGCCCGAGCCAGCAGGCATAGACGATCCGAACGGCCGTCACGGTCCCGAGCCGCCCGGCCTCGACCTGGGCGCGGATCGCCCGGTGGGCCGGATGATGCCGCTGGTCGAAGGCCGTCCCGTAGAAGATTGTTTTGGACTCGACCGCGTGCGCGATGGCCTGCGCGTCCCCGAGGGTCGCAGCCATGGGCTTCTCACACAGGATCGCCTTGCCGGCGGCGGCCAGTGCCTCGACGGCGACGCGGTGGAGGTGGTTCGGCGTCGCCACGTAGACCGCCTCGACCTCGGGCTCGGCGAGGAGGCCGGCAAGATCGGCATGGCCCCGGGCCCCCACGCCTTCCGCCGCGGCTCGGCTCGCCGGGTCCGGATCGCAGACCGCGACCAGCCGGTGCCCGGCGGCCCGGATGCCCGGCTCCATGTAGTCGCGGGCGACCCACCCGTAGCCGACGATGCCCCAGCCGACCGAATCCATCACCACCGCTCCGGCAGGTCGACGAACTCGCGGACCCGGACGCGCTGCGCTTGCGGCCTGTCGAGGCTGCCGTCGAAGGTCAGGTGCTCGGGGCCGGGGGAACGCATCGGATAGGTGGCGCGGGGGGCGTATTCCGCCTCGTAGCGCTCCGAGGGCCAGCGGATGACGTAGTGGGCTACCGGCTCCGCATCACTCCCTTTCCCCTCCGCGGGAAAAGGTGGCCCCCGAAGGGGGTCGGGAGAGGGGAGCCCGGCGTCCGGAAGGAACGCGGCCGTCACGAAGGTCGGTGCTTCTTCCTGAACCGTCGCTCCCCTCTCCCGACCCTCGCTGACGCGAGGGCCATCCTCCCCCGCAGAGGGGGGAGGGAGGGAACCCGCCGCGACCGGCTCGTACAACGGGTTGAGCCGCAGCACCGTCCCGGGCTTCGGTAGGGTGAGACCATCCACCAGCGCGCGCGGCGCCGGGCGCATGCCGGGACCGCACACCACCGAGAAGGCCTCGCAGGTCCCCAGGGCGGCTGGCTCCTGCGGGGACGGTGCCCGCGCCGCGACCAGCGCCCGGGTCAGCTCCGCGTCGTCATAGACCAGGGCGTCGGGGAAGAGTTCGGCGATCTCCTCGGCGGTCACCGCCCGCCCGGCCGAGAAGCCGGGGCAGTCGCGGTTGTGGATGTGGCTCAGGGCCAGCCAGCCGTCGTCGCCGGCATTCTGGCGCAGGCAGTCGAGCAGAGTCGCCTTGTCGTCGAGGAAGTAGAAGGCATCGTTGCAGGCGACGAGATCCACCGGCGCCCCGGGGATCGGCCAGTGCGGCGAGCCGGCATCGAAGCAGACGAGCTGGGCCTTCTCGCCCACCACCCAGTGGCGGGCGACCCAGAGCTTGGCGAAGACCACGTCGGCCCCCGCGACCTTGCAGCCGCGGCTCTGCAGCGCCCGGAGGTAATGGCCGATGCCGCAGGCGAACTCGAACACGCAGATCGGATCGTTCCAATGCGCCTCCAGCAGCGACAGGCCGGCCAGGAAGGTCGGGTCGCTCCAGCGGTGCAGGAAATAGTCGCCGACGCGGCCCCATCCGAGGAGATGCACGGCGTCCCGCAGGCTCGCCGTGCGCCGCTCCCTGATCAGCCGGACGATCCCGGCGGGGTCGGCCGGGGGCCCGGTCCACCAATCGTCCTGGTCCGCGAGCAGGGCGGCCAGCGCCTCGTCGGCCTCACCGGCATCGAGATGGGCCAGCACCCGCTCGACCAGGGCCTCGCGGCCGACGCGCAGGTACGGGATGGCGTCGATCACGGGCCAGCGCGCGCCGGTCTCCGCATCGCGCAGGGCGTGCGGGCCGTCGGCCTTCAGCGCGTTGCCGGTATCCGGCGATCTGAGTTCGAAGGGGATCATGGCTCTCGGGACCGCCCCGGCAGATGGGCGGCGGGGTCCTGCGATCAAGGGATGCGCATGTCGCGCAGGACACGATCGTGGAAACCCTTCACAGGCCCGGCATGGACCAGTTCCCACTCGTCGAGCACCAACGCCATCGTGGTCGAAGCCCCGCGCAGGTGCTGGGCGATCTGGAGCACGCGGTCGACGCAATCGGCCGCATGGAAAGCGCGGCCCTCCGCGGTGGCGTCGTCCGGGAGCACGGCGCGGGCGCGCTCGACCTGACCCCGCAGGGGCTCGGCGAGTTCGGCGAGCGCCCAGGCGGTCGTGGTCGCCATGATCGGCCCGAGATGGTCGCCGAGCAGCATCTCGCCGGTGAAGCCGGCATCCGGCATCGCGGCGTTGTGGAAATGGTGCGCCATCGCGGCCAGGAACACGGTCGTCGGATCCGCCCGGTAGAACGGGCTGAGGCAGACGCCGTAGGCCGCCACGATCAGGCAATGCTCGGCGTGGTTCTCCGGCGGCTCCAGCAGGATCCGGGCGCGGCCGGGACAGGTCACGCCCGCCCGCGGCTGCCGCGCCAGGGCGCCGACGAAACCGGGCAGCGAACCGGGCCGGCCCGCCGGGCGCGGCGCCAGCCTGGCGCGCAGCCGGGTCCGGAGATCCGGATCGAGATCCCCGGTCACCGCGTCGAAACCCGCGACCAGTACGGCAGAGGCCGCGTCCTCGGACAAGCCGGCCGCGGTCAGGAAGGCCGCGTCGAGGTCGCAGAGGCGGGTCGCCGCGAGGGCGACGGCGGTGATGTCCAGGGCGACATCCTCGGGCGGGGTGCCGCCGGTGAGGAGGCCCCAGCCCTGCGCGAACAACCGCTCGGCGATCGATCCGTCGCGGCCCGCCGAGCGGACGCGCTTGAGGTCGTTCATCTCGACCAGAAGGTCACGCAACGCCTCCGGCGCTGCGGCGCCGGTAGCGGATCCTTGGTTCTCGCTGGGCATCGGCTCTTTCAGACAGCGGTCGGCGGTTCGAGCGGACGTTCACCGAATTCTGCGCAGGCCCCTCCGGACCATCACTTTTCGAAGGCGGAAGCGCGGGTCCCCTCCCCTTGCGGGGAGGGGAGTGCGCGGTGGCGCATCAGCGCCCGGTCAGTGCACGCCCAGCCAGTCGCGCAGCATCTGCTCCTGCTTGCCGAAGGCGTGCTCTGGCCCATGGCCGTTCTTGACCATCGGGGCCTTGAAGAAGGTCGAGAGCTGCTCCTGCACGCCACCGTCGCCGCGCTTGTTGGCGAGGTCGAGCACCCGGGCGATCTCGATGACCAGGGGCGCGGCCAGGATCGAGTCCTTGCAGAGGAAGTTGACCTTGATCTGCATGCGCTGGCCCATGAAGCCGGTGACGTCGATGTTGTCCCAGGCCTCCTTGTCGTCGCCGCGCGGGCGGTAATAGTGGATGTGCACGAGGTGGTCCTCGACCGGGTAGCCGAGGATCGAATCGAGCACCGTGCCCTTGGTGTTGAGCTTCGACTGCAGCGAGTTCGGGTCGTTCAGGGCGAGGCCGTCGCGGTTGCCGAGGATGTTGGTCGAGAACCAGCCGTCGACATGCAGCGCGCGCGCCTTGAAGGCGGGGGCGAGCACGGTCTTCATCATGGTCTGTCCGGTCTTGCCGTCCTTGCCGGCGACCGGGACGTTCAGCTCCTTGGCGAGATCGAGGAGCGCCGGCACGTCGGCGGCGACGCTCGGCGTGAAGTTCGCGTAAGGGATGCCGCTCTTGATCGCCGCGTAGGCGTAGAGCATCGCCGGCGAGATCGCCTCGTCGCTCGAATCCAGGCCCTTCTCGAAGGCCGCCGTGGAGTTCAGGGTCGGGTCGTTCAGATCGGGCCAGCGTTCCGTGGAGGCGAGGTTCACCACCACGACGTCGTCGAGGTTGCTCTCCTTCTGGAACCGGCGCAGGTCGTTGGCGATGACCGAGACCGCCTCGCGGTGGTCCCGGGCGACGATGCGGTTCTGGCCGTCGATGTTCTTGCAAAACTTGGCGCTGCCCACGGCCGGCCAGGGGGTGATGCCCTTCAGCGCCGTGGCGCCGTCCTCGATGTCGTCCTTCGAGAGCACGCCGTGGCCGCTCGCCGCGGACGCGAGGTCATCGCCGTTCAGGTCCCAGCCGCCGAAGACCAGGTCCTTGTAATCGGCCATGCCCGCCACGGAGAGGCCGGCGAGCGGCAGCCCGTCGAGCCGGTTCGAGCCGGATTTGATCATCTCGATGCCGGCGATGGCGGTGGTGGCGACGGCGCCCCCCATGCCAACGAAGGCGACACCGACGCGGCGACCGGACTGCATGCTCATCGGAAAATAGTGTCCTTCTGGGGACGCGCGAAGCGTCTTGGGGAAGCGTCTTGGGACGGAAAGGTCGACCCCCCCGGGGCCGTACCTAACTGGCTCCGGCGTGCGGCGTTCCAAGCCGAATGCGACAACTTTGCGCCTCCAGAGAGCGAGACGTGTCCGGATCGCGGCGTCGGCGCGGCCTTAACGGCCACGGTTAACCCTTCGTTGACCGTGCCACGCTTGGATCACCGGGCCGTCCCATTCTGGTCACGGCCGGCGCCGATAGGGCCGCCGCTTCACGGAGCCCGGCCGCCAGATGCCGGGCCGACGCAGGGACAGATCTGAAGAGGACCAGTGATGGGGGTTTTCCCGGAGCCGGCGCGTTGCGCCGACGACGTGAGCCGACTCGTGCCGAACGCGAGCCGTTTCGAGGATGACGCGGTGGCATGGCTGCCGCGGGACGGCCGCGGGACGGGCCGCCGCTCGGGCCGGGCGCGGCTCCGCCAGGTCTCCGGAACGCTGGCCCTGGGTCTCGTCGCCGGTTTCGGATTGCCGCAGGCGGCCTTCGCGCCGGCCTATTTCGCGCCCCCCGCACAGGCCCACGATCGGGTCGATACCAGCCCCCACGCGGCCCGGGCCCTCGCCGCCGAGGCTCCGGCGCCGGATTTTCCGTTGCGGTCGAGCCTCGACCAGGACGTGCCGCAGGACGCCTCGACCGAGGCCCCGACCGACTGGAACGGCCTGCCCGTGCCGGAGCAGGAGCCCGCCACGACGGCGCTGATCCAGGACGACCTCGCCGCCCTGCCGCGGATGACGCAGGATCAGGGCGCGGACGCGGTCCGGTTCGGCGAGCGCTCCGTGCCGCGCAAGGTGGTCGACACGATCGTGAAGGCCTCCGACGAGGCCGGCGTCGACCCCGTCTACATGATGGCGCTGGCCGATAAGGAATCGAGCTTCGACACGGACGCGAAGGCCGCGACCTCCTCGGCCCAGGGACTGTTCCAGTTCGTCGCCCGGACCTGGCTGGAGATGATCCGCGATTACGGCGCCCGCTACGGGCTCGCCGACGAGGCCGCCGCCGTGAAGGGCCGGGGCAATGCGATCACCGTGGCCGGCGCCATGCGCGCCCGGGTGCTCGGCCTGCGCAACGACCCGCGGATCGCGGCGCTGATGGCCGCCGAACTGATCAAGCGGGACCGGGAGCGGATCGAGGCCCGGCTCGGCCGCGCGCTGACCACCACGGAACTCTACCTCGCCCACTTCCTCGGCACCGCCAGCGCCGGGCGTTTCCTGTCGCTGTCCTCCGAGAAGCCCGACGAGGTCGCGGGCCGGGAGTTTCGCAGCGCCGCCCGGGCCAATCGCGGCCTGTTCACCGAGAAGGCCGGCGGCAGGCGCCGCAGCCTGACGGTCGCCGAATTGCACGGCCGGATCGACGGCATGATCGACCGGCGGCTCAATCGCTATCAGGGCGTGGCCGCGGTGGCGGTGGCGCTCGACAAGGCGCCGGCCCCGACCGAGACCGCCACGGAGGATACGGCCCCGGATGCCGGCCCCCGCCGCGTCGAGGTGACGGAGGCGCTGCCGCCGGACGGCGTGTGAGCGGCACCGGGTCCGGTCTCGCTCCTGGGTGCTCCGGACTTGAGGCTCGACGCCGGCGGCTGAGCGCGATGGCTCCCCCGCCACGTGGGGTGACGGTGTTCACGGGCCGCCCGGACAAGGCACGACGCGCCCCCTCTGCCGTACGGGCTACGTGAGTCACGCATCCCGCTCCGGATCGTCCTCGGCTTGAACGAAGGCTCGCTCCAGCGCTGCCACGCGCCCGCCCTGCCCCCTCTGCGGGCTACCGGATGCCCACATCTTCGATGAAAGCGGGCAGCGGCCGGACACAGTCGCGTCTTCCTCCCCCCTCTGCGGGGCCGGGTGGCCCCAGCGTCAGCAGGGGTCGGGTCGGGACGTAGTCCCGCAAGAGGGAAACCCGGTTTTCAGAAGACGGCGCGGCCCTCATGAAGGCTTACGCTACCTTCTGCAGCGTCGCTCCCCTCTCCCGCCCCCTCCGGGGGCACCCTCCCCCGCAGAGGGGGGAGGGAGGGCGCGTGTCATCTCTGGGGCGGGCCTGAAGTCCATCCGGAACGATCCAAAACCCGATGTGCGAACCGCTTCGCCCGCACGAAGACGGAGACCGCCGCCCCCCGTTCAATCGCCGATCCGGCCGCGCTTGTACCCGAAGCCCGGTATCTCGCAGCCGCAGGACGCGTCGGGCGGCGCGGGCGGTGTCGGGCAGGTCCCGCGGGACGTGACGCAGACGCTGTCGTCCCACCGGCGCCGGTCGAAGGAGTCGCGGCCCCGATCCCGGGGGCGCTCATACCCGTCGTAGGGCGGCGGCGGGGGACGCCGCGACCAGTCCCAGTCGTCGTCGCCCGCCGGCGGCGGCGGCGGGCGGGGCACGGGCCTGGACGGGGCGTATTCGTAGCGGTCCGGTCCGGGCTGTCCGTAGATGTAGACCTTCGGATCCGGGCCGACCTGCGCCGCCGCGGGACCGGCGAGCGGCGCGCCCAGGGTGAAGATCGCCAAGACCGCCACGGTCGCATGCGTGATCCGCCGTCCCATCCCGGTCCTGCCTCGAATCCTCGGACGCGCGATCCTGCGCGTTCGGGCTGGCCTGAACCTGTGCCGCGGCGAAAACGCAGGGGGATCGCGATCGCGGGCGCGGCCGTTGCCCGAACGGGATCGGGCCGCTACCTACGCTCTGCCGTGCGCCGACCCGCCGCCATCCCGTCCAACCCCATCCCGCCCGGCCCAGAGTCACCCGAGGACCGCTTCATGGAGCTGCTCAGGCTCGCCGCCCTCGACGCCGAGGACCTGACCGTGATCTCCGCGCATCTCCAGGACGCGATCCTGCGGCCGGAGGATCTGACCTACCTCGGCGACGAGCAGCGGTTCCTGATGGTCGCGCGACGCTTCGACTGGACGCCCGACGTCCCGCCCCGGCGGCGCCTCACCGGCCTGCATGTCGAGCGCGTCCGCGCCGTGAGGACGCGCGGGCTCGTGCGGGACGACGCGATGCCCATGAGCCTGCTGGCCCTGACCTTCGCAGCCACCGACGCGCCCTCCGGCCACGTCGATCTCGTCTTCTCCGGGGGCGCGGCGGTCCGGCTGGAGGTCGAATGCATCGAGGTCCGGATGAAGGATCTCGGTCCGGTCTGGGAGGCGGCCACGCGCCCCGGCCACGACGTCGACCGGATCGATCTCGACAGGACCAGCATCGACAGGGCCAACCCGGCCCCCGGCCCGGCGGCCTGAGAGGAGACAGAGGCTTCCGATGGTCCGGCTCGACAGCACAGATCCGCATTTCGCCGCCGATTTCGCGCGGCTGCTCACGGTCAAGCGCGAGATTTCCGAGGACGTGGACGAGGCCGTGCGCGGCATCATCGCCGACGTGGTCGCCCGGGGCGACGACGCCCTGGTGGACTTCACGCGGCGGTTCGACCGGCTCGGGGCGGCGTTTTCCGCCGGGACCCTCCGGGTCACCGAGGCGGAGATCGCCGCTGCGGTCGCCGCCTGCCCGCCGGACGCCCTGGGGGCCCTGCGCCTGGCCGCGGAGCGGATCGAGGGCTTCCACCGCGCCCAGCGGCCGACGGATCACCGCGCCACCGACGCCCTAGGGGTGACGGCCGGCTGGCGCTGGACGGCGCTGGAATCGGTCGGCCTCTACGTGCCGGGCGGGACGGCGAGCTACCCCTCCTCGGTGCTGATGAACGCGCTGCCGGCCCGGGTCGCCGGCGTGCCGCGCCTCGTCATGGTGGTGCCGACCCCGGATGGGCAGATGAACCCGCTGGTGCTCGCCGCCGCGCAGCTCGCCGGCGTCCACGAGGTCTACCGGGTCGGCGGCGCCCAGGCGGTCGCGGCACTCGCCTACGGCACCGCCACCATCGCGCCGGTCGCCAAGATCGTCGGCCCCGGCAACGCCTGGGTGGCGGCGGCCAAGCGCCGGGTGTTCGGCCAGGTCGGCATCGACATGATCGCCGGCCCCTCCGAGGTGCTGATCCTGGCCGACGGCCACGCCAATCCGGACTGGATCGCCGCGGACCTCCTGGCCCAGGCCGAGCACGACGTGGCCGCCCAGGCGATCCTGGTCACCGACAGCGCCGATCTCGCCGGTGCCGTGGAGGCGGCGGTCGAGCGCGCGCTCACCACCCTGCCCCGCCGGGAGATCGCCCGGGCGAGCTGGCGCGATTACGGCGCCGTCATCCGGGTGCGCGACTTCGACGAGGCCGTCCCGCTGGTCGACCGCCTCGCCCCCGAGCACCTGGAGATCGAGACCCAGGATGCCGAGGCACTGGCCGCCAAGGTCCGCAATGCCGGGGCGATCTTCCTCGGCTCCCACACGCCGGAGGCGATCGGCGACTATGTCGGCGGCCCCAACCACGTCCTGCCCACCGCCCGCTCGGCGCGGTTCTCCTCGGGGCTCGGGGTGCTCGACTTCATGAAGCGGACCACGATCCTGGCCTGCACCCCGGAGAGCTTGCGGGCGCTCGGCCCGGCGGCGATAACCCTCGGCCGGTCCGAGGGCCTGGAGGGGCATGCCCGCTCCGTCGCGATCCGGTTGAACCTGTGAGGTTTTGGGGATGGCGGAGAAGCAGCGCGGGCCGAACCGCCTCGCGAAGGTGAGCCTGGACGAGGCGTCCATCGCCCGCGGCAACCCGGACCAGGAGCACGAGCGGGCGATCGCCCTGTTCGACATCCTGGAGGACAACGTCTTCGCCATCCCCGGGCGCGAGGGCCCCTATGTCCTGACGCTGGGCCTGGTGGAGAACAAGCTGTCCTTCGCGATCGGCACCGTGGAGGGCGATCCGGTGATGACGCACCTCCTGTCGCTGACGCCGTTCCGGCGGGTGATCCGCGACTACGAGATGATCTGCGAGAGCTATTACAACGCGATCCGCACCGCCTCCCCGTCGCAGATCGAGGCGATCGACATGGGACGGCGGGGCCTGCACAACGAGGCGTCCGAGACCCTGCGGCAGCGCCTCGAAGGCAAGGTCGACCTCGACCACGACACGGCGCGCCGCCTGTTCACCCTGATCTTCGCCCTGCACTGGAAGGGCTAGGGCGCCGTCCGGCCCCGAGCGCGATGGCTGACCCCGTCCCCGAGACCATTCCCAAGAAGCGGCGGGTCCAGTCGGTCCTGTTCATGTGCAACTACAACGCCGTGCGCTCGGTGGCCGCGGAGGCGATCGCGCGCGCCTATTTCGGCAAGTCGACCTACGTGCAGTCCGCCGGGGTGCGCTCCGGCGAGCCGACGGACCCCTTCATGATCGCGGCGCTCGACGAACTCGGCATCGACGCGAGCCGGCACCGCCCCCGCACCATCGAGGAGTTGGAGGACTGGGAGGGGCTGAACTTCGACCTCATCATCACCCTCGCGCCGGAGGCCCACCACCGGGCCCTCGCCCTGACGCACACGCTCGCGGCCGACGTGGAATACTGGCCGACCCCGGACCCGACGCTGCTGCAGGACGCCTCCCGGGAGCAGCGCCTGGACGCCTATCGCGATGTCCGCGACGGGCTGACCCGACGGATCAAGGCCAGGCTCAAGGGGTAGCCGCGCCGGGCCGCGTCACGCCTCGGGCTGGGATGCCCGGCCGCGGTCGCAGCCTGCGGAGTCACCGCGCATGATGGTGGACGCACCCTGCCGGTCCCACAACGTGTGGGCATCCGGTCGGCAAGCCCACGATGCAAATTCCTGCTACAAACCGTTCGCAAAGAATGATTCGGTAGCCCGTCATGACGATCGTCCGTTATTGCAGCGCAATTTTTATTCTATACACATTCTTAATCTGCTCCGCCGACTCACAATGGAGTCCGGCCGGCGGGCTACTCGATGTCCCGGTCACGAACAACTGTTCCGTAACGCGGGACGAGGTCGCCACGGCGAAGTCGGACGGGATCTTCTACTGTCCGGTACGCGCCAGGATTGTCGATTCTCAGGTGGCGGATGCGAGTCATTTCGATCTTGTTCACGCCTATGCGATCCTGGCGATCCATACCAGTTCCAAGAAGCTGGCCGATTGTTGGGCCGCGCATCGTCTGGCAACGGCCCCGAATGGCCCGTACTATGTCCGGCAGTGGATCACCTACTGGAGAGCGTACGGCGCGAAGAATTTCAGCTACGGCGCGCCCGAGCAGAGGATCGCCAACGTCAGGAGCTGCTGCGCCTGCGGGGTTTGAGGATGGGGCGCATCGCGCCGATCCCCGGTCCGGGCTGATGCTCGCGACGAGGCGGCGGGCGTTCTGCGCGCGGCCCCGGTCACCCTCGGGCGAGGCGAACCGGCGTCCGGCGCGGCGGCGAGCGCCGTAGCGCATCCGTTCGAAACCCGGATCGCCGTTCGGGCGCCGCTCCGGCCTCAGCCGGAACCGCCGCCGATCAACCATGCCCGGAGGCGGCCGGCCAGCAACGGACGGGCGTGGGTCACGTCCTCGTCGTCGAGGAGCGGGGAGCCCGCCAGGGCGTCGAGATAGGCGCTCTCGGGAGTCCGGCACGCGCGGAAGGCGGCGTCGGCGGCCCGATCCCGTGCGGTCAGCGCCGCGTGAATCCGGAAATTGCGGGCGAGGCAGTCGCGCCAGATCGTGTGCCGCGTCGCGGTCTCGCCGGCCGCCCCGGCCGCCCCGGCCGTGCAGGACAGGCCGAGGACGAGCATCGCCACGGCGATGGGCACCGGCAAGATATGGCGGGCTGGCGGCATCGATCGGGCACTCCGTCCGTCCCGGGACAGGGTGGCGCGGAGCGGGTTAGCACCCGGTTAACCGCCCTCCCCCGATCCCCCGCCGGACCGGCGCCCCATCGGCCGTCCTGCCCCGCTCAGCGGTTTGCGGTCGTGACCGGGGAGGTGACGCCGCCGAGGGAGACCCAGGCGACGGCGTCCTGGCTCTCGCGCTTGATGAACACATAGCCGGTCTTGTGCCAGGGCAGGATCGCGCTGGTCTTGTTGTCGAGCACGAGGTCGCCCCGGTCGGTGATCAGCGTGAGCACGGCGTGGCCCTCGCCCTTCTCGTCGATCACCACGGTCATGCGCATCGCCCGGCGCGGTAGGCCGGCCTCGGCCAGCAGGTGGCGCTTGAGCAGCTGGAAATCCTCGCAGTCGCCGATGCCGTCCTCGGCCAGGTCCCAGCGGTCGGCCACGTGCAGGTGATCCTGGTCGGTCATCGGCTCGACCGCCTTGTTGACCCGC
>NZ_JAKSYC010000062.1 GCF_022829585.1 Methylobacterium sp. J-026
GAAGATCGTCTACACCGTCCCCGACCTGAACAATCCCGATCAGTTCCCGAAGGGCTATACCTATCCTCGCCGCTTCCCCCCACCCCCCTCCGCGGGGGAAGGTGGCCCCTGCGTCCGCAGGTGTCGGGAGCGGCGCATCGCGGAGCGGCAAGACCTCCCCCCCGTCGCGAACTACCCGGACGTTGCCCTCGCCCCTCCCGAACCGTTTCGCGGGCCACCCTCCCCCGCAGAGGGGGGAGGGAGAGCGTCGCGGAAGCCCATTATCGAGCCAGATCGCGGGAGACACGAAACCATGCTCGGCGACTATTCCCTCGGCGACCTCGGCGCGATCTTCGCCATGCAGGGCTTTGCCGGCCTGATCCTGTTCTCCGTCTACCTGCTGATGGCGCTTGGGCTCGCGATCATCTTCGGCCAGATGGGCGTGATCAACATGGCCCACGGGGAGTTCATGATCCTCGGGGCCTACGTCACCTATCTCTGCTCGACCTTCTTCCAGTCCTACCTGCCGGCGCTGTTCCCGATCTACTTTTTCGTGGCGATGGGCCTCGCCTTCCTCGCCTCCGGGGCACTCGGGATGCTGGTCGAGTGGAGCCTGATCCGGTTCCTATACAAGCGCCCGCTCGACACGCTGCTCGCCACCTGGGGCCTGTCGCTGATCCTGCAGCAGGCCTACCGGTCGATCTTCGGCGCCCGCGAGGTCGGCGTCGAGCTGCCGTCCTGGCTGATCGGCTCGGTGCAGGTCACCGACACGATCGAGATCCCGATCAACGGCCTGTTCGTCATGGCGGTAACCATCCTGATCACCGTGAGCGTCGCGCTTCTGATTTACCGCTCGCGCTTCGGCCAGCAGGTCCGGGCCGTGATGTCGAACCGCGCCATGGCGGGGGCGGTCGGCATCGATACCGAGAAGGTCGACCGCTACACCTTCGGCCTCGGCTGCGGCATCGCGGGGATCGCCGGCTCGGCCTTCACGATGATCGGCTCCACCGGGCCAACCTCGGGCCAGCTCTACATCGTCGACACCTTCCTGATCGTCGTGTTCGGCGGCGCCGCGAGCCTGCTCGGCACCATCGCGTCGGCCTTCTCGATCTCCCAGACGCAGTCGACCCTGGAATTCTTCCTCTCCGGCTCGATGGCCAAGGTGATCACCCTGCTCGCGGTGGTCGGCATCCTGATGCTGCGGCCGCAGGGCCTCTTCACCCTCAAGGTCCGGCGCTGAGGATTTTCCGATGACCAATCCGGTCCAGACCCTGACCAAATCGGTCACCGTCAACGACAACCCGTTCATGAAGCCGGTGGAGTGGCTGAGCCTCCTCCTCCTGGCCGGGGTGATCCTCGTGGTCCTGCCCCTGGCGCTCGACGGGTTCCGCCTCAACCTGGTCGGCAAGTACCTGACCTACGCCTTCGTGGCCCTCGGGCTGGTGATCTGCTGGGGCTACGCCGGCATCCTGTCGCTGGGCCAGGGTGTCTTCTTCGGATTGGGCGGCTACTGCATGGCGATGTACTTGAAGCTGGAGGCTTCGAGCGTCGCCAACACAAAAATCCAGTCGACGCCGGGCATCCCGGACTTCATGGACTGGAACCAGATCACGGCGATCCCCTGGTTCTGGCAGCCGTTCAAGAGCCTGCCGCTGACCCTGATCCTGGTGGTGGCGGTCCCCGTCCTGTTCGCCATGCTGATCTCCTACGCGATGTTCAAGCGCCGGGTCGGCGGCACCTACTTCGCCATCATCACCCAGGCGATCGCCGCGATCCTGACGATCCTGATCGTCGGCCAGCAGGGCTATACCGGCGGCATCAACGGCATCACCGACCTGCGCACCCTCCACGGCTGGGATATCCGCACCGACCACGCCAAGGTGATCCTGTACTTCGTCAACGGCGGCCTGCTGCTCGCCTGCATCCTGGCGGCGCAATACGTGAAGAAGTCGAAGCTCGGCCGCATCCTGGTCGCGATGCGCGACAAGGAGGACCGAGTCCGCTTCTCCGGCTACTCGGTGGCGGGCTTCAAGGTCTTCGCCTTCTGCCTGGCGGCGGCCTTCGCGGCGATCGGCGGGGCGATGTTCACCCTCCAGGTCGGGTTCATGTCGCCCTCCTTCGTGGGCATCGTGCCGTCGATCGAGATGGTGATCTACGCCGCCGTCGGCGGGCGTCTGTCGCTGTTCGGCGCGGTCTGGGGCACGCTGCTCGTCAATTGGGCCAAGACCAGCTTCTCCGAGAGTTTTCCGGATCTCTGGCTGTTCGGCCTCGGCGCCCTGTTCATCGCCGTGGTCCTCGCCTTCCCGAACGGTCTCGCCGGCATCTGGCGCGAGCACATCGAGCCCCGCCTGACCCGCCGGGTGAAGGGGCTGCGGGCCCCGCCGTCCGCCGTCGCCCCGCCCCACGGCGCTCCGGCCGAGTGAGGACATCATGAACGCCGCGATCCTCTCCTCCCCCGTGGTCGGCGCCGAGGCGGCCCCGCCCGATCACCTCCTCGCCGTCGAGGCGCTGACGGTCTCGTTCGACGGGTTCAAGGCGGTCAACGACGTGTCGTTCTACGTCGAACCCGATGAGATCCGGGTGATCATCGGCCCGAACGGCGCCGGCAAGACCACGGTGCTCGACCTGATCTGCGGGCGCACGAAGGCCAGCGCCGGCTCGATCAAGTACAAGGGCCAGGAGCTGACCAAGCTCTCCGAGAGCGCGATCGTCCAGGCCGGGGTCGGCCGCAAGTTCCAGACGCCGTCGATCTACGACGACCTCACGGTGTTCGAGAACCTGGAGATCTCGTTCCCCCGGGGCCGCTCGGTGTTCGGCGCCCTGACATTCAAGCGGGATGCGGAAGTCCGCGACCGCATCCACGCCATCGCCGAGACGATCTTCTTGAAGGATCAGCTGAAGGAGCGGGCCGAGTTCCTGAGCCACGGCCAGAAGCAGTGGCTGGAGATCGGCATGCTGCTGATTCAGGACCCGGAACTCCTGATGCTCGACGAGCCGGTGGCCGGGATGAGCGTCGGCGAGCGGATCAAGACCGCCGAACTCCTCAACCAGATCATCAAGGGCCGCTCGGTGCTGGTGATCGAGCACGACATGAAGTTCGTCGAGGACATCGCCCACCGTGTGACGGTCCTGCATCAGGGCAAGGTGCTTTCCGAAGGGTCGATGGAGCGGGTCAAGAACGACCCGAAGGTCATCGAAGTGTATTTGGGACATTGACGATGGGCTCGCTCCAGACCACCGCGCCCCTCGTCCAGGCGCCTCCGATCGCCACTATCCCGGCCGCGACGCCGGCGCTCGTCGTCGAGGATCTGCACGCCGCCTACGGCCAGAGCGAGGTCCTGCACGGGCTGACCTTTTCGGTGGCGCCCGGCGAGATCGTCGCCGTGATGGGCCGCAACGGCATGGGCAAGACCACGCTCATGAAGACCCTGATGGGCCTCGTGCCCGTCAAGTCCGGCGCGATCCAGGTCGAGGGCACGGATGTCGCCGCCCTCAAGAGCCATGCCCGGGTCGCCAGGGGCCTCGCCTACGTGCCGCAGGGCCGGATGATTTTTTCCACCATGACGGTCCAGGAGAACATCGAGACCGGGCTGACGGTGACCGGCACCCGCAAAGTCCCGCAGGACCTCTACGACATGTTCCCGGTCCTGCTGGAGATGAAGGGACGGCGCGGCGGCAACCTCTCCGGCGGGCAGCAGCAGCAGCTCGCCATCGCCCGGGCTCTAGCGCGCCGCCCGAAGGTGCTGCTGCTGGACGAGCCCACCGAGGGGATCCAGCCCTCAATCATCCGCGAGATGGGCCGGACCCTCAAGAAGATCCGGGACCAGCGCGGCCTCTCCATCGTCGTCTCCGAGCAGGTCCTGAGCTTCGCCCTCGACGTCGCCGACCGGGTGATCGTCATGGAGAACGGCGCCATCGTCCACGAGGCCCCGCGTGCGGGCATCGACGAGGCGGCCGTCGCCCGGTTCCTGTCGGTCTAGGGGCGCCCGCATGGCCGATTACGAGATCTTCGAACTCGGCGACTTCGTGCTCCAGTGCGGCAAGACGCTGCGCGCGGCCAAGCTCGCCTACAAGACCTTCGGGACGCTGAGCCCGGCCAGGGACAACGCCATCGTCTACCCGACCTGGTATTCGGGTCAGCACACCGAGAACGCGTGGCTGATCGGCCCTGGCAAGGCGCTCGATCCGGACAAGTACTTCATCATCATCCCGAACATGTTCGGCAACGGGCTCTCGTCCTCGCCGAGCAACACCCCCGCCCCCTGGAACGGGCCGCGCTTCCCCAACGTCACCGCCTACGACAACGTCCGCGCCCAGCACCGCCTCGTCACCGAGCATTTCGGTATCGAGAAACTGGTCCTCGTCACCGGCTGGTCGATGGGCGCGCTCCAGACCTACCACTGGGCGGCGATGTACCCGGACATGGTGCCGAAGATCCTTCCGTTCCAGGGTTCGGCCAAGTGCTCCCGGCACAACTACGTCTTCCTGGAGGGCGCCAAGGCGGCGCTGCAGGCCGACGCCGCCTGGGCCGAGGGCTGGTACACGAGCCCGCCGACCCGGGGCCTGCGCGCCTTCGGCCGGGTCTATGCCGGGTGGGGCCTGTCGCAGACCTTCTACCGGCTCGAGGCCGACATCACCCACATGGGCTACGCCTCGCTGGAGGACTTCCTGATCGGGTTCTGGGAAGGGCTGTTCTACGCGCGCGACGCCAACAACCTGCTCGCCATGCTGTGGACGTGGCAGCACGGCGACATCAGCGCCAACGACACCTTCAAGGGCGACTTCAAGGCCGCCCTCGGCGCGATCCGCGCGAAGGCGATCCTGATGCCCGCCTCGACCGATCTGTATTTCCCGCCCGAGGACAACGCCATCGAGGCGGCCGCCATGCCGAACGCGGAGCTGCGCGTGATCGACACGTGGTGGGGCCATTTCGCGGGCGGCCCCGGCACCAGCCCGGACGACATCAAAGTCCTCGACGACGCGCTGAAAGAGCTGCTCGCGAGCGGGTGAGGTTCGCGCAACGGCGCGCGGATGGGGTCCGCCCCAAGGTTCTAGGGAGCTGGAGACAGAACATGCCCGAGACGCTGATCAAGGTCGATCTGACGCAATCGGCCTACGACAACGACATGGTGCACAACCGCTGGCACCCGGACATCCCGATGGTCGCCACCGTGAAGCCGGGCGCGGACTTCATCGTCGAGACCTACGACTGGACCGGCGGCTTCATCAAGAACAACGATTCCGCCGACGACGTGCGCGACATCGACCTGTCGATCGTCCACTTCCTGTCCGGCCCGATCGGCGTCGAGGGCGCGGAGCCCGGCGATCTGCTGGTGGTCGACCTCCTCGATATCGGCGCCAAGCCCGAGAGCCAGTGGGGCTTCAACGGCTTCTTCTCGAAGAAGAACGGCGGCGGCTTCCTCGACGAGCACTTCCCGCAGGCCCAGAAGTCGATCTGGGACTTCGAGGGCATGTTCACCAAGTCCCGCCACGTGCCCGGCGTGCGCTTCCCCGGCCTGATCCATCCCGGCCTAATCGGCTGCCTGCCCGATCCGAAGATGCTGGAGACCTGGAACACCCGCGAGAAGGGGCTCTACGACACCAACCCCGAGCGTGTCCCGGCGCTGGCCACCCTCCCCTTCGGTCCGACCGCCCATATGGGCCGCCTCCAGGGCGACGCGAAGGAGGCCGCCGCCGCCACCGGCGCCCGCACGGTTCCGCCCCGCGAGCACGGCGGCAATTGCGACATCAAGGACCTGTCGCGCGGCTCGAAGATCTACTTCCCGGTCTACGTCCCCGGCGCCGGCCTCTCCATGGGCGACCTGCACTTCAGCCAGGGCGACGGCGAGATCACCTTCTGCGGCGCCATCGAGATGGCCGGCTGGGTCCACCTGAAGGTCGATCTGATCAAGGGCGGGATGGCCAAGTACGGGATCAAGAACCCGATCTTCAAGCCGTCGCCGATCACGCCGAAATTCGATGATCACCTGATCTTCGAGGGCATTTCGGTCGACGAGCACGGCGGCCAGCATTACCTCGACGTGCACATCGCCTACCGGCAGGCCTGCCTCAACGCAATCGAGTACCTGAAGAAGTTCGGCTATTCGGGGGCGCAGGCCTACTCGATCCTTGGCACGGCACCGGTCCAGGGCCACATCTCGGGCGTGGTCGACATCCCGAATGCCTGCGCGACGCTGTGGATTCCGACCAAGATCTTCGAGTTCGACATCAATCCCGGCGCCGACGGACCGACCAAGTTTTTGGATGGCTCGATCCAGATGCCGCTCTCGCCGGATCTGTGATCTGCCGCCGGTCACGGACGCGACCTGCCCCTCTCCCGTGCGGGAGAGGGGACCCGCGCTTAACCTGATCACGCGCCGTTCAATTCTGAAAGCACGCCATGCCCGTCTACGAATACGCCTGCGCGGCCTGCGGGCCGTTCACCGCCATGCGGCCGATGGCGGAATTCAAGGATCCGCACGCCTGCCCGGATTGCGGGGAGGCCAGCCAACGGGCCTTCCTCACTGCCCCGCGCATTTCCGGGATGGATGCCGGGCTCAAGGCCGCCTACGCCACCAACGAACGCAGCCGCCACGCGCCGCGACGCTCAGGCAGCCACGGCGCGGGCTGCGGCTGCTGCACGCCGAAGAAAACGGCCGCGGCGCCGGCCGCTGCCAAGAGCTTCCCGAGCGCGCGGCCCTGGATGATCAGCCACTGAACCACCAACCACCCTCCCCCCTCCGCGGGGGAGGGTGCCCCGCGGATGCGGGGCGGGAGAGGGGCAGCGCGACAGCTCAGGATGTCACGCCGGTCGGGCCCTGTCCGGACGCGGCGCTCCCCTCTCCCGACCCCCTTCGGGGGCCACCCTCCCCCGCAGCGGGGGGAGGGAAACGGCACCCGGCGAGCCCGAACACCAGGAGGAACCCACGCCATGATGCATGGAGACATCTCGTCCAGCCAGGACAGCGTCGGCGTCGCCGTCGTGAACTACAAGATGCCGCGCCTCCACACCCGCGCCGAGGTGCTGGAGAACGCCAAGGCGATCGGCAAGATGATCGTCGGCATGAAGAGCGGCCTGCCCGGGCTCGATCTCGTGATCTTCCCCGAATATTCGACCCACGGCATCATGTACGACGCCGCCGAGATGTACGAGACTGCCTCGACGGTCCCGGGCGCGGAGACCGAGGTCTTCGCCGCCGCCTGCCGGGAGGCCAAGGTCTGGGGCGTGTTCTCGCTCACCGGCGAGCGCCACGAGGAGCACCCCAGCAAGGCGCCCTACAACACCCTGATCCTGATGAATGATCAGGGCGAGATCGTGCAGAAGTACCGCAAGATCATGCCCTGGACCCCGATCGAGGGCTGGTATCCGGGCGACCGCACCTATGTGTCGGACGGGCCGAAGGGGCTGAAGATCAGCCTGATCATCTGCGACGACGGCAACTACCCGGAAATCTGGCGCGACTGCGCCATGCGCGGGGCCGAGCTGATCATCCGCTGCCAGGGCTACATGTATCCGGCCAAGGAGCAGCAGGTCGTCATCTCGAAGGCGATGGCGTTCGCCAACAATGTCTACGTGGCGGTCTCGAATGCCGCCGGGTTCGACGGCGTCTACACCTATTTCGGCCACTCGGCGATCATCGGCTTCGACGGCCGCACGCTCGGCGAGTGCGGTGAGGAGGAGATGGGCATCCAGTACGCGGCCCTGTCGAAGTTCCTGATCCGGGACTTCCGCGCCCACGGCCAGTCGGAGAACCACCTCTTCAAGCTGCTGCACCGCGGCTATACCGGCATGATTAACTCGAAGGAGAATCGGCACGGGATGTCGGAATGCCCCTACGAGTTCTACCGGCGCTGGATCGAGGATCCCGACGGGACCCGGGACGCGGTCCGGGCTATCACCCGGCAGGGCGTCGGTACCGAGGAATGCCCGATCGAGGGCATCCCCTTCGTCGGCAAGGGCGAGGGTGCGCCGGACCCGGTCCGCTAACATCCACCCGGTCCGCTAACATCCACCCGGCCCGATCCCGTTCGCGGGACCGGGCCGCTGCAACCCCGGGATCGCCATGGACACGACACCCCTCGGCCCGACCGCGTTCCGCAGCCCCGCGGTGCTGCTGTCGGGCCCGGTCGACTACGACATGTACAAGGATTTCCGCCGTCAGTTCGGCGCGGCGGGCGATCGTGAGATCGTCGTGATCGAGCTCTCGACACTGGGCGGCGACCCGGAGGTCGCCCGGATGATGGGCGAGGACATCCGCTACCATTCCGAGATGAACCCCGATCGCCGGTTCGTCTTCCTCGGCAAGGCCGCGATCTACTCGGCCGGCACCACGTTCATGAGCTTCTTCGCGCGTCCGAACCGCTACCTGACCCGGGGCACGCGGCTGATGATCCACGAGCGCAAGATGAACAAGGAACTCCACGTGCAGGGGCCGCTCACCACCTGCGTCGCCGCCGTGAAGGCGACTCTGCACGAGATCGAGTGCTCGATCGGGATCCAGAACGAAGGGTTCTCGAACCTCATCCAGGGCTCGGACGTGACCCTGGATGAGGTACTCCAGAAGGCGCCGGCCAATTGGTACCTCGAGGCCGAGGAGGCGCGGTCTCGGGGTTTGATCGAGGCCGTGATCTGAACGTCCCCCATCGCGAGCGACGCGACCGCGGACGGCGCACGGCCACCAGGATCACCCCTGCGGGTAATCCGCGCCCAGGCTGGTCTCGCGCCACGCCTCGATCTCGGCGAGGCTCTGCCGCAGCCGGTTCGTGACCGCCTCGAACCCCCACGCGCCGAGCACGAGGTGGCGGGGCGGATTGTCGATCTCGGTCACCCGGATCATCGCCTCGCCGGCCCGTACCGGATCGCCGGCCTGCGTGCCGCTCTTCTCGGACGTGGCTTTGAGGCGCGCGCCCGCGGTCTCGGCGTAATCGGCGATGGTGCTCGGCGTCTGCACCAGGGAGCGGCCGGCCCAGTCGGTCCGGAACGGCCCCGGCTCGATGCAGGTGACGTGGATCCCCAGCGGCCCCGTCTCGGCCGCGAGGGCGTCGGAGAACCCCTCCACGGCGTGCTTGGTGGCGGCATAGTAGCCGGAGCCCGGAAAGCCCACGAAACCGGCAACCGAGGTGACGTTGAGGATGCGGCCGGAACGCTGCGCCCGCATCACCGGCAGCACCGCCCGGGTCAGGGCGAACAGCCCGAAGACGTTGGCGTCGAACTGCGCGCGGATCTTATCCTCCTCACCCTCCTCGATGGAGGATTGGTAGCCGTAGCCGGCATTGTTCACGAGCACGTCGATCCGGCCGAAGGTTTCCGTGGCGGCGCGCAGGGCTTCGGCGATCTGGTCCGGCGCCGTGACGTCGAGGGACAGGGCCAGCACGCGCGCCTCGGCACCCTGGGCGAGGTCGGCGACCTTGGCCTGGTCGCGGGCGGTGACGACGGCGCGCCAGCCCCGGGCGATCACGAGTTTGGCGAGGTCCCGGCCGAAGCCGGTGGAGCAGCCGGTGATGAACCAGACCGGATTGGTGTTCTGCGTCATGGTGGGTCCCGTGATCGGCATTGCGTGGTCAGGGTGTCGCGGCCGGCTCGGGCGGGCGATCCGCGCCGTCTGCGCAACGCCCGAGCCGCCCGGAAGGCGTGCCCCCACCCTGTAACGCGGCCGATCCGCACCGTATCCGCGGCCGGGTTCGCGGCGATCACGTTCGCCCGCGGGTCGCGGCTGCACGCCAGGTCCACGGAACCCGCGGTCGCGCAGTTCTAATAGCCCCGCGCGGCATCGACTCCCTGCGGCGGCGCCCCGGTCTTCCGATAACTCCGCAGGTTGGCGGCCACCGTGGCGGCGGCCGAGGCCATGTCGGTCGGACCGGAGACGTGCGGGAGGACCGTCACGCCCGGATGGGACCAGAGGGCGGAGTCCGCCGGCAGCGGCTCGACATCGAACACGTCGAGCACCGCATGCGCCAGACGGCCGCCGTCGAGGGCCGCGATCAGGTCGCCGGTCACGACGATCGGCCCGCGGGCGAAATTGATCAGCGCGGCCCCGGGCTTCAGCGCGGCCAGGCGCGCGGCGTTGACGAGGCCGCGCGTCTCGGTGGTCAGCGGCACGAGGCAGACGAGGATATCGCACCGGCCCAGCATCGCCGGGAGGCCGTCGGCGCCATGGTAGGTCTCGACACGAGCGACCGCCTTCGGGGAACGGCTCCAGCCGATGACGGGGAACCCGGCATCGAGCAGCCGCGCCGCCGCCTCGGAACCGAGCGCGCCCAGACCGAGCAGGCCGATCGTGACGTCGACCGGTTTGCGGTAGGCGTGCGAGCGCCAGACCCGCTCGCTCTGTTGGCGGGCGTAGGCCGGCATGTCGCGCTGGAGATAGTAGGTCCAGGCCAGCACCGCCTCGGCCATGGTGCGGGCCATCTCCCGGTCGACGAGGCGGACGATCGGCAGCGGCCTGTCGAAGGCGCCGACGAGCTTCTCGACGCCGGCCCAGAGGCTCTGCACCCAGACGAGGCCCGGAAGCGCCGCGACCTCGGCCGGATCGGGGTTGGCCACGATGGCGACCCGCGCTGCCGCACGCTCCCCGGCGTCCATCACCCGGAACGGGACGAGCCGCTCCTCCGGCATCGCGGCCGCCAGGATCTGCCGGTACTCCGACTCCTGCGCCGGGCCCTTGCACCCGATGAGGGCGACTGCCTCCGCCATCCGCGAACTCCGTACTGGCCCGACCACGCCATTCGCGAGGCGCCAAGCAGGGGCTGTGCCCGAGCGAACCGGAAACGCCAAACCGCCGGATCGTCGGGTGGCGGCCTCAGCGGACCTCGTTCAGCGCCGGGTAGACGAGGCGGACCGCCCGGCGATCCGGTGGGATCGGGGTCTCGACGCGCCTGCCGATGCTGCCGGTCGTGCCGGGCCCGACCGGTTGGGCGGGCCGCAGACGCCAGCGCTCGGCGGCCGGCATCTGGACGTGGGGCTTGGGCCGTTCGAGGTGGCCGTCCGCACCCTGCGTCGGGACGGTGGCGAGCCCCGCCAGCGTCATCGCGGCGACGACGACGAGGCGGATCGGAGACTGGCGACGGGATCGGGCATGACGGAGGAACATGATGGGGCACCGCGTGGACCCCTCGTTTCTGCGCCCCGCGGATGAAGACGGGATCGAACCGAATCGTTTCCCAAGTCGTTGCCAACACCTGCCTGCGGTCGCGGTAAATGCGCGCTGTCCAGGCAGGGTAAACGACAGGACAGGGGGAATACGCGCGCATGGCGAGCAAGGTGGAAGGGCGTGCCGGAACGCCGGAGCGAGCCGAGATCGGCGGCGTGATCGATACCGACATCTCGGCACGACTGGACAGGCTGCCCTGGGGCCGCTTCCACGTGCTGGTCATCGTGGCGCTCGGCATCACCTGGGTGCTCGACGGCCTCGAGGTGACGCTGGCCGGCTCCCTGGTCGGCGCCCTGCGCAAGCCGCCGATGTCGTTCTCGGAGTTCGATGTCGGGCTCGCGGCCTCCTGCTACCTCGTCGGCGCGGTGACCGGGGCGCTCGGCTTCGGCTGGCTCACCGACCGGATCGGCCGCAAGAAGCTGTTCTTCATCACGCTCGCCCTCTACCTGATCGCGACCGCGGCCACGGGGCTGTCCTGGAGCGTCGCGAGCTTCTGCGTCTTCCGCTTCTTCACCGGCGCCGGCATCGGCGGCGAATACACGGCGATCAACTCGACCATTCAGGAGCTGGTCCCGGCCCGGGTCCGCGGCTGGACCAACTTGGTCATCAACGGCTCGTTCTGGATCGGCGCCGCGCTCGGCTCGTTCATGTCGATCGTGCTGCTGAAGCCCGAGGTGATTGATCCGGCCTGGGGCTGGCGCGTCGCCTTCTTCACCGGCGGCGCCATCGGCCTCGTCATCCTGCTGCTGCGCACCTGGATCCCCGAGAGCCCGCGCTGGCTCGCCACGCACGGCTACGCCGCGGAGGCCGACCGGGTCGTCACCGGCATCGAGAAGCGCTTCACCGACGAGGGCGTCACCCTGCCGCCGGCGGACGAGAGCAAGCGGATGAAGGTCCGCACCCGCGACCACACCCCCCTGTCAGAGGTGTTCCGTGCCCTGTTCGTAACGAACCGGCTCGCCACGATGGTCGGCCTCGCCCTGATGGTCGCGCAGGCGTTCTTCTACAACGCCCTGTTCTTCACCTACGCGCTGGTGCTGGAGCGGTTCTACGCCGTGCCGGGCAACAGCGTCGGCTGGTATCTGCTGCCGTTCGCGCTGGGATCCTTCCTGGGCCCGCTGCTGCTCGGTCGGCTGTTCGACACGATCGGCCGGCGCCAGATGATCGCCTTCACCTATGGCATCTCGGCGGTGCTGCTGGTGGCCGTCGGTGTGCTGTTCCGGCTCGACGTGGTCGGGCCGGTGGGGCAGACCGCGGCCTGGATGGTGGTGTTCTTCTTCGCCTCGGCAGCGGCGAGTTCGGCCTACCTGACCGTCTCCGAGACCTTCCCCCTGGAGATCCGGGCGCTCGCCATCGCGGCCTTCTATGCGGTCGGCACCGGCATCGGCGGCGTGTCCGGCCCGCTCCTGTTCGGCAGCCTGGTCGAGACCGGCTCGCGGGACTGGGTGCTGTTCGGCTACGGGATCGGCGCGGTGCTGATGCTGGTCGCCGCCGTGGTCGGCGGGATCTGGGGCACGGCCGCGGAGGGCAAGTCGCTGGAGGACGTGTCGAAGCCGCTGGCGGCGGCGTGAGCAAGCGAGGGTGGCCGCTCAGGCCCCCTTCCGCCACACCTGCCCGTGGTAGACGAATTTCGCGCCCTCGTTGGCCAACGCCGCGAGGCCGCGGAAGGCGGGATCGTGGACGGTGATGACGCTGGTCGGGATCTGGCGCATCATCCCGGCGAAGGGCGCCTTCCGCTCGAAGGCCTCGCGGAACCCGCTCTCCTGCAGCACCTTCACGATCCGGGGGGCGATGCCGCCGCCGATATAGACGCCGCTGGTCGCCAAAAAGGTGAGCGCGAGGTCGCCGCAGACGCGGCCGAGCAGGCGGCCGAACAGCTCGAGCGTCTCGGCCGCATGGGGGTCGGAGGCGTTGAGACCCGCCTCGGTCACCGCCGCGGGATCGAGCTTCTCGTGCGGCTGGCCAGTCCGGACATGCGCCACCGCCGCGTGCAGCCGTGACAGGCCCGGCCCCGACAGGATCGATTCCACGGTGATCCGGTCCTCGACCCGCTCCAGGGCGTGCCAGACCTTCTCCTCGAACGCGTCGGAGGGGCCGAAATCGGTGTGGCCGGCCTCGGTGGACACGATGGCGAGATGGGCGGAATACGGCACCAGGGCGGCGGCGCCGAAGCCGGTGCCGGGCCCGAGCACGACGCGGGCGCCCCCCGAGGCGGGCGGACAGGGGCCCACCGGCGTGAGGTCGTGCGGCTCGATCTCCGCGGCCCCGGCCGCCACCGGCACGTAATCGTTGACCACCACAGCGGCGGAGAGGCCGAAATCCTCGGCGATGCGCTGGCCGGCGATCTTCCAGTGCGCGTTGGTCAGTTGAATCTCCGGCCCATCGATCCGGCCGGCAATCGCCAGAATGGCCGAACGCGGCGGCGGCGCCCGATCGCCGCCCTTGGCCAGGGATGCCTGGATGGCGCGCGACGGATGGGGGTGGTCGGCGGTCGCCTCATGCGAGAGGAGGCGGGGGAGCGCCCCGCGTGACTCGATGAGACCGAAGCGTGCATTCGTGCCGCCGATGTCGCCCACAAGGACCGGAAACTCGAACATCGCAAGGTGCCTCTGCTGGAGCGCCCGCCGCGGACTGGACATTGGTCCGGCGGCGGGCACGTTGGATCAAGGGCTCTGAAAGCCGTCCCCGGCATGACGCGTGCCTGACGGCGGCTTCGGCGATTCATCCGCCGCACGCCCCCGGCCGATGGCACCGAGATGCGTATTGCCGAAACCGCTCGCGTATTTGAGGCCGTAGCCGAGCATTCGATCAAGCCCAATATGGGCGAGCCAGATCAGGGTCAGCCCTGCGAAAAGCGGCTGGCCAAGGGAGACCGCCAGGCACAGGCCGATCAGCGGGGGCGTTTCCGTATGGAGGACGTTATAGAATACGGCACCGCGGGCGGGGCCGAGGGCGTATCCCAGCAGGCTCAGATCCGGAGCAAACAGCAGGGCGGCGAACAGCCACCAGGGCTGCCCAAGCCAGGCATAGGCCGCTGTGGCACAGGCGAGCAGGGCGGCGCCCTCAATTCGCAGGATCGTCCGCGGCCCATCGCTCACGGCTCCGTCCGACATCCCGAACCCCCATCGAAGGGCGCCCCGAGCAGGCCGGACGGCATCCCGGTTCGCATTGGCCTCACGCGCCGGCTCATCGCCTCAGGCCGGCGGCAGGGCCGTCAAGTCGCCGGCACCCCGCTCGGCCCAGTCCTGAAGCAGCGCGCGGACCGCGGCCGGGTCGGGCAGGCGCCGGCCCGCGACCGTGTCGCCATCGCCGACCCGGACGGCGATGCCGCCATCCGCATTGACTGACGCGAAGGCGATCTCGTCCGTGCGGTCGTCCCCGAAGAAGACGGGTGTTCGCCCGGCATAGGGGGCCTCCGCCATGAAGGCGCGGATCGCGTGGGCCTTGGTGGCCTGCGCCGGGACGATCTCGCCGACCGCCTTGCCGAGTTGCAGCCGGTAGGCGCCGCCGAGCCCCTCCGCCGCCGCCTTGACCAGCGCCTCCGCCCGCTCCGCATCGTCTGGGCTCGCGAGCCGCCAGTGGACCGCCACGGAGGCGCCCTTGTCCTCGATCAGGACGTCGGCCAGCGTGGCGCTCTCCGCCTGAAGCCGCGCGACCTGCCGGCGCAGATCCGGATGGTCCTCCGCCCGCCCGCCGGTGACGGCGCCCCCGAGACGGCGCTCGACCCCGTGCAGCCCGGCGGCGTCGAGGCGCGACGGCGCCAGGAACCCGTCGATCACCGAGACCGGGCGGCCGGTCACGATCGCCAGCGCCCCCCCGAGGCGCCCGCGCAGCCGCTCCAGGGTCGCCACGAGACCGGGCTCGACCACCACCGCATCGGGACGCGGGGCGATCTCGGCGAGGGTGCCGTCGAAGTCGAGGAAGAGGGCGATGTCCATCGCTTGTGGTCCCGGGCCCGAATCTCGGACACGCGCTAGCACGGGGCGGCCGCCCGACAAACGGTGCCCGCACCGCCCTATATGGTCGAATCGGCGCTCGACACGGAGATCCGCATGACATGGCCTTCGGCACGACCCGCACCGGATCCGACCGGGCCGGGCGAGGAGAGCGTCTGGGCCTACCCGCGCCCGCCGCGGCTGGAGGCGGTGGCGCAGCGGCTGCGCGTGATGCTCGGCGGCGCCGTGATCGCCGAGACGGAGGCGGGATTCCGGGTCCTGGAGACCTCCCATCCGCCGACCTATTATCTGCCGCCGGGTGACATCGTGGCCGGTACGCTCGGGAATGCGCGGCACGGCGGAATCTGCGAGTGGAAGGGGCGGGCCATGCTGTTCGACGTGGGCAGCGGCGATCACACCGCCCCCGGGGCCGCCTGGACCTATCCCGATCCGACTCCGGATTTCCGCGCGCTCGCGGGTTACGTCGCGTTCTATGCTGGGCCAATGGACGCCTGCTTCGTCGGGGCCAATCGGGTCACGCCGCAGCCCGGCACGTTCTACGGTGGCTGGATCACGCCCGGCATCGTCGGCCCGTTCAAGGGTGGTCCGGGCTCGATGGGGTGGTGAGGACGTTGCCCGCCGCGGTCCGCGCTTCGTTCCAGACGGTGGAGGCCACCTCCGCGACGAGGCGCTACATCCGGAAGCGGGAATGTGAGGAGACGCCATGAATGCGCTGACCGAAACCGATCCGAAGGCGGCCGGCTTCGATCCCGCGGCCCTTGGCCGGATCGAGCCCTGGATGGACGCGCTCGTCGCCGACGGGCGACTCGCCGGCCTGTCGGTGACGGTGGCGCGGCGGGGCCGGATCGCCTTCGCGCGGGCCTGCGGCCAGGCCGATCTCGCCCGGGGAACTCCGTTCACCCTCGACACGGTGGCGCGGATCTACTCGATGACCAAGCCGCTCACCTCGGTGGCGGTGATGCAGCTCTACGAGCAGGGTCTGTTTCAGCTCGACGATCCGGTCGCCCGGGTGCTGCCCGAGTTTGCGGAGATGCGCGTCGCCGTAGGCGGAAACCGGGCCAAGCTCGAGACCGAACCGGCGCGCCGGCCGATCACCGTGCGCGACCTGCTCACCCACACCGCCGGCCTGACCTACGGGTTCATGGAGGCGACGCTGGTGGACGCCCAGTACCGCGAGCACAAGATCGACTTCCTGGCCCGGGAGGGCACGCTCGCCGAGATGACCGCCCGGGTGGCGCGGCTGCCGCTGCTCGCCCAGCCGGGCACCGCCTGGAACTACAGCGTCGCCACCGACGTGCTCGGCCAGTACGTGGCCGCTCTGAGCGGCCGGCCCTTCGCAGACTATCTGCGCGATCACGTGATCGGCCCCCTCGGCATGGTGGACACCGATTTTCACGTCGCGCCCGAGCGGATGCCACGCTTCTGCGCGGCCTATGTGTACGACCGCGTGCGCCGGCTCAACCTGTTCGACGATTCCGTCGAGACGGCCTTCGCCCAGCCGCCCAGCATCGCCTCGGGCGGCGGCGGCCTCGTCTCGACCGCGGCCGACTATCACCGCTTCTGCCGGATGATCCTCGACCGCGGCAGCCTCGACGGCACCCGGCTGCTCGGCCGGAAGACCGTCGATCTGATGCTGGACAATCACCTGCCGGGCGATCTCGCCGCGATGGGCACGCCGCGCTTCGCCGAGACCTCCTATACCGGGATCGGCTTCGGTCTCGGCTTCTCGGTGATGCTCGACCCGGCCCGAGCCCAGATCCTCGGCACGCGGGGCGAGGTTGCCTGGGGCGGCATGGCCTCGACGGCGTTCTGGATCGACCCCGCCGAGGATCTGTCGGTCGTGTTGATGACGCAGCTCGTGCCCTCCTCGGCCTTGCCGATCCGGCGCGAGCTGCGCGTCCTGACCTACGCGGCCCTGGAGGCGTGAGCCTCGCTCACGCTCCGGTCACTCCTGAGCCGGAGCCGCGATGCCGGGCGCAGCAGTGGCGGGCTTCGGGGCAGGCTTGGCGGCCGCCTTCGCGGTCGGCCTCGCGCCGGCTGTAGCGCCGGTCGCCGCGGTGGCGAATTCCGGATCGGTATGCGGACCGTTCGGACCGTTGGTGGGGCCGCCGAGCTGACCGGGTACGAGGTCGGTCACCTTCGTCCATGTCTGCGACTTGCACAGGAACGCGATCAGGCAGCCGCGGACGGTCAGTTCACCCGGGGCATCCGTCCAGATGGTCACGTCGTACGACTTGCCGTCCTCGGAATTGTAGATCTTGCCCTCGTAATGGGCATCGGCGTTCGGCTTCAGGCCCATGATGAGCTGATGGCCGAGGGACGGACGCGCCTGCTTCTTCGGATCGGGGTTCTTGAAGTCGATCCGCGGCTCGCCCTTGTCGTTGAGGGGAACCTTCAACCAGACCACGTAACCGCACAGGCGATCCGCCGCGGTCCCGCATTTCTCGAGACGCACGCGGGCGCGACCGTCCTCGGTGAGATAGGTTCCGCTCGGATCGGTCGGCGTGGCCGCCTGCGCCGAACCCGCCAGCGCCGAGAGCGCCAGGATCGCGAGCGGCGCCATCCGGCGACCGATCGATGAAAACCGCATTCCCGAACTCCTATACTTCGCGGGCCGTGATGGGGACCGGACCGCTCGCGTGAGGACAGGTCGATCCCCTCGCGTCATCGCGCTTGCACCGGGCCGAACGCCGGGTGGCCAGCGCCGCCTCCCCGCCCTCTCCCGCGCGAAGTTGTCCGCATCATGACAATACCGCCGGAGGCTGAGGGCGCGCGGCGCTGTCCCGGTCAGCGCGCCGCGGCGCCGCGGATCAGGTACGCGTCGGCGGCAGGCTCGTTGCGGGTCCGAGCGGGCGCTGCATGAGGGTGACGTCGAGCCAGCGCCCGTGCTTGTACCCGACCGCCGCCAGGGTGCCGATCGGCGCGAAGCCGAGGCGCGCATGCAGGGCGATCGAGGCCGGCGAGCCACTGTCGGCGATGACCGCCACCATCGTCCGGCAATCGATCCGTTCGCTTGCGGATATCAGGGCGCCGAGCAGGGTACGCCCGACCCCGCGGCCCCGGGCGGTCCGCGCGACGTAGATCGAATCCTCGACGGTCGAGCCATAGGCCGCACGCTGATGAAAGGGCCCGGCATAGGCGTAGCCCGCGACCGAGCCGTCCCGGACGGCAACCAGATAGGGAAAGCCGCCGTCACGCAGGAGCGCGAACCGCCGGGCCATCTCGTCGAGCGTCGGCGGCTCCGTCTCGAAGCTGGCGGTGCCGGTCGTGACCGCGTCGCCGTAGATCGCCGTAATGGCGGGAAGGTCGGCCTCCGTTGCGGGGCGCATCGCGTCCGTCATGCGGACTCCCATTGAGAACCGTTCCGCCGCTGCCGCGCTCGGCACGCGCGACGGTGTACCTCCGGATACGACGAAGCCGGATCCCGTCGGGACCCGGCTTCGGGAAAATGCAGGAACCGGGCCGGAGCCGGATCAGCCCTGCTTGGCCTTCTTGTTCGCGTTGTGATGGCCGACGGCGCAGCCCGCGGCGGCGCCCATCTTGCCATGGCCGGCCATATGTCCGGCGACACCGCCGACCACCGCGCCCTTGAGGCAGCCCTTCGCCTCGGCCGGCGCACCGGCCAGCAGGGCACCGACGGTCAGGGCCGTGATCAGTGCGATCCGATTGGTCATGGAAGTTCCTCCTCGTGTCCCCATCGCAACGGCTTCATGGCCCAGCCCGTTCCGTTGGCGACCGCGTCGCGCCCTGCGGGCCTCCGCGGCGTATCGCGCTCAGCGCGCGAGCCCTGCCACCATTCGGACGAGATCCGACTGACGCGCCGCCCCGGTCTTGGCGAAGATCGCCTTCAGCTGCGAGCGTGCGGTCGCGGCGGCGATCGAGAAACCGGCGGCCGCCTCGGCAAGGGAGGCACCGCCCGACATGGCCTGGGCGAGGCGCGCCTCCGCGGGCGTCAGCCGATAGGCCGCTTGAAGGATCGCCGAGGCCGGCACCGGCGTGGCACCGGGCACGCTGGCCAGCATCAAGGTGCGGCCGCCCCCGAATAGGCCCCGGCTCGGCCCGACCAGCGGAACGACGTGGATCACGATAGGCGCCGCGTCCCGGCGTGCCACCACCACGGCCGAGAGCGGCGCCCGGCCATACGGGCGTGCCAGGGCCTCGAGCTGCCGCGACGCCTCCGGGTCCTCCGTGGCGAGGCGTCCACCCGCGAGCTTCACGTCGGGGCCCAGCAGCGCCGTGAAGGCCGCGTTCCAGCACAGTGCCCGCCCCTCGAAGTCGAGAACCAACGCCGCGCGCTCGATGACGTCGAAGGCCTGGGTCAGGCCGGCGAGCCGTGCCTTCTCCACCATCGTCGTCAACAGGGCCGCACGCTGGAGCAGCGGCGACAGGGTCGCGAGTCGCTCCTGCTCTTTCGGCTCGAACGGTCCCTGCGCAACGGTCCGCTGCAGGGACAGGCACCAGAGCTTGCCCTTCACCTCGAATCCGACCCCCGCGAACCAGCGCAGGCCGCCGGAGGCGAGCAGATCCTGGTAGTAGGGAAGCCGCGCGATCTCCTCGGGCGAGGTGAAATCCTGGTCGACGGTGATGCCGCGCGCGCGCATCGTCGCCAGGCCGCGCAGGCGGTGATCCTCGCGATGCCAGCCCTCGTCGAAGTAGCGGCGGGAGGCGTCCGCCAGGGATTGCGTGTGGAGCGCGTCGAGCCCCGTGCGATCCGTGCGCAGCAGGAGCGCCCCGGCACTGCCGGAGGCGCGCGACGCCCGCTCCATCAAGTCCGGCCAGCGCGCCGCGTCGATCACCGCCTCTTCGAGGTCTTCCCGGAACCCTGACTCCAAGTCGTCCCGCAGGCGGGCGAGGTGATCGTGATTCAGGCCGGCCATCGGACCTGTCTCCGGTCAGACTTCATCCAAGATTGGGACGCGTCCGCACGGACCAAACATAATTCGGAGCGCTAATCCAGCGCAATTTATTGATCTTTAGCGCGCATGTACAATTTTGAGTGCCTATCCTCCGTAGCCGGTATCGCGCCCGTCCGGATTTCGCGTGGCAGCGTGTCGGGCCATGTCGTCAGACCGGTGATCGACGGATCGTCTCTGCAGGTCCGAGGGTCGCCACGGGTCGAGAACGCCGTCGTCGACGCGGGCTCTCGCCCTCGGACATACGCTGACGCGCGCGACGAGGCCCATCCCCGGCCGATCCGTGGACGGGCGCTCAACGGCCATGAAAAGCGCGCCTGTCCGTCACTCCGCGGGATGCAGGCCGGCGACGAAGCTGTCCTGCGGGACCTCGTCGGGGATCGGCTCCTGGATCAGCGTCCAGTAGCCCAGCGCCGCCACCAGCGCGATCACCGCCCCGGTGACGAAGGCCATCGAGAAATGGCCGGTCCCGCCGACGATGAACCCTGTCACGGTCGGGGCCAGGGCCCCGCCGATATAGCCGCCGAAATTCTGCATGGCCCCGAGAGAAGCGGTGCAGCTCGCCGGCGCCGCCACGGAGGCCATCGCCCAGGCCGCCGACGAACTCATGTAGACCAGGAACAGCGAGGCTGAGATGCACGCGATCGCGAGGGTGTCGCTCGGGGTCAGCGCGGCAACCACGGTGAACGCCGCCGTCGCCACCAGCGAGGCGGCCATGGGGATCTTGCGGCTGCGGATCGGATCGACGCCGCGCCGGACCAGCATGTCCACGACCCGGCCGCCGAGGATGCCGCCCATCACCCCGAAGGCGAAGGGGATTGAACCGACGAGGCCGGTCTTCTGCAGGGTGAAGTGCCGCTCGATCTCCAGGTAGCTCGGCAGCCACGCGGTGTAGAGCCAAGTCATGTAGATGCAGCCGAAATAGCCGACGATCATCCCCCAACTGGTCCGGAAGCCGAACAGCCGCCGCCACGCGCTCCAGGTGACCGGGCGGCTTGCGTTCGGCCCGTCGCCCTCCTCCAGGAAGGCGCGCTCCCCGGGGGTGAGATCGGTCTCGCGCGGGTTGCGGAACACGAGATAGACGAGTGCGGCGAGCGCCAGCCCGACGCCGCCCATGATGACGAACATCGACCGCCAGCCGAAGCTCACCATCAGGAACGTCAGCAGCGGCAGGGCCAGGAAGGTGCCGAGCGAGGAGGCGCAGTTCCAGATCCCCGTGGCGGTGCCGCGCTGGCGGATGTTGAACCAGTCGCGGGAGACGCGGGCACAGGTGGGAAAATGCGGCGCTTCTCCGACGCCGAGCACGATGCGGGCGCTCACGAATTGCCAGAACGAGGTCACGGCGCCGCCGAGCATCTGACCGAGCGACCAGCAGGTCAGGCCGAGGGTGAGCGTCAGCCGCGGGCCCAACCGATCCGCCAGCGCCCCGGCCGGCAGCTGGGTGAAGGCGTAGGCCCACAGGAAGGCCGAGAGCAGCAGCCCCATATCGGGGATCGACAGGCCGAGATCCTGCCGGATCAGCGGGTTGGCCACCGCCAGGGTGGCGCGGTCGACGTAGTTGACGACGCCGGCCGTCACCAGCAGCGCGAGCGAGATCGTCTGGATGCGGCGCACCCGCGGCGTTGCAGCCATAGCCATGGTGTCCTCCCTGGATGACGGGCCCCTTCGGGGCTCCGGGTCCGTCCGGTCGTTTGCGACTCATGACGTCCGAGCGACATTCTGCACCGAACGCCGTCGGACGGAAGGCCTGCCGCCCCTCGCCTCGCGCCGCCCGGCGTCGTAGACCGCTGGGACCCGCCATCGATCGAGACCGCCCCGCGTGCGCCTGACCCAGATCACCCACCACGACCTCGACGGCTACGGCGCCTCCACGGTGGCGGCCGCCTGCGCCGCGGTGGAGCGCGTCGTCCACGTACCGCGCTACAGCGATGTCGGCCCGGTCTTCGAGGACGAGATCAAGCGCCTCGGCCGCGCCGCCGACAGCGAGATCCTGCTGATGACCGACCTCGGCCTGGAGGAGCAGACCATCGCGGGGCTGAAGAAGTTCGCCGCGATGAACCGCCGCCGCGAGGATGGCCGGAGGCACCGCCTCGTCGTCCTCGACCACCACGCCTCGTCGCTGGACCAGCTGCGCCGTCTCGCGCTGGAGCCGGTTCCCGATCCGGCCCGGCCCGGGCTCAACCGGATCGACCTGGGCGATCCCGAGATCACGGTGCTGATCGAGGAGGATCTCTGCGCCACCCGGATGACCTTCGACCACCGGGGCCTGTTCGCCACCGGCGAGCCCGATACCGACCTGTCCAGCCTGCTCGCGGCGGTCGACGCCGTCGACCTCTGGCGCAAGGAGAGCCCCGCCTTCCGGGGGGGCCTGGCGCTCGACGAGGTATTCTGGGACGCGGTTTCGAGCTTTGTGCCGGTCGGGCATCCCTGGCACGACAGATTCGTGTCCGACATCCTGCTCGCGGCCGCCGCGGCCCTGCGGGACGGGGCGAGCCCAGCCGAGCTCGAGCGGCGCGCCACGGCGATCCGGACCGACATCGTCGATGCCCTGCTGCGCACGGCGCCGGACGACGATCCCGCGCTCACGACGCGCATGCGCCTCGCCCGGGCGCTCGCGCGCTCCGATACCCTGTTCCGGCCGCTGAAGGACGGCACGCTCCTGTCCTTTGCCCTCGATTCGGGCACGTTCCAGCGGGTTTCCGACCTGATCATGGATGCCGGCCGGGCCAAGCGCGTGGTCAACGTCCAGCGGATGGGGAACCTGTCGTTCCGCTCCAACGACGGCACGGCGCTCGACGGCGCCCGCCTGTTCCGCGGCGGCGGTCACCGGGACGCCGCCGGCGGCCGGCTCCAGAGCGGCTCGGCCTTCTCGATGGCCGACGCGATCGCCCAGGTCGAGCCGGTGCTGAACCCGGACAAGCCAGCGGGCGCGGACAGCCCGTTCGCGGCGTTGAAGAACTGGAAAGGGTGAGGCTCGTCCGAGCACGCTTGGGGGTTGGCGCCGCGTTACGACCTATGCCGCGTGAGGCCGGTCCAGCGCGGCTCCGGGTGCCACCTGTTTGCTGGCGTCGAGGATCTCGACGCCCACGATGCGGCCCTCCGCGTCCAAATCCACGATGAACCCGGGGCGGATTTCCTCGCTCTCGACGATGCGCGTCTCGGCGAGGCGGATATAGAGCGCGTCCACGATGGGATCGTACTCGGATTTCATCGCGTCCTCCTCCATGCACGCGTACGGCCTCGATCGAGCAGGGCCGTGACGACCAAGACCTCCGCGCCGTCTTAAAGCGGCTCGTATACCACGCGAAGAACACGACCGTCGCGTTCGGGCACCCGTGCGAAAGCGCGGTGTCGGCCCGGATGATCGGGATCCGCCTCGACGCGCTCCGGGTCCGTTAGGACCCGTTCGACCCAGAGCGGTTCGATCTCACGCAGCCGCATGCGCCCGAGGACGTGATCGCTCCAACGTATGCGGACCGTTCCCACGGCCTGCCTCCCCCCGCAACACGACACAGGGTTTAGTGCCCCTCCGACATCCTCTCGTCGCGCACCGGATCGAACGTATCCACAGCGGCCGTGCGGACTGAAGCGACGAGACCATCGATGCGCCCCGGTCGCCCGAGCCTCCGCGTCCTGATCGTCCTCGCGGCCGCCCAGATCATCGGCTGGGGTAGCGTCGGCCTCACAGCGGTCATCGCGCCCCTGGTCGCGGCCGATCTGGGGATTGACCTTCCCGCGGTATTCGCCGGGACCTCGGTCCTCTACGTCACCATGGGTGTCTGCGCGCCGATTCTCGGCCGCGCCTTCTTCCGATACGGGGCCCGGACCGTGATGATCGCCGGGAGCGCGCTCGCCGGTCCGGGTTTCGTCCTCTTGGCGGTGGCGCACGGTCCGGTCGCCTATTTCGCGGCCTGGACGATCCTCGGCGTGGCCGGCAGCGCGACGCTGACCAATGCGGCCAGCATTCTCCTGAACGAGATCGCCGGGCGCGGCGCCCGCCGGGCGATCGCGGCGCTGATGCTGGCCACCGGCCTGTCGAGCAGCCTGTTCTCGCCGACCACGGCGTTCCTCACCGGTCTCGGCGGCTGGCGGGCGACCTGCATCGTCTATGCCGGAGCGATGTGGTTCCTCTGCCTGCCCCTGTACCGCTGGGGCCTGCCGCCGCGCGTGCGGCCCCCCACCGGGGCGGAGCCGGGGCCCGAAAGGAGCGCGCTGCCTCAGACGAGTACGTTCTGGCTGATCGCCTGCGGGATCACCCTCAACGCCTTCGTCACGTTCGGCCTCAGCGCCACCCTGATCGAACTGCTGGTCGCCGAGGGCCTGAACCGCGCGGATGCGATCGGCTACGGCGCAATGCTCGGAATTGTGCAGGTTGGCGCGCGGGGCATCGACTTCCTGGGCGGCGGCCGGTGGGATGGACTAACCAGCGGCCTGTTCGCCGGCGCCCTCGTGGTGGTGGCACTGATCCTGCTCGCCGCAAGCGGCGGGACCCCGGGCGCGGTCGCGGTCTTCATCGTGCTCTACGGTCTCGGGAGCGGTGTCCTGGCGGTGGTTCGCGCGACCCTGCCAATGGCTTTCTTCGACAAGGCCGCCTATGCGCGCGCCGCCTCACGCCTCGCGCTCCCCCTCAACATCGTGACGGCGACCGCCCCGCCGATCCTGGCGACGATCCTGACGACGTTCGGCCGGGAGGCTGTCCTGCTCCTCACGGCCGGATGCGTCCTGACGGCGACTCTGACGTTCCTGGCCCTGACGCGGTGCCGGCCCCGCGCGGAGGTGCAGGCGCCCCTCAAAGCCTGAAATCCTCGCCGAGATACAGCCGCCGCGCGTCCGGGTTCGCCACGATCTCGTCCGGCGTGCCCTCGGTGAGGATTCGGCCGGAATGGGCGATGTAGGCCCGGTCGATCAGACCCAGGGTCTCGCGCACGTTGTGATCGGTGATCAGCACGCCGATGCCGCGCTGCTTGAGGTGCTTCACCAGATCCTGGATGTCGCCCACCGCGATCGGGTCGATGCCCGCGAAGGGCTCGTCGAGCAGCATGAAGGTCGGCGAGGAGGCCAACGCCCGGGCGATCTCGCAACGCCGCCGCTCGCCGCCCGAGAGTGCGATCGAGGGCGCCTTGCGCAGGCGGGCGATGTCGAACTCCTCCAACAGGGAATCGAGCTTGCGCGCCCGCTCCTTGCGGTCGGGCTCGGCCACCTCCAGCACGGCGCGGATGTTGTCCTCCACGCTCAGGCCCCGGAAGATCGAGGCTTCCTGCGGCAAGTAGCCGATGCCGAGCCGCGCCCGCTGGTACATGGGCAGATGCGTGATCGGCAGGCCGTCGAGGGTGATGTGGCCGCGGTCGGCCGCCACCAGACCGGTGATCATGTAGAAGATCGTGGTCTTGCCGGCGCCGTTCGGACCGAGCAGCCCCACCGCCTCGCCGGTCCGGACGGTGAGCCCGGCCTCGTGGACCACGGTGCGGGCGCCGTAGCTCTTGCGCAGGCCGCGCACGCTGAGGATGCCGGGCCCGCCCGCGTCGACCGCCTCCGACTCGGCCGCTTCAACGTCGGCGGGCCGCGCGCGTCGGCCGAACAGGCGGCCGAGCCAGCTCGCCCGGCCCGCCGGTTCCTGCGGTCCGGCCTGGAACGCCACCGCGCCGCTCAATCGACCTGCGCCTTCGGCTTGGGCGGCGGCGCGCAACCTTTCGGCTTGCCGTCCTTGTCGGCCTTCTCGCCCGGCACGAACAAGGCCGAGACCCGGCCGCCCGCCACCGGGTCCATGTTCGCCCGGCCGGTGTTCATGTCGTAGACCAGCCGCTGGCCGCGGGTGACGTTCTGGCACTGGCTCAGCACGACGTTGCCGGTCAGCACGATGCGCTTGGCATCCTGATCGAAGACCGCGTGGTCGCCGGTGGCGACCTGATCCTTCTGCACCACCGTCACCGGTCCGGCGCAATCGACCTTCTGGATGCCGTTCTCGGCCGGGTTCCGGGCCGGCGGGGCCTCGGCGGCGGCAGTGGCCTGCGCCTCGCCCTTCGCCTCGCCCTTGCCGTCAGCCTTGGCATCCTTGCCGGGCGTGTCCTTGCCGCGCTTGTAGTAGACCGTCATGGTCGAGCACCGGATCGTGCTCTCGCCCTGCACAGCCACGACGTTGCCGGCGAAGACCGCCCGGTTCTCCCGGTCGAACACGTCCAGCCGGTCGGCGTCGATCTTGATCGGCTCCTTGCCGCCGCCGCCAATATTGCCGAAGGGGGAATCCTTCTTGGCCGCCTTCTCGGCGAGGGCCGGGGCGGCGAGCAGCAGGCAGGCCACCACGGCGGCGCCAAGGGTGCGGGCGGTGTTCATCGGGCACCGTCCGCGGGCTGCGCGTCCGAGGTCAGGATGCGCAGAGCCGGCTTCTCGGCCTGATCCTCGTTGACGATGACCACGTGGACGTTGCCCACGAAGGAAATGCGCTTGCCGCTCTCCACCACGTCGAGGCTGTCGGCGTTCACGGTGGCCCGGGGGCTCGACACGGTGACGGGTTCCTGGGAACTGATGGCGCCGGTCTTGAACGCCACCGCGGCGGAGCGCAGCCGCGCCTCCTCGCCCTTGTCGGTCCAGATCCGGATGTCGGTCTTCAGGTCGAGGGACTCCCGGGCGCTGTCGAACAGACCGGAGGCGGCCGAGAGCCGGGCGACACCGCCCTGGTCATCGGTGGCAATATGGCCGCGCATCTGCTGCAGCTCGATGAGGCTCGGCTTGCGCACGTCCTGAAGGGCGGCGTCCGCCGTCACCTCGTAACCGCGCGTCCCCTGACGGAAACCCGCGAGCCGCGGATTCTCCATCCGGACCTTCGTGCCCGCCAGCGTCACCGGGCCGATCGAGACACCCGGCAGATGCGCCGCGAAGGGATTGAACAGGTAGGCCAGCAGAAGGGCCACCGCACCGCCGGCCGCCACGGGGATCAGCCGGCGCATGGCGCGCACCCGGCCACTGTGGCGGTACGCCCGGGCATGCGCCCGGGTCCGCGCCGCCGCGACCGCCTGTCCGTTGCCGGCTTGAGCCTCGACCGGGTTCATGCAGCGTCCGTGAGGCGCGCCTGACGCGCGCGCGAGAGGGATCGGCTCAGACGCCTGCGGCCCCCACCGCGCCCGCGCCATCGGACGGGCAATGCTCCCGGCCGGTGGCGAAGTTATGGCTTGACCATTTCCGAATGATCAACCGAACTTGTAATCCAGCGACCGGGATGTGTGTGGCGACACACGTCCCGCACGGACGGATGCGGCCCCCAGGCCTAGGCGCTGCGGGTCTCCGCCAGGGCCGCCGCCACCGTCCGGACAAAGGCCGCCGGGTCGCGCGGGCTGTCGCCGTCCTGGATGCGGGCGAGATCGAGCAGGGTTCCGGCGGCCTGCGGCACCTCCGATTCGGGCGAAGCGGCGAGCGCGCGAATCAGTTGATGACGCGGGTTGATCTCCAGAACCGGCTGTCCGGCCCCGGCCCGCCCGGCGCGGCGCATCAGCCGCTGCATCTGGAGGTCGGGGCCGCCGGTGCCGGCCGACAGGACCACCGCCGAATCGACCAGCCGGTCCGTGGTGCGTACGTCCGAGACCTCGGCACCGAGCGCCGCCTTGACGGCGGCCACGAAGGCGTCGAGCCCATCCGGTGTCTCCGGCTGCTCGCCCTCCGGGGCGAATTTCGACAGGTCGAGGCCGCCTTTGGTGATCGAGCGGAGCGGCTTCTCCGCGAAGGTGCCGAGCTGATCCGGCCAAAAGGCATCGACGTGATCGGAGAGGAGCAGCACCTCCAGACCACGCGCCTTGAAGCCCTCGAGCTGGGGCGAGGAACGCAGCGCCTCGGCATCGTCGGCGACGAGGTAGTAGATCGCCTCCTGGCCGTCCTTCATCCGGGACACGTAGTCGGGAAGCGAGGTCCAGCCCTCAACCGCAGAGGAATGGAAGCGCAGGAGCGGTGCGATCTCGGCCCGGCGCTCGAAATCCTCGTAGATGCCCTCCTTGAGCACGGCGCCGAAATTCTCCCAGAACGGCTGATAGCCCTCGGCGTCCTTCGCCCGGCTCGCGAGTTCGGACACGACGCGGCCGGTCACGGCCCGGCGGATCCGGGCCAGCGCCGGCGTCGATTGCAGCATCTCGCGGGAGACGTTGAGGGGCAGGTCCTCGGTGTCGACGACGCCCTGGACGAAGCGCAGCCAAGGCGGCAGAAGCTCAGCCTCGTCCGTGATGAACATCCGCCGGACATGCAGGCGGACCTTGCTCTGCCGGTCGTTGTCGAGGGCCTGGAACGGCTTTGCGCCGGGCACGAACAGCAGCGCCGAGAATTCGAGCTGCCCCTCGGCGCGCCAGTGCAGCGTGGCCCAGGGCTTGTCGAAGTTCATGCCGAGGGCGCGGTAGAATTCGTCGTACTGCTCCTCGGTGACCTCGGACTTCGCCTTGCGCCAGAGGGCGGTCGCCTGGTTGGCCGATTCGTCCTTACCATCGCGCACGACCGCGATCGGCACGGTGATGAAGTCAGCCCATTTCCGCACGAGGTGGTCGAGACGATAGGGCTCCAGGTACTCGTCGGCATCCGCCTTGAGATGCAGCACGATGTCGGTGCCGGGCTCAGACCGCGCGACGGGTTCCAGCGTGTAGCTGCCCTGGCCCTCGGACGCCCAGGTCCAAGCCTCGTCGCTGCCGGCCCGGCGCGACGTGACGGTGACCCGGTCGGCCACCATGAAGGCCGAGTAGAAGCCGACGCCGAACTGGCCGATCAGGCTCGGCCGATCCTCCGCCTTAGCGGTCTCCAGCGTCTGCGAGAAGGCCCGGGTGCCGGACTTGGCGATGGTGCCGAGATTGGCGGCGAGATCTTCCTTGCTCATGCCGATGCCGGCATCCGAGACGGTGAGGGTGCGCGCCTCCTTGTCGGGGGCGATGCGGACTTTCGCGTCCGGCGGCAGGGCGCTCGCCGCCGAGGTCAGCGCCTCGAACCGGCGCCGGTCCATGGCGTCGGCGGCGTTGGCGACGAGTTCGCGCAGAAAAATCTCGCGGTCGGAATAGAGCGCATGCACGACGAGGTCGAGGAGCCGGCCTACCTCCGCCCCGAACTCGTGTCGCTCGATCGTCTCGCTCACGGGTGATGCCTCCGCATAGGGAAATTCGCGGGGGCCATATGCTTGCGAACGCCGCGGTTTTCAATCCGTTGAGCGCGTTGAGGCGCTCCCGCGGAGACGGCACGCGCGCAATGGCGATGCTCTCGAACCGAACCGGCGGTGAAGCTGCGCCCCTCTCAGCGTCCCGGCCGCAGAACCTGGTCTAAGTGTCGACAGGCCAGAGCGATGTAGCGTGGTATCTCCCGGTCCTTGGCGAAGTAGGCGACGCGGCGACGCGCGATGCCGAGTTGGGCTGCCGCCGCGTCGAGGGTCAACCCGTTGCGCCGGAGGAAATCCGAGAACTCCGCGTTTGTCATTGCCGCTTCGGCCAGATCCTCGACCGTCTCTGCCCCGATATCGAGATCGTCGTTGCCCTCCCATCGGATCGAACCGCCCCATGCGCCCAGCCGCACCGTGTCGAACGGGATCGTCCCATCCCGCAGGGGACGGAACACCTTCAGCGTGAAGATCACGGGGGCGAGATCGACCCTGTCGCATCGCCCGCGTCGGGCGCCGTCAGCCCAGCTCACCAGCACCGTATAGGGTGCGTCTGCCGGCGTGACGCTGGCCAGCGTCGGCAGGGGCCGACCGACGGTCACGATCTCATCCGCGCTCATTGAGGCGCCTCCACTCGATCATCAACGCTTCGGTCTGCCCGGCTGCCCAGGCCACCACTTCGGCCAGGGCTTTCCGGTTGTACGTCCCCCGGATCACCTGCAGGGAGCGGATATCGACGAGGGCGTGGAAATCGGGGCCGATCATATGGAAGTGGGGCGGGCTATGGTCCCGCGACCGAACCTCGATTCGGAATCCGTCAAAGTGATGAAACGTCGGCACGACGCGTCCACCGGAGACCGGGTCGGTCCCTGATAATGCACGAATTGCACCCTATCAATCGCTCCGTCGGCCGTCCGCTCAGATCTCGATCTCGGTCCCCACCTCGACGATCTGACGGGTCGGCAGGCCGAAATGGGCACCGGTGCGCTCAGCGTTGCGCTTCATGAAGGCGAACAGGCCCTCCCGCCAGGGGGCCATGCCGGGACGGGTCGGAGACGGGATGACCACCTCGTGGCCGACGAAGTAGGTCATGTCCTCCAGGTATTCCGGCGGCAGCAGGCCGCTCGCCACGGCGCATTGCAGCCCCTCGGGAATCGAGGCCGTCTGCATGAAGCCGTAGCGCAGGACGACGCGCTCCATGCCGGGGGTGTATTTCGAGATCGCCTTGCGGATGCCCTGGGCGACGAGGGTCACCTGCGCCCGCTCGCTCGCCGGGATTACCGGGGCCTCCTCGTAGAAGACGGTGATCAGCAGGATCCGCTCGTGGAGGCAGCGGCTGCGCTCCACCAGACGGCCGAGCGCCATGGGGATCCCCTCTGTGGCGGCGGTCAGGAAGGCCGCAGTGCCGGGCAGGGTCACGGGCGGATGCGAGGCGAGGCGGCCCAGGAAGGTCGCCTCGGGCATGCGCATGGTCTCGCGCACGGATTCGAGGATGTGGTTGCCCTTCATCCAGGTCAGCATCAGGAAGGCGACCGCCCCCGCGAGCAGCAGCGGAAACCAGCCGCCCTCCAGGATCTTCACGCTGTTGGCAGCGAAGAACACAGCGTCGATGGCGAGGAAGAAGCCGTTTACGGCGAACACCAGAATCGGATTGTAGCCCCACCGCAGGGCGATCAGGGCGGCGAGCAGCGTCGTGATGCCCATCAGCGCCGAGACCGCGATCCCGTAGGCGCCGGCCAGGGCGTCGGACGAACCGAACACCACGACGGCGGTGAGCGTCGCGGCGGCGAGCAGCCAGTTCACGCCCGGCACGTAGATCTGGCCACGCTCCTCCTGGTCGGTATGGACCACCCGCATCATCGGCATGAAGCCGAGCTGGATCGATTGCTGGGTCAGCGAGTACACCCCCGAGATCACCGCCTGCGAGGCGATCACCGTCGCCATCCCGGAGAGGGCGACCAGCGGATAATGCGCCCAGTCCGGGGCAAGCAGGTAGAACGGGTTCTCGATGGCGCCCGGATCGGCGATGATCAGCGCACCCTGCCCGCAATAGTGGATCAGGAGCGCGGGCAGAACGAGGCCGAACCACGCGATCCGGATCGCAGGGGCGCCGAAATGGCCGAGGTCGGCATACATCGCCTCGCCGCCGGTCACCGCCAGGAAGGCCGCACCCAGCATAAGGAAGCTGACGTGCCAGCCGGCATGGAGCAGGAAGTCGACGGCCCGCCAGGGATTGGCCGCCGCCAGGATTTCCGGCGTGCGCAGGATGCTTGGAACAGCCAGAAGGACCAGGACTACGAACCAGACCATCATGACCGGCCCGAACACCCGGCCGATGGCGGCCACGCCCTTGTGCTGCACCAGGAACAGCCCGATCAGGATCACCAGGGTGATCGGCACCACGTAGGGACCGAGCGCGGGCGCATCGACCTTCAAGCCCTCGACCGCCGACAGCACCGAGATCGCCGGGGTGATCGCCCCGTCGCCATAGAGCAGCGCCGCGCCCACGAGCCCGACCACCAGCAGCAGCGCCTTCCACGTCCCCGGCCGCGCCTGCCGGGCGCCGAGCAGCGCCAGCATGGCCACGAT
>NZ_JAKSYC010000274.1 GCF_022829585.1 Methylobacterium sp. J-026
GGACGGAGTCGAGGGTCGTGAGCTGCGAGCCTTCGTCGTAGGCGACATGCAGGCACAGGGCGTCGCCCGGCGCGATGAACGGGTCGCTGAACTTCAGGCTGCCGGGCGCTGCCGAGCCCAGCTCGCTGTTGGTGTGCGGGATGGCGGGGGCAGCGACGCCGCCGGCGACGGCGGCCGGAGTCGACAGGTGGCCGATGTTCAACTCGTGGGTGGCGGCGGAGAGCTGAGCCGGGCCCCAGGCCTGGTCGGGGCGCAGGACGCCGACCAAGTCGGGCAGAGGCGCGCGCTGTCGAGCGGTCGC
>NZ_JAKSYC010000286.1 GCF_022829585.1 Methylobacterium sp. J-026
CATCAGGAAGATCACGCCGAACTCGGCGAGATGCGCGATCTCCGTGCGGTTGCCGATGGTGAAGAGGTGCACGTAGGGATGATCGTCGGCGAAGCGCCCGAGGCCGTAGGGTCCCAGCAGGGCGCCGGCGCCGATGAAGCCGAGCACCGGCGAGATCCGCAGACGGTGGAACAGCGGCACCACGATGCCCGCGGTGACGAGGAACAGGATCGCTTCCTTGTAGGAGCCGGCGTGGAGCTCTGGCATCGGCGGCGGATCGAACCTCGCTGTTCGGGACGGAGCAGGCGCCGATCACGGCTGCGCGATCATGGGTCGCCTCCGCCCGGCGGGCAACCGGTTTCGGCGCCGGCGCGGCCGGCCGCGTGCGATCTGACACAAGCCGGATACACGATCCGGGTGAGACATTTCGGCCACCGGACCGGTGCCCACAGGCGCCCGGACGGTCGAGGCGTGCAACGCGGCCCAAAATCGGCACAATGCACGCATACACGCGGGAGTTAACCGAGGGTTAAGCGTGGGCGGGCCGTGCCCGGGACTGGACCCGATGGATGCGACGAGGCCGATGATTTCCATCAAATCGATTTTCTCCGGCCCGGCCGCCCCTCCGAGCCGCGACCGCAAGCGCGAGCAGCGGGAATGGAGACTCGAATCCGACCGCTGGCACCACCAGCGGCACATCGACCGGGGCTACCGCGTCAAGTGGGGCTACGTGGCGATCGCCTACCTCGTCGAGTTCATGGTGATCGGCGCCTCGCTCTGGGGCGCGTGGCTATTCGCCAGCGTGTACAGCGACGGCGACTGGCACGCGTTCTACTTCATGTTGCTGGCGCCCCTGGTCTACGCCGCCGTGGAGCTGTGCCGGGTCCCCCTCGGCATCCTGGCCCGCACCCAGCGCTCGTATTTCGTGCGCGCCCTCGCCGTGCTCGGCATCGTCTTCGCCGCCGGCGTGACCACCAAGTCGGTGTCGCAGCTCGGCGAGATGATGTTCCACCCGCGCCTGATGGAGGCCGCCAAGGCCAAGACCGCCCTGAAGGACGCTCAGGCCGACCGCGCCACGATCGGCGACCGCATCAAGGCGGCCGACGAGCGCGTGGCGCAGTACACGGCCGAGCTTGACCAGATCGAGAAGCGCGCCTCCGACAACGCCCAGCAGCTCGCCGGCCTGCCGGCCCAGCGCTGCGAGCGGGTCTTCGGGACCAACAGCAAGGGCCGGAAGTACCAGAACCTGAAATGCCTGGCCGACCCGCGGGTGGCCGCCCTCTCGGCGGGAGTCACCAAGGCCTCAACGGACCGCGCCGCGCTGATCAAGAACCTCGAGGAGGCCCGCAAGGCCCGGGCGGCCCTCGATCCCGGGGCCGCCGACCGGCACGTGGCCGATGCCGAGCAGGCCTACCGCAACGCGGTCAACCGCTCGCAGCTCCACTCCTTCACCGCCATGGTCTACGGGGTCGACCCGATCGACGTGAGCGAGCGCCAGGTCCACGCCTTCCTGCGGATCTTCGTGTTCGTGCCGGCCCTCTGCGCCGCCTTCGCGTCGACGATCCTGGCGCTGTGCGCGGTTTCCACCCGCCGGACCTTCATGGACGAGGACGACCTCGGCGCCGCCGTGAACCCGGAGGCCGCCCCCTACATGCTGGACGCCATCGCCGACGCCCTGCGCTCGAATCCTGAGCCGATCCTGCCCCGGGCGGCCAATGCCTCGGGCGCGGTGATCCCGATGAACCGGCCCGTACCGGGCCAGCAGGCCCTGCCCGGACAGACCCATCCGGGCCAGACCCTCCCGGCCGCGGGAGCCGGCGCATGAACTACGTCGCCAACGGCACGCCGGAGAACGTCGCCCTCGCCCAGCAGGTGAATTCCCGGCTGCGGGCGGACTCAAGCTACGTCGCCGCCCGCGCCTTCCTGTTCCGGGCGCTCGGCTTCGGCGCCTTCGCGTGCCTCGCGGGCATCGGCGTCGGGGCGGCGGCCTATGGCTGGGCGACGCTCAACCAGTTCGACACCGCGGCGGAGAAGATCGCCGCCGCCATGCAGACCGCGCTCTCGGACGTGACCCTCAAGACCAAGGGCGAGGTCACGCTGACCGACAACACCCTCAAGCTCGAGGGCCTGCCCAAGATGGGCGGAGGCACGCCGACGCCCACCCGGGCGCAGCTCGGCAGCGACGCCGCCCCGGCCTCGAAGGCGGCGGTGAACACCACCTTCACGGTGTTCAAGCAGGTGCCCTACCTCGACGGGCAGATCGTGACCGGCTGGAACTTCAAGGACAATGCCGACCAGCCCTACCAGCAATATTGCTACTTCTCCCGCCGCTCCAACGAGTCCAAGGGTCAGGTCGAGATCAAGATCGACCTCGCCATGGACGGCAAGACCTTGCCGCAGCCGCAGAAATCCGACGTGAACCTGGAGATCCTGGCCCGGAACTGCGTCTGGCACGAGAAGGGTTAGGCCCGGCTCGCTTGCGGGGCGGCGTCGCCACGCGCTACCGGTTGCGTCCAGGCCAGTTTCTCCGAGAGCGCGATGCGATTTTCCGGAACCGAGTCCTACGTCGCGACCCCCGACCTCACCGCCGCGGTCAACGCCGCCGTGGTCCTGGAACGGCCGCTCCTGGTGAAGGGCGAGCCGGGCACCGGCAAGACCGTGCTGGCCGAGGAGATCGCCAAGGGGTTGAACGCCCCGCTGATCGTCTGGAACATCAAGTCGACCACCAAGGCCCAGCAGGGCCTCTACGAGTACGACGCGGTCTCGCGGCTGCGCGACTCGCAGCTCGGCGACAAGCGGGTTTCTGAGATCGGCCACTACATCCGCCGCGGCAAGCTGTGGGAGGCGTTCACCGCGCCCGAGCGGCCGGTCCTGCTCATCGACGAGATCGACAAGGCCGACATCGAGTTCCCCAACGACCTCCTGACCGAACTCGACCGGATGGAGTTCCACGTCTACGAGACCGGCGAGACCGTGAAGGCCGTGCGCCGGCCGATCGTGATCATCACGTCGAACAACGAGAAGGAGCTGCCGGACGCGTTCCTGCGCCGCTGCTTCTTCCACTACATCACGTTTCCGGACGCCGAGACGCTGCAGCGCATCGTCGACGTCCATTATCCAGGCCTCAAGCACCGCCTCGTCGAGGAGGCCCTGCGGACCTTCCTGGCGATGCGCGAGGTGCCGGGCCTCAAGAAGAAGCCCTCGACCTCGGAGCTGCTCGACTGGCTGAAGCTCCTCGTCTCCGAGGACATCGCCCCCGAGACCCTGCGCGAGCAGGACGGCCGCAAGTTGATCCCGCCGCTGCACGGGGCGCTCCTGAAGAACGAGCAGGATGTCAGCCTGTTCGAGAAGCTCGCCTTCATGATGCGGCGGGAGCAGCGGGGCGGCTGACATCCGAACCGCCGCGGTTCCCGCGCGCCGCGCTTTCGGCTAACCCGGCCCGGCGAGACCGCGGCGCCGGTCCGGATTTCTGGCCAGGGGCTCACGTCATGCGCAGGCTGATCCTGTTGCGGCACGCCAAGTCGGACCGACCGGCGGGCGTCGCCGACCGCGAACGTCCGCTCAACCCCCGGGGCCGGCGGGCGGCGCCGGCGGTGGGCGCCCGTCTCGCGCAGGACGGGCTGCGTCCGGACCTCGCCCTGGTCTCGACGGCCCAGCGCACCCGGGAGACCTGGGCGGCGATGGCGGCCGCGCTCGGCGACCCCGAGACCCGCTGGCAGCCGGAGATCTACGAGGCGCCGGCACACCGGATCCTGGCGGTGATCGGGGCGGCGCCCGACACGGCGGCCACGGTGATGGTCGTCGGCCACAATCCGGGGCTGGGCGACCTCGCCGCGGACCTCGCCGGGGAGGGGCCGCGCGACGCCCGCAACCGCCTGGCCCTCGAATTTCCGACCGCCGCCTACGTGGTGATCGATTTCGACACGGAACGCTGGGCCGAGATCGCCCCCGGGCAGGGGCGCCTGGACCGGTTCGTGCGCCCCCGCGACATCGATCCGGATCTGGGCGGCTGAAGTCTTTGGGATCCCAAAGGGCGAGCCCTTTGGTGGGGTATCGGGGTGAAACCCCGATGTCGGGCTTCGCCCGAGCCCAGCAGGGCGCTGCCCTGCACCCGCGAAAGGGCTCGCCCTTTCGAAACCCCGTCAGGCCACCGGCACCGCGGCGTGCGTGGCGACCTCCGCGTGGGAGGGCAGGGGGGAGCCCGGCACGAACGCCTCGAAGGCCGCCCAGAAATCCTGCCGGATCGCGTCGCGCTCGGACAGGATCTCGTGGCGCGAATCCGGCAGGACCAGGATGTGCCCGGCCTTGAGCCGCGCGGCGAAGCGCTCTGTATCGGGGGTGCCGCAGACCGGGTCGGCCCCCGACGCGACGATCAGGGTCGGCACGGCGATGCGCGGGGCCGCCCGCGGGTCGCGCAGGCGCGCCATCGCCCGGAACGCCTCGGAGAGCCACGCGATCGTCGGGTCGCCCACGGCGCCGGCACCGACCTGCCGGGCCGCGGCGGCGTTGCGGGCGTAGCGGACGGGATCCCGCGAGAGACGGTTGCCGGCATAGGGGTTGGTGGCGATCGAGACCGGCTTGCCGAACGGGATGTAGCGGCCCCCGAGCCCGAGGCGGTGCAGGCCCCGCGAGAGCAGGGCCGCCCCCGCCGGCCAGCGGATCATCCGGATCGACAGCATCGGCGCCAGCGCCACGAGGCGGCGGAACGGCAGCGCGCCGTCGAGCGCCGCCAGGAGCGCCACGCAGCCGCCCATGGAGTGCGCGAGGCCGATATGCGGCTCCGGCATCAGCGGCACCAGCACGGTCTCGGCCACGGCCCTCAGGTCGAGCCGGTAATCGTCGAAGCGGGCGACGTGACCCTTGTGCGGATCGTCCACCCGCCGGTCCGACTCGCCCTGGCCGCGCCAGTCGAAGGCCACGACCGCGAAGCCGCGGGCGCGCAGGTCGTGGATCGTCTCGTAATACTTCTCGATGAACTCGGCCCGGCCCTGCAGCAGGCAGACCGTGCCCCGGCAGGTCCGGGTCGCCGCAGGCCAGTAGGCCGCCCGCAGGGTGCAATCGTCGCGCGTGCCCACCGCGATCAGCGTGCCGCCCGGCGGCACCGGGTTGTCGGGCGTGCCGCGCAGGGTCAGCAGCGGCGGCTCTCCCCCGGTCTCACCGTCGAAGCGTCTCACGGGCCCACCTCAGCACGTCGGTCCACCGCCGGATCGTAGCGAAAAAATCCCGCCGGCCGCCATGGCGCGGCCACTTGAAGCCCGATTTTTCCCTCCCGATATCTCACCCGTGCCGGCCTCCGGGCGGCACGAGAGACGGGTCCGGCCCCTTCGGGCGGACCGATCCAACATGTTGCTCACACGAGGATATGTCATGCGTCAGTTCGACCTCGCCCCCCTCTATCGCTCCACCGTCGGCTTCGACCGGCTGTTCTCCGCCCTCGACCAGTTCGCCAGCGCCGAGGCTGCGCCCACCTACCCGCCCTACAACATCGAGCGCACCGGCGAGACCGCCTACCGCATCACCGTCGCGGTCGCCGGCTTCACCGAGTCCGACCTGTCGATCGAGGTGCGGGAGAACGCGCTCACGCTGAAGGGCGAGCGCACGGCCGAGTCCAAGGCCGAGTTCCTGCATCAGGGCATCGCGGCCCGGTCCTTCGAGCGCCGCTTCCAGCTCGCCGACCACGTCCAGGTGACGGGTGCGGCCCTGGAGAACGGCCTCCTCCACATCGACCTCGTCCGCGAGGTTCCGGAGGCGAAGAAGCCGCGCCGCATCCAGATCGCCACGGCGGGCCGCGCCGGCGCCCCGGTGATCGAGGGTGACGTCCGCAAGGATGCGGTCCAGCAGGCGGCCTGATCCCGCCCGCACGCGAGCTTCGGACCCTCTTGCAAAGCTCTGAAGCGCCCCGGCCGCCCGGCCGGGGCTTTTCATGTGTCGGCTGTCATAATCGCGTGTGCGCTTCGTGCTCTGTTTCCGGCGAAGCGGCGCATGACGCGCGCCCGGAGTGAACCGGACCATGGTCGCCAATCTCGCCCGCGGAGCCTACAGCGCGCTCGGAGCCGGCTGGCACAGGGGCGTGCAATGGGGCGTCGGCGCGCCGATCGCGAAGCTGCGCCGCCGGCAGATGCATCGCCGGGACCTCGCGGGCGGCCCGGCCGGCATCGCCGAAATCCTGTCGGCCGAGCAGGCGATCCGCCTGCCCGAACCGTTCGAGGGCCGCAGCCTGGGCCGGATCGGCAACCTCGAAGTGCGGCTGGCGACCAGGAAGTCCGAGATCCGCCGGGCGCAGCGCCTGCGCTTCAAGGTGTTCTACGAGGAGATGTCGGCGGTCCCCACCGGGCTCGCGGCCCTGTCGCGCCGGGACGCCGATGCCTACGACGCGCTCTGCGACCACCTCCTCGTCCTGGACCACGGGGCCAAGCGGCGGAAGAAGCCGTTCGTCGAGCACCGGCCCAAGGTGGTCGGGACCTATCGCCTGCTGCGCAGTGACGTGGCGGAGCGCCATGCCGGATTCTACTCCGAGGGCGAGTACGACCTCGCGCCGCTGCTGGCGGCCCAGGGCCACCGGCGACTCCTGGAACTGGGCCGCTCCTGCGTGCTCAAGCCCTACCGGAGCAAGCGCACCGTCGAACTCCTGTGGCAGGGGATCTACGCCTACGTCCTGCACCACCGGATCGACGCGCTGATCGGCTGCGCCAGCCTGGAGGGCACCGATCCGGACCGGCTGGCCCTGCCGCTCGCCTTCCTCCACCACCATGCCCGCGCCCCCGAGGGCTGGCGGGTGCGGCCGCTGCCGGAGCGCGCGGTGGCGATGGATCGTCTGCCGCGCGAGGCGGTGGACCCCAAGGCCGCCCTGCAGGCACTGCCGCCCCTGATCAAGGGCTACCTGCGCCTCGGCGCCACCTTCGGCGACGGCGCGGTGATCGACCGCCAGTTCGGCACCACCGACGTGTTCGTGACGCTGCCGGTGGAGGCGATCGGCGCCCGCTACCGCGGACATTTCGCGCCTGCGGGGTAAGCGGACCGGAGTGCCCCGGTGCCGTCATCCCATCCAACCACCTCATCCTGAGGTGCCGGAGCAGAGCGGAGGCCTCGAAGGAGCCCTCGAGATGGCGCCGCGATCCCTGGAGCCCTCCTTCGAGGCCCGCTTCGCGGTCACCTCAGGATGAAGGGGTCTGTTAGGAGGGGCGACCAAACCCTCTCGCCGTCTCCTACAGATCCCCCAGCGCCAGCTGGCCCTGATTGCGCGCCTTCGGGGCCGCCGTCTTGCGCTCCTTGGGACGCGCCGCGGCGGCGGGCTTCTTCGGCTTCGGGTCGCCGCGCATCCGGGCGACCGCCCTGTCGCGGGCCACCGCCTCCGGGGCGCTCGGATCGTCGGTCAGCCACTTGCCGCGCTTGATCACCTCGTTGACCCGGCCCTGATTGACCCCGACCTTGAAGGCGATCTCCTGCTGGGTCATGCCGGTCGTCGCATGCAGGTCCAGGATTGATCGGGCCAGCTCCGGAGTCATCTTCTGGCCGGTCAAACGCCGGGCCGGCTTGACCGTGCGGGTCGCGCGGTCGCGTTCGCGCAGGCGCTCCAGAAGCGCCAGCGCCATGTTCATGCCGTGCTCGCGCAGGGCTTCCTCGAATTCCTTCAGGGTCGCCATCGGCGCCATCCTCCGCCGGGCTCAGGGGCCGGTACTGGTGCGAGAACGTGCCGGGAACGCGACCGTTGCGCAAGCACCCGGGACGGGCGCCCGCCCCCGTGTCGGTGGACGGACGGTGTCATCCACCGGAAATGGCGCCGGACCGCCGCCCCTGGTGTCCCCGCGGCGGCTCGGCTACAGGGGGCCGACCCGTTCCGGCAGCGCCAGCCCGCACACGATGATCAGCCCGATCCGCACCGTCGTCCCCGGCGAGACGCAGGGCTCCCTGGCCCGGGAGCTGGAGGCCGGGGCGGTGCTGCTGTTCCCGGACCTGCCCTTCCCGTTCAGCGATTTCGAGCGCCGGTTCACCGCGCGGCCCTTCGCGGACGGCAAGGCCAAGAACGTCAGCATCCGCGGTGAGGCCGCAGAGCTGCGCGGGGCGGCCGGCACCCCGGAGGAGCAGGAGGCCCTGCGCCAGCTCCTGATCCGGTACCGCGCCTTCGCCCGGGACCTGATCGGCACCTACCTGCCCGGTTACGCCGACCGGGTCAGCCTCGCCGGCACCTCCTACCGCCCCTTCGACGTGGATCAGCGCAAGCTCAGCTGGCGGCGCGACGACACCCGGCTCCACGTCGACGCCTTCCCGTCGAACCCGATCGGCGAGAAGCGGATCCTGCGGGTGTTCCGCAACATCAACCCGTCGGGGGAGCCGCGCCGCTGGCGCGTCGGCGAGGATTTCGGGTCGATGGCGCAAAAATTCCTGCCGCGGCTGCCGGGCTACGCGCCGCTCCCGGCCCGCCTGCTCGCGGCGCTCCGCATCACCAAGGCCAAGCGCTCGGAATACGACCACCTGATGCTGCACCTGCACGACGCCCTCAAGCAGGACGAGACCTACCAGGCCGAGGCACCCCAGGCCGACGTGGAATTCCAGCCCGGCGCGACCTGGGTGACCTTCTCGGACCTCGTGATGCACGGGGCCATGGGCGGCCGCTACATGCTGGAACAGACCGCCTACCTGCCGGTCACCGCCCAGGCCGACCCGTCCTTGAGCCCGCAGCGCATCCTGGCGGCCAAGCTCGGCCGCCCCCTTCGGACCTGAGAGAGGAACGTCACATCATGATCCTCGAAATCGCGCAGATCGAGATCAAGCCGGGTATGGAAGCCGCATTCGAGGCGGGCATCACCGAGGCCTCCGCCATCTTCAGGCAGGCCAAGGGCTGCCGGGCCTTCGAGGTGCGGCGCTCCATCGAGCATCCGCAGCGCTACCGGTTGATGATCCACTGGGACACGCTGGAGGCCCACACCAAGGACTTCACCGGCTCGCAACCCTGGCAGGATTACCGCGCCCTGGTCTCCCACTGCTTCGCCGGGCCGGTGGCGGTCGAGCATACCGAGCAGGTCCTGAAGGCGTTCTGAGCGGCCCCGATCGGGTCCCCGGGGCCCGAAGCGTTGCTGCGCCCTCCGTCGGTGCTAGGCTCCCGAGCGACGGCCCCGGGAGCGAATCATCGGGGAGGCGACACTTCGGGGACAGGCTCGGGGGACAAGCTGATGGCGCGACTCGGACGGCTCGCGGGTGTCCTGCTTCTGCTCGGATGCGCCGCCGCACCGGCCCTCGCCCAGACCGCGCCGGCGGCCCGCACCGCCCCGCGGCCGGCGGCCGCCGCGCCGTTCTCCAAAACCTTCGTCCGGACCGACCTCGCCAGCGAGGCGATCCGCCTCGAGACGGCACTCAAGGGGGAGGCCGGCGGTCCGCTCCGGCCGGCCGCCCAGTCCCGCGCCGCCGGCCAGGCGCTGCTCGCCGCCGACAAGCCGGACGAGGCCCTCGCGCCGCTCGCCGCCGCGGTGACGGCCGACCCGGCCGATCCGCGCAACTGGCAGGCCTACGCGCGCGCGGCCGCCGCGGCCGCCCCCACGCTGGACGAGAACGACGATCAGGGCCGGGCACGCCTGCGCGATCGGGCGACGGCCGCCGCCTACCAAGCCTACGAGCGCGCCGCTTCGGCCGGCGACGCCGCGGCGTCCCTGGCGCTGCTGGGCGCCACGCAGGCCGAGCAGGAACTCTGGCGCCCGGCCCTCGATGCCTACGCGGCGAGCCTGGCGCTGGCCGACGACGGTGCCGTCCGCGCGACCTACGAGACGCTGCGGGCCGCGCACGGCTTCCGCATCCTCGCCTACACGGTCGATGCCGACGGGGCGGCCCCGCGCGCCTGTTTCACCTTCTCGGAAGCCGTGAGGCCCAAGACGGATTTCGCCCCCTTCGTGGCCGTGTCGGGCAGCAGCGCGGCCGCGGTGACCGGGGAGGGCTCCCAGATCTGCGTCGACGGGCTCAGGCATGGCGGTCGCTACGCCATCGTCCTGCGCCAGGGCCTGCCCTCGGCGATCGGCGAGAGCCTGCTCAAGGCCGCCGACTACGAGATCTACGTACGCGACCGCGCCCCGCAGGTGCGCTTCACCGGCCGCAACTACGTCCTGCCGCGCACGGGCCAGGCGGGGGTGCCCCTGGTCACGGTGAACGCCGCCAAGCTCGACGTCGAGGTGCTGCGCATCGGCGACCGCGGCCTGCTGCCGACCCTGCGCTCCGAGGATTTCCTCGGTCAGCTCAGCGGCGCCACCGCCCGGACGATCGCGTCCGAGAAGGGCGTGCGCGTCTGGACGGGCACCCTCGACACCGCCACGGCCGAGCTGAACCAGGAGGCGGTCACCGCCTTCCCGGTCCTGCAGGCCGTCGGCAAGCTGGAGCCCGGGATCTACGTGATGCTGGCCCGTCCCACCGGCACGGCCGCGTCGGACGACGCGGGCTACGACGCCCAGGCGACCCAGTGGTTCGTGGTCTCGGATCTGGGGCTGACCGCGACCAAGGGCCGGGACGGGGTCCACGTGGTCCTGCGCTCGCTCGCCTCCGCGCAGGTCATGCCGGGCGCCGAGATCCGGCTGATCGCCCGCAACAACGAGGTGCTGGGCACGCGCACGACGGACGCGCAGGGGCACGCCGCCTTCGATCCGGGGCTGGCGCGCGGGGAGGGCGGGACGGCGCCGAGCCTCGTGGTCGCCCAACGGGGCGACGATTACGGCTTCCTCGACCTCAACCTCGGCGCCTTCGACCTCACCGACCGCGGCGTGAAGGGCCGGCCCGAGGCCGGCGGCCTCGACGCCTACCTGTTCCCGGAGCGCGGGGTCTACCGGACGGGCGAGACCGTCCAGCTCACCGCCCTCCTGCGCGACCCCCGCGGCGCGGCGGTCCCGGACCTGCCGCTGACCCTGGTGGTGAAGCGGCCGGACGGCGTCGAGTACCGGCGCGTCTCGGTGCCCGACCAGGGGCTCGGCGGCCGGGCGCTGCCGCTGCCGCTCCTGTCGGGCTCCATGCACGGCACCTGGCGGGTCACCGCCTACACCGACCCGAAGGCGCCCGCGATCGGCGAGACCAGCTTCCTCGTGGAGGATTACGTCCCCGAACGGCTGGAGGTGAGCCTGAAGCCCCGGCAGCCGGCCCTGCGCCGGGGCGAGGCGGCGCAGGTCGACGTCGCCGCGCGCTACCTCTACGGCGCCCCGGGGGCGGATCTCGACGTGTCAGGCAGCGTCGTGGTCCAGGCCGCCGCGGCGAGCGGCATCGCGGGGCTTGAGGGCTATGCCATCGGCCTCGACGACGAGGCCGTCGAGCCGGTTACGCAGGAGCTTCAGGACCGCGCGACCACCGACGCGCAGGGTAGTGTCGCCGTGGCGGTACCGGTGCCGGTGGTTGCTGCACCGCGCGCCCTGGAGGCGAAGATCACCCTGGCGGTGGGGGAGCCCGGCGGCCGGGCCCTGTCGCGCAGCCTGACCCTGCCGATCCTTCCGGATCATCCGGTGCTGGCCCTGCGCAAGGGCTTCGCGGATCTCAAGGACGGCGGGATCGCGGGGTTCGACGTGGTGCTCGCGACGCCCGAGGGGGCGCTCCTTGCCCGGCCGGGGGTGAGCTGGACCCTGTCGCGGATCGACCAGTCCTATCAATGGTACCGGGCGGACGGGCGCTGGTCGTTCGAGGCGGTCAAGACGGCCCGGCGGGTGGCCGACGGCACCGTCGACCTGAAGGCCGGCGCGCCGGGCCGGATCGAGGCCCCGGTGAGCCTCGGCCGCTACCGCCTGGAGGTCTCGGCCCCGGGCGCCCCCGAGGCGGGCGCGAGCCTCGGTTTCGAGGTGGGCTGGGGCGGCTCGGAGACGGCGGACGCGCCCGACCTCCTCGACCTGACCCTCGACAAACCCGCCTACGCGGCCGGCGACACGCTGCGGGCCAGGCTGAGCCCGAAGTTCAGGGGGCAGGCCAGCCTGATGGTGGTCAGCGACCGGGTGCACGAGACCCTGGAGGTCGGCGTGCCGGAGGGCGGCACCACGGTCAGCCTGCCGGTGAAGGCCGAATGGGGTGCGGGCGCCTATCTGGTGGCCTCCGCCTACCGGCCCCTCGACCAGGCGGCCAAGCGCCTGCCCGGCCGGGCGCTGGGGCTGGCGTGGTTCTCGGTGGACCGGGCGCGGCGCAGCCTCGGCGTCGCCGTGACGGCGCCCGAGCGGGCACGCCCGCGCCAGGACCTGACTCTGCCGGTCCAGCTCACCGGGCTGAAGGCCGGCGAGCCGGCGCGGATCACCGTGGCCCTGGTCGATGTCGGCATCCTCAACCTGACCCGCTACGCGGCGCCGGATCCGACCCAGTACTTCCTCGGCCAGAGGGCGCTGGGGCCGGAATTCCGCGACCTCTACGGCTACCTGATCGACGGCATGCAGGGCTCGGCCGGGGCGATCCGCTCCGGCGGCGACGCGGGCGGCGCCGAACTCGCCGATTCGCCCCCGACCCAGGCGCCGCTGGCCCTGTATTCCGGCGTCGTGACCGTGGGGCCGGACGGGGCGGCCACCGTCACCTTCCCGCTCCCGGCCTTCAACGGCACCGGCCGCGTGATGGTCACCGCCTGGAGCGGCGACCGGGTCGGGCAGGCCCAGGCCGACGTGATCATCCGCGATCCGGTCGTGCTCGCGGCGACGCTGCCGCGCTTCCTCGACACCGGCGACCGCACGCGCCTGTTCGTGGCCCTCGATAACGTCGAGGGGCAGGCGGGCGACTACACGGTCGATCTCAGCCCGGCGGGCCCGGTCGTGGTCGGCGCCGGCGCCCTGCGGCAGACGCTGCGGCTGGAGGCCGGGGCCAAGGGCCAGTTCGCGATCCCGCTCACCGCCGCCGGCCCGGGCACCGCCCGGCTCGACCTCGCCCTGTCGGGCCCCGGGCTGACCGCGCCGCTGAGCCAGAGCTTCGCCCTCGGGATCTCCCCGGGGACCGGCGCCCTGCTGCGCCGCTCGGTGCGCAGCCTCGCCCCCGGGGCGGGTCTGACGCTGACGCCGGACCTCCTCGCCGACCTGCAGCCCGGGACCGGCAGCGTCTCCCTCTCGGCCACGCCCCTGACGGGGGTCGACGTCGCGGCCCTGCTCCGGGCGCTCGACCGCTATCCCTATGGCTGCTCCGAGCAGGTGGTGAGCCGGGCGATGCCGCTGCTCTACGTCAACAAGCTCGCCGCCCTGGAGAAGCTCGCCCTCGACGCGGGCGCGGACGAGCGGGTGCGCGAGTCGGTCGAGCGGCTCCTCGCCCGCCAGGATTCGAGCGGCGATTTCGGCCTGTGGTCGGCGCAGGGGTCGGGCGACCTCTGGCTCGACGCCTACGTGACCGATTTCCTCACCCGCGCCCGGGAGCGCAACGTCCCGGTGCCGCAGAAGGCGTTCGCGCAGGCCCTCGACTACCTGCGCAACGCCGTGGCCAACGCCACCGAGGTGCGCAACGGCGGCGCCGACCTCGCCTATGCGGCCTATGTGCTCGCCCGGAACGGCCGGCCGGTGATGGGGGACCTGCGCTACCTCGCCGACACCAAGCTCGCCGCCTTCTCGTCGGCGCTGGGACGGGCGCAGCTCGCCGCCGCCCTGGCGCTGCTCGGCGACCGGGGCCGGGCCGCCCGGGCGATGGATTCGGCCCTCGCCGTGCTGCGCGGCGAACGGGACAGGGGTCTGTACCGCACCGATTACGGCTCCCGCCTACGCGACGGGGCCGGGCTGATCACCCTGGCGGCCGAGAGCGGGCTCACCCAGGCGGCCCTGGGCCCGGTGGTGGCGGTGCTCGGCGAGGAGCAGCAGGCTGAGCGGGTGACGAGCACGCAGGAGAATGCCTGGCTGGTGCTCGCCGCCGAGAGCCTGTCCAACGAGGGCGGCGCCCTGTCGTTCACCCTGGACGGCGCGCCCCAGACCGGGATGCTCGCCCGGGTCTACCGGGAGGCGGGCTTGGGCGACCAGGGCGTGCAGCTAGTCAATACCGGCCGCGGCCCCGTGCAGGTCGCCGTGACCGTCAACGGCAGCCCCCTGGCGCCGGAGCCGGCGGCGGCGCAGGGCTACACGATCGAGCGGAGCTTCCACCGCCTCGACGGCAGCCCCGTCGATCCGGCGGGCGGCCTGCGCCAGAACGACCGGCTCGTGGTGGTGCTCAAGGTCACCGAGGCCAAGGCGGAGGCCGCGCGCCTCCTGCTGGTCGATCCCCTGCCGGCCGGCCTGGAGATCGACAATCCGAAGCTGCTCGACGCCGACGCGCTCCAGGGGCTGGCCTTCGCCAAGTCCGACGTGCAGCCGGTCCACACCGAGTTCCGCGACGACCGGTTCGTCGCGGCCTACGACCGCGATCCGGGCCAATCGGCCTTCTTCACCGTTGCCTACACGGTCCGGGCGGTCTCACCCGGGACCTACGTGCATCCGGGGGCCACGGTGGAGGACATGTACCGCCCGGCCCGGTTCGGCCGGACTGCCTCGGGGAGCGTGACGGTCGGGGCGGTGAAGTAGGGCGCGCACGCACCCGCTCCGGGGCCGCCGCGCCCGTCCGGGTTTCCAAAGGGCGTGCCGTTTGGCCGGGGGGGGTCGTGGGGGGTGTCGGGGCGGAGCCCTGCACCCACGAAAGGTCTCGACCTTGCGAAACCGTGAGCGGTTCAGTCGTCGGCGCCGGCGTAGAAGCTCTCCACGCCGAGACCCTCCTCCTGCATCAGCCGGGCGCGGGCGCGCAGCTTCTCGGTCTCGCTCTTGAGCTGGCCGCAGGCCGCCAGGATGTCCCGGCCCCGGGGCGTGCGCACCGGCGAAGCGTAGCCGGCGTTGAACACGATCTCGGAGAAGCGCTCGATCCGGTCCCAGTCGGAGCATTCGTAGCGGCTGCCCGGCCAGGGGTTGAACGGGATCAGGTTGATCTTGGCCGGGATGCCCTTGAGCAGGCGGACCAGCTCGCGGGCATCCGCGTCGGAATCGTTGACGCCCTTCAGCATCACGTACTCGAAGGTGATCCGGCGGGCGTTGCTCAGCCCCGGATAGGTCCGGCAGGCCTGGAGCAGTTCGGCGATCGGATACTTCCGGTTGAGCGGCACCAGCTCGTCGCGCAGGTCGTCGCGCACCGCGTGGAGCGAGATCGCTAGCATGGCGTTGGCCGCCTCGCCGAGGCGGGGGATCTGCGGCACCACCCCGGAGGTCGAGACCGTGATCCGACGCCGGGACAGGCCGAGCCCCTCCTGATCCGACATCACCGCCACCGCGTCGACCACGGCGTCGAGGTTGAACAGGGGCTCGCCCATGCCCATGAACACGACGTTGGTCACGAGCCGGCCGACCTCGCCGGCCCCGCCCGCGTCGCGGCTCGGCATCTGGCCGGGCCAGTCGCCGAGCTCGTTCCGGGCGGTGACGAGCTGCTGCACGATCTCGGCGGCCGAGAGGTTGCGCACGAGGCGCTGCGTGCCGGTGTGGCAGAACGAGCAGGTGAGGGTGCAGCCGACCTGGCTCGACACGCAGAGCGTGCCCCGGTCCGGGCCCGGGATGTAGACGCACTCGATCTCGGCGCCGCGGTTGTGCTCCTGCGGGTTGGTCGGCGCCATGCGCAGCAGCCACTTGCGGGTGCCGTCGCGGGAGACCTGGCGGCTCGCCACCTCGGGGCGCTCCAGGGTGAAGTGCTCGGCGAGCTGCGCCTTCAGGGCCTTGCCGACATTGGTCATCGCGGCGAAGTCGCTCGCCCCGCGGAAATTGACCCAGTGCCAGATCTGGCCGGCGCGCATCCGGCTTTGGCGCTCGGGCACGCCCATGCCGACGAGCTGCGCCTTCAGGGCGTCGCGGGTGAGGCCGACCAGGGATGGCCGCCGGCCGGGCAGCGCCTCCGGCTGGAGGTCGGGGGCCTTCTCGATCGCGGCCTCGGCCGCGCGGGCGCTGTCGAGCGACGGCGTCGCCATGGCGTTCAAACAATCCGTGCGATGGGAAAGACTTCGGTATACGCGATCGCACCGGCGAACGCGAATGCGCCCGGCCCACGGGTGACCCGACCGGGCGCGATGGCGGCCGGGCACGCAAAAGGGCGCCCGCAGGCGCCCCGATCCGTCTCGCGAAGTCCCGATATGCTCAGGCGGCTGCGGTCTTCACCGGGACGCCCTTCTCGGCCAGGAAGGTCTGCAGTTCGCCGGACTGGAACATCTCCCGGGTGATGTCGCAGCCGCCGACGAACTCGCCCTTCACGTAGATCTGCGGGATGGTCGGCCAGTTCGAGAAGGCCTTGATGCCCTCGCGGATTTCCTGGTCGGCCAGCACGTTCACGCCCTTGAACGGCACGCCGAGGTAATTGAGGATCTGCACCACCTGCCCCGAGAAGCCGCATTGCGGCATCTGCGGCGTGCCCTTCATGAACACCACCACGTCCTGGGAGGTGATCTCGTTCTGGATGGTCGTGTTGGCGTCGGTCATCACTCTATCCTCAGTTCTACGGTCTCGTATGTGCGGTCTCAATCAGCGGCGCGCAACCGAGGCGGCGATCGTTCGCAGCGCACGATCGATATCGAAATGGTCCGACAGAAGGTCCTCGGGCACGATCGGGCACGCCTCCGGCAACCCCGGAAGAAGCTGATTCCCATAGGCACCGAGACCAGCCTCCGCGGTCGTGACCGCAGATTTCCAGATCCTGGGCCAGTTCAACCTCTGCCGCATAGACGCCTCGTAGGCATTCCAGGCCGTGATCTGAAATGTCGCGATCTCTTCCCTCCAATGCAAGCTTGATGGGGCGAGGGGCGCGGAGGCGCGCTTCAGGAGGTGGGCGAGCGTCTGGATCAGCAGTCCCTCGACCGCCCGCAAATGGGATCGCCCCACGCTTTCGATCTCCTCGGCGACGTTCTCCCAATCGAGTGCATTCGACAGATCGCCTCGGGTTCCGAGGGCGCGCAGAGCCGCCGCCTGCTCCTCGGCCCAGGTCACGATATCGTCGTCGTAAAGGCTCGGCCGGTCATCCATGGGGGGCGATCCCGCGGGTCAGCTCAATCCTGCGGGACGCCCGTGGTCAGCGCAAGGGCGTGCAGCACGCCGCCCATCCGGCCCTGGAGGGCGCCGTAGACCATCTGGTGCTGGGCGACCCGGGTTTTGCCCTTGAAGGCCGACGACAGGACCGTCGCCGCGTAATGGTCGCCGTCGCCCGCGAGGTCGCGGATCTCGACCTGCGCGTCCGGCAGGGCCTCGCGGATCATGCGCTCGATCTCGCCCGCATCCATCGGCATCGGGAAATTCCTTGGGTCGGGGGTTCAGGACGCCGGAGCCGCCGGCTGGCTCGCCATGTAGGCGGGCAGCCAGCCCTCGTGCGCCGCGGTGAGGTCGGCCAGCGATATGGTCTCGCCGCCCGGCAGGGTCAAACGGTCGGAGCCGGTGACGCCCACGGAAGCCGCCTCGACACCCTGGGCCGCGGCGGCGGCGAGGAGGTCGCTGGCGGCCTCCGGCTTCACCGCGAGCAGGTAGCGGCCCTGGTCCTCGCCGAACAGGTAGGCGTGGGCTGCCAGATCCACCGGCACGTCGGGCAGCGCCGCGCCGAGGCCGCCCGCCATCGCCATCTCGGCGAGCGCCACCGCGAGGCCGCCATCCGAGAGATCGTGGACCGTGTCGACGGTGCCCGCCTGGATCAGGCCGCGGACGAAGTCGCCGTTGCGGCGCTCGAGCGCCAGATCCACCGGCGGCGGCGCGCCCTCTTCCCGGCCCGCGATCACCGCCAGATAGGCGGACTGGCCGAGCCAGCCCTCGCCGGCGCCGATCAGCACCAGCACGTCGCCCTCCCGCTTGAGGGCGATCGTGGCGTGGCGCGCCACGTCGTCGAGGACGCCGACGCCGCCGATGGTCGGGGTCGGCAGGATGCCGACGCCGTTGGTCTCGTTGTAGAGCGACACGTTGCCGGACACGACCGGGAAGTCGAGCGCCCGGCAGGCCTCGCCGATCCCCTGGAGGCAGCCGACGAGCTGGCCCATCACCTCGGGCTTTTCCGGGTTGCCGAAATTCAGATTGTCGGTGATGGCGAGCGGCCTGGCGCCGACCGCGGTGATGTTGCGCCAGGCCTCGGCCACGGCCTGCCGGCCGCCCTCGACCGGGTCGGCCTCGCAGTAGCGCGGGGTGACGTCACAGGTCAGCGCGAGGCCCTTCGGCCCGTCCTCGACCCGCACGATGGCGGCGTCGCCCCCGGGCTTCTGCACGGTGTTGCCCAAGATGAAATGGTCGTACTGCTCGAACACCCAGCGCTTGGACGCCAGATCGGGCGAGCCGACGAGGCGCTTCAGCGCGTCGGTCAGCGAGGCCGGCGCCGGGACCTCCGAGGCCGCGAGCACCGGCAGGTGGGTGTTCGCGAGATGTGGCCTGTCGTAGAGCGGGGCCTCGTCGCCGAGTTCCTTGATCGGCAGGTCGGCCACGGTCTCCCCGTGCCACTTGACCACGAAGCGCAGCGTGTCGGTGGTCCGGCCGATCACCGCGAAATCGAGGCCCCACTTCACGAAGATCGCCTCGGCCTGCGCCTCCATGCCGGGCTTAAGCACCATGAGCATCCGCTCCTGGCTCTCAGACAGCATCATCTCGTAGGGGGTCATGCCCTCTTCCCGGGCCGGCACCTTGTCGATGTCGAGCTCGACGCCGAGGTCGCCCTTGGCGCCCATCTCCACCGCCGAGCAGGTCAGCCCGGCCGCGCCCATATCCTGGATGGCGATGACCGCCCCCGAGGCCATCAGCTCCAGGCAGGCCTCCAGCAGCAGCTTCTCGGCGAAGGGGTCGCCGACCTGCACGGTCGGGCGCTTCGATTCGGTGGCCTCGTCGAACTCGGCCGACGCCATGGTGGCGCCGTGGATGCCGTCGCGGCCGGTCTTGGAGCCGAGATAGACGATCGGGTTCCCGATTCCGGCGGCGGCCGCGTAGAAGATCCCGTCGGTGCGGGCGAGGCCCACCGCCATGGCGTTGACTAGGATGTTGCCGTCGTAGCGCCGGTGGAAGCCGGTCAGGCCGCCGACGGTGGGCACGCCGAAGGAATTGCCGTAGCCGCCGACGCCCGCGACCACGCCGGAGACGAGGCTGCGGGTGCGCGGATGGTCGGGGGAGCCGAAGCGGAGCGCATTGAGGGCAGCGATGGGCCTCGCCCCCATCGTGAAGACATCCCGAAGAATGCCGCCGACGCCGGTCGCCGCGCCCTGGTAGGGCTCGATGTAGCTCGGGTGGTTGTGGCTCTCCATCTTGAAGACGCAGGCCAGCCCGTCGCCGATGTCGATGACGCCCGCGTTCTCGCCCGGCCCCTGGATCACGTGTGGGCCCGAGGTCGGCAGCCCGCGCAGATGCTTGCGGGAGGACTTGTACGAACAATGCTCGTTCCACATCGCCGAGACGATGCCGAGTTCGGTCAGCGTCGGATCGCGCCCGATCAGGCCGCGGAAGCGCGCGTACTCGTCCGGCGTCAGTCCATGCTGGGCCACGAGCTCGGGGGTGATGGGAACGTCGTTGCGGAACATGCGGCGGTCTCGGCAGGAAGCGGCCCGTCCCGGGAGACGCGTGCCGCGGCGAGCCCGAACCGGGCGGGGATCCAGGCTGCCCCGGCTCTAGAGCGGAAGCGCCCGCGCTGGCAACATCCCGGGGCCGATCGAGGGCGGACGGGGGTGGATCGCCACGGCCGGGCGGGGTTGTCCGGGGCGCGTCTCGGCCCCCTGCGGTCAGAGTTCGGCTTCGCCGTCCGTGCCCGGAGCGTGCCCCCGGCATCGGGCCGCGAGGGCATGCACCGGCTCCGGCCCGGTCACCAGATCGAGATAGTCGAACCCGCTGCCGCTCTGGCTCGCCATGAGCAGCTGGAAGTGCATCTGGAACAGGTTCCACTGGCGCCGGCGGACGTCGGCGCCGGTGATGAGATCGCTGATCATCACCCCGAGCACGGCCGGGCGCCCGGGATCGGGGGGGACGAGGCCGCAGGCCGCGAGCGGGTGGCCCTGATGGATCGACAGCCAGTCCCAGGGCGCGCGCAGGTCGAGCCAGCGGATCTGCGCCGCCCGCCCGAAGCGCAGGAGCACATCCCGGAATCCCTGGGCGGCCGGGTCGAGGCCGAGCCACGGGATGACGCTGCCCATGCTCACGAAGGTGACCGGCGTCCCGCCGCGGCCGAAGCCGGGGGCATGGGCGAGCACCCGGTCCAGCACCTCGATGCCGAGGAAGCTCGACGAGGAATGGCCGACCACCACCACCTCGTCGGCCTCATGCTCCGCGGCCCTGATGCGCGCCGCGAAGGCGTCGAGCCGGGGGGCGATCTCGGGCGCCGCCCCGGCCGCGTAGGCGTGGGTGAAGGCGGTGTCGTCCACGAGGTGCGCGACGTAGAAGGGCTTGCCGCGGGACGCCCGCATCAGCCCCGCCAGGATCGCGTAGGCGAGGGGCGGCACCGCCAGGAGCGGCCAGGGCTGGAGCGCGGCCGGCGCCAGGGTCGCGAGGCCCCAGGCCGCGCCGAGGCTCAGCAGAACGAGCGCGCCGTAGATGGCGTGGACGCCGTAGATCACCGTGAAGAAGCGCCAGCCGTTCCGGCGCAGGTCGGCCATGTAGCCCGACCGCCACAGCCGCCAGAGCAGCACCGGGACGCCCGTCAGCCGCGCCCAGCCGGATTGCGGGAAGCGCGCGCGGACGACGTCGTCCCAGCGCAGGAGGACGTAGCGGGTGGAGACGCCGCGCGCCCGCACCGTCCAGGCGAGCGCGATCCCGTCCGCCGAACGGACCGGATCGCCCACCGCGATGGCGGCGCCGCGGCGCGCCGCGGTGAGACGGGCCTCGCGGCGGAACAGGCCCCAATAGGTCTCGGGTTCGCGCGGGTCGAAGCCCGGCAGGTAGAACACGATGCGGGAGGTCAGCGTCTGCGGATCGCGCGCGACCGACGGGGCCGCGGTTTCGCCGGGGCGCGGGGCCTCGGCGACGGGCACTTCTATCGAGATGACGGGTCCGATCGATTCGGTTGAGAGGCGGGCGCCCTGCCTACACGAACCGGCCCGGCGCGCCGAGGGCGATCGTCCTCCGAGCCGGACCTACGCCGCCGGCGGCTGGGCCAGGAACTCGGCGACCGCCGTCACGAACCGTTCGCCGTAGGCCTCGCGCTTGCGCTCGCCGACCCCGTGGACCGCGCGCAGGGCCCAGAGGTCGACGGGCTTCTGACGGGCCATCTCGATGAGCGTCCGGTCGGGGAAGACCATGAAGGCCGCGATGCCCTCGGCCCGGGCCAGCGTGGCGCGCAGCCCGCGCAGGTGCTGGAACAGGGCCTCGTCGGCCTCGGAGAGGGTGCTTTCGCCATCCTCGCGCGGCGCGGCACGGCGGCGCTCGCGCGATTCCGCCTTCGGCTCCGGATCCGGGCGGAGCTGGACCGGCTCCCGCCCGTACAGGATCGCCTCGCCCTTCTCGGTCATCGACAGGCCGCCGTAGCCGTCGGCATTCTCGGCGATGGCCCCGGCGGCGAAGAGCTGGCGCAGGATCGCCCGCCAGGCCGCCACCGGCTTGTCGGCACCGACCCCGAAGGTCTTCAGGCTCGCATGTCCGTTGCGGCGGATCGGCTCGCTCTCCTTCCCGTGGACCACGTCGCAGATATAGGCCGCGCCGAAGCGCTGGCCGGTGCGGACGATGGCCGAGAGGATCTTCTGCGCCGGGACCGTCCCGTCCACCAGGGTGACGCCGCCGCGGCACAGGTCGCAGCGGCCGCAGGCGCCGCTCGTCTCGCCGAAATAGGCGAGGAGCGACTGACGCCGGCAGGTCGCGCCCTCGCACAGGGTGATCATCGCCTCGAGCTTGCGCCGCTCGACCCGGCGGCGCTCGTCGGAGATCTCCTTCTCGTCGATCTGGCGGCGGCGGAGCGCCATGTCGTCCAGGCCGTAGAGGGTGAGCGTGTCGGCGGGCAGTCCGTCGCGGCCGGCGCGGCCGATCTCCTGATAGTAGCCCTCGACGTTGTTGGGCATGTCGGCGTGGCAGACGAAGCGCACGTCCGGCTTGTTGATGCCCATGCCGAAGGCGATCGTGGCGGTCATCACCACCCCGTCCTCCTGGAGGAACCGGTCCTGGTTCCGCATCCGCGTCCCCTGGTCGAGGCCGGCATGGTAGGGCAGGGCGTCGAACCCGTCCTTCCTGAGGGTCTCGGCGAGCTGCTCGACGCGCTTGCGCGAGGAGCAGTAGATGATCCCGCTCTCCGCCCGGCGGTGCTTCAGGAACCGCTCGATCTGGCGGGCCGGGTTGTCCTTGGGCTGGAAGGTCAGCCGGATGTTCGGCCGGTCGAAGGAATGGACGAAGATCTTCGGCGGCCGGCCCTGCGGGAACAGCCGCTCGGCGATCTCCGTCCGGGTGGCCGCGTCGGCCGTGGCGGTGAGCGCCAGGGTCTGGATGTCGCCGAGCGCGGTCCGGGCCCGGGCGATCTCCCGGTACTCGGGCCGGAAATCGTGGCCCCATTGCGAGACGCAGTGGGCCTCGTCCACCGCAAGGCGCCGGACCCCGGCCCCGCGCAGGGCCTCGATGCACCCCTCCATCAGCAGGCGCTCGGGGGAGACGAACAGGAGGCGCAGCTCCCCCGACCGCAGGCTGCGCCAAGTCTCGCGCGACTCCGCCTCCGTCACCGTCGAGTTGAGGGTGGCGGCCTCGACGCCGACGCTGCGCATCTGCTGCACCTGGTCGTGCATCAGGGCGATCAGCGGCGACACCACCACGGTCAGGCCCGAATCGATGAGCGCCGGGAGCTGATAGGTCATCGACTTGCCCGAACCCGTGGGCATCACGGCGAAGACATCGTCGCCGTCCAGCACCGCGCCGATCACCTCGTCCTGCCCGGGCCGGAAATCCTCGTAGCCGAACGTCTTCTTCAGCGCGGCGCGGGCCTCGTCGAGGCGGGTCATCGGGATCCTTGTTCGGGGTACGCGCCGCGCTTGCGGCTCTGGTGTGTAGGCACTAGCCTCCCTGCGTCTACACGGAGGCTGTCGTGCCGCTCAACATCCGCAGCGAAGAGGTCAACCAATTGGCCGAGACGCTGGCATCGCGGGCCGGCGTGAGCAAGACCGAAGCAGTGCGAATCGCGCTCGAAAACGAGATCGCGCGGCGCAGCCGACGCGTGCCGCTCGCGGAACGCCTGAAACCCTTGCTCGACAAGATGGATGCCGTACCGCGCACGGGCCTGGAGGCCGACAAGGCGTTCTACGACAGCCTGAACGACGAGTGATGTTCGTCGACGCCTCGGCTCTCGTGGCGATCCTGACGGCCGAGCCGGAACGTGCCGTCCTGCTGGACTGCCTCGATGGCGCGATGACGCCGCTGACATCGGGCATCGCCGTCTTCGAGACGGTGGTCGCGGTGGCGCGCAAGAAGGCGATCTCCGTGGCAGACGCCGAGACGGAGGTCGCCGCGTTCATCCGTATCGCAGGTCTGCGAGTCGTGCCGATTTCGGCGGCGGAATCCGCCCTCGCCCTCACCGCCCATGCCCGTTTCGGCAAGGGCCGCCACCCCGCCCGCCTGAACCTCGGCGACTGCTTCGCCTATGCCTGCGCGCAGGTCCACGGCGTGCCCCTGCTGTTCGTCGGCGACGATTTCCCGCGGACCGATATCCGCTCCGCCCTGACGTAACGCCTCACCCGGCGTGGAACGCCGCAACGTGCTGCGCCACGATCGCGTCGAAGGAGGCGTCCGCCCGGAAGCCGAGGGCGAGGGCCGCCTCCGGCTCGAACGCCTCCGGCCAGGAGCCGACGATCCGCGCGATGGTCGCGTCGGGCTCGCGCCGGATCAGCGCCACGGCCCTGTCGCCCGCCGCCCGCCGAAGGGCCTCGATCTCCTCGGCCACCGTCGCCGAGACGCCCGGCATGGTCAGGCTGATCCGCGGGCCGATCGCCGCAAGGTCGAGCCCGGCCGCGTGGATCAGGAAGCCCACGGCGGCATCGGGGCTGGCGAACCAGTGCCGCACGGTATCGGGGACCGGCAGGATCGCCTCCTGGCCGGCCAGCGGTTCGCGGATGATCCCCGAGAAGAAGCCCGAGGCCGCCCTGTTGGGCTTGCCCGGGCGCACGCAGATGGTCGGCAGGCGCAGGCCGATCCCGTCCAGGAAGCCGCGCCGGGCGTAGTCGGCGAGCATCAGTTCACCCATGGCCTTCTGGACGCCGTACGAGGAGGCCGGGCGCAGGATGAAATCGTCCGGGATCACCTTGGGGAAGGGCGGTCCGAACACGGCGAGCGAGGAGGTGAAGACCAGCTTCGGCCGGTAGCCGTCCGCCGCGTTGGCGTGGCGGATCGCGTCGAGGAGCAGGCGGGTGCCGTCGAGATTGACCCGGTAGCCGAGTTCCAGGTTGGCCTCGGCCTCGCCCGAGACCACCGCGGCGAGGTGGAAGATCACCTCCGGGCGCCCCGCGATGGCGGAATCGGCGGCGCCGGGGGCGGTGAGATCCGCGGCCTCGGCCCGGACCGGGCCGGAGAACCCCGCCGGCGCCGTCGGTGGCACCACGTCGAGCAGGGTCAGCGCGGTGAGCGGCTGGCCGCCGACCCGGCCGTCCTTCACCAGGGCGTCCACGAGGCGGCGGCCGATCATGCCGGCGGCGCCGAGAATCAGGGCGTGCATGCAATTCCTCCGGTCACAGTGTGAGGCTTCACGCCATCATGTCGAGGGCGCGGCCGAAGAAATCCGGGCCGCCGAAATTGCCTGATTTCAGGGCGAGCAGCATCGGCTCAGGCCGTCCGGCACTACGCAGGACGGGGACACCCGCGGCGATCTCGGGGCCGAGCAGGAAGGCGCTGAGGCCGAGCCGGTCGACCACCGCGCCGGAGGTCTCACCCCCGGCCACCACGAGCCGGCGCACCCCCCGGGCGACCAGCCCCTCGGCGATGGCGGCCAGAGCCGCCTCGATGGCGTGGCCGGCGGCGTCGACCCCGTGCCGGGCCTGGAGGGCGCGCACCGCCTCGGGGGGCGCCGAGGAGGCGATCAGAACCGGGCCGGCGGCGAGGCGCTGCTCCGCGAAGGCCAGGGCCTCGGCGACCACGTCGGCACCGGCGAGCAGCCGTGCCGGGTCGAGGCGCAGCACCGGCATCAGCGCCTCCGCGGCGGCGACTTGCTGCAGCGTTGCCTGCGAGCAACTGCCGGCGAGGCAGGCGGCGCCTCCGCCCACCGGTTCGCCGATCGCCGCCCCGGCGGCGTCCTTCGTGCCGCGCCCGTCGGCGGCGAGCGCCCGCGCGAGGCCGAGCCCGAGGCCCGAGGCGCCCACGGAGAATTTGCGTCGAACGATCGCCCGGCCGAGCACTTCGAGGTCGCTGTCGAAGATCGCGTCCGCGATGGCGGCACCCTTGCCCTCGGCCGCCAGGGCGTCGAGGCGGGCCGCCACGGCCTCCGCGCCCCGGGCGACCGTGGCGGTGTCGACGAGGCCGACCGGGCTCGCGCTCTGGCGCCCGAGCACGCGCACGAGGTTGGCGTCGCGCATCGGGTTGAGCGGATGGTCCTTCAGCGGGCTCTCGTTCAGCGGCACGGCGCCGACGAACAGGTTGCCCTGGTAGACGCTGCGCCCCGTCTCCGGGAAGGCCGGGGTGACCAGCGCGATGGCCTCGCCGGCGTCAGCCCGCAGGGCATCCATCACCGGGCCGATATTGCCCGCGTCGGTGGAATCGAAGGTCGAGCAGACCTTGAACATCACGTGGGCGGCGCCCCGGGCCCGCAGCCAGGCTTCGGCCTCCCGGGAGCGCGCCACGGCCTCGTCGGCCGGGATCGAGCGGCTCTTCAGCGCCACCACCACCGCATCGGCCTCGGGCAGGGCGCGGCCCGCCTCCGGCACGCCGATGGTCTGGATCGTGCGCAGGCCCGCCTTGGTCAGGGTGTTGGCGAGGTCCGAGGCCCCCGTGTAGTCGTCGGCGACGCATCCCAGGGCGAGGCTCATCGGGCGTTCCCCTTGTAGGCGGCGAGCCAGCCGAGGCCCGCGACGGTATCGGCGGCCGGGATGTACTCGCAGCCGACGAAGCCGGCGTAGCCGAGCCGGTCCAGCTCGTCGAACAGGAAGACATCATCCATCTCGCCGGTGCCGGGCTCGTGCCGGTCCGGCACGCTGGCGGTCTGGACATGGCCGATCATCGGCATCAGCGCGCGCAGCCGCATGGTCACGTCGCCGTGCAGGATCTGGCAATGGTAGAGGTCGAACTGGAGCTTCAGGTTCGGCAGCGCCAGGTCGCGGATCAGGTCCGCCGCCCGGCCGAAATCGTTGAGGAAGTAGCCCGGCATGTTCCGGCCGTTGATCGGCTCCAGGACGAGGTCGAGACCGGCTGGCGCCAGGCGCTGCGCCGTCCAGGCGACCGCCCGGCGATAGGCCTCGGCGGCGCGCGGGTCGTCGTGCGGCGCGAGCCCCGCCATCAGGTGGAGCCGGCCGACGCCGGTCGCCTCGGCATAGCGCAAAGCCGTCTCGACCCCCGCCTTCAGTTCATCGAAGCGCTCGGGAAACGCCGCCAAGCCACGCTCACCCTTGGCGAAATCGCCGGGCGGCAGGTTGAACAGCGCCTGGGTCAGGCCG
>NZ_JAKSYC010000292.1 GCF_022829585.1 Methylobacterium sp. J-026
CTTGATCCCGAGATCCTCGGCGATCATCTGGCCCTTGGTCAGGATCGCGATGTCCTCGAGCATCGCCTTGCGGCGGTCACCGAAGCCCGGCGCCTTGACGGCCGCGACCTTGAGGCCGCCGCGCAGCTTGTTGACCACGAGGGTGGCGAGCGCCTCGCCCTCGATGTCCTCGGCGATGATCAGCAGCGGCTTGCCGGTCTGGACCACGGCCTCGAGCACCGGCAGCATCGCCTGGAGCGACGACAGCTTCTTCTCGTGGATGAGGATGTACGGGTCCTCGAGGTCGGCGACCATCTTCTCCGCGTTCGTGATGAAGTACGGGGAGAGATAGCCGCGGTCGAACTGCATGCCCTCGACGACGTCGAGTTCGGTCTCGGCGGTCTTGGCCTCCTCAACGGTGATGACGCCCTCGTTACCGACCTTCTGCATGGCGTGGGCGATCATCCCGCCGATCTCCGTATCGCCGTTGGCCGAGATCGTGCCGACCTGGGCGATCTCTTCGGACGAGGCGACCTTGCGGGAGCGGCCCGCGATATCCTTCACGACCGCGGCCACAGCCAGATCGATGCCGCGCTTCAGGTCCATCGGGTTCATGCCGGCGGCGACGTACTTCACGCCCTCGCGCACGATGGAGGCCGCGAGAACGGTCGCGGTGGTGGTGCCGTCACCGGCGGTGTCGCTCGACTTCGAGGCGACCTCGCGGACCATCTGGGCGCCCATATTCTCGAACTTGTCGACGAGCTCGATCTCCTTGGCGACGGTGACGCCGTCCTTGGTGATGCGCGGGGCGCCGAAACTCTTCTCGATCACGACGTTGCGGCCCTTGGGGCCCAGCGTCACCTTCACCGCGCTGGCGAGCAGCTCGACACCGCGCAGCATCTTCTCACGGGCATCGACCGAAAAGCGAACGTCTTTGGCGGACATGGTGGTGGCTCATCATCTGTCGTTTGGCCCCGAGGCACGCCACAGCGGGCGCCTCGAAGGGCAGGTCGGGGTTCGAGGCCGCGTGCGGCGACTCTGAAGGCTCTGAGTCCTCAGATGCGTCGCGCGCGCTGACGCCGAACCGGTGTCCATTTCGGCGGCGCGCGCCCTAGGCGACGACGCCCAGGATGTCGGATTCCTTCATGATCAGGAGGTCCTGACCGTCGATCTTGACCTCGGTGCCGGACCACTTGCCGAACAGGACGCGGTCGCCGGCCTTGACGTCGAGGGCATTGATCTTGCCGGCCTCGTCGCGGGCCCCCGGCCCAACGGCGACGACCTCCCCCTCCTGCGGCTTCTCCTTGACCGTGTCGGGGATGATGATGCCGCCCTTGGTCTTCTCCTCGCCCTCGATGCGGCGGAGCACCACGCGGTCGTGTAGCGGACGGAATTTCATTGCGAGATCCTGATCGTTCCCAGGCAAGATCCAACCGGCATGGTTGGCGCGATCGCGGGAAGCGTGGCGGCGAAGACGGGAATCGCGGCCCGATCGGCGCATCATTAGCACTCGTCTGGGAGAAGTGCTAACTTTTTGCGTGGCCGAAGCCCGCCAGCCGGATCCGACATCCAAGCCTCAGACGAGATCCGATCCCGGACGGCATGGTCAGGTCATGCGCCGAACCGGAACGTCGTCTCCGCGCAGAGCGGCAGGGGCTCGCGATCCCGACAGGTCGTCAGCGGTCGGATGTGCCCGCGGCCGCATGGCGAATGGAACCAGCGTTGACATGAAACTTCGGGCGCCGGTTTGTGCTCTGTGTTTGCGATGCGCGATCGGATACAGTCAGTGTCGTCCGAGATATTATTTCAAAGAAATCAATCATCGAGACGTATTGCGTTCGGGCCTGATCGTCCCGGCTCGACCCCCGAAGCGCTCTCGTACAACCAGTCTCCCGCTTGCTTGCCGGCCGATGGGGCCTTGGCGGCTCTCGGGGCAGGCTCGGATCGGGCCGTATCCGCGGCGGTCGCGGGAAGCGCCGGGGGCGCAGGCGGCCTCACGCTCTGCGAACCGAAACCATCGACGCACCGCCGGAGCGCGATCGGATCAGGCAATAGCGTGCAATCGTTCACGTTGACGGGGCCTTGAGCCGATGCCGGCGTGCACGCCAAGCACAGGACGGCCCAGAGATGACATCGCGACCTCATCCTCATCTCCCTGTCGGATTGACCTGCAGGATCTCGATGCTGCTCGGCTCACCGGCCTTCGGGTTGCACTTGGCGGGGGGCACGCCCGGACCGGCCTGCGGGGCCGCGGGGGCGCTGACCCGTCCCGCATTGTCGGTCGGGCGCGGCAGCCAGCAGAGGCCGAGTCGCGCATACCCTGAGCATTGCCCGGGTCGCCGAGGCCGCCCACGTCAACGCCGAACGCGTCGCTGAACGCGTCGCTTCCTCGGATTCCGGTACCGCCGCGAACGCCCGCCATCACCGTGTCCCCGATTCCCCCGTCCTGCCCCGCCGGGCACGAAGGCAGGGGCGTTCACCGTCGGCACGATACCGAGCGCCTCCGATAGTGGACGCGGCAGGCCCGACATGGATTGGCTGAGCGTCCCAAACTGGCGGCTCATACGGCCCCAGACTGCGGGTGTGATTTTCGCGTGACAGGGCACCCAGGCCCGTCCGCCCGGATGCCATCACGAGACGCGGCGCGTGCAATCGATCGGTGTCGAACGGCCGCAGCGCGGCGGCGTCTGCGCCGAGGCCGGCCTCGTCCGTCGCGACCGGGCAGCCCGATCCCGTTCGGGCGGGATGCCATGTCCGGGAGAAGGTCGGCGGCCCGGCAGGCACTTGGGGATGGCTAAAGCCGTCGAGCCGCCGTGCCCGATCAGGCGGGTTCAATGGACGCCCTGTGTAGGCGCCCCAGAAAATATCTTCAGACCTGGCTCTAGACGTTCCACGAACGGGACTACATTCGGGGTAACAATAGAGAGCTCACTCGGCATATGGCATCCCGACGACCCTGCTGCGTCCATGTCAGGGATGCGGCGTCACCCGGCCCGGGCTTCGTCCGTGCCGCTCGCGTCGGCGTCAGGCCCTCGTAGCAATGGCCGCGCGCATGCTCGCGTTCACCGCCCCGCGCGAGGGCGGTGACGGCTTCGACGCGTACCATCGCCTGTACAGCGTCGGGGCCGATGTCGAGCGCACCGACGGGCCTTTCCATGCCCGCGTCCACATCCGCCGCTTCCAGCGGATGGTGCTGTACGAGCGCGACCTCGGCGGCCTCCTGCACCGCCGCGATCCCCGCCGGGTGGGGCGGGACGGCTTCGACCACCTCGTGCTGCATCTGCTGCTGGACGGTGATCTCGCCGCTGGCCCCCCGGGGGCGGAGCACCGGTTGCGGCCCGGTGAGATCATGCTCGTCAATACCGCCCAACCGCACTGGACCCGTGTCGGCCGCGCTCGCCTCCTCTCCGTGGCACTCGCGCGCGAGATCGTGGAGCCGGCTGTCGGCGCGCTCGACGCCCTCCACGGGGCGGTGCTGCCCGGGGCCGCGGCCGGGCTGCTCAGGGATTTTCTCCTGTCGCTCGTGCGCCGTGCGGACAATCTGCCGGATGTCGCGGTCGAGGGGGCGGCCGACACCGCGACCGAACTGCTCGGCCTCGGGTTGAAAGCGGCCACGGCCGCGCCGGTGGCACGACGGGTGTCGGCAGCGGCGGCGCGGCCGCTGCGCCGCACCCGTGCCGAGGCGTATGTCGACACCCATCTGCTCGATCCCCGCCTGGACGCGGCGACGGTCGCCGCCGGCATCGGCACGTCCCGCAGCCGGCTGTACGAGGATTTCGCCGACGAGGGCGGCGTCGCCCGCTACGTGCAGCGCCGGCGCCTGGAGCGCCTCCGCGACGCCCTGCGCCGGCCCGGCGAAACCCGGTCCGCATCCACCCTCGCGTTCGCCTGCGGCTTCATCGACGAGAGCCACAGCAACCGCGCCTTCCGCGCCGCCTTCGGCGTCCCGCCGGGCCGCTACCGATCGATCGTCCACAGGGCGCGGCTCGACCGGTCCGACCACGGCCCGATCGAGTCCGTGTTCGAGCGCTGGATCAGCGAGCTGTACTGATGGGCGCGGATGGCGGCGCCGCCGCTCCGGGCCTGTCGGGCCGGTCACTCGTTCTGCTGCTCGCGGCGACGCAGTTCCTGGCGTTCAGCGACCGCTTCCTGATCACCCTGGTGGCACAGCCGCTGAAGCTCGATCTCGCCCTCTCGGACACGCAGCTGGGCGTGCTGCAAGGCTCGGCATTCGCCGTGCTCAACGCCGCGGCGATGCCCTGGGCGGGGATCTGCGCCGACCGCGGGCACCGCCGCAGCCTGCTGCTGGCCAGCGTCCTCGTGTGGGGTTTGGCGACCCTGGCCTGCGGGCTGGCCGGCTCGTTCGCCGCCCTGGCCGTCGCCCGGGCATTGCTCGGCCTCGGGCAGGCCGCGATCGCGCCCGCCGCGCTGTCGCTGATGGCCTATCGCCTGCCGCCGGCCGGGATCGGCCGGGCGATCTCGCTCTTCACCGCCGGGGCGACGCTGGGGCGCAGCCTCGCGCTCCTGGGGGGTGGGGCCGCCCTCGCCTGGCTCACCGCGGCGGGCGGCCTGACCGTGCCCGGCTACGGCCCGGTCCGGCCGTGGCAGGCGCTGTTCGCGCTGGCCTGCCTGCCGAACCTCGCGCTGCTGGTCGGGTTGCAGCGCGTGGTCGAACCGCCGACGGCACCGGCCCGGACAGGGCGGCCGGCGCTCGCCTGGGTGCTGCGCCATCGCTCCGCCTACCTGCCGCATTTCGGCGCCGCGGCGGCGGCCGTGCTGATCAGCCAGACCCTGACGGCGTGGGCGCCGACCTTCTACGTGCGTGCGCACGGGCTCACCCCCGCGACGGGCGGCCTCTACCTCGGGATGGTGATCCTGGTGGCGGCGCCGCTCGGGCACATCGCCGGGGGGCGCTGGCTCGATCGGGCGCGGGCGCGCGGGCTTCGGGGCGCGGCCTCGCGCGCCCTCGCCCTCGGGCTGGCGCTGGCCTGCCCGAGCGCCGGGGTGATGGCCCTCGCGTCCGATCTGACGACGTCGCTGACCGGGTTCGCCGTCCTCGTGGCGGCGCTCGGCGTCACGAGCCCGCCCGCCCTGGCGGGACTTCAGATCCTGACGCCCCGGGCGCTGCGCGGCCGGATGAGCGCCGTCTTCGTGGCGAGCGTGACGCTCGTCGCCTTCGGGGTCGGACCCGCGCTTGTCGGGGTGATCAACGACCGGGTCGTCGGACCGGAGAACGTCGGCGCGGCGATGTTTGCGGTGTTCAGCGCGACCGCGCTCGTCGGGATTGTCCTGGCTCTCTCGACGCGTACGCTTCGCTCGCCTCGATCCGCGGCACGTGCCAGCGCCGAATCTGCGCCCCCCTGAAGACCGCGTCGACGCCGGCCGCTTCCCGCAGGTGTGCCCGCCCGATCCCGTCGCGCCGGTGGCCCGTACGCCCGATGGCAGAGGCACGGTGCGGCCGTGGAAGGCACCCGTTATGGGACCGATAGCGGCGACCGAGAGAACAGCCGAGCAGACATAGAGCCGACTGAGCCGGATCGCAGGTGTCGCCGCCAGAGGCTCAAATTTTTTTGGCGCGCCCTACGGGAATCGAACCCGTGTTTTCGCCGTGAAAGAGACGCTGTGAGATCTATCCGCGTCTACCCTTGTCGTAAAATCCGCAGTTCCTCCAATATGATAGCCGATCTGCGCCTAGTCTTGTCTATCGCAGTCTAGCTACACATATTGGACATCTGTTGGACATCGTCTGCAGAGGAGCCCACCCGTGGCCCGCAGTGTTCGTGACGCCAACCTTGAGACCCGCACCGCCCGCCAGCGGCTGTTGCCGCGCGGGAAACCATATTACCGCACGCTGGAGCCAGGCCTTCACCTTGGCTACCGCCGACCGCAGAAGGGCGCCGGCAAGTGGGTCGCCCGCCACTACATCGGCGAGCGCGACTACGAGATCGAGACCCTCGCCGTCGCCGACGACTACTCCGATCCGGACGGCGTCGCCGTGCTGAGCTTTCGGCAGGCGCAAGATCTGGCGCGCTCCCGGATGGTTCAGCGGGCGCACAGTGCTGCCGGTAAGACCGGGCCGCTCACTGTCCGAGACGCGGTCAACGCCTACGTCGACTTCCTCGACGCCAACCGGAAAACCGGTGTCGATGCTCGCAAGAGGGTAGGGGCTCACATCTTGCCGACCCTCGGCGACATTGAGGTCGAGGCGCTCACCACCAAACAGATTGAGAAGTGGCTCGCCGACATGGCGAAGGCTGCGCCCCGGATCCGGACAAAGGCCGGCGACGAGCAGCGCTACGGTGAGATGGCGGTCGACGACGAGACGAAGCGGAAGCGCCGCTCGTCGGCAAACCGTACCCTGACGATCCTGAAAGGTGCGCTGAACCGCGCATGGAGGGGAGGGGGCATCTCGTCGGATCTGGCTTGGCGCCGCGTCGAGCCATTCGAGAACGTCGACGCCGCCCGCGTTCGCTACCTGACGATCGCGGAAGCGAAGCGCCTGATCAACGCGGCCGAGCCGGGATTCCGTGCTCTGGTTCAAGCCGGCCTGGAGACCGGTGCCCGCTACGGCGAGCTATGCGTCTTGGAGGTCCGCGACTTCAATCCGGACTCAGGCACCATCGCGATCCGCACCTCCAAATCAGGCAAGCCCCGTCACATCGTGTTGACGGACGACGGCGCCGCTTTCTTCGCCCGCCACGTCGCCGGCCGCCCCGGCACGGCACGCATGTTCCTGAAGACCAACGGCGAACCGTGGGCGGCCTCGCATCAGCTCCGGCCGATGGCGGACGCCTGCGCCAACGGCAGGATCACGCCGCCCATCGGCTTCCACGGATTGCGGCACACGTGGGCATCGCTGTCCGTCATGGCCGGCGTGCCGCTGATGGTGGTGTCCCGCAACCTCGGCCACGCCGACACCCGAATGGTCGAGAAGCACTACGGGCACCTCGCGCCGAGCTACGTCGCCGATGCGATCCGGGCCGGTGCCCCACGGTTTGGCGGGGCCGACGACAACGTTGAACCGATGCGAGCCATTTGATGCCGCTCACCAAGCCATCATTTTTGCCTGTCAGACTGGTTCCATTCGTGGAAGTGCGCGAGAAAATTGGATCTGAAATACTTGGTTCAGCCTTGTCTGGCAGACAGCTAGTTGCAATCTACTACGATCCAGGGGGAAATTTTCTGCCGTTACTAGCTAATTTCTGGCAAGGGCCCCATGGCGCCGTGATCATGGATCATGGCTACATACCGTCTGCAGTTGCTTGGCAGATCGGAATACCCAACGGCGGAGAGGACATAAGCATCTATCTGGATGCTCTACAGGCCGAAGCAATTGAGCGAGTGAGTGCGGCAGCCAAGCAGGCTACCAGCCCGACCGGGGAAGCGGACAGGCCCAAATCGATGCGCGATCGGGATATCGAGGAGGCCATAGCAGCGCTTGAGGCGGAAACGCTGACGAAAAGGCTGACGCGAGCACAAGCTAGTGAATTCTTGCGCCAGCGTTTTCCCAGCCGACACATCACCGAAGCCGATTTTCGAAGCATTTTCAAGAAAGTACCTACAGCTATCGGCAGGCCGAGAAATGTCGATAAAAAACTCTGACGCAAAATATCTGCGTCAGTGTTGTCATAGTTTTTTCAAGGATAGATCTGTCTAATCTTAGATGCACCGCCACAGACAAAGGCAGGTGCAGAGATGCAAGTCTGGACAATTCCCGAGTGGTGCGCGCACCGGAAGATCTCCCGCGCAACCTTCTACAACCTGATTAAGGCCGGCAAGGCGCCGCGCACCATGAAGTTTGGCAACTCCGTCCGGATCTCGGCGGAGGCTGATCTGGAATGGCTGCGCGCGTGTGAGGCGGAGTCTGCCTCGCGGACCAAGGAGGCCGCATAGCATGCAAAAGAAAACCTGCGCTCAGCGCGGGCCGAGGCAGGTTTCCTTGATTGTCGCTTCGCAGGCCGACATTCATGGAAATACTCCCGCCCCCGCCTTTCGGCAAGATCTCCATCTCGCCGCACGCTACGGCCTGTCGCCGGCCGTCGCCAGCGTCATCGCCGAGTTGGCGCTCGCGACACCTGAGCACTGGAGGCGCGCATGAGCGCCTCCCCTCTCAACCCCAACGACTTCGCCTACGGCGATCCGGACAAGCTCCGGGCCCACATCGCCGAGTTGATGGCCCTCGTCAGCATGCGCGCCAACATGGTCGGCGACTATGTGGTCCTGCGGGACGATGCCGGGCTGAAGTACTCGATGCGCTGCGCTGCAGCCGAGTTTCGGGCCGCTCTCAATCTGCTCGGTGACCTGACCGAGCAGACCGACCGCGAGCGCCAGCTACGGCAGCCGCCCCCCGCGCCCCATACTCATTCGAATTCGGAGGTGCGCCCATGAGAGCGCAGCACTTCGCTGCCGAGGTGGATCGCCTTGGCCCTGCCGCTGACGATCACCGTCATGGTGATCACGGCAGGTCTAACGGCGCCAATGGCGCAATCGGCACAGGGGGGTCTGGTTTCTGGCCAGATCCCGATCTTATCCTGCTCGGCACCGGTCGGCGATCCCCGCCGGCCTTCCCGCTGCATCTGCTTGGCCCGTGGGCCGGGTGGTGCGAGCGCAAGGCCAAGGGGGCATCCGCGCCAGTCGACTATGTGGCGGTTGCCCTGCTCGCCAGCGTCGGCGCCAGCGTCGCCAACGTGCGCTGGCCCCAGGCTGGCACCACATGGTCGGAGCCACCTGTCCTTTGGTGCGCCGAAGTCGGACCACCGTCCTCATCCAAGTCGCCCAGCATGGACGCAGCGTTCAACTTGGTCCGGTTCGCCGAAGACCGGATGGCAGACGGCTTCGAGCAGGTTCAGCAGGAGCACGCCACCGCCAAGCAAGCCTGTGAGGCCCGGATCGAGGCGTGGAAGATCGAGGTCAAAACAGCTGTGAAGAACGGTGACCCGCCGCCCGCCATGCCACCTGACGCCCAGGAGCCACCCGCGCCGGTCCGGCCGCGGATTCGGGTGGCCGACGCCACCGTCGAGGCGCTGGGCGCCTTGGCTGCAGGCCTTCCTCGTGGCCTTCTACTGGTCCGTGATGAATTGGCCGGCTGGCTCGGAGCCTTCGATAAGTACGGCGGCGGTGGCTCCGACAGAGCGTTCGCGATCGAGATGTACGGTGGCCGTGCCTACGTCGTGGATCGAATGAAGAACCCGGAGCCGCTGCGGATCCGTCATCTCAGCGTCGGCGTGCTGGGCGGCGTGCAGCCTGACAAGCTGGAGATGATCCTGAACGGGCCTGACGATGGGCTGGCCTCTCGACTCCTGTGGGCGTGGCCGGAGACCAAGCCCGAGTTCAACTTGGCCCGTGGCGCGCAGGATGACGGGCCGATGCAGCGCGCGTTCGCCCGACTCACCGACCTGCTGCAGATCCATGACGAGTTCGGGCATCCCGAACCCGTGCTGGTGCCGCTCGCCCGCCAGGCGGAGGACCGGCTGGAGGCGTTCGCCAGGGAGATCGTAGAGCGCTGCCACATGGCCAGCGGCCTGCTCGCCGGCACGCTCGGCAAGGCCCGCGGGCACTGCCTGCGCCTGTCCGCCGTGCTGGAGTATCTGTGGTGGTGTGGCGGCACCGAGGAATCGGAGCCGAAGGCGATCTCGCCCGATGCGGTGACAGCGGCGGCCGACTTGCTGAACGCCTACTTTCTGCCGATGGCTGAGCGGGTATTCGGAGACGCCGTGATCCCGGTGGCCGAGCGGCGCGGGATGCTATTAGCGCAACACCTTCGGCAGAACCGGCTTACCGAGTTCAACGCCCGCGAGGTCCGGCGACAGATCGGCGGGATACTGCGCGACGCGGCCGACATGGATGCTGCGTGCAAGCAACTCGTAGAGGCGGGGCTGATCCGTCAGCGCTTCACTCGGGCGGGCGACGGTAAGGGGCGCAAAGCCCTGAACTATGAGGTGCATCCGGAGGTCGTCGTCAGCCGCCCTTTTGACGGTATCTGCGCTTTCGAAGAGATCTCCCCCCCTGTGCCGGCAGTGCCAATGGCGCCAATAGCTGCGATTTCGACGCAAACGGCGCCAACGGCACTATCGGCACAGGGGGGTAAGATAAATTCGGACGCGCGGGAAATCGAGCGTGTGTTCGAGGAGATGATTACCCCGGTGCTTGATCACCTCGTGGAGGCGGCCGAACGGGCGAAGGTCCGCGGGACCATCGTGGCATCGGACGCGAATCGCAGATCGAAGCGCACCAACAAGCACATCGTCACCGTGTTCACGATCTCCGCCATCTCGCGATGCGTGAAGGCTAGTGTGGGGCCGCTGGTGAGCTTGGAGGACAAGTTCGACATCACGCCCCCGCACAAGCGGTCCATCAGAGTCGATCTGCTTGGCCGCGAGGCGCACACGATAATGGGCTGCGGGGGCAACTGGCCTTGCTGGATCGCGGTCGTGGAAGGCGATCAGAGAGGTCGTGGCTATCCACCCTATCCCGATTCCTTCGACGCTTGGTTCAGGGGTTGGACCACGACCAAGGGCATCGTGGTCGTCGGCGACTGGCGCGAGGAGGCGCGGAACGACGGTGCGCTGGAGTGGCTGAAGCTCGCGGCGGCCGAGTGACTGCGCTCAGGCGCAGGCGGCACCTTTCATCAGCAACGGAGGATTCGTGATGACCCATTCCAATATCGCCGGTGCGATCAACGCGGCCCATGCCGGTGTCGAGGCTGCCAAGCGCGAGGGCGCCCGGTACGCCGTCGAGTGCGGCAGGCTCTTGGCCCAGGCCAAGGACACCGTCCCGCACGGTGGCTGGGACGCTTGGCTCCGGCTGAACACCACCGTCTCACCGCGGACGGCGCAGCTCTACATGCGTATCGCCCGGCATGTGGAAGGTGATCCGGCAAAAGCGCAACGCGTTGCGGGTTTGAGCGTGCGCGAGGCGGCGGCCGAGGCAACGGGACCAAAGCGGGCTACTGCGTCTCGGAAACCCCTGTCGCCCGAGGCCGAGCATGATTCCACCGAGCTAAAGCAGGTCTGGGACGAGGCGAAGGACAATCCCGATTGGCAGGAAGGAGCCGCCCGCGAACTATCCCGTATCGGTTACATCACCAAGCCGCAGCGGAACGACATCATCCGAGGCGTCTGGGCAAAGCACTATGCCCACCTGACCGACGCGGACCGGAAGGAAGCTGCGAAGCGCGCGGCCGAGATGTTGGTCGAAAGGATTCCGCGGGAAACGCTGCTCAAACTCATCCCGCGGCTCAAGCACGTCCCGGCCAGCGATATCGCGATCGCCATGGGAGACGTGCAGGAGGATCGGAAGCGTCGGGCAGCTGAAGGTTAGCCCCAACCGTCCAACGATTAGATGCCGACGCTAGCTGCGCCGGCTTCAGCTGCCTGCTTGACGGTGGCGCCCTTGCGAAGGGCTGCAGCTATCGCAGCCGAAGCCGTGTCAATCGCTTCGGCCCGCTCGTCGCCGAAGTCACGCATGCTGTTCGCGCCCGGGCTCGGCCGTGCGTGGTAATTGTCTGGGAAGCTGTTGCCCATCCGGGTCTTCAGCATGTTCGTGGCAGCGCGGTAATCGGCATCGAAGTTTCTGCTCTTATCAGCCGCTCGATCTTCGTGTGCTCCAACTTCACGTACTCTCGGCATGCCAGAGCTTTTCTGCCCTCGGTCTTTACCGGTGATGAGTTCAATCAATTTGGTGAGCAGCCAACCGATCGCGTTCATTGGGGCGTCCTGAGCGGGCAGCGGCGGACGCGCCCCGTCGAAAGCTTCAACGCATCCCGGTGGCCTTCGGACTCAGAGGTGGCGCCATGACGCCTTCCAGTCGGCAGCTCACTCCATCTGAGCGCGGTCTTCGTGATCGTCCCCGGCCTGCTGGTCCATCGCTGATCTCCGTCGCCGACAGGTCAATCGATCACGACCAGATCAGGTCGCGCTCATCCACAGGAGCCTGTCATGGTTATCGAAATCTTAAGCGTCAGGATGGGGTGAGAGGGCATACGCTCGCATCGCCGAAATGACCAGAAAAAAGCTGGCCGCCGCCATTGTCGCCTTATCAAGGCAATAGATTGAACACGGATGAACTGATATATACACGAAGATTCAATGACTTAGTGCGCCGCCCACACTATCTTTGTCCAACAGATGTCCGATAAGGCTGTTGGATCGGTGGCAGATAGCCCCCTCATTACCGCACAGAAGCCCTCGCACCGGAGCCGTGTCACGAACGGCAGCGTGCTGCTGCAGAACGTGGATGGGCGTTCGGGCTGGGCGCGACGCATGCGGGACCTCATGGCTCTGCATCTGTCCGACCTGGGCGGGGAGGGCGCCGTGTCCGTCGCGCAGCAGTCGATCGTCCGCCGGATCGCGACGCTGACCGTCGAGCTGGAGCGGATGGAGGAACGGTTTGCCACTGAGGGCGAGGCCGACACCAAGTTCCTGGACCTCTACAGCCGCACCTCCGGCAACCTTCGCCGCCTCTTAGAGGCCATCGGCCTGACGCGCCGCGCGCGCGACGTCACGCCTGCCCTCTCCACCTGTATTGAGGGGCGGCTGACATGAGGGACTTGAACGCCCGCCTCCAGAAGCTGGAGAGGGCCATCCGTCCGCCGCGGCACCGCACGCAGCGCCACTTCGCGATCGAGGGGCCGAAGGATCTGCCCAGGGATGCTGCCGTCGCCTTCCTCCGGGAGTGCGGTCACGACATCCGCGATGATGAAGGCGCCATCATCCGGATCATGGTCGCACCCGGGCGCGACCTGCCGCTGAAGGACATCACCGACAGGTGCGGGCGATGAGGTCGTGGCTGTTTTTTGGCTGTTCTTTACAGTCACGCCGAGCCGCAGGGGGTGAGCATGCCGGGTGATGGTCGGCCATTTGGGCCGGGCCAGAGCGGCAACCCTGGCGGCCGTCCGAAAGGTGCCCGCAACCGCTCTACCGAGGCCCTGGAGACGATCCTCGACGGCGAGAGCGAGGCCCTGACCCGCAAGGCGATCGAGATGGCTCTGGAGGGCGACACGGTCGCGCTGAGGATATGCCTTGATAGGTTGATGCCCGTCCGGATGGATCGGAACATCCCCTTCACGCTGCCGGAGAGCGACACAGCGGCCGACCTGACCAAGGCGACCCGCGCACGGACGCAGGGGGTAGGAGACGGGCGCATCCGGCCGGGCGCACGCGGGGAGGAGGAGAGACGGGGCGTGTTACATGAGAA
>NZ_JAKSYC010000293.1 GCF_022829585.1 Methylobacterium sp. J-026
CGCCGACCTGCCGCGCCGCGCCTCGCCGCCGCCGGTGTTCACCCCCGTGCCGGTGTGCACCTGGACGGGCGCCTATTTCGCTATCAACGCCGGCTACGCGTTCGACGCCAGCAGCAACAACACCTCGAGCTTCGCCTTCCCGGCCCCGTCCGGCAACGGCACGACGGCCTATTTCGGCCAGCGCAACCAGGCAGGTTTCTCGGGCGGCGCCCAGGTCGGCAACAACTTCCAGTTCACCCCGTCCTCGGGCGTGGTCCTCGGCATCGAGTCCGATGCCCCGGACCTCGCCTTCGGCGGCAGCCGGAACAACGCCTTCATCACCGGCGCCGTCGCCCCCGGCTACTACGCCACCGACCCGCGCGGCCTGTAGAGCCTCGACTACTTCGGCACAGTGCGCGGCCGCCTCGGCTACGCCTTCGACCGCACCTTCGTGTACGGCACCGGCGGCTTCGCCTACGGCTCGGGCAGCGCCGACCGCTCCTTCGGCGGCTATGCCGGCAACGACAGCTTCCGCACCGGCTACGCGGTCGGCGGCGGCATGGAGTACGCCCTCCCGACCGACTCGTTCCTGAACTTCTTCCGCTCCTCGGCCGTGACGCTCAAGGTCGAAGGCCTGTACGTCAACCTCGACCGCAACACCCGCAACCAGGGCGCGTTCGTCATCAACGCCGCCACCAACTTCCCGGTGGCGTACAACACCCTCGGCCGCCGCTCCGACGAGTTCGCCGTCATCCGCGCC
>NZ_JAKSYC010000297.1 GCF_022829585.1 Methylobacterium sp. J-026
AGAGGACATCGCGCCCGACCTCATCGCCGCCGAACGGGTGCGCGAGGCTGGGCGCGCCGCGGACGTTGCCCCAGTCGGTGGCGGTCGGGTCGTAGGTGGCGATCCAGGAGGCGAATACCGCCATCAGGATCAGCAGCCCGACGATGACGAGGCCCGCGATCGCGCCCCTGCGCGCGCGCAGGCGGCGCCAGAAGGCCGTGATGGTGCCGGGTTCCTGGACGAGGCCCGGGTTGCCGGTGGGCGCTGCGATGCCGGTGGTCCGTGCGCTGGTGGTTCCGGTGCTCCTCGTGCGTTTGGGTCGTTGCGCGGGTCTTTAGACCCACGCCGCCGCCCACCCCGCTCTACAGGCTAGCCTTCCCCCGTTCCCTGGACGGGGCGGGTGCGGGCAGCGCTGCGATGCCAGTGGTCTGGGCGCGGGGGGTGCCTGTGCTCCTCGGGCGCTCGCGGCGTCCCCGCCGACGTTAGCCCCACGCGCCCACCCTCCCCCGCAAAGGGGGGAGGGAGGGCGGTGCGCTTGAACATGACCCTCATGCCCGCCTCAGCTTCGGGTTCACGGCCGCGGAGAGCAGGTCGGCGGCGAGGTTGAGCACGATGTAGGTGGCGGCGGTGCAGATCACGACGCCCTGGACGGTGGCGAAGTCCCGGTTGAACACCGCGTCGACCATCAGCTTGCCGAAGCCCGGCACGGAAAAAACCTGCTCGGTGAGCACTGCCCCCGACAGGAGCTGCCCAAATTCCAGCGCCCCCAGGGTGATGATCGGGATCGCCGCGTTCGGCAGCGCGTGCCGCAGGGTCACCCGCAGCGGCGAGACGCCCTTGGCGCGCGCGGTGCGGACGTAGTCGGAGCCGAGCACGCCCAGCATCGCCGCCCGGGTGTGGCGCATCATCACCGCCGCGATGGCGTTGCCCAGCACGAAGGCCGGCATCACCATGGCGGCGAGGTTCTCGGACAAGCTCTCGAAGGGCGAGACGTAGCCCGAGGCCGGCAGCCAGCCGAGTTCCACCGAGAACAGCAGGATCAGCAGGATCCCGAGCCAGAAATTCGGCACCGACAGGCCCCAGAGGGCGATCCCGTTGGCGATCGTGTCGGCGGCCTGGCCCTGTTTGACCGCCGAGAGCACCCCCATGGGCACGCCGATGGCGAGCGCCACCAGCATGGCCAGGCACGCGAGTTCGAGCGTCACCGGCAGCTTCTCGACGATGAGTTCGGAGACCGGCTTCTGCAGGCGGATCGACTCGCCGAGGTCGCCCCGCAGCACGCCCCCGGCCCAGTAGCCGTAGCGCACCGGAAGCGGCGCATCGAGGTGGTACTTCTCGCGGATGAAGGCGATCACCTGCGGGTCGCGCTCCTCGCCGGTCAGCGCCGTGGCGACGTCCCCCGGCAGCAATTGCTGCAGGGCGAAGATGATCATCGAGGCGAGGATCAGGGTCGGGACCGCCAGGGCGAGGCGTCGGGCCAGAAACCGCAGCATCAGTTGAGCTTCAGGCCGGGAAAGCGCACGAGCCCATCCGGATAGGGCACGAAGCCCGTGAGCTTCTGGCTGTAGGCCCAGAGCAGCTTGCGGTGCAGGATGTAGATCCCCGGCCGGTCCTTCAGGACCTGATCGGCGAGCGCCTTCCAGGCGGCCTGGCGCTTCACCGGATCCACGGTGCCGCGCTCGGCCTGAAGGGCCGCGTCGGCCTCCGGGCTGCAATATTTGGGATAGTTCAGCGCCGCCTTGCAGGCGAGGAAGCTGAACGTGTTGCCGTCCGGGTCCGAGCGCCCGCTCCAGGAATAGAGCTGCGCCTCGTAATTGCCCTTGTCGGCGGCATCGAGGGCCGTGGTGAAGTCCACCGCCTGCAGCTTCACGTCGAAGCCCGCCTCCTTGGTCATCGCCTGGATCACCTGGCCCACCTGGGGCGACTCGCTGTTGGCGTAGACGGTGAGCGTGATCTGCGGGTTCGGCTTGCCGGCTTCGGCGAGCAGGGCCTTGGCTTTGGCGACGTCCCGCTTCGGGATCGGGTACGCGGCGACGTAGTTCGGGTTCTTCGGGTTGACCCACTGGTTCCCGGCCAGGAACTCGCCGTTATAGACGACCTGATTGATGGCGTTGCGGTCGAGCGCCGCCTCGAAGGCCGCACGCACCTTCGGGTCGGCCACGGGCGAGCCGGCCTTGCCGAGGTTGAACAGGACCTCCTGGAAGCCGAGTTCGGTGGTGGAGTCGAGCTTCAGCTTGGCGTCCCGCTTCACCTGCGGAACGTCGGTGGGGGCGAGCCGCTCCAACAGGTCGAGCTGCCCGGCGCGGAGGTTGGTCAGCCGCACCGTGGCGTCGGGGATCGGCCGGAACTCGATCCGCTGGATCTGGATCGCATCCTTGTTCCAGTAGTCAGGGAAGCGCTCGACCACGATCCGGTCCTGCGGCACCCGCTCCACGAACCGGTACGGACCCGCGCAGACCGGCGCGGAGGCGAACTTGTCCCCGAGCCGCTCAGCGGCCTTCGGCGAGACCATCATGCCGGCCCGGTCGGTGAATTGCGCCAGCAACGGCGCGAAGGGCTGCTTCAGGTTGATGCGGAACGTCAGGTCGTCGACCACGTCCACGGAGGCGATCGGAGCGATCTCCGAGCGGCGCTGCGAGCCCGGCATCGTCATGTGGCGCTCGATGGAATACTTGGCCGCCGCGGCGTCGAGCCTCTCGCCGTCCTGGAACAGCACCCCCGGGCGCAGGTGCATGGTCAGCGCCTTCTCGTCGGGCGAGAGTTCCCAGGCGGTCGCGAGCTGCGGCACCGGCTTCAGGTCGGGCCCGATATCCACGAGCTTGTCGCACAGGGCGGCGAAGACCATCCGGCTCGCGAAGGTGCGGGCGAGCGTCGGGTCGAGGGCGTCCGGATCCTCCATCATGCCGTAGCGCAGGGTCTGCGCGGCCGCGGGTCCGGTGAGGATCATTCCGGCGAGGAGACAGGCGGCGAGACGCACCATGGGACCGGTCCGGGTACAGGCGTGTGGCGGGGCGGGACCGGTCGCGACCGATCCGCGAGGGCGGCTGGCCATGTCGGCCCCCGCCCTGGTATGCACAATCCCAAGGCAGCATCCATGCCACACGGTCAAGGTGCATTTTGTATTCACGGTCGCGTGCGGTTCCGAACCGATCGCGTGGACGGTCGGGCGCTCGGTGTCCGAGGGGAATTTTGCGGGGTTCGCCGCAGAAATTTTCCTAGAGGTTTCACCGGGGGTCACCGGGGGATAAGCACAATTTTATCGAGCGCCTGAATTTCCCGGCAGGCTGATCCATCGCACAACGGCGCCATGTCTTGGGCGCGGCGTCGAGGGTTATGCAGGGTCGGCGGCATTTCGTCATTTTGCCTGCCTTGTGCTAGAACCGGCGCCGTCGGGATTTCTACGCGATCACCACGGACGTCTCGGTGGAGGGCATTCGCTTCCGGTCTGCACAATATCTGGCACCGGGCGAAGATCTGACCTGCAGCATCCGCCACGTCGGCCTGCTCGACGTCCGCATTGAGTGGACGGCGGGCCAGGAATTCGTCGGCTCGATCCGGGGCGGGCGGACTGCGCTCGCGGACTTGGCCGGCCAGTTCGTGACACTGGCCCGTGCCCAGGATCTCCGTCCGGAGCCGCTCCGCGTTCATGACCGCATCGTGCCGCGGCAGAAGATCGTCGAGGTCGCGCTGGAGGGCGGAAACGCCTTTCCGGGACACGTGCTCAACGTCTCGGCCTCCGGCGTGGCCTTGCTGGTGGATCGATTCCTGGCCCTCGGCACCACGATCCGGGTCGGGCGGAAGCTCGCCTGCGTCAAACGGCATTTCACGCACGGCGTCGGCGCCGCCTTCCTCGAACCCTTCGAACCGGACGCCGTCCACGAGGCGATGACCCTGTGAGCGTCGCTCTGGCCCCTCGCAGAGGGATCGGAACGGCGCTACATCTGCCCGGGATAGCGAAGGATCTCCCATGAAGCGCCTGCTCTCCGCTCCCCTCGTCGCCCTCCCGGCCGCCCTCGTGCTGTTGCCGCAGGCCGCGCTCGCCCATCCCGGCCACGGTGCGGCGACCGGTGCGGCGGCGGGGTTCCTGCACCCGCTGATGGGCGCCGACCACGTCCTGGCGATGGTCGCGGTCGGGCTGTTGGCGGCCCTGCGTGGCGGACGGGCGCTGTGGGCGCTGCCCCTGTCGTTCCTGGCGCTGATGAGCGTCGGTGCGGGGCTCGGCATGGCCGGCTTGGTGCTGCCCTATGCCGAGACCGGGATCGCGCTGTCCCTCGTGGTGTTCGGCCTCGCCACCCTCGTCGGGCTGCGGGCGCCGGTGGCGCTGCTCGCGGCCCTGGTTGGGGTCTTCGCGGTGTTCCACGGCTACGCGCACGGGGCCGAGATGCCGGAAACCGCTTCGGGCCTCTCGTTCGGCCTCGGCTTCCTGGCCGCCACCGCGCTGCTGCACGCGGCCGGGCTCGGCCTCGGGCTCGCCGGCACCCGGTTCGGCGCATCCCGCGCCGCGCCGGTTCTCGGGGTCGGTCTCGCCGCGGCGGGTGTCGCGCTGCTGGCGCTGCCGGTCTGAGCCCGACGGATCCAACGCCCGCGGGGCCCGCGCCTCGGCTGAGCATCAGCATCGATCTCGAGCCGGGTCACCGGCTCGGGCCCGGCAAGGTGCGGCTCCTAGAGATGATCGCCGAACACGGCTCCATCTCGGGGGCCGGCCGGTCTCTCGGCATGTCGTACCGGCGGGCGTGGCTGCTGGTCGAGGCGATGAATAACGGCTTCGGCCGCCCGGTCGTCGAGGCCCAGATCGGCGGCCGGGCCGGCGGCGGCGCCCGGCTCTCGGTCTTCGGCACGGAGGTCGTGGCCCAGTACCGCGCCCTCGAGGCGGCCGCTGCGCTGGCCGCCGCGCCGTTCCTGGCCCGGCTCGGGCGCACCGACTGATCGCCCGTTTGCGGACGACGTCGCGATGTCACAGGTTCGCCGGGGCTGACGGGGGCGATCCCAGCCCCAGGTCCCGTGCGCCGCACCGATTCCGGTGGCGCGAGGAACCAATATGTCGAAACTTCCGATTCTTGCCCTGGCCGGCCTGATGGCCACCGTCGCCGGGGCCCAGGCCGCGCCGAAGGTGGAGCGCCTGCGCGGGACAATCGAGGCGGTCAAGGACGGCGGCTTCACGCTGAAGACCCTCGACGGCAAGTCCGAGTCCATGATGCTGGCCCCCGACGCCAGGGTGTCCTGGGTCGTCCCGGCCAATCTGGACCAGATCAAGGACGGCGTCTTCATCGGCACGGCCACCAAGGGCGAGCCCCCGGTGGCTTTGGAGGTCGTGCTGTTCCCCGAGGCGATGCGCGGTACCGGCGAGGGTCATTACGACTGGGACATGATCCCCGATCACACGGCCGGCGGCACCAAGGTGAAGACCGCCATGACCAACGGCACCGTGTCGACCGAGGCCCGCGCGACCGCGCCCGACGCCCCGCGGGTCAAGAGCACGATGACCAACGGCACCGTGACGGCCAGTGGCGGCGCTGCGGAGCGGACGCTGACCGTGGATTACGGCAAGGGCCAGTCCATCCAGATCCTGGTTCCGCCCCAGGCCCCGGTCGTCAGCTTCGCGCCGGCCGACGCCTCGGCTCTCACCCCGGGCGCCAAAGCATTCGTCGTGGTCGCGCGTGAGGACGATGGTCACATGACGGCCCGCCGGGTCGCCGTCGGCAAAGACGGTCTGACGCCGCCGATGTAAGCCGGCAATGTAACCGAACGTTCGACACCGGTGCCCGCAGACGTCGTCCGCTTCGGCGGGCACCGCTTACGAATCGGCCGACTCGCGAATACCGGCCCCCGGCTATTCGAGTCCGAAAACGCGCCGGAAACCCCGGCCGAATTGGCCCATACCGGCCGGATAAAGGCCAAAGCCGCCCGAGATTGTTGCCAGGCGGCAACATCGCTTCGGAACTGCCGGAGCAGACACGAATCCACGTTGCCGGCCGAAACCCGTTCGCACATGGTGAAGGTGCACGGGGGCATCGCCAAGCGAGAGCCCGCAGGAGCCTGCCGATAAGACGCAGGCCCAACTCTACAAAACGTGCGGCTAGATCCGGTCAACCGGGCACGTCCGCATCATTGGGTCTCGAAGCTTTGGAGATATCTATGAAGCTCTTGAAGGGCTCGCTGCTCGGGTCCGCCGCCGCCTTCGCGGCGGTGGGTGCCGCGCACGCCGCCGACCTCCCGGTCAAGAAGGCGGTGCCGATCGAGTACGTCCGCGTCTGCACCGCCTACGGTGCCGGCTTCTTCTACATCCCGGGCCCCGACACCTGCCTGCGTATCTCGGGCCGCGCCCGGTTCGAGGGTGGCTACCAGACCAGCTACACCCGCCAGGCCGGCGCTGCCGGTGACACGTCGGGCTACCAGGGCCGGATGCGCATCAACCTCGATGCCCGCACCCAGACCGCCTACGGCACCCTGCGCGCCTTCGTGCGCCTCGATGCCGGCGCCCGCACCGGCTATTCCGGCGTCGGCACCTCCGGCACCCAGCAGCGCATCGGCCAGGCCTACCCGGGCATCGGCACCGACAGCTTCGGCCGCGACCAGCAGTTCATGAACGTCGACAAGGCGTTCATCCAGTTCGCCGGGCTCACCGCCGGTCGCGCGTCGTCGTTCTTCGACTTCTACGCCCACGACTTCGAGTTCGCCGG
>NZ_JAKSYC010000315.1 GCF_022829585.1 Methylobacterium sp. J-026
GGCCGTGCTGTTCCTGCGCCTGCGCTCCGGGGTCGACCCGGCCGCCCTGCCCTCCGCGATGATCGGCAGGCCGGTGCCGCGCTTCGACCTGCCCGCCGTGCCGGGGCTCGCCGCTTCGGGCGCGGCGGTACCGGGCCTGTCGAGCGCGGACCTGAAGGGGCAGATCACGGTGGTGAACGTCTTCGCCTCGTGGTGCGCCCCCTGCCAGGTGGAGCACCCGATGCTGATGCGGCTCGCCCGCGAGCCCGGCATCCGCCTCGTCGGCATCGACTACAAGGAGCCGAGCCCGGAGGCCGGACAGCGCTTCCTGGCCCGGCACGGCGTGCCGTTCAGCGCGGTGGGAGCCGATGCCAGCGGGCGCGCGGCGATCGATTTCGGCGTCTACGGCGTGCCCGAAACCTTCATCATCGGGCCGGACGGCGTGATCCGCGACAAGCTGGTGGGGATCCTCACGCCCGAGAATTTCGCCAGCGTGCTCACGCGGATCCGGGCCGCCGGCAAGGTCGCGGCGGCGCAGTAGCGCCTTGAGCGCTCTCCGCCGGATTGGGCACGGGTTCGGCGCGAGAGAGCGCGTCACAACAAAGGCTGAGAACCGGCTGCGATTGCAGAGCGATCGGAACCGGCTCTAAGCGCCCGGCTGCGGATCCTTGCGCTCGTAGCGGGTGAGGAGCGGCGTCTGCGCGAGGGCGAACAGCACGGTGAGCGGCATGATGCCGAACACTTTGAAGTTGACCCAGAAATCCTCGGTCTGGGTACGCCACACGACCTCGTTCAAGGCCGCCAGGACGAAGAAGAACAGGCCCCAGCGGAGGGTGAGTTTCCGCCAGCCCTCCTCGGTGAGGCTGAACATCGAATCGAGCACCACCGACAGGAGCGGCCGTCCGAAGGCGAGGCCGCCGAGCAGCACGGCGCCGAACAGGGCGTTCACGATGGTCGGCTTGACCATGATGAAGGTCTTGTCCTGCAGCGCCACGGTCAGACCGCCGAACACCACCACCACGGCGCCGGACACGAGCGGCATGATCGGCAGGCGCCGCATCAGGACGTAATGGATCGCCAGCGCCACCACCGTCGCCGCGATGAACACGCCGGTGGCCACGAACAGCTTCTGGTCCGGGGCCACGCCGAATTTTTCCGAGTAGGCGTTGCCCAGGAAGAACAGCACCAGGGGCCCGAGCTCCAGCGCCAGCTTCACGAGGGGCGCCAGATGGCGGCGCGGGGGGACGGATTCGATCTGCATGCGCTCTGGTTGGCTCGGATGCGGCGCCCGCGCTAGGCTGCGGCACCGGACTGGATTCGTCGGGGTGTGTGTAACGCGGGGCGCGCGATGTCCATCATCATCGAGAACGCCGAGGTCGAGGCGCTGCTCACCGACCTCGCGGCGGAGACCCGACAGCCGGCGCCGGACCTGCTGCTGGCGTTGCTCAGGCGTGAGCGGAAGCGGCTGAGAGATGACGGGGGACGCCGCATCGCCCAGGGATTGGCGGCCGATGAGGCGATGCGCCGTGGCCTTAACGCCAGTCCGCTCGCGGATCCGCGGCCGATCGATGAGATCCTGGCGTATGACGAGCAGGGTCTCCCGACGTGATCGTCGTCGACTCGTCGGCCTTCATCGCGATCCTGCGTCGGGAACCCGACGCTGAGCAAATCTCCGGCGTATTGGCACTCGCAACAGCTCCCGCGATGGCAGCGGCGACCTATCTGGAATGTGCGATCGTCGCCTCGCGCGTGCCGAGGGGACGCATGGTGCTCGACGACTGGATTGTCGCGCGCGGCATCACGGTACTGCCCGTCGACCACAGACTCGCTCAGATCGCCGCCGACGCCTTTGCCCGTTACGGCAAGGGTCGGCATCCGGCCGGCCTCAACTTCGGCGATTGTTTCGCCTACGCGCTCGCCCGGTCGCTCAACGCGCCGCTCCTGTCCAAGGGCGAGGACTTCGCCCGGACGGACGTGCTGCGGGCGGTTGCCTAATCCTTCTCCAGCCCGGCGATCGCCCGGGCGAAGTCCCGGGCCGCGAACGGCTCCAGATCCTCCACACCCTCGCCGACGCCGATGAAATGCACCGGCAGGCCGAACTTGGCCGCCAGCGCCACCAGGATGCCGCCCCGGGCGGTGCCGTCGAGCTTGGTCATCACCAGCCCCGACACCGGCGCGGCCTGCGAGAACAGCTCCACCTGCGAGAGGGCGTTCTGGCCGACCGTGGCGTCAAGGACGAGGAGCGTCGCGTGCGGGGCGTCGGGATCCTGCTTGCGCAGCACGCGCACGATCTTCTCCAGCTCCGCCATCAGCCCGGCCTTATTCTGGAGCCGGCCGGCGGTGTCGATCAGGAGCACATCGGTTCCGGCGGCGCCCGCCTGCTTGAGGGCGTCGAAGGCGAGCCCGGCGGCGTCAGCGCCCTGAGCGCCGCTCACCACCGGCGTGCCGGTACACGCCCCCCAGACCTTGAGCTGCTCGACCGCCGCCGCCCGGAACGTGTCACCGGCCGCCAGCATCACGGTCCGCCCCTCCGCCCGCAGCTTCGAGGCGAGCTTGCCGAGCGTCGTGGTCTTGCCGGCCCCGTTCACCCCGACCGTGAGGATCACGAACGGTTTTCTCGCCGTGTCGACGGTGAGGGGCACCGCCACCGGCTCCAGCGCCCGCTCGACCTCCGTCGCCAGGATCACCCGCACCTCGTCGGGGGAGATGCCCTTCTCGTAGCGGCCCTTGCCCACCGCCTCCGAGATCCGCATCGCGGTCTCGAGGCCGAAATCGGCCTGGATCAGGGCATCCTCCAGATCCTCGAGGGTCGTGGCGTCGAGCTTGCGCTTGGTGAACAGGCCCGTGACCCGCTCGGAGAGCGCCGAGGAGGTCCGCTTCATCCCGGAGGTGAGCCGGTTCCACCAGCCCTTGGCCTCCGGCTCGCGGTCGGGCCCCGCGCCGGCATCGTGGGCGAGCGCCGCGGCGCTGTCGACGGGCTGGATGTCGGGGGCGGGCTCCACAGCCGGCTCCCGGGCCGCGTCGCCGGTGTCGACCGGGTCGGCCCCGTGCTCGGGGGCGTCGCCGGCCGTACCGGCGGGTGGATGCTCGGGTTCGCCCGCGATCGGCAGCAGATCCGCACCCTCGACCACGTCCGGGAGCGGGGCCGCGTTCTCCTCGTGCGGCATCGGGAGATGCGCGACATCCTCCGCGCCGGTGGCGAAGTCGGGCTGGCCCTCGGAGGGCGAGGCCGCCTCCGCGGGCAGGTCCGCCTCGGGCTTCTCCTCGGCCGCGTCCGGGCCCTTGCGCCCGAACAGGCGTCCGAACCAGCCGGGCTTGTCCTCGCTCGCCATGAAACCTCGTCCTCGCCCCACCTTGCCGACCCGGCGCCGACCCTCTAGCCGATCCGGATGCCCAACGCCTTCGACATAGGCGCCCGCCTCCTCTACCGCGATGCCCTGCTGCTCGTCATCGACAAGCCGGCGGGCCTGCCGGTCCATCCCGGGCCCCGCGGCGGCGAGACGCTGACCGACCATCTCGACGCCCTGCGGTTCGGCCTGCCGCGCCGCCCCGAGGCCGCGCACAGGCTCGACCGGGACACCTCCGGCTGCCTCGCGCTCGGCCGCCACGCCAAGGCGCTGGCCCGGCTCGGCAAGCTCTTTTCCGGCAGCGCCGTCGACAAGACCTATTGGGCGCTCGTCGAGGGCGGCCCGGCGGAAGCGAGCGGCCGCATCGATCTGCCGCTGGCGCGCCGCTCGGACGACCCGCGCTCCTGGTGGATGAAGGCCGACCCGGCGGGCGACCCGGCGCTGACCCATTGGCGCGTCCTCGGGCGCGCCGGGGGACGGACATGGCTGGAGCTGAAGCCGGTCACCGGCCGCACGCACCAGCTCCGGGTCCACTGCGCCGCCTCGGGCTGGCCGATCGTCGGGGATCCGATCTACGGAAGCGGCCCGCGCGGCGGCAGCCTTCACCTGCACGCGCGCACCTTAACGATCCCGCTCTACCCGAAGCGGGACGCGATCACGGTCACCGCGCCGCCGCCGCCGCACATCGCCGCCGCCCTGACGGCGATGGAGCCTCAGGCCGCGATCAACCGCGCGCCGTCGTGAGAAGCGATACCGACATCGTGAAACGTCCCGGGGGGCGTCTCGACCGCGAGGCGCACCGGCGTGAAATCCGCGCTGCGGCCGATGCCGCCGCGTTCGGCCAGGACCGTCACCCGGCGCCCGACCTGCCCATCGAGGTGCCGGCGTAGGGCGTCGGCGCCGGCCGCGCGCAGGCGGCTCGCGCGATCCCGGATCGCGTCCGGCGCCACCGGCGGCATGCGCGCCGCCGGCGTCCCGGGGCGGGGCGAGTACGGGAAGACGTGCAGGTGGGTCAGGCCGCATTCCGCCACGAGGTCGAGGGAGCGGGCGAACTGCGCCTCGGTCTCCGTCGGAAAACCTGTGATCAGGTCGGCACCGAGCACGATATCCGGGCGCAGCCGCCGCACGGTCTCGCAGAACCGGATCGCGTCGGCGCGGCTGTGCCGACGCTTCATGCGTTTGAGGATCAGGTCGTCACCGGCCTGGAGGGACAGGTGCAGATGCGGCATCAGCCGCGCCTCCTCGGCGATCGCGCCGAGCAGGGCGTCGTCCGCCTCCACGGAGTCGATGGAGGAGAGGCGTAGGCGCGGGAGGTCCGGCACGGCCCGCAGGATCTGCCGCGCGAGGCCGCCGAGGGACAGCGGCGCCCCGGGAAGGTCGCGGCCGTAGGCGGTGAGATCGACGCCGGTGAGGACGATTTCGCGGCCGCCCTGCGCCACGATCGTCTCGACCTGGGTAACCACATCGGCCACCGGCACCGAGCGGGACGGGCCACGGCCGAAGGGAATCACACAGAAGGTGCAGCGATGGTCGCAGCCATTCTGCACGGGCACGAAGGCCCGGGTATGCCCGGCCATCGCCGAGATCCGCGTCGGCTCGGCCGCACGCGCCGCCATCACGGCGCCCGGCCCGGTGGCGTCCGTCGACCAGCCCTCCGGCCGGAGCTTCTCGGCATTGCCGACGAGGCGCGCGACCTCGGGCATGGCCGCGTAGGCCGCCGTCTCGACCTCGGCGCCGCAGCCGGTGACCACGATCTCGGTGCCCGGCCGCTCCCGGGCGATCCGGCGGATCGCCTTGCGGGCCTGCCGGCCGGCCTCGGCCGTGACCGCGCAGGTGTTCACCACCACCCGGTCGCGGCCGTCCGCCGCCGCGTGGACCTTCAAAGCCTCGGACTCGACCGTGTTGAGGCGGCACCCGAAGGTGAGGGTCTCGACCGCCATCAGGCCGCGCCGGCGAACAGCTCCGGCGCCAGGGTCCCCTCGGCGACGAGCGCGACCGGGCCGGTCATCAGGACGTGGTCGTCGGCGCGCCATTCCACGAACAGGTCGCCGCCGGGGAGCGTAACGGAGGCCTGCCGGCCGATCATCCTGAGCCGCGAGGCCGCCACGACGGCGGCGCAGGCGGCGGTGCCGCAGGCCAGCGTCAGCCCGGCCCCGCGCTCCCAGACGCGGAGCGTGATCGCCTCGTATCCGGTGACCTGCGCGATCGAGATGTTGGCACGCTCGGGGAAGCGCGGGTGGTTCTCCAGCATCGGGCCGATGCGGGCGAGGTCGTAGGAATCCGGGTCGGCCTCCACGAAGAACACCGCGTGCGGATTGCCCATGTTGACGACGCCCGGCGAGTGCAGGATCGGATCGTCGATCGGGCCAACCTGAAGTTCGATCCGCCGGGTATCGGGGAACGGCTCGGACAGGGGGATCTCGTCCCAGGCGAGCCGCGGCCGGCCCATATCGACCGTGAAGGCGCGCTCGGAGATGCGGCGCACGCCGAGCAGACCCGCGGCGGTCTCAAGGGTCAGCCGGCCGCCCTCGGCGGGGCGGGCCATGGCCGGATCGTCGAGCATCGCGTAGGCGACGCAGCGGGTGCCGTTGCCACAGGCCCCCGATTCCGAGCCGTCGGTGTTGTAGATCCGCACGAAGGCGTCCGTGCCCGGGCTCACGGGATCGTGCAGCACCATGAGCTGATCGAAGCTGGAGCCCGGATCCCGGGCGATCGCCCGCGCCTCCCCGGGACGGACCGACGCGGTGGAGCCACGCAGGTCCAGCACCACGATCGCGTTGCCGGCGCCGTGCATCTTCAGGAAGCGTCTGTGGGCGAGTGCGCTCATGCGGTCCCGCGGGGCGAGGGAGGGGCCGCTATATCGCAAAAGCACCGCTCCGGCGCGAGGGGTCCGGCGGCGTGGCAGATGCGCCGCACCCGCGGCTCTCGTCCGCGGCGCCCTCGCGGGTTTCCCCTTTCGCCACTAGGTTAGCCGGCGGGAGCTCGCGCGATCCTCCGCCGGGCCTCGACCGGAGCGCCCCCGTGATCCGCCTTCGTCCGCTCGTCGCCCTCTCGGCCGCCCTGATGCTCGCCGCCGGCCCGCTCGCCGCACAGCAGGCCGCTCCGCCCCCCTCCACCGCGCCGGCACCGGCCCAGACCAATCCGCTGCCCACGACGACGGCACCGAATCCGGTGCCCGATCCGGGGAAGAGCGCGGCCCCCGCGCCGGAACAATCGGTCGCCCCCCCGCCCGCCGGCCAGGCCGCCGCGGGGACACCTGCCCGGCCGACCCTGGTCGACAAGCCCGGCGATCCCGGCGATGTCGACGAGGTGACCCTGCCCGCCAAGCCGGCCGCGATCCTCTCGGGCAAGACCAAGTGGGAGGAGGCGGTGCCGAGCCTGAAGCAGGCCTTCGCGCGGATCGAGGCGGACCTAGCCAAGCTCGGCGTCGCGCCGGCGGGCCGGCCGCTCGCGGTCTTCACCCGTACGGACGATGACGGCTTCGAGTTCGAGGCGATGATCCCGGTGGCGGCGGCGCCGAACCCGGCGCCCGCGGATTCCGATGGGCTGCGCTTCGGCACGACCCCGTCGGGCAAGGCCCTGCGCTTCGCCCACAAGGGGTCCTACGAGTCGATCGACGGCACCTACGAGACGCTGACCGCCTATCTCGATGCCAAGGACATCGTGGTGCAGGACCGGTTCGTCGAGGAATACGCCACCGACCTCAACGACAGCACCGACGACAACCTCGACGTGAACATCTACGCCCTGGTGAAGTAGGTCTCGGCAGATCTTCCGGCGTGATGGAGCTATCCCGTCGACAAGCGCTGCGGTTAAGAGCGGCCGCGCGCCCTCCCTCCCCGGCCGAGCTACGGACTGCGCAGGTTTCGATCGTAGCCGTGGGCGGAGGGGGAGGGAGATGCACGGCTCACGATCGTCCGATGCCGGAACCGGAGCGGCTTGATCGGACAGATCGCCGCTGCTGCGCCCCGGCAGGAACAGCGGCGTCCGCTCGCGGATTCGCCCTGCATGCCAACCGCCGACCTTAGAACCGAGACCGTCCCGCGTCCGCGCCGCAAGGCGGCCTCCACTGTCGCGGATCCCGCGCTGGCCGAGAAGGCGCTCGTCGTCCACGCGCGGCTCTCCCCGGTCTATGGCTGCCCGATCCCGTACTTCCACAGCCTCGATCCGGTGAGCGAGCTCGTCTCCTCGCTCCTGTCGCACCGGACCCGCAACGCCGAGTCCGGGCGTGCCTTCAAGGCCCTGCGCGCACGGTTTCCGGACTGGGCGGCGCTCATCGACGCCGACGTGCCGGAGATCGAGGCGGCCATCGCGGGCGTGACCTGGCCGGAACTGAAGGCCCCGCGCCTCCGCGACGTACTCCGCGCTCTGCGCGACCGGTGCGGCACCCTCGATCTCGCCTTCCTGGCCGGCATGGATGTGGAAGCCGCGCGGGCGTGGCTGCAGGCGATCCCGGGGGTCGGGCCGAAGACCAGCGCGGCCGTGCTGTCGTTCTCGACCCTGCGGATGCCGGCCCTGCCGGTCGACAGCCACCACCACCGGGTCGCACAGCGCCTCGGGCTGATCGGCCCGCGGGTCGATGTCGGCCCGGCACACGCGATCCTGCGGGCGCAGCTGCCGGCGGCTTGGAGCGCGCAGGATCTCTACGACAATCACGAGATCCTGATGCTGCACGGCCAGCAGGTCTGCCACCACCGCCGGCCGGCCTGCGGGCGCTGCGTCCTGGTCGACCTGTGCCCGAGCGCGCCGGCGATGCGGGAGCCGTGAGCGAGCCCGCGCGCCGTCAGAGCGACTTCAGGTATTCGAGGAGCGCCTTCTTCTCGTCGGCCGAGAGGTCCGTGCCGTACGCGTGCCCGCATCGGCTGTTGCCGGAATTCCGGTCGGTGCAATCCGTCGTCTTCAGCGTGTAGTCGAACAGCGTCTGGTCCTCCGCGAGGCCGACGGCGTCGATGTCGTAGTTCGGCCCGACCTTGAAGGCCTGTCGGCGCTGATCGGGCTTCTTCAGGAGATCCGCGAGCGTCGCCACCGAGCCGTTGTGCAGGTAGGGCGCGGCCGCCCAGATCCCTTCGAGCACCCGTGCCTCGTAGGGGTAGGTCCCGGCCGGAACACCGGGGACACAGCTCCCGTCCCCCGTCGCGGCCTGGGGGAACGCCTCGGCGAGGGGCCGCAGCTTCGGCGGCAAGGCCAGGATGTCGAGGCGTAGGGCGGCCATGCCGGGCATCGGGGGCGGCCCGGCGATCAGGAACGGTGGGAAGCTCTGGATGATCGAACCGGTCACCGCATTGGCCAGGATGCTGAAGCTGCATTCGTTCTCGGCCCGCAGCGGTGTCGACTGGACGACGGGGATCTGGGCGCCGGTCAGGATGCCGCTCTTGGCCCGCCATTGCATGACCCCGTGCTCGCGGGAATCGGTGCCGACATCCTTGACGGGGGTCTTCCAGGTCTCCGCTTCGAGGGGCCAATGGGCGCCCGGCTCCGGCCCGTGGCAACTCTTGCAGCCGCCCTGGGATTCCGGCCGCGCGAAGATCGCCGCGCCCTGCCGAACCAGGGTCATCTGCAGGCTCCAGGGCCAGCGCGGCGGCCCGATCGCCTTGACCGAGTCCTCGAGCAGCCGCAGGCCGTTGAAATTCGCCGAATTGTCGCTGAGGTAGTCGTATCCGGTCAGGATCTTGAACGCGTCCGGACGGGGATGGAACCGACCGAACACGCCGAGCACCTCGCCGAGGTTGCGGGAGAGGGCGAGGGTGTCGTTGCCGTTCGCGGCAAAGCCCGGCCACTGGGTCCGATCCTGGATCGGCGCGTTCCAGAGGAAGGGATAGCGTGCCGGGGCGTCCGCCGCCCGGATGTTGTCCGGGATCATGGTGCCGGGCGGCAGGCCGATGTCGAGCCCCGTGACGCGGTTGAAGATCATCCCGACCGCATCGAGGCGCGACGGCCCCCAGGGCGTCGTCGGCAGCGCCCGCGCCATCAGCGTATGGTAGCGGTCGTACCAGGACCGCGCGACGACGAGGAGGTTCTGGACCGCGCCGGGCTCACCGGCCCCGGCGCCGAGCACCGCCTGCGCGAAGGGCTGGAACGCGGCCTCGCTGGCCACGACCGCGCCCACGGATTCGTCGAGATCGCTCAGGAGCGTCTGAAAGTCGACGATCGCGGGGCCGCCGTCGATCCGGTAGGCCCTGCCGGCGACGGTGATCTCGCGGGTGTGACACGCGGCGCAGCTCATCCCCGCGATCTCGCCCCCGGCGGGTCCGGCGAAGGTGAAGCCGATCGGCAGATCGTCGCGGCTGTCGGGGTTGGGCAGATAGCCGTAGCGCGACAGGCTCCCGGCGAGGAACGGTGTCCCGTCGCGCTGCTTCAGGGCTTTCAGCCACGCGAGCGGCATCAGTTCGGAGCCCTGATCCTGAACGTAGAAGGCCCGGCGCTCCCGGTCGCCCCAGCGGGAGCCCTGATCGACCTGGACCGGGGGCGTGGCCTGCGCCCGAGCCCCCGGAACGGCCAGCATCGTCAGGAACGCCACGGCGGCCCCGCGAAATCTGCGCGCGAATGGCATCGCGTCCCCCAGATATTGTATTCAGATAGAACTAGACAGCGAATCAACTCAACCCGCCAATTCATATCATGTACTCGGATGCCGCACAGCGCATTCCGATGGGGCGCGGCGGTCGTTCCGGAACCGCGGGGCCGTGGGTCGGCGCCCGCCCCCCGGCGCGAGAGCCGGTCACGCGACACTCCTTGACCCGTCCGCATCAGCGGTGCGAGTAACCGCGCGCCCGGCCGGCGCGGAGCCCCGGCATGTCTGCTGCTCAGGATCGGCGCCGATGGCCGCGTTCACCGAATTGGTCTTCTCGGGCGTCCAGCCCACGGGCAACCTGCACCTCGGCAACTATCTCGGGGCGGTGAAGCGCTTCGTGGAGATGCAGGCCCGCGACGCGCAGTGCCTGTACTGCGTGGTCGACCTGCACGCGATCACCGTCTGGCAGGACCCGGAGGCCCTGCGTGGCCAGATCCGCGAGGTGACGGCCGCCTTCCTGGCCGCCGGCATCGATCCCGCGCAATCCATCGTCTTCAACCAGAGCCAGGTGCCGCAGCACGCCGAACTCGCTTGGGTGTTCAACTGCGTCGCCCGCCTCGGCTGGCTGAACCGGATGACCCAGTTCAAGGAGAAGGCCGGCAAGGACCGGGAGAACGCCTCCATCGGCCTCTACGATTATCCGGTGTTGATGGCGGCCGATATCCTGGCCTACCGGGCGACCCATGTCCCCGTGGGCGAGGACCAGAAACAGCACCTGGAACTGACCCGGGACATCGCCCAGAAGTTCAACACCGACTTCGGAAGCTCGATCGCGGCGCACGGCCACGGCGAGACGTTCTTCCCCGTGACCGAACCGCTGATCGGCGGCCCGGCGGCGCGAGTCATGTCGCTGCGGGATGGATCGAAGAAAATGTCGAAGTCGGACCCGTCCGACAATTCCCGGATCAACCTCACCGACGACGCCGATACCATCGCCCAGAAGATCCGCCGGGCGAAGACCGACCCTGAGCCGCTGCCCTCCGAGATCGCCGGGCTGAAGGACCGGCCGGAGGCAGACAACCTCGTGGGGATCTACGCGGCTTTGGCCGGGATCACCCGCGAGGACGTGCTGCGCGACTTCGGCGGGGCGCAGTTCTCGGCCTTCAAGCCGGCGCTCGCCGACCTCGCGGTGACGAGCCTCGGGCCGATCGCCGGGGAGATGCGCCGTCTCACCGCCGATCCGGGCCATATCGACGCCGTGCTGGCCGACGGGGCGGGGCGGGCCGAGACGATCGCGGCCCAGACGCTGGATGCGGTCAAGGACATCGTCGGCTTCGTGCGCCGGGGTCCCAGCCTTCAGACTGTGCGATGACCGTCCGGGCGCTGGTCTTCGACGTCTTCGGGACGCTGGTCGACTGGCGCTCCGGCGTCGCCCGCGAGGCCGCGCGGCTGCTGGCGCCCTTCGCGCCGAGCCTCGATGCCGGGGCCTTCGCGGATGCCTGGCGGGCCCGCTACAACCCCTCGATGGAGACCGTGCGTTCCGGCGTGCGGCCCTTCGTCGATCTCGACACGCTCCAGGCGGAATCGCTGCCCGACGTGCTGGCCCAATTCGGTATCGCGGGCGTCCCGGAGGACCTGCGGCGGGAGCTGGTCCAGGCCTGGCACCGGCTCGACGCCTGGCCCGAAGTGCCGGAGGCCATGCGCCGGCTGCGCGAAAAACACCTCCTGGCGCCGAACTCGAACGGCCACGTCCGGCTGATGGCCGATCTCGCCCGGCGCAACGGCCTGCTCTTCGACGCGATCCTGGGCGCCGGCTATTCCCGCGACTACAAGCCCAAGCCCGCGCTCTACCACGATGCGGTGGCGGCGTTCGGCTTCGCCCCGGGGGAGACCGTGATGGTCGCCGCCCATTCGAACGACCTCACGGCGGCGGCGAGCCATGGCCTGTCCACCGCCCATATCGCCCGGCCGCACGAGCACGGGCCGGGCGGCGGCGAGGCGGGGCCTGCAGTCCCGGTCACCTACGCGGCCCGGGACCTGGCGGATCTGGCCGACCAGCTCGGCTGCTGAGAACCGGGGATGGGCGATCGCGATGGCTGATTGGAACCCCGCCCTCTACACCCGCTTCGAGGACGAGCGCACCCGCCCGGCGGCCGAACTCCTGGCCCGGATCCCGCTCACTGCCCCGCGCCTCGCCTACGACCTCGGCTGCGGGCCGGGCAATTCCACGGCGCTGATCGCGGCGCGCTTCCCAGAGGCCGAGGTGATCGGCCTCGACACCTCGCCGGCCATGCTGGAGAGCGCCCGGACCCGCCTGCCCGGCCTCGCCTTCGCGTTGGCCGACGCCGCGACCTGGGCGCCCGAGCGCGCGCCGGATCTGATCTACGCCAACGCGGTGCTGCAATGGCTGCCCGACCATCCGGCGCTGCTGCCCCGGCTGTTCGGCCTCCTGGCCCCAGGTGGCGTGCTGGCCGTGCAGATGCCCGACAACCTCGCCGAACCGTCGCACCGCCTGATGCGCGAGACCGCGTCGGCCGGCCCCTGGGCCGGGGCGATCGGCGATCCGGCGGTCGCCGGGCGGCTCGGCCGGATGCTGGAGCCGGCCGGCTATTACGATCTGTTGGCGCCGCTGGCCGCCGCGGTGGATGTTTGGCGCACCGCCTATCACCACCCGATGGCGGATGCCGCCGCCATCGTGGACTGGGTGAGCGCCACCGGGCTGCGCCCGTTCCTCGACCCGCTGGACCCGGACCAGACGGCCGGGTTCCTGGCCGCCTACGAGGCCGCGATCGACGCCGGCTACCCGCCCCGCGGCGACGGGCGGCGCCTGCTCGCCTTCCCGCGGGTGTTCATCGTGGCGAAGGCCCCGTAGGCGAGCGGCTCAGGCCTCGCCGCGGGCGACCAGGGCCTCGTATTCGGACACTTCCAGCTTGCCCTCCTTGGCGACCCGGGCCTTGTCGGCGTCGCTGATCACGTCGCCGGCGAGGTCGAGGCGCTTCCAGGCGGCGAGCGGGGTCTCGCGGCCGGGAGTCGGGACGTACTTGTTCTGCGCGAGCTTCTGGTACTTGTGGATGTAGCGCGGGCAGTTGACCCAGATCTTCGTCACCGCGACCTTCACCAGGTACTTGGCCTCGGTGTATTCGGCCATCAGGGCGTCGTCGCGCAGCAGCGTCGCGTGGCCCTGGACGCGGATCCGGTGCGGGGTCTCAAAATCGATGAACAGCAGGCCGACCTTGGCCTGCCCCTCGATGTTGCCCATCGAGTAGAACATGCCGTTGCCGTCGAAGCCCGGGAACACGAGGGTGTTCTCGTCGAGCACCTTCACGAAGCCCTGCGGGCCGCCCTTGTAGGAGACGGTCGGCATCCCGTCGGGATCGACCGTGGACAGGAAGAACATGTCCCGGGAGCCGATGAACGCGCCCTCATCCGGCTGAATGCGCTCGTGGACCCAGTCCTCGTCCAGGCGCACCGCGAGCTTGGTCGTGCCGAACTCCTCCTGCAGCGCCCGGTGCGCGTCGGAATAGAGCGATGCCATGCGTGTCCTCTCCGCTTGCCGGTCCTCGTACAGGGGGGACCGCTGTGGGGCTTATGGCCGAAAAATGTGGTCGCGGGCAACCTCCTAGTCGATTTACGAGCTTCTACGCGAGACTTTAAAGTCCATTGACGGACAGAAATAGCTGCTTCGTCGATCAAAAGTCCTATTTAAGTTTTAGCACATCCCTCGGCTTTTCGGCCGAACGGTTGGGACAAACGCAAGCGAGAAAACCGCTTCCGTGACCCGAGATCGCAGAAATGCTAGTGACGCCGTTCGATCAGCTTCCTTGGCAGGCGGTAGCAGACGATGGCCGACGAGATCGATGATGCGTTTGCGTTGCCTTTTCCAATTGAACTCATCATCCAGGAAACCCCACGCTCACTTCAATCCAAAAACGCGAAAGCGAAAGAAGATTGGAAAGCGATGGTAAGACAGGTGGCGAAGAATTTTATCGATACACACCGTGAGTTCACGTTGCTCGACGATCGACCGCTCGCGGCGAAGATTTTGTATTTTGCGCCAGCTCCTATGGAAGGCGACATCGATAATATCGTCAAGCTGATCCTCGATGGCATGCTGAAGACTGTTTATCTAGATGATCAGGTTATCGAGCGCATTACAGCTCAGAAGATTGAGCCCGGCATCGTCGTTGAATTTGCTTCTATAACTGATACGCTGGAGCAAGCGGCCGGAACCGAGCCTCCAGTGGTCTACATCAGAGTTGATGACGATCTGAGCTGGAGGGAAGTGGCATGACACATACGCCTTCCGCATCCGAAGAATATGCCGCCCAAATCAATGCGCTTATGGGACGATTGCACAAAGAGTCAGAACGACGAGGCTACAAATTCTATGTACAGCCATCACCAGAAGTACTGCCCGAATTCCTGAAGGGCTACCGTCCCGATGCAATAAGCATTGGGCCGGACGGAGGAACCGTCATCGAAATCAAGTCGCGCCGAGACAACCCACAACGAGAGAGCTTGACCAAGATAGGGAATTTGGTCGAAGGCCAGAAGGGCTGGGAGTTCCGAGTTTTTTACGTATCACCGCCCGCAGATGGCAGGCCGGATTTATCTGCTCCTACGGAGAACGAACTGGCGTCCGGTATAGCGGAAGCCCGGAAGTTGCTCGAAAGCGGTCATGAACGAGCGGCGCTCCTGATCGCTTGGTCGCTTCTGGAAGCGATTGCGCGTTTCGTAACCCCGGCAGAAGAGAGGTCCAAGGCGCGACCGTTGTCCCCAATGCAAGCCGTTCAGACACTCGCGGAGCTAGGGTATGTGGCAGAAGTCGATGCTCGGAGGCTTCGAAAATTGACGAGCCTCAGAAACGCTGTTGCCCATGGCGGCCTGGGAACTCCCGTGCCGACCGAAATCGTCACTCAACTGATCCATGATTTAGAAGAGATAGCGCACAGCCTCAAAGAGACCGCATAAATTAGCAGAAAAATTCCGCCTTGCAGAAATCGAACCTTGGTTTTCGATCGAACGCAGGCTTTGAAACTCACGGGCCCGCCAGAGCGTGACGATGCTTGAGGCCCGAATAGTGTCGAGCGCGGTCGGAACCAGACGTCAGATACCAGTCCCTGGAACGCGAAGAGCCGGCGACGCCCTTGCGCGGCCGGCCCCTCACTCCCCGCGGCCGAGCGAAGCCCGGCCGCGCGACCCGAAAAGAAATCAGTTGCGGGTCTTGTCGACCAGCGCCTTCTCGGAGATCCACGGCATCATGCCGCGGAGCTTGGCGCCGACCTCCTCGATCGGGTGAGCGGCGAGCTTGGCGCGGGTCGCCTTGAACGAGGTCTGGTTGACCTTGTTCTCCAGCATCCAGTTGCGGGTGAAGGTGCCCGACTGGATGTCGGTGAGCACGCGCTTCATCTCGGCCTTGGTCTCGGGCGTGACGATGCGCGGGCCGGTGACGTACTCGCCGTACTCGGCCGTGTTGGAGATCGAGTAGTTCATGTTGGCGATGCCGCCCTCGTAGATGAGGTCGACGATCAGCTTCACCTCGTGCAGGCACTCGAAATAGGCCATCTCGGGGGCATAGCCCGCCTCGACCAGGGTCTCGAAGCCGGCCTTGATCAGCTCGACCAAGCCGCCGCACAGAACGGCCTGCTCACCGAACAGGTCGGTCTCGCACTCTTCCTTGAAGGTGGTCTCGATGATGCCGGCGCGGCCGCCGCCATTGGCCGAGGCGTAGGACAGGCCGAGATCGTGAGCGTTGCCCGACGCGTCCTGCGCGATGGCGATCAGGGTCGGCACGCCGCCGCCGCGCAGGTACTCGGAGCGCACCGTGTGGCCGGGGCCCTTCGGGGCGACCATCAGGACGTCGAGATCCTTGCGCGGCTCGATCAGGTTGAAGTGGACGTTGAGGCCGTGGGCGAACAGGAGGGCGGCGCCCTGCTTCATGTTGCCTTCGAGGGACTCCCGGTAGATGTCGCCCTGGAGCTCGTCGGGGGTGAGCATCATCACCACGTCGGCCCACTTGGCGGCCTCGGCGACCGAGAGGACCTTGAAGCCCTCGTGCTCCGCCTTCTTGGCGGTGGCGGAGCCCTCGCGGAGCGCGATGACGATGTCCTTCACGCCGGAATCGCGCAGGTTGAGCGCGTGGGCATGGCCCTGGCTGCCGTAGCCGACGATGGCGACCTTCTTGCCCTTGATCAGGTTCAGGTCGGCGTCGCGATCGTAATAAACCCGCATGTCGGTTTCCTCTTCAGGTTAGGGTTTCGCCTGGCCGTACAGGGCCAGGAACTGGTCCACGGCGCGCCCCGCATCGCGCCGGATTTCATCTGCATCGAGGTCGAGGGCCTCGCCGAGCAGGAGTCGGATCTGGATATCCCGGCCGACGAGTCCGAAGAAGGTCCGGAACGCCGCCTCGCTGTCGGCGAAGGCGAGGAGTCCCGCCGCGCGCCCGGCCTCCAGCACCGGCTTGACCCGCTCGCCGATGGCGAAGCGGCCGTTCGCCAGGACGATGCCGCCGAGGTTGCTCTTGTGCGAGCCGGCATGCGCGATGGCGATCCGGTTCAGCGCGACCGACGTCGGACCGGAGATGACCTCCAGCCAGGTCACGGCGAAATCCTGCAGGCGCTCGCGCAGGGTCGCCCCGTCGAGCACCTGCGCGGCGTCATAGCCGGCATGGACCCGGGAGGCCTGCCAGCGCACCGTCGCGGTGAGCAAGCCGTCGCGGTCGCCGAACCACTTGTAGAGCGTCTCCTTCGAGCAGCTCGCCCGGCGCGCGACCGCGTCCATGGTGAGCTGATCGCCATCCGCGACCATCAAGCCGAGCACGGCATCCAGCACCGCCTGCTGGCGGGCCGAGGGCGCTTCCTGCTCTGCTGTGGCGCTGGTCTGCATCGTCTCGGGATAGCGTACCGTACCGTACGGTACGCTCAGTAAGCCGATTCGGCGGTCGTGGCAAGGGGGCCGCAACCGGGCGACTTCAGCGCGGAAGCGGCAGCCCTTCGCGGGCGAACACGGCCTGGACGGCGGGACGCTCGGCGACCCGGCGGGCATGGGCGGTCCAGGCCGGGAAGCGGCCGGCCATATCGAAGCGGAGGGTCGGACCGTTGGCCCAGAACCAGAACACCATCAGGTAGGCGTCGACGACGCTGAAACGGCCGCTCACCGCCCAGCCGCCGTGCGACAGGCGCACCTCGGTCATGGTGGCGAGATCGGCGTAGGTATCGGCGGCCTTGGCCTTGATGCCCTCGAACGCACCCTCGTCCTCGGTGTAGCGCTCCGGGCGGCGGACATGGGCGTAGGTCACGTGATGGTTGCAGGCGAGCCAGCCGAGCCACTCGTCCGCGGCGGCCTGCTCGCGCAGGTCCTTGGGCCACAACCCCCTCTCCGGCACGGAGCGGGCGATATGGCGCAGGATCGCGGCGCATTCGGTGAGCACCCACCCGTCCTCGGTGAGCGCCGGTACGCGGCCGCGATCGTTGATGGCGAGATATTCCGGCCGGCGCTGGTCGCCCGCGGCGAGGTCGAGCTTGATGCCCTCGTAGGGCAGCCCGGATTCCTCCAGGACGATGTGGGCGGCCAGCGAGCAGGCGCCGGGGGCGTAGTAGAGGGTGCGGGCGGTCATACGACTTCCATACGCCGACCCCGCCTCAAAGCCCGAGCAATTTCGCGATCTGATGACGAACTTCGGCAACAACAGCGGCAGGTGCGACCCCGAGCCGTCTCAGGATGCGCGCCCGCTGGTCGATGGAGCGGACCTGATCCGTCAACACCGCGCCGCGCACAGCCAGGCCGGCTGGAAGCATGACTTTCGTCGGCCAGGGTTCGATGTTGCTTGTGATCGGAAAGACGATGACCCGGCGTGTCGCGTCGTTCATTAAAGCTTCCGAGACAACCAATCCCGGCCGGCGACCGTCCTGTTCGGTACCACGCACGGGACCGAACTCGACGAGGATCAAATCTCCAGCCTGGAACGACAGGCTAGCGGGGATCGTCATCATCGATGATCTCGGAGCCGACATCAGGCCCCCAATCGACCGTCGGCGGCTCGAAATCCGGACCCAGACGGCGCATCTCGGCAACCATCTCCTCGAGCGTGTAGACCGGCAAGCCATCGACATAGCGACGGCCGGCCCATTGCTGCGGCTCCGGCGCGGCCGGGCGCTTTGAGACGATCTCCACAGTCTCGCCCTCGCGGATGCCGAGTTCCTCGGCCTCCGCGCTGCTCAGCCGGACCGCGAAATCGTCACCCCAGCGAATCACCTTGGCTTCCATCGCTCCGCCTCCTGCGGGGACGGCGCATCCTAGCAGATTCGGGCCGCCGGTTCCTACAGCGGCTCCGCCCCGCGCCCCATCGCGGAGATGCCGGTCCGGCAGATCTCCACCAGCCCGATCACGCTCATCAGCCGCACGAACCGGTCGATCTCCTCTGTGGCGCCGGTGAGTTCGAACACGAAGGAGTTCAGCGTCGCGTCGAGCGTCTTGGCGCCGAAGGCGGCGGCGAGGCGCAGGGCCTCGCTGCGGTGCTCGCCCTCGCCCTTCACCTTCACGAGGCAGATCTCGCGCTCGAGGGCGTTGCCCTGGAGCGTCAGGTCCACCACCCGATGCACCGGCACCAGCCGGTCGAGCTGGGCCTTGATCTGGTCAATCACCGCGTTGGTGCCCGTGGTGACGATGGTGATGCGCGAGATGTGGCGCGCCTCCTCGGTCTCCGAGACCGTCAGGCTCTCGATGTTGTAGCCCCGGCCGGAGAACAGGCCGGAGATGCGGGCGAGCACGCCGGGCTCGTTGTCGACGATCACGGCCAGCGTGTGCCGGTTCACCGGCTCGACGCGGCCGGCGTCGGGATAGTGGGTGTTCATCGCGTTCATGACCGGCTTCGTCCTCGTCGGGGTTTCCGAAGGGCTTGCCCTTCCGCGGGGTGTCGGGGCGGAGCCTGACAGCAGGGCTTAAGCCCTGCACCCGCAAAAGGTCTCGACCTTTTGAAACCAGGATATTCGAGATCAGTCCTGGGATCTCGGCCCGTTACACCAGCATCTTGCCTTCCTCGGAGATCACGTCGCCGAGTTCGACGCCGGTCTCGCCGAGGTAGTCGGACAGGAGCATCTCGTTATGCGCCTTGCCCGACGGGATCATCGGGAAGCAGTTCTCGGTCTTGTCGACGATGCAGTCGAAGATCACCGGACCGTCATGGGCGAGCATCTCGGCGATGGCGCCGTCGAGGTCGCCCGGCTTCTCGCAGCGCATGCCCTTGGCGCCGTAGGCTTCCGCGAGCTTCACGAAGTCCGGCAGGCTCTCCGAGTAGCTCTGCGAGTAGCGCGAGCCGTGCAGCAGCTCCTGCCACTGCCGGACCATGCCCATGTACTCGTTGTTCAGGATGAACACCTTGACCGGCAGGCGGTACTGAACCGCGGTCGACATCTCCTGCATGTTCATCAGGATCGAGGCTTCGCCGGCGATGTCGATCACCAGCCCGTCCGGATGGGCGAGCTGGGTGCCGATCGCCGCCGGCAGGCCGTAACCCATGGTGCCGAGGCCGCCGGAGGTCATCCAGCGGTTCGGCTCGTCGTACTTGAAGTACTGGGCCGCCCACATCTGGTGCTGGCCGACCTCGGTGGTGATGTAGGTCTCGCGGCTCTTGCAGGCCTCGTAGAGGCGCTGGACCGCGTATTGCGGCTTGATGATCGTGCCCGACGGCCAGTAGGCGAGGCAGTCGCGCGCCTTCCAGGCGCCGATCTTCTGGAACCACGGGTCGAGGTTCGACCGCTCGGGCCGCGACGGCAGGGCGCGCCACGCCTCCAGCATGTCGGCGAGCACCGAGCCGCAATCGCCGATGATCCCGATATCGACCTTCACGACCTTGTTGATCGAGGAGGCGTCGACGTCGATGTGGATCTTCTTCGAGAACGGCGAGAACGCGTCGAGCCGGCCGGTGATCCGGTCGTCGAACCGGGCGCCGACGCAGATCATCACGTCGCACTCGTGCATCGCGAGGTTGGCCTCGTAGGTCCCGTGCATGCCGAGCATGCCGAGGAACTTCTCGTCCGTGCCCGGATAGGCGCCCAGCCCCATCAGGGTCGAGGTGATCGGGAAGCCGGTCTCGCGGACGAGCTCGCGCAGCAGGCGCGAGGCCTCGGGACCCGAGTTGATCACGCCGCCGCCGGTGTAGAAGACCGGCCGGCGCGCCGTCGCCATCAGCTCGACGGCCGCGCGGATCCGGTCGGAATCGCCCTTCACGGCCGGGCGGTAGGTCTTGTGGCTCGCGATCTCGGGGCGCTCGTAGAGGCCGGAGGCGAACTGGATGTCCTTGGGCAGGTCGACCACGACCGGGCCGGGCCGGCCGTTCGCCGCGACGTAGAACGCCTCGTGCAGGATGCGCGGCAGGTCGTCGATCGATTTGACCAAGTAATTGTGCTTCGTGCAGTGGCGCGTGATGCCGACCGTGTCGCACTCCTGGAACGCGTCGGTGCCGATCAGGTGCGTCGGCACCTGGCCGGTGATGCAGACCAGCGGGATCGAATCCAGCATGGCGTCGGTCAGGCCGGTGACGATGTTGGTGGCACCGGGGCCCGAGGTGACGAGGACGCAGCCGACCTTGCCGGAGGAGCGTGCATAGCCCTCCGCGGCGTGGACCGCACCCTGCTCGTGGCGGACGAGGATGTGCTTGACGGCGTTCTGGTGGAACAGCGCGTCGTAGATCGGAAGTACGGCGCCGCCCGGATACCCGAACAGCGTATCGACACCCTGATCCTGGAAGGCCCGGATGACCATCTCGGCCCCGGTCATGACCTCGCCGCCCATGCTCGTCTCCTCGCGCTCAGCGGGGCCACGGCGATCCTCCGGACCGCTGCCCTGCCCCGTCCTCTCTCGTCGCACCCTCGTCCCGCGGGGCGGTCTCCGCCTCGCCCGAAAGTGCCGATCGCCTCGAATATCCGTCCCGTCCCGCCGGCCCTGACGCAGGCAACAAAAAAGGGCCCCGAGGGACCCTGCATGCGCCACCGTCCGGATTGCGACCCTCGTTTAGGGCCGCCCCGTCGGTGACGCTGGCGCTACAATAAGGACCGTGGACATCGGATATCCGAACCTGCTCCGCGACGGCCGCGTGACCCGGAACGGGTCATGGTTGGCACGCGGAGTGTCGGGCCTCTTAGCCGAGTGCGCGGAGCCGGTCAACGCATCCGTGCATCCGTTTGCGCCGGTTTGGGGGTGAGGCTGCGCCTTCAGTTCAGCGGCGGCGGGTATCGGCGGACCCAGTTGCTCGCGGCATCGTAGGCGGCGCCGAGTTGCAGGCAGGCCAGCTCGCCGTGGTTGCGGCCGACGATCTGGATGCCGGTGGGCAATCCGGCCGCGCCGAACCCGGCCGGGACGTCCAGCGCCGGCAGGCCCGCCATGGTCACGGGGATCACCGTCTGCATCCAGCGATGGTAAGTGTCCATCGCCCGCCCGCCGACGGTCTCGGGCCAGCGCAGGGCCTTGTCGAAGGGGAAGACCTGCGTCGTCGGCATCACGAGGTAGTCGTAGGCCTCCATGAAGCGGCGCAGGGTCTCGTACCAGCGCGTACGCCCTTCGAGGGCCGCGATGATCCGGTCGGCCCCGAGGGCGAGACCCCGTTCCACCTCCCAGGCCGCCTCCGGCTTGAGCAGCGCCCGATGCCGGGGCTCGTCGTAGAACGGGCGGAGCGCCGCCGCGACGGTGAGCGCCCGCAGCACCAGCCAGTCCTGCCAGAGCTGCTCCATGTCGAAGCGCGGCACCGCCTCCTCGACGGTGCAGCCGATCTCGACGAAGGTGGTCAGCGCGGAGCGCCCAAGCTCCAAGACGCCGGGATCGAACGGGATCTGGCCGCCGCAATCGCCGAGCCACGCGATCCGGGTGCCGCGGAAGTCGCGGGCGAGCGGGTTCGCGAAGGCGGACGGGTCCTGGCGGATGGAATTCGGGCCGCGCGGATCGTAGCCCGCCTGGACCGAGAGCATCAGGCCGATATCGGCCGGCGTGCGGCCGATCGCTCCGAGCACGCCGAGAGCCGGGCTGAACACATCCTTGGCCTCGGCGGGAATGCGGCCCCAGCTCGGGCGCAGGCCGTAGCAATTGTTGAAGGCCGGCGGGTTGCGCAGTGACCCGGCATGGTCGCTGCCGTCGGCGACCGGCTGCATCCGCAGGGCCACCGCCACCGCGGCGCCGCCGCTCGACCCGCCCGCGCTCTTGGTCGGATCGTAGGCGTTGGCGGTGGTGCCGTAGACCGGGTTGAAGCTGTGCGAGCCGAGGCCGAATTCGGGCACGTTGGTCTTGCCGATGAAGAGCGCCCCGGCGGCACGCAGGCGGGCCACCATGATCGAATCCGTCTCCGCGATCCGGTCGGCGAAGATCGGCGAGCCCTGCGTGAAGCGCAGGCCGCGCACCGGGTCGAGATCCTTCACGGCCAGCGGAAAGCCGTGCAGCGGGCCGACGGCCTCGCCGCGGGCCAGGGTGGCGTCCGCGGCCTCGGCCTCCTTCAGGAGCGCCGCGTCGTCCCGCAGGGCCACGATGGCGTTCACCTGCGGGTTGAGCCGGTGGATCCGCTCCAGATAGGCGCGCATCACCTCGGCGCAGGAGACGACCCGGCCGCGGATGGCGGCGGAGAGGTCCACGGCACCCATGGCGGTGATGCCGTCCGGTCGCCTATCCTGCATCGTACGCCGTCTCCAAATCAGTGCGAGCGGTGGCCGCGTCAAAGGCGTTCGCAAGCCCTCTGCCGCCACTTAGGTTACGGATCGCCGCTGAGGAGCGCGCACGACATGCCGCCCGTGTCCAACGCCCGATCTGCACGCGCGAAGTTACGCAATGACCGTGCGCGGCTCCGCGCTCAGGGATTGCAACCCGTTCAGCTCTTGATGCCTGCCGTGCAGGCACCCGCATTCGAGGCCGAGGCGCATCGCCAATCCCGCGCCGTCGCTGAGTGCGGGGGCGCAACGGAGGATCAGGCTTTCATCGATGCCGTGTCCGTTTGGAATACCGCCTGAGGCAGCACCATCGTCATTGCGAGCGCCGACGGCCCTTTACGACGGAGCGGATCTGCCGAAGTCGGTCGCTCCCGCTACGCCACCGACCAGGGCAGCGTCTCCTCCCCACGGAACACCACCACCGCCGTATCCTCCACCGTGACCGCCTCGGCGATGCGGCTCGCCCGGCGCTCCAGGGTCACGGTCCCGGCATTCGGCTCCAGCCCGTGGAAGCGCGCGCCGTTGAGGGAGGCGAAGGCCTCAAACCGGTCGAGCGCCCCCTCCTCGTCGAACACCTGTACGTAGGTCTGGAGCGCCGACGGACCGCAGAACACGCCGGCGCAGCCGCAGGCCGCCTCCTTGGCGCCGCGGACATGCGGGGCGGTGTCGGTGCCCAGGAAGAAGCAGGCCTCGCCCGAGGTTGCGGCCCTGCGCAGGGCCACGCGGTGCCGCTCGCGCTTGGCCACGGGCAGGCAGTAGAGGTGCGGCCGCAGCCCGCCCTGGAAGATGTGGGTCCGGTTGATCACGAGGTGGTGCGGCGTGATCGTGGCGGCGCACCGGCTCCGGTTCTCCCGGACCACGTCGAGGATCTCCGCCGTGGTGGCGTGCTCCACCGTCACCTTGAGACCCTGATGGCGGGCGAGCAGCGGGATCAGGCTGCCCTCCATGAAGGCGGCCTCCCGGTCGAAGATGTCGATCTCCGGGTCAGTGGCCTCGCCGTGGATCAGCAGCGGCATGCCGATCCGCTCCATCCGTTCGAGCACGGGGGCGATCCCGATCAGGTCGGTGACGCCCGCATGCGAGTTGGTGGTCGCGCCGGCCGGGTACAGCTTGGCGGCGACCCAGACCTTGTCCGTGAAGCCGCGCTCGATCTCGTCCGGGTCGGTGTCGTCCCGCAGGTAGCAGGTCATCAGCGGGGTGAAATCCATGCCCGCGGGCAGCGCCGCCAAGATGCGCTCGCGATAGGCCCGCGCCGCCGCCACCGTTATCACCGGCGGCACGAGGTTCGGCATGATGATGCCCCGGGCGAACTGCGCCGCCGTATAGGGCAGCACCGCCTTCAGCATCGCGCCGTCGCGCAGGTGGATATGCCAGTCGTCGGGACGGCGGATCGTGATCCGGTCGACCGGCTTCGCGGCCTGGTGCTCGACGGGGAACAGGTCGGCGACGCTCATGATCTCACGCCTGCCCGAACGAAGAAATGCCGCCATGGGCCGCCGACCACTCCGCCGGCGCGTTGAGAAAACTTTCGACCTCGGCGAGCGTCTTCGGGTCGAAGGTGCCCATCTCCTTGGCCACCGCCAGCACGTCCCGCCACGTGGTGAGGGCGTGGAGCTTGATGCCGATCTCCTGCATCAGCGCCGCGCTGTCGGGGAAGATGTCGTAGTAGAACAGCACGAAGCAGTGATCGACCTGGGCGCCGGCATCGCGCAGGGCCTTGACGAAATTGACCTTGCTGCGCCCGTCCGTGGCGAGGTCCTCGACCAGCAGCGTGCGCGCGCCCTCGACGACCGCGCCCTCGATCTGGGCGTTGCGGCCGAAGCCCTTAGGCTTCTTGCGGATGTACTGCATCGGCAGCATCATCCGGTCGGCGATCCAGGCGGCGAAGGGGATGCCGGCGGTCTCGCCGCCCGCGATGTGGGTGAGCTGCTCGTAGCCGATCTCGCGCACGATCGTGGCGGTGGCGAAATCCATCAGCGTCGCGCGCAGCCGCGGATACGAGATGATCTTCCGGCTGTCGGTGTAGACCGGGCTCGCCCAGCCGGAGGTGAACTTGAACGGCTCGTCCTTGTAGAAGAGCACCGCACCGATCTCGAGGAACATCTTGGCCGCCTCGCGGGCGATGACGGCCCGGTCGAGGGGCAGGAAGGGGCTGGTCATGCGGCGTGCGCGCTCCGCTTGGGCGCTCCCCGGGGCTGGAAGACCAGTCCGGCCGGGGAGAACGCGTTCGATAAGGGCCTGACCGCCCTCCTCCGCCCTGTCTCCGCCAGCGTCAACCCTGCGCGGCGCGCTATCCGCGCTTCACGCGGTCTTGTCGGCCCGCAGATGCGCGAGGTGCCGGATGGCGAGCGCGTAGCCATGCGTCCCGAAGCCGGCCAGCACGGCTGTCGCGGCGAGCGAGACATAGGAGTGATGGCGGAAGGCCTCGCGCCGGTGGACGTTGGAGATGTGGCACTCGATCACCGGCACCTCGCAGGCATTGAGCGCGTCGAGGATTGCCACGGAGGTGTGGGTGTAGGCGCCCGCGTTGATGACGATCCCGGCCGACCCGATGCGGAATTCGTGGATCGCGTCGATCAGCACGTGCTCGGCGTTGCTCTGCCGGCATTCCGCGCTGAGGCCGTGGGCGGCGGCGGCCTCGCGGCACAGGGCCTCGACGTCGGCCAGCGTCGCGCGCCCGTAGATCTCCGGCTGACGCTGGCCGAGCAGGTTCAGGTTCGGCCCGTTCAGGACCAGGATCGTGTCGTTCATCGGGGGCCTCGCGTTCCGAGAGGTGCGGCAAGCGCCGGCAAGACACAAGTCCGGCCTGTCATCCGGCCGAAGTTGTCCCGCGCCCGGCCCCGACGCCCGCTCCGGGCGGTTCAGATCCGCGGCGCCCGGCGCTATCCCAAGCCCGAACGAGACGAGAGACCAGGGAGGACACGCGGATGACAGGATCCCGGAGCGAGGCGCCCGTGGTGATCGCGGTGGCGATCACCGGCTCGGTGCCGCGCAAGACGGACAACCCGGCCGTGCCGGTCACCGTCGCGGAACAGATCGAATCGACCCATCAGGCGTTCGAGGCCGGCGCCACGCTCTGCCACATCCACGTGCGCAACGACGACGAATCCCCCTCCTCCGACCCGGAGAAATTCGCCGCCGTGCAGGAGGGGCTGCGCAGGCACTGCCCGGACATGATCGTCCAGTTCTCCACCGGCGGGCGCGGGCGCGATCCGGCTTCGCGCGGCCTCTCGCTCGCGCATCGGCCCGACATGGCCTCCCTGTCGACCGGCTCGGTGAACTTCCCGACCATCGTGTACGAGAATTCCGCGAGCCTCGTCGCCGACCTCGCCGGGCAGATGAAGCGGTACGGCGTCCGCCCCGAGATCGAGATCTTCGACCTCTCGCACCTGCACGGGGCGAAGCGGCTGGTCGAGGCCGGCCTGATCGATGCGCGCCCGCACGTGCAATTCGTCCTGGGCGTCCAGAACGCGATGCCGGCCGAGGCGCATCTCCTCGACATCCTGCTCGCCGAGACGCGCCGGATCCTGCCGGAGGCGACCTGGACGGCCGCCGGGATCGGCCGCACCCAAGCCGTGGTGATGGACTGGGCGCTGGCCCGCGGCGCGGACGCGGTGCGCACCGGGCTTGAGGACAACGTCCGGGTGACGAAGGACCGGCTGGCGGCGAGCAACGCCGAGCTGGTGGGCCTGGCGTCCGAGGCCATCGCCCGCCACGGCCGCCGGGTGGCGACGCCGGCCGAGGCCCGGGCCGCCCTCGGACTCGCCTGAGGCCACCTTCTCACGGGCCGGCCGGCGTGCTAACGAACCGCCCGCGCGGGTGTAGCTCAATGGTAGAGCAGCAGCCTTCCAAGCTGAATACCCGGGTTCGATTCCCGGTACCCGCTCCATCCCCTTTCCCTGACGGCCGAACCGCCCGGCATCCTCTCGGGACGCACCGCCATGAAGGTATCCGCCGACCTGTGCATCGTGCCGATGGGCGTGGGCCCGTCGGTCTCGCCCTACGTGCGTGAGATCAAGGCGATCATCGAGGCGAGCGGCCTCGTCGCCACGATGCACCCCAACGGCACCAACATCGAGGGCGAGCTTGCCGAGATCTGCGCGCTGGCGGAGCGCTGCGAGGCGAAACTCGCCGCGATGGGCGTCCAGCGCACCTTCTTCACGCTGATCTTCTCGTCCCGCCGGGACAAGGACCAATCCATGGCCGACAAGCTCGCGGCCGTCTCCTGACGCGGCCACCGCGTTTCATCCGGCCGGCATCGTCGCGCGGCCCGGCCGGACGGGGCGCCGGCCGCCGCGGCGACGCACCCCCGATCTGATCGGCGCCTCGCGCGTTCCCCTTATCCGGTCGTAGACGTGCCGGCAGGAGAACGGCATGAGCGATCAGGAAACCGGCGACGTGCGGATCGAACCCTATGACGGCCCGGCCGGCGGCTGGGGTTCCGCCCGTTCCCTGGTCGAGATCCTCACCCGCGAGGGCGTGCCGGTCACCGGCTCGGCGATGCTGCTGAAGCAGAACAAGCCGGACGGGTTCATGTGCACGTCCTGCGCCTGGGCGAAGCCCGCCAAGCCGCTCGCCTTCGAGTATTGCGAGAACGGCGCCAAGGCGACCGCCTGGGAGCAGACCCGGCGGCGGGCCACCCCGGACTTCTTCGCCGAACATACCGTCACCGAACTGCTCGGCTGGAGCGACTACGCCCTGGAGGAGCAGGGCCGCCTGACCCATCCCATGCGCTACGATCCGGAGACCGATCGCTACCGGCCCGTCCCGTGGTCGGAGGCCCTCGGCGAGATCGGCCGGGAGCTGAAGGCCCTGCGCCAGGAGGATCCGAAGTCGGTGGTGTTCTACGCCTCCGGCCGGGCCTCCCTGGAGACCAGCTACATGTGGGCGCTGATGGCGCGCCTCTACGGCAACAACAACCTGCCGGATTCCTCGAACATGTGCCACGAGCCGACCTCGGTGGCGCTGCCGCAATCGATCGGCGCGCCGGTGGGCACGGTCCTGCTGGAGGATTTCGAGACCACCGACCTGATCTTCTTCTTCGGTCAGAATGTCGGCTCCAATGCGCCGCGGATGCTCCATCCGCTGCAGGAGGCCCGGCGCCGGGGCGCGCAGGTCATCACCTTCAACCCGCTGCGCGAACGCGGGCTGGAACGCTTCACCAACCCGCAATCGCCGGTTGAGATGGTGACGCGCTCCGCCACCAAGATCTCCACGCAGTATCACCAGGTGAAGGCGGGCGGCGATCTCGCGGCGCTCACCGGCCTGTGCAAGACCCTGCTGGCCCTGGACCGGGAGGCCGCCGCGGCCGGCCGCCCGGCCATCCTCGACCACGCCTTCATCGCCGAGCACACCCACGGCTTCGACGATTTCGTGGCCTTCTGCGACGGGCAGGACTGGACGGCGATCGAGCGGCGCTCCGGCCTCACTCGCACCGCCCTCGAAGCCGCGGCGGCGGCCTATGCCCGTGCCAAGGCCGTGATCGGCATCTACGGGATGGGGCTGACCCAGCACCGCAAGGGCACCGAGACCGTGCGGATGCTGGTCAACCTGCTGCTGCTGCGCGGCAATATCGGCAAGCCCGGCGCCGGGATCTGCCCGGTGCGGGGCCATTCGAACGTCCAGGGCCAGCGCACCGTCGGCATCACCGAGAAGCCGGAGCTGGCTCCCCTCGACAAGCTGAAGGAACTCTACGATTTCGAGCCGCCGCGGGAGAAGGGGCTCAATACGGTCGAGACCTGCGAGGGCGTGCTCGACGGCAGCGTGAAGGCCTTCGTCAGCCTCGGCGGCAATTTCCTGCGCGCGATCCCCGATACCGGGCGGATGGAGCCGGCCTGGCGGCGGCAGCGCCTGACCGTGCAGATCTCGACCAAGCTCAACCGCTCGCATCTCGTGAACGGCGCCGTGGCCTACATCCTGCCCTGCCTCGGTCGGATCGAGATCGACCAGCAGGCCAGCGGTCCCCAGGCGGTCTCGATGGAGGATTCCACCGCGCGCTTCCACGGATCCCGGGGCGTGGCCGAACCGGTCGGCCCGGAGGTGCGCTCCGAGCCCTGGATCGTGGCGGAGATCGCCAAGGCGACCCTCCCCGTGAACCCGCGGATCGACTGGACGTCCTGGGTCGCCGATTACGGCCGCGTGCGCGAGGCCATCGAGGCGACCTACCCGAAGGTGTTCCACGACCTGAACGGGCAGATGTTCCGGCCCGGCGGCCTGACCAAGCCCCTCGGTGCCCGCGACCGCAAATGGGAGACCGAAACGGGCAAGGCGAATTTCGCGGTGCCCGCCGGCCTCGAGGCCGATCCGGACCTGCCGGCCCGGGGGCCGAACGTGCTCGACCTCATCACCCTCCGGTCCAACGACCAGTTCAACACCACGGTCTATGGCTATGACGACCGTTTCCGCGGCGTGAAGGGCACCCGTTCGGTGCTGTTCATGAACCGCCGGGACATCGCCCGGCTCGGCCTCACCGATGGCGGCGGTGTCGATGTCGAGACGGAGGCCGGCGATCAGGTGACGCGCCGCGTGGGCGGGCTCCGGGTGATCGCCTACGACATCCCCGAGGGGAATTGCGGCGGCTACTATCCGGAGTTGAACGTCCTGCTGCCGCTCTGGCACTACGACGAGCAGTCCAAGACACCGGCCGCCAAGGCGATCACCGTTCGGGTGAACGCCGCGGCCCGGACGGCCTGAGCGGGCCATCCGACGTCGTCCCGGGTCAGACACCGGGGCGACACCTGCGACGATAGCCGGGCCAATGCTCTGGCGTGATGCCCTGCGCTCCGGCAAGGAACGGCGATGGATCAGCCGACACCACCGGACGCGCAGGCAGACAAGCGGCTGTGCAACCTTATGGACCGGATCGCGGCGGGCGCGCCCGTCCGTGAGCCGGGCCTCGACCTCTCGCATCTGCGCGCCGGGACCCTCGCGCCGCACGCGGGGGATCCGGAATCCGGCGGTCTCCCCCTCGCTGATGCGGATCTGTCCAAGGCCCGCATGGAGGAGGCGGATCTCTCGGGGGCGAACCTGCGCGGGGCCAACCTCACGGGCGTCGTCGGCCGCTCGACCCGGTTCGCGGGGGCGATCCTGGAGGCGGCGGACCTGTCGGACGCCGATCTGTCGGGGGCGGATTTCACCGGCATCGTCGCCGGACAGGTGAAGTTCGCCGGCGCCATGCTGGAGGATGCCCGCTTCGGGAAGGCCGCGATGCGCTTCGCCAACCTGTCCGGGGCGCTCCTCGACGGGACGGACTTCGCAGAAGCCGACCTCTGGGGGGCGGATTTCACCGGGGCGGATGCCGACGACACCGTGTTCCGGGACGCGCGCCTCGACGAGGCCAAGCTCGCCGACGCGAACCTGACCCACGCGGATTTCGCCGGAGCCAGCCTCGCGAAGGCGACGCTGGCGGGCTCGCGCCTGCGCGGGGCGAACTTCACCGGGGCGAAGCTCGATGGGGCGGATCTCTCAGGCGCCGACCTGTCGGACACCGACCTCGTGCGGCTGAACCTCGCCACATGCAGCCTGCGGCATGCCCGCTTCTCCGGCGCGTGGCTCAATGGAACGCGGATGAGCGTCGAGCAGCTCGGCGGCGCCGTGGGCGAGGAGGTCGTGGGCGCCTACGAGGCCGCGCAGACGAGCTACCTCGCCCTGGAGCAGAACTGGAAGAGCATCGGCAGCCACGACGCGGCGAGCTGGGCCTACAAGCGCGGCCGCCGGATGGGCCGGTTCCACGCCGGCCGGCAGGCCCGCGACGCCTGGAACGGGCGCGACTGGGCCGCGGTCCTGCGGCACGGCTACCGCTGGAGCGCGGATCGGTTCGTCGAGTGGCTGTGCGATTACGGTGAGAGCCTCTCGCGCATCGCCCGGGCCTTCGCGCTGCTGATCGTGGTGTTCGGCGGCCTCTACGGGCTGACCGGCGGCCTGATCATCCTGGAGGGGCCGGAGGCGGGGCCGACCTACAATCCCCTCGATCTCCTGAGCTACAGCGCCCTCAACATGATGACCGCGAACCCGCCGGAGATCGGCCTCAAGCCCACCGGCCGCGTCACCAACCTGCTGGTCGGCCTCGAAGGCGCGGTCGGCATCATCCTGATGGGGCTCTACGGGTTCGTCCTGGGCAACCGCCTGCGCCGGTGAGGGCCGGCCCTCACTCGTTGTCGCTGAGCCGCTCGATCACGAGGCTGAGATCCTTGCGCAAGGCCCGGATCTCGGGCTCGCTGAGTTCGAGCTGGCACATGACGCTCTGGCGGACCGAGACGGCCTCGGCGCGCAGCGCGGCGCCCGTCGGCGTCAGCGCGATCTCGACCTCGCGCTCGTCCGACTGGCGGCGGGTGCGCAGCAGGAACCCCGCGCTCTCCAGGCGCTTCAGCACGGGCGTGAGCGTGCCGGAATCGAGGCGCAGCCGCCGGCCGATCTCCGAGACGGTGACGCCGTCCTGCTCCCAGAGCACCAGAAGCACGAGATATTGTGGATAGGTGAGACCGAGCCGCTCCAGGAGCGGCCGGTAGGATTTCGTCATCCGGTGCGCGGCCGCGTAGAGCGCGTAGCATAGCTGATTGTCGAGGAGGAGCGGGTCCGTCTCGCGCTCAACCTCCGCCGTGTCGGCAGTGTACACCATGTCGTTCGCCTATCGCGGTCCAGGCACCGCCATTCTCGACCGCGACCGCGGGCATCCCGTTATACCACAACCCATGAAGCCGGCGCACGAGCTTCAATCGCGCAATTCATTTCCCGACCAATCCTCTGCGGTTCGTGACCCCGCCGTGGGCGGCACGACCGACGCCAAGCTGGCGAGGAGACCGGCTTCGTCTTCCAGCGTGCGCAGGTCGAGGAGGATCGCGTCGTCGCTGATGCGGCCGATCACCGGTATGGGCAAGGCGCGCAGGCGCTCCGCGAGGCGCTTGCACCGCCCCCCGGCGCCCCGGCGCGCGGCCCCATCGGCCGGAACCGGGGTCAAGACCAGGGCGGCGCTGGGCAGCGTCTCCACCGGCAGCGCCCCGGACCCGATCTGGCTGATGCAGTCCATGACCGAGACATGCGCCCAGCCGGCAACGCGCTCGGCCACCGCGGGGGCGAGGCGCTCGGCCTGCGCGGTGATCCCCGCGCGATCCCGGGTGAGCAGCCGCAGGGTCGGCAATTCCTCGGCCAGCCGCTCGGGGTGGAGATAGAGCCGCAGCACGGCTTCGAGGGCCGCGTAGGTCATCTTGTCGACCCGCAATGCCCGCTTCAGCGGATTCTTGCGCACGCGGGCGATCAGGTCCTTCCGGCCAGCCACGATGCCGCACTGGACCGCGCCCAGGAGCTTGTCGCCGCTGAAGGTCACGAGGTCGGCCCGCTCGAGGGCTCCCCGGACGGTGGGCTCAGGCGGCAGGCCATAGGCGGCGAGATCGACGAGGCTGCCGCTGCCCAGATCTTCGGCCAGCGGCACGCCGCGCGCGCGGCAGAGGCCGTGCAGGTCGGCCGGGTCGGCGGCGGCGGTGAAGCCCGCGATGGCGTAGTTGCTCGGATGCACCTTCATCACGAGGCCGGTGCGCGGGCCGATCGCCTCGGCGTAATCGCGCAGATGGGTGCGGTTGGTGGTCCCGACCTCGTGCAGGCGGCAGCCGGCCCGCACCATCACGTCCGGGACCCGGAACGAGCCGCCGATCTCCACGAGCTCGCCGCGGGAGACCACGACCTCCTTGCGCATGGCGAGGGCGTTCAGCACCAGCAAAACCGCCGCCGCGTTGTTGTTGACGACAACCGCGGCCTCGGCGCCGGTCAGGCGGCAGATCAGACCCTCGACATGGTCGTCCCGCTCGCCCCGGGCGCCGGTCCCGAGATCGAATTCGAGGTTGCTCGCCTGCACCATCACGGCGGCCACCGCCTCGGCGGCCGAGCGCGGCAGCAGCGCGCGCCCCAGGTTGGTGTGCAAAACCGTGCCGGTCAGGTTGAAGACCGGCCGCAGGGAGGGGCGGCGCTCGGCGGCGAGCCGCCCGGTCGCTTCCGCCCGGATCGCCGCCTCGTCCGGCACGGGGCCGCCTTCGGTCCGGATGCGGGCGAGCACGGCGCGGATCGCCTCGGTGAGGGCTGTGCGCCCGTAGACCGCGAGATCCTCCGGCGCGGCGCCGCCGAGGAGACGTTCGACCGCCGGGATCCGGCGCGGGTTCTGCGTCGCGTCGGCGGTGGCCGGACGGATCTGGGGGGAGGAGCTTTTGGCGGATGACGGCATCGTGCGACCAGAGATAACGATCCGCCTGCTTCAGGCCAGCCCGATACGCCGCGGATAATACGCGCAGGTTGTTCCATTCCCGGGCCGACGGTAAGGGCAGATCCAGAAAACGGCGGGCGACCGCATTCAGCACCCTTGCGGGGTGGCCCGGACCGGGCAATCACGCCGTCTTGCACACCTCCAGCGGGAGACGCCGCCATGTCCCGATCTTCTGCCCCGATCCACCCGATGATCCTGTGCGGCGGGACGGGGACGCGGCTGTGGCCGGCCTCGCGGGAGAGCATGCCCAAGCAGTTCGCCCGGCTGGTGGATGCGCAAGCCTCGACCTTCCAGGCGACCCTGGCGCGGGTGTCGGACGCGGCGGTGTTCGCCCGGCCGACGGTGATCGCCTCGGCCGAGGCCCGTTTCATCGTCGCCGAGCAGCGCGACCAGCTCGGGCTCTCCGCCGACATCCTGCTCGAGCCGCAGGGGCGCGATAGCGCCGCCGCCGTGGCGGTGGCCGCGCTCCACGCCGGGGCGCGCGACCCGCAGGCCGTGGTCCTGATCATGGCCGCCGACCACGTCGTGCCCGACACCGCCGCCTTCGTCGAGGCGGTCGCCCGCGCCGCCGCCGGGGCCCGGGCCGGCTACACCATGACGCTCGGCATCGAGCCCGACCGGCCGGCCACCGATTACGGCTACATCCGCCGCGGCGAGCCGATCCCCGAGGCCCCGGGCGCGGCCCGGGTCGCCCGCTTCGTCGAGAAGCCCGACCGGTCCGGCGCCGAGGCGCTGATCACGGAGGGCGCCCTGTGGAACTCGGGCTACTTCCTGTTCCGCGCCGACCTGATGCTGGCCGAGCTCGAGGCGTTCGCCCCCGAGGTGCTGGCGGCCGCCCGCGCGGCCCTGGAGGCGGCGGTGACCGACCTCGACTTCGTGCGGCTCGATGCCGAGGCCTTCGCGAAGGCGCCCAAGATCTCGATCGACTACGCGGTGATGGAGCGGACCGCCCGGGCCGGGGTGCTGCCGGTGTCGTTCCCGTGGTCGGATGTCGGCACCTGGGACGCGGTCTGGCAGGTGCTGGAGCACGACGATGCCGGCAACGCCGTGCGCGGCCGGGTCTCGCTGATCGGGACGCGGAACAGCCTCGTGCACAGCGAGGGCGGCGGGCTGACCGCGGTGGTCGGCCTGGAGGACGTGGTGGTGGTGTCCACCCCCGACGCGGTACTGGTGGCGTCCAAGGCGCATTCGGGCCAGGTCAAGGAGCTGGTCAACGCGCTGCGGGCGGCCGGCGAACCGGAGGCGGACGCGCATCTGCGGATGTACCGGCCCTGGGGCTGGTACCAGCGGATCGACATCGGCGAGCGGTTCCAGGTGAAGCGGATCCAGGTGGTGCCGGGGGGGCGTCTGTCGCTGCAGAAGCACTTCCACCGGGCCGAGCATTGGGTGGTGGTGCGCGGCACCGCCGAGGTGACGATCGACGATCGGGTGGTTCTGGTCCACGAGAACGAGGCGATCTACCTGCCGATCGGCTCGATGCATCGCCTGGCCAACCCGGGCAAGATCCCCCTGGAGCTGATCGAGGTCCAGGTCGGCTCCTATACCGGCGAGGACGACATCATCCGCGTCGAGGATATCTACGGGCGCTAGGGCGCCCTCCGCCGGAGTGGACACCGGCGCTCAGCGCCGGCACGGGGCCGCCCCTGCGACGCGATCCCCCCGGGCGTGCCCGGAACATGCCGCGCCCCCGATCGATAGCCGAATGCATGACCGCCGTCGGCGGCGGACGCGCATCGAGGCATCGGGGAAGACTCATGAAGCATAAGCCGCTTCGCGAGCAGGTCGTCGTAATCACCGGCGCGTCGTCGGGCATCGGCCTGGCCACCGCCCGCATGGCCGCCGAGCGCGGGGCACGCGTCGTCCTGGCGGCGCGCAGCGGCGACGCCCTGGCGCGCATCCAGGCCGAGATCGAAGGCGTCGGCGGCAAGGCGATCCACGTTGTTGCCGATGTCGGCACCCGCACGGATGTGCAGGCGGTTGCCGACCGGGCCGAGGCGACCTTCGGCGGTTTCGACACCTGGGTGAACGTGGCCGGCGCCTCGATCTACGGCCGGCTGCGCGAGATCAGCGATGCGAATCACGAGCGCCTGATCCGGACCAACTTCTGGGGAACGGTGTTCGGATCCCTGGTGGCGACGGAGCATCTGCGTCAGCATGGCGGCGCGCTCATCAACGTCGGCAGCATCGCGTCGGACCTGGCCTTCCCGTACCAGGGCATGTACGCGGCCTCGAAGCACGCCGTGAAGGGCTTCACCGACGCCCTGCGCATGGAGCTGATCTACGAGAACGCGCCGGTCTCGGTCACGCTGATCAAGCCGGCCTCGATCGATACGCCCCTGCCCCAGCGGGCGCGCAACTACATGGACCGGGAGCCGAGCCTGCCGCCGCCGATCTACCCGCCCGAGGAGGTCGCGAACGCCATCCTGCATGCGGCCGTGCGCCCGAAGCGCGACATCGTCGTGGGGGGCGCCGGCAAGGCCTTCACGGCGGGCAAGGCGCTCGCCCCCGGCGCATACGATCACCTCTCCGCCGCGATCGTCGCCCTGCAGAAGCGCGGCACCCCACCGCGCAATTCGGACGGCGCCCTGCATGCGCCGGTGCCGGCCGGGATCACACGCGGCGACCCGCCGGTCCCCGTCATGCGGACCAGCGCGTACACGCGGGCGAGCCTGCACCCGATGGCCGCGGCGGCGGGACTCCTGGGCTTCGGCGCGGTCACCGCGCTGGCGATCGCCGGCGGCGCCGCCAGTCGTCGACGGCGCGGATAAATACCGGCCGCACCCGATCGACCGCCGGGCATCGATGCGGGACGGTCCCGGGTATGCGAGCCGTTCCGCCGCCGCGCGTCCAGCCGTCATAAGACACATGGAGGAGGAGATGGCTCAGGCAGCGGTCTAGAAGACGTCACGTGACGATTTTGCCGGTCGCCTCGTCAGGCGGCCAGCCTACGTCACCCACCATTTGGCGCGAAATGACAGACGATCTGATTCACCGCACGATCAGCCGCCGTCGGATCCACGCTTTTGAACGAGCGGACTTACAGCCCTGATCGGAATGTTATCGGGAACTGTAAAAGCTTTCTCTTTAGATCCTGAAAGCGCCCGAAACGCCAAATTTCGGTCGCGCCGGAGGGGCGAGCGCTCCAGATATCCCGCCACAATCCGCTCCTTATGGTCACAATCACCGTCATCACAGCAATCGCGAATTCTGCGATTACGCGGCTGATGGCCATACCCATCGCACCATTGCCCGGCGTCAAAACCAACGCACAGACGAGATTGACGGCACCGCCAATGATCGCGATCGACGTTACGAAAAAATCCTTCCTTGCCGGAAGAAGCAGAAGCATGCTCAGGCAATAGCTGATGGTCCCCAGCGGAAGCGTCAATCCGAGCACGGAAAATATGCGCCCTGCTTCGCCATAGCTATGTCCCAGAAAAATATTCATGATGAGCGGCCCTAGAAACAGGACCGTGATGGAGGCCAGAAACGAACCGACCGTGAGCAGAAATGTCGTGCGCTTGAGCAAGGCGTACGCTTGATCCGGATTGCTCCGGAGTTCCCGCGTCATATGCGGCAACAGCAAAGTCGAGAGGGGATTCAGGAGTTGCAAACCCGCATTGATCAGCTTGTCGGCCGGCCCGAAGAAGCCGACCTGATCGGGGGTCGACAGCCACCCGAGCACCAGGCCTGACGCGGCCGTATAGGCTGCGACCGCACCGGTGAGGACGAAGATGGCGCCGCCGCCGCGAAGTGCGCCTATCGCAGACGCCCAGGACGCGATTCTTACTTTAACATCACGAGCCAACATAACGCCGGTGATACACAGAGTTAACAGCGACGCTAAAACGTAGAACAGAATGACATAGATATAAGCGTCCTCATTCTTGACGAAACTTACGATGAGTATAATGTTCAATATTTGCGCCACCAACTCGATTTTGACCACCAGCGCCATTCGTCCGCGAGCCCGAAAATACCACAGCAGGTTCGTTCCCTGGAGGAGGCCATAGACGATCGATAATCCACCGACCATTGGTGCATTGCGCAGCACCGGCGAGCTGAATATCGTAAATAAACCAAAGGCGATCGCCGGAACCATGAGGATCAGCTTGGCCGTCAAGATTGACGATACGACTTCGTCAATCTTAGACACATCGTGCGCGGCAAGATCGCGGGTCCCGGACACGTTAAAACCGAATTCGACAATCAAACTGACGAGCGTCGCCATTGAAAGTCCTACGAGCACGATGCCGTAGCGCTCCGCCCCGAGCTGCCGCGCGAGCAGGGGAATAATGATTAGCGGAAATACATATCGAGATATATGAGCAAAATAGAGAAGCGCACCGTCAGTAAAAAGCTTACGCTCGCGCATTACCTGTCCCCATTCGTATCGTCCTGTCGATAACCCTGCGCATCATTCATCTCGTGCTCAAATCGGAATTGATCTCGTGGCGATATGCAATACGAGACCCACTTCCCATATCCCAGCTCAAATTTGGCTCGACATCTTATCGTTAGATAAATGTTTTATTTGAGGCGCATATCAGCGCTAGTATCCACGGTCGATCATGGGCGAACGGGTTATCGACCGTAGCCATTAGAGGCGCGCCGGAGACCATTCACCTGCAGCGTCGCAGGTCCCCGCCAAGACGATGGGCCGCCAAAAGCTGAATTCAAAGGTATTTCTTTTTGACATACCTTGTCATCGCCCTTGTAAACGCCTGCTTGCCAGATCAAGGGACTATTTGCACCCCCCTCGGCATAATTCAAAGTAGTTTTGCCTTAAAGAACTGTGCCGATGTCGATATTTAAAACCGTGAGAACCCACGCAGGATGTTCTAAACTTCGCCGACCTCTAGAGACAAATCCGCAACTTCCATCCAATGCCTGCTTCACTTCTGCTCCTGAATCCAAATCAGGGGCGACATGCACTTAATTATACCAAATGACAAATTTGCGAATACCCGAATAAAATGAATTAAAAATCTTCGCGACGGAATTTATTTTATACCGCCCGGACCTTGTTCTTGATCTTTGAAAACAAAGCTATGCTACCGATACGCAGCGTCCAATAATAAACCCGCAGAAATCGGATCAGCAGTACGGAACGCGGAAAGCTTTTCGTTTGATACAGTGCCTTCTGAAGATTGCATTGATTCTTAAACCAACGCATCACACTTCGCTCTTGAATGCTGCCGCTATGTCCGCGATACAGCACCAACTCCTTTTCGATGCCATAGCCCGGAACGACTTTTAAAAAGCGCGCAAAAAATTCATAATCTTCGCCTTCGCGCAGCTTGGGCGACTCGTTAAATAATTTCATATCATCCAGCCGCTTGCGCCTGATCATAATTGTCGACGGGTAGATATTGTTGCCCAACGACATCAAAAACCAAAACAGCGATATCTTTTTGCGATACCCAATCGACGGCTGTTCAATCTTCTTGCCCTCCGCGTCGATCACCCCCGCCGCCGTGAAGCAAAAGTCTATCCCGCGTCGTTCCATAAACTCGACCTGGGTCATCAATTTTTCCGGCAGCCACAGATCATCATCGTCACATAACGCTATAAATTCACCTCTCGCACGCCGCATGCCAAAATTTCGCACGACCGATGGCCGCCCGGCAAACTCGCAAGGCACATATGTGACGCGAGAATCTTGCAGCGCCTGGATGCAATCTTGGGCATCTTGTTGATGGCCGTCAGCAACGACAATCAGTTCAAAATTTTGGTACGTTTGTGCCCGGATCGCCTCGACTGTTAATTTAAGAAACGGCACGCGCTTCCAAGTTGGTATGACGATCGATACAAGCGGGAGGTCGGCGCTACAATTAACGTGGTTCATCAAATTAAACCGAAGAGCTGCTAAAGATTTCCAGATCGATTAGTTGATTTGGCGACGTTTCGCAACCATGCAAGAAAACATCTCGGATGATAACCGGATCGCGCACTGCTTAGACGGCTTTGAGAAGAGGTGCGATCGAGACTGTGTGTTCTTGCATCAAGACATTCTTACGCCCAGTGTTTCGCCGGCAGAGGGCATCCGGTGCATGCCTCGGGGGAACGCTGGGGTCGATCCCGGACCGGTCCAGATCCTCGGCCCAAGTCTTTGCGCTAGGCCCCCAATCCAGGCGTCAGAGCGGAGTTTTGCGACACCTGGCCTCGAGATGCGCGGTCGGGCTGTAGACCATGACGGCAATCACGAGATGTGACTTCGGGGTATCCAGATTTGAAAAGGCTGAAGTTCTCGATGGGCGTGTCCTCGATGGTCCTGTCCGTACGACTGCATATCCCATCGGATCAAGACCATAAGGGACTGAGCGAGCGATGCTCGCTGCGGCCGCAATCGGCGTTGGATGGCTCGAAACACCGGGGGCTAGCTGGTATTGCAGCCGGCTCGACGGGAGTAACGTGTGACCGTCGCGTCTGTGCTGCTAACGGTGTCCGATCGGCACGCACGAGAGCGACCTACATATCGGCAGGGGACGGGCCCATAACAATAACAACACCCGAACCCGAGAAAACGAGACGTGCCTGACGTAGGAAGCTCGGCGGAATTGTAATATCGATTTTTTTGGCAATATCCCCCGCAGTCGCGGGTTCCGGCAATTCACTCCAAATGACGTGATCAATCCACAACATGGATTGGCAGCGTCCGCTGCGTGATAGGTCTAGTTTCGATCCGCTCGGCAATACTTTTAGCGGGAAACCGAAGCGTTGAGCTTCTTGTTGGTAGGCCCAATCAATGACTCGGTCTAAGTTCGGGACAAAATAAGAAGCCTTGTATTCGACGGCTAAGATCTCGGACGAGCCACATTCATTGAACTGCGATCGAATGAAGGATGCGGCACCATCCCAACCTTGGTCGAGGCCGTGTGAAATTACAGTGACACTATAAACCAGCGCTCCGTTCAGCAAAAAAATATTAAATATCCGGCGGTGGCGGCAAACGGTATCCGCAATAACGGCGGCGACGATCGCGACAGTCGTAACGGCAATGGACGACAGATAACGTGCAACAAATATCTGGGGGCGATAGACGTTTATGAGTAACAGGATCAGTGAAGCAAGGGCAAGCCCGGATATCATCGCAATAATAAATATTTCACGATCGGCGTTTGCACCGAAATGACCAAATTCGATTTCGTTGCGGCTAAGTGAGGATCTTTTATGTCCGCGAATACTAAAATACTTCGATGTAGACATGATCAAAATTACGATAACGACAAGATTGAAGCAAAAACTTTTGCCAATTAACCCAATCAGTATTTTAACAGCGGTAGGAAGACTAACGATCAGCCAGAATGTTCCTGATATCCGTTCGAGAAACGAATTCTGTGCGATGAACCAAACGAGGAGTGGCGCAGACGCAAAAACACCTGCCGTTAATAGGAGTTGAAACCAATTTCTTTGCCGCCGGACCAACATACCGAGGCCTGCCGTCGCCACAATGCTCGTTGCCACGACCGCCGTAACGTAATGTATATTTAGGCAAAGGAGTATTAGAATGCACACAGAAACAGCAAGAACCCGGTGATCCCGTATCCGTCCGACTTTCTCCATCATCAAAATAGAATGCAAACAGACGATCAGACTTATTACGCAGCATATTTGGGTGAAATACGATCTAATCTCGGTTATGTTGTATGCGACGACTGGTGATGTAATCGCCAAAAACGTGAAAACGGTCGTGAAATTTTTGCTCCAAGGGTATTTTCTGCAAATTGCAATGACGAACAAGGCGGCTATACATAGTGGAATTAGATTTACGAGGCGACGGGTTAATACCGAGTCACCAATCAGCGGCTGGGCGAGCCAATTCAAGGCGACAAAAAGAGGTGGGTGAACGTCAATCAGCCAGCGATCTCTCACCGTTGCCGCCAAGGGTAGATCGTGTTTTGAAAGCCATAGCGTCCAGAATTCATCCAGCCATGGGCCGCGCTGCCAAGCGGCCCATATCGTCAGACTTACAATAAGGAAGAATATTAAGCCATTCTGTACAGTGATAAGCCGAAAAGGCCGCTCTTGGCTGTCATCTTGCAGCCAGATCTGTAAATTCGATGGCCTCAGGGCCAATCGTTTAATCGTCATTTATAGATCTTCCGGGCTGGCAAGTCTCTGATCCTTCTGCCTGCGTTCACATGTGGGCGCTTCGGTTCATGAGCGCGAATCCCTTGATGTGAAAACTCAATACCGACCACTTGAGGTGATGTTGGGACCGTTTTACATTACGGCTTGTAGCAAGGTTCATACCATTTCCCGCTCTGAAATAATCAATTCTGCTTCGGACCTCGATGGCTCAGGGGAAAATCCCTCCGAATCATCAGACGCAAGATGAAAGTCGGCCAATGCTTGGATCAGCAGCAAAGGAAAGGTTGAGATTTCGATGCGCTCGATCAGTCGGCGCCAAGGGCCCGGCCGATTTATCTACACTGTTCGGAAGAAGTTGCTTCTAGACAATGCAGGAACTGTGTGCTGCCAGGGACTGCGAATAACGATCGAGAGCGCTCCCTCAACTGACCGGCCGAGCATGGGGTCGTATCGTGCTTCACCGGACCCATTTTGAGCGACGAATTGTCGTTACGAGAATAAACTTGGGCGTCACTCACTATGATGACCGCGTCGAGGGTGTATTCTCTGAATAAAGCGAACGACTGGCGAACAGGAAATATCGTGGATATGGTCCGAGACTATCGTTTATCGCAACCGCGTTTGAAGACCCCATCCAAAGTACGATCTTACACCCCAAATGGGCGCGTAGACATCGGCTTCGTTGGAGATGCGACACGCACTCCTTCAGCGCATCCTGCCCGTACGGAGTGATCCATCAACCGCCGGATGGTGCAGCTGTATGAATGGAGCAACGGCGGCACCTAATCCGGAATGGTACCCGTTTGCCGACCGACCCCGATCCACCGGCCGCGATCGATGTCAGTTCCTGATGCGCTGATCGATCGGCCTCCCCGTTAGGAACGCCAGGAGTCATTCACATCGAACCGCGGCGCGCGTGCCTCAGCGGCTGCCGCGCTGGGCCAGCACCGCCGGGACGGTGCGCAGCATGATCGCCAGGTCCCGGCGCAGGCTCCAGCGGCTGGCGTAGTCCAGGTCGAGCGCAACGCGCTCGGCATAGCTCGTGTCCGAACGCCCTGACACCTGCCACAGTCCGGTCACCCCGGGCGGGACGGCAAAGCAGGTCGGAAACGCCCGGCCGTAGCGGGCGACCTCGGCCGGCACGATCGGGCGCGGACCGACCAGGCTCATCTCGCCCCCGGGTTCAGCGTGATCGAGGAGGCCTGAGCGGCCGGTTCAGCCGCCCAGGAGTCAGCCGGCCAGAAGTTCAGCTGGCCAAGAGTTCAGCTGGCCAAGAGTTCAGCCGCCCAGAGCCGCGAGGCCGTGGGACAGGTCGGCC
>NZ_JAKSYC010000318.1 GCF_022829585.1 Methylobacterium sp. J-026
CTCAGGCTCGCTTGACTATGCTGGATCGCTCGACGGACTGCCTCCGTCGTGGTGGCGCTGCCGTGAAGAACTTGGCCCATAGCGCGTCCCTCCACTCCAGCGTGAAGAATGCACCATCAAACCCTGGGATCAAACATCTAGTCGGGCCCCGCAGGTCGCGTGAGGCGCTCGTATGTTAGTTTTAGTCAGGTCCGGGCGGCTGTCCAGTTTGGACAGCGCTGCCGTCAGGCCGCCTTGGGCCGCCTTGTTTCCGCTCTGTATTTTAAGGGGGGCGGGTGGCTCCGCGGGCAGGCTGTGCCACCGCTATTCCCCGTTAGAAAACGGGCCGCGAGCCCTCGAACGCACTGTTGTGGGCGCTGTTCTCAGCCGGTGTTTAAGTTAGACAAGGCCGCCGACGACAGGCTGGTCCGAGGCCTCATCCATGCTGTTCGGATGCTGTTAGCAGCACGAACTCAGACGTGCGGTACTGTCCGGTTGCGACCCGACCTGATCGGTTGCGGCCCTTGTCTCACTTCCCCTAAGGCGGACAGAGCTATGAAAATTATCTCGCTGCGACCAGATTTGATCCTAAGGACCCATTTAAACTTATTTATCAGTATAGTTCATTCGGTATTGCGGCCACGAAGTAAATTGCATATCTAGCAAGAGGCAAAACTATTAATCTCAAATTAAGCATGATGCGTCATTTCCACGCTGATATCTGGCTTGGAAAAACGCTGAGATGAACTTCAACTTCACCGTACGGGCACGCCTAATCGCGTCGTTGCTCGTCTTGCTCGCCCTATCCGTCGGACTTGGTGGATTCTGCTATAGCCGCATAAATGCCCTAACCGTGTCCATCGACGAGCTTGGCGGCAATACCCTGCCGTCTACCCGGATCCTCAGCCGCTTGGCCACGGATTTCGAGGCCCTCCGCAGCCGGCAACTGGCCTACCTCGTCTCCAGCGAAGAACGCCGGCCTCAATCCCTGCCGCGCCTGCGCGCCAGCATGGCCGACATCGAGGCGGACTTGAAAGAGTACGCGCCCTATCTCAGCGACGGTGAAGATGCCCTTTGGAAGGCCGTGACGACCGCGGTGCCTGCTTATTCACAGATGGGAGAGGAGTTCCTGCGCCGGATGCAGGCCGGCGAGACGAAGGCGGCCACGGACCATCTCTTGGACGGCATGCTGCCGAACTTGAACGCGGCCCGTGCGGCCATAAAGGCCGATATCGCCTTCAACGACACGAACGGCAAGCAGGGCGCTGCCAATGCCAGAACTCTATCCGAGAGCGCCCGCGGTGGGATCGCGTTGGTGCTTGTTGTCGTCATCGTCGTCACGCTGGTGATCGGCTGGATGTCCGTCTTCACGATCTCGGGCCCTGTCCGCCGCATGGCGAGCATCATGAAGCGGGTGGCCGATGGCGACACTGACCTCGCAGTACCGAATGCCGGCGAGCGGAGCGAGATCGGCGAGATGGCCGCCGCAGTGCAGGTGTTCAAGGACAACCTCGTCCGCACCCGCAAGCTCGAAGAGGAGACCGCCCTGGCCCGGGCCTCCGCCGAGGAGCAGCGCAAGCGCGCGATGCGGGACATGGCCGATGGGTTCGAGGCCGCAGTCGGTGGTGTCATTGGCTTGGTATCGTCTTCGGCCACTGAACTGCAGGCCACCGCTGGAGCCATGAGCGGCACGGCGGCGGAGACCGCCGCCCAATCCTCCGCGGTGGCGGCCGCGGCCGAAGAGGCGGCCGTCAACGTCAACACGGTTGCCGCAGCGGCCGAGGAACTCGGCTCTTCGGTCCAGGAGATCGGCCGGCAGGTCGATGGCTCTGCTGACCTCGCCCGGCAGGCCGTGGCCGAGGCCGACCAGGCCGGCACGCTGGTGCAGGCGCTCAGCGCCGCCGTCTCCCGGATCGGTGACGTCGTGGGCCTGATCTCGACCATCGCCGGTCAGACGAACCTGCTGGCGCTGAACGCAACGATCGAGGCTGCCCGGGCCGGCGCGGCCGGCAAGGGCTTTGCCGTCGTCGCCTCAGAAGTGAAGGCGCTGGCCGAGCAGACCGCCAAGGCGACGAGCGAGATCTCCGGACAGATCCTGCAGATCCAGGCGTCGACCGGGCAGGCCGTCGCCTCGATCGGTGGGATTACGGGACGCATCCGCGAGATCAGCGCGGTCGCCACCTCTATCGCCGCAGCAGTAGAGGAGCAGGGGGCGGCGACCCAGGAAATCGTTCGCAATGTCGCCCAGGCGGCGGTCGGCACGGGCGAGGTGACGGGGAACATCACCGGCGTGGCGGGTGCCGCCGAGGAGACCGGGGCTGCGGCGAGCCAAGTGCTCGGGGCGGCGTCCGAACTGTCGCGCCAATCCGAGCATCTCGCAGCGGAAGTCGCACGCTTCCTGGCCACGGTTCGAGCCGCCTGACCTGAGTTCACCGGCCTGCGGTGTGCACGCGATAGAGTTCGGTCATAACTCGAACGTCCGCTTTGCTGCTGACTGATCTTGGAAGCGGACGGGCCGATTCCCCCCTTCTCAGACGTTCAGAGACGCAGGGCTGCGGGGTTGGGCGCGCTGCTCGCGGGCGTAGTGGATTGGCGGTCTGCCGACATGACGAGCGAAGGCGGTGCTAAAGGTGCTGGCGGACCCGTAGCCCACGCGCTCGGCCACCTCCGCCACGCCGGCTCCCTCGCGACCAAGCAGATCCTTCGCCAGCGCGATGCGCCACGCCAGGAGATACGCCATCGGCGCGACGCCGACCTCGCGCCGGAACCGTTCGAAGAATGTCGAGCGCGACAGTCCCGCCTCTCGGGCCAGGGCGGCGACCGTCCAGGGAACGGTCGGTCGCTCGTGCATGCGGCGCAACGCGGCGGCCACGCGCTCGTCGGTAAGCCCGCGTAGGAGGCCCGAGGGCGCCGTCGGACCCGTGGTGGACCGGAGCGCCTCGATCAGCAGCACCTCTAGAAGCCGCGCCAGGACCACATCGCGACCGGGCCTGTCCGCCCGAGTCTCCTCGTTCACGAGGCCGAGCAGCATCGCCAGTCGCCCGACGCCGCGCACATGGACGAACCTGGGCAGGAGCGACAGAAGTAGGTCCACATCGTCGGAGGCGAAGGTGCAGTGCCCCACCAGCATGCGCAGGTCGGGCGGCACCTCGGAAGGGCCGAGCCGGAACACGCCGGGGCCAACCTCAACGGGCGGCGGCGCCCGCCCCGCCGACGGTGCGACGAGGCTGGATGCGGCGAAGGCGCTTGCGGCGGGTATCAGCACGAAGTCGCCGGCTGCGAGGACGATGTCCGCTTCACCATCGATAGCGAGGCGGCACTCTCCCTCCAGCACCGCGGCATAGAACGGCTGGCCGTGGTCGTCGCGGCGCACCGTCCAGGCGCCGCCGGCCACGACCAACTTGGAGAACGAGGCGCTGGGCTGAAGTAGCCCGACGACTTGGGTGAGCGGGTCGACCATTTCGGACGTTCGCCAATGTAATACGGACTTGTGCCGGTATCACGTCCGGCAGAGCGCTCCTATCACCCCGTGGTGCGTCACACGGGAGGTCCCATGAACACGATCCTCATCACCGGCTGCTCATCCGGCTTCGGCTTGGAGACGGCACGCGTGTTTCTCGACCGCGGCTGGCGAGTCGTCGCCACGATGCGCACGCCTCAGGTGGCCCTGCTCCCGGAGTCCGACCGCCTTACCGTCCTGCCGCTCGACGTGACTGACGCCGACAGCATTGCCCGGGCCGTTGCGGAGGCCGGGCCGCTCGATGTCCTGGTGAACAACGCGGGCGTCGGGCTGCTAAACGCCCTGGAGGGCCTGTCGATGGAGTCCGCCCGGGAGGTGTTCGAGACGAATACCCTTGGCACTATCGCGATGACCCAGGCCGTGCTGCCGCAGTTCCGGGAACGGGGCGCGGGGGTGATCGTCAACGTGACGTCGAGCGTGACCCTGCGACCGCTACCGCTGCTGGCGGTCTATACCGCGAGCAAGGCGGCTGTGAACGCTTTCACAGAGTCCCTCGCCCACGAGCTCGTGCCATTCGGCGTGCGCGCCCATCTCGTCCTTCCCGGCCGATCGTTGGAGACCGCGTTCGGGGTCAACGCCCGTACCCGGATGGGGATGAATGTGCCCGAGGCCTACGGTGATCTGGCGGGGCAGGTCTTCGCGAATTTCCAGCAGGCGACGGAAGAGCTGACCCGGGCCTCGGACGTGGCCGATGCGGTCTGGCGCGCGGCAACCGACCCGGCTTGCCCGATGCGCCTGCCGGCCGGCGCTGATGCGATCGCCTGGGCGGCGGCTTGACACGAGCCCTTGAACGTCCGCTTCCGCTACATGTTTGAGCGGAAGCGGACTGGCAGATATCCACCCTGAGCCGCCCTACTGCTTCCGACCCAACCTGAACGCTTAGTCAGCAGGTGCGCATCTCTGGAACCAGTCGTTGAAACGACCCGCAGCATTCGTCTCTCGCTGCTCGCCTGCAAATCATAGTCGCGTACACCACGCGCGGAACCAGCCCACGCGGCCGCAGCCAGTACGCGCGCAGCTGCTCAGCGCCCTCTTCGGCGGTGAGTCGCGGTCAGCCACCGTGCGTTTGGAGCCACCCGGCGATCCCGCCCACCACCTCCTGCTCAATCCCGTAGTAGCCGTGGGGCGAGAGTGAACCGCAGGCTCTGTCCGAACGCTGCATGCCGCCGCTGACTGCGAGAACGCGAACGCTGGGCGAACGCGTCATGGTCGCGGCAATGCGTGGCGCCATCTCGGGCGGAGCCACGTCGCAAGCATCGTCTCGGTTGGCGACGACCAATACCGGAACGCGCACGCCCCCCGGATCAGCGTCGAATACCGTCTCGGTGCTCCGTTGTCCGGGCACAGACACGGACTCGGTCAACACCAAGCCCGCAATGAGACCCGACCGGGCGTGGGCGGCCCCGTTTATCGCCGCGATCGTCCCCTGACTGGTGCCAACCAAGAAGACGGGTGCAGAGGCTCGATCCCGGGCGTAAGCTGCCAGACCGTTCACAAGCTGACCGTAGGCCGGTGAGCTTCGCAGGCCCCGCAGGTTCGCCTGATCGACGGTGTCGGGGATCAGCACGGCGTAGCCCCTTGCAACCCAGTCCGCCCGCGTACGGACGACGAAGTTGTCCTCGTGGCGCAGGTCCCCGTCTCGCCGAACGCCGATGTCGCCGGAGCCGCCCGGCAGCATGACGAGCGTTGCCCGGGGGTGAGGCGGCGCGTCGTAGAGAACGCGCTGGTCAACACCACCACCGAGCGGCAGATTTATCACGCGCTCTCCCGCAACAAGGGCCTGCCTTGCTGGTCCGGTCTGGGCGAAGGCCGGGACGCCGAGCAGGTTAACGGCGAGGAGCGAGAGGGTGAATTTACCCGGCATCATAGATCCTCTTAACAGACTGATAGGAATGCCTTGATCGACCCATGAAGACTGCGCCTGTATTCCTGCGAGTTATCTGAACAGATTGGCTGAGGGCATCAACTTGCAGTGATGATACAGACTGCAACATTCGTCGTTCGAAAGAGGAGCCTCGTCGCTGTTTTGCGGAACGGTCCCGAGCCGTCACTCGCGTCGTTGAGCTTCTCCGTCCCGCCAATCTTTACGCACTCTCGCTCGACCGCATTATGTGGCGGGTAGCCTAACCACCGATCGGCATCCTTTTCGAAGGCCCAAGATGAGTCGCAAGTGAGCGCGAGGGCGGCGTCTGCTTCTTACGTTTTGCGCTCAGAAGCAGACCGTACGAAATCCACCCATTTGAGACGTCCTTCCGGGCTTTGGATGGCAGATGCTGGCCGTCGCTACATAGGCGGGAACAGCTCTAGCCGCTTTCGGCCAGCATCTGCCATCCAAAGCCCGGAAGGGCGTCGCAAATGGGTGGCTTTCGTACGGTCTGCTTCTGACCGCAAAACGTAAGAAGCAGACGCCGCCCGCGCGCTCACTTGCGACTCATCTTGGGCCTTCGAAAAGGATGCCGATCGGTGGTTGGGCTACCCGCCACATAATGCGGTCGAGCGAGAGTGCGTAAAGATTGGCGGGTCGG
>NZ_JAKSYC010000323.1 GCF_022829585.1 Methylobacterium sp. J-026
CACCGGGCGGATCCGCGAGATCAGCGGTGTGGCGACCTCGATCGCCGCGGGCGTGGAGGAACAGGGGGCGGCGACACAGGAAATCGTGCGCAACGTCGGTCAGGCTGCCCAGGGCACCGGCGAGGTGACCAGCAACATCGCGGGTGTTGCAAGTGCGTCCGAGGAGACGGGTGCAGCGGCGAGCCAGGTGCTGGGGGCAGCCTCCGAACTATCCCGTCAATCCGAGCACCTCGCGGCCGAGGTCGGGCGCTTCCTCGCTACGGTGCGGGCAGCATGAGCTTTGCGTCCCCAGCCTTTGGTTTTCTCATCCTGCACTCGTATCGGAGACCAGCCATGCCTGCATCGATCCGCCGGGTATCTCTTCCCCTCCTGCTGTCCGTGGTGACTGTTCTGAGCATCGGCACAAGCGCCGACGCCTGCGGCGATAGCGAAGCTGGTCTCTCCTGCGACGATAGCGGTTCTGGGGCCGAGATGGGCGCCAAATGGATGCTGAGCCGCGCGAGCAAGGCCGTGATGGTCGATAAGGCCAAGGCGCTCAGCGCGTTCGCGAAGGGGGCGGACGGCTTTCGCACCGCCGATAGTTACGTATTCTGCGTTGGACCCGATGGCGTGATGAGCGCGCACCCCAATCCGATCCTCCAGGGCCACGACGTGCACGACCTGCATGACAAGACCGGCAACTATTTCATCAAGACGATGGTGGACACGGCCGTGGCCGGCGATGTTAAGGAGATCCGCTACCTGTTCCCGAAGCCCGGCAGCACGGTCGAGGAGCCTAAGACCACCTATTATACGAAGGCTGGCGATCAGACCTGCGGGGTAGGCATCTACGATACCGATACAGCGGCGCCGGCGCTGGCTACTCCGGAGGCGCGCTTGGTAAGCCTGCGCCAGAAGCTCGACGGAGAGATCCCGCAAGCAGCCCGTGCCGACTGGAATGCCTTTCTGGAGACGCTGAACCAGGTCGGTGATGCCCGAACCGCGGCGCTGGCGAAGGCACGCGATGGTCTAAAGGCCGCTGAAGCTGCCCTCAATCTGGACGAGCAGAAATAGGCTCAGTCAGATCGCACTGGACTCACAACCAGGAAGCGCATCGTGGCGCTGGCCAACCTTGTGCCGCTGACAGAGGCAGCGACCTTCACCTTCGGGTGCGCGATGCTGCGCGCGCGTTGGCTTGATCCAGAGCGCGTCGGCTTGGTGCTGATAGCCATTGCGGCCTTGCTGGTTGCCGGGCTGCTGATCGCGCTCACGCCCGATAGCATCTGCATCGATGCGAACATTCTCGATCCGGCTGCCGTATGGCCCCTTTCGGGCAAAGCTGACCTCTACGGCAGGTAGACGCCCCGGCTTGATCTAAGCGCAGAGGGTCCGGATGAGCGACGTCGTAACCGCCCTGCTCCTGGCGCTGGCGGCCGAGAACGCCGAGTTGCGCGAGCAACTGGCCTCCGCTCAAGACATGCTCGTCGAGACCGCGATCGACGCCGGCAACATGCACGCCCTCGTGGAGGCCATGCGGACCGAGCGCGATGCGTGGCGCGAGGAGGCCGAGCGCTTGGGCAGGAAGGTCCTGAGGATAGGCTGACACAGGCGACACCGCTTTGGCCGGCTGCTACAGCACCTGCCTCCCCCAGCCGCGCGCCCGAGGCGTTCGCGACACCAAACGGCGTGCAGCGGGCGAGCATGCGACGACAGGCGGGCCCGAGCCAGTTCCTCGGGGCTCGCCCGTGAAGCCTTGGCCGGGCAGTCGCATGAGGGTCGGTGCGGCGGGGGAACTGGACACCGCAGGGCGCCGGCTCACGGCCTGTCTCTGCAATCAGCAACCTCAACCAGCCTCGCCTATGCCGTAGGTGCGAGCGGCCGTCGCCATACGGATGAGCTGCTCGAGATCCAACTCCACGGCATCTTTCACGTCATCGACCTGCAGTAGCTCGACGAGGCCGACAAGCTCTAGGCGCAAGGCCTCGATCATCGTTTCCAGCGATTCCCCCAGGGCGCGGATCTGTGTCCCGCGGGGGCCGAGATCCACCCCTTCGGCGAAGGC
>NZ_JAKSYC010000354.1 GCF_022829585.1 Methylobacterium sp. J-026
GCCCGATGAGGGCCGAGACACGTGTTTGCAGACGAAATCCGCCGCGCGATCGAGGCGGCCGACCGAATCACCCTGCCGTCCATCACGGCGCTGCTCTGGCGCGCCTATGGGGAGGGGAAGGTCACGGAGGCCGAGGCCGAAGCTCTGTCCGGGCTGATCGAAACGCGAACGCTGTCCAAAAATGGACCGCGATCCGGACAGAGCCCGAACTCAGGGGGAACAGCCAAGCATTCGATCGGCCTGCCCGCGCAAAAATGCGTGGGAAGCCCCAGGAGGCCCGGCGTCGGCTCCCGGCCACGCACGGACGCCTCGATGGAGCGCCGCCGCCGCTGGGCCGCCTCTGGCCGCATGCCGCTCGGTCTCGCCGCCAAGTTCACCCACGCCGAGCAAGGCGTGCTCGCTCTGGTCGCCGCCGAGGTAGCGCGCCGCGGCGACTGCCGGCTGGCGATCGACAATGTCGCGGCCGTGGTCGGGGTCTCACGCTCGACCGTGAAGAACGCGATCCGCGAGGCTGTGCGGCTCGGGTTCGTGACCGTCGAAGAGCGGCAGGTCACTGGCTGGCGCAATGACACGAACATCGTGCGCATCGTGAGCCGCGAGTGGCTGGCTTGGCTGCGGCTGGCGCGGAAAGGCGATCCTCTCTCGAACCGGAGAGAACAGGCAGCACCCTCCCTCTCGCAAGGGGGAGGGGTCAAAAGCGCGACCACCACGTCTACTCAGGTTCTAGATCTAGGAGAATCGAGGAAAACGGAGCCGAAGAAGGGCTGCCGACAAGCGGCGGGCGACCTCGACCGATCAGACCGCGCGAGAATCCGCGCGGGTGGTGGAGGCGGCTGAGCCATGCGGTGAGGGCCTAGAGGCCGCCTACGAGGCCGGCGCCCGGCGGTTCGACGCGGCGCTCGGCGGCCTCGGCGGCTGCCCGTTCGCCCCCGGCGCCACCGGCAACATTTGCACCGAGGATCTGGTCAACATGGCCCACGAGATGGGCGTGCCGACCGG
>NZ_JAKSYC010000351.1 GCF_022829585.1 Methylobacterium sp. J-026
CGACGCGGTGCGCGCCTTCCAGCGGGCGGTCTCCGAGGACAAGGTCAGTCTCGTCATCGCCAGCTACGTCTCCGAGGTGGTGCTGGCGCTGATGCCCTGGGCCGCCCGGCTCAAGACCCCGATGATCACCCCCGGGGCCGCATCGAACGAGATCAGCCTCGCCGTTCACAAGGACTACGCGCGCAACAAGTACACCTTTCACGGCTACCTGACCTCGGCGGCCCTCGCACAGTCGATCTGCGACTCGACGAAGGACATGCTCCTCGACCTCATGAAGGTGAAGACCGCGGCGATCATGAGCGAGGACGCGGCCTGGACCCGGCCCCTCGACGTCGGATACGAGAAGTGCCTGCCCGAGATCGGCGTCAAGGTCGTCGATCACATCCGCTTCTCGCCGGATACGGGCGACTTCACGCCGATCTACAACAAGATCGAGGCGGCCAAGCCGGACCTGATCGTCACCGGTATCTCGCATGTCGGGGTCCAGCCGACGGTGCAATGGCAGAACCAGCAGGTGCCGCTCGCCATGACCGGCATGAACTCCCAGGCAACCTCCTCGACCTTCTGGTCCAACACCAACGGCGCCACGCAGGGGGTGATCTTCCAGAGTATCGCGGTGCCGGGGGCCGCGATCACCGGGAAGTCGCTCGGCTTCAGCGAGGCGTTCAAGAAGCGCTTCGGCAGCGACCCGTCCTATGCCGGCTACATGGCCTACGATCAGGTCTACTACACCGCCGAGGCGGTGAAGCGCGCCGGCTCCACGGAGGCCGACAAGCTGGTCGACGCTCTCGAGAAGACCGACTGGGAAGGCACCGTCGGGCGCACGCAATTCTACGGCACGGACGATCCCTTCACCCACTCGATCAAGTACGGGACCGGCTTCGTGACCGGCCTGATGGCGCAGTGGCAGGACGGCAAGCAGGTCGCGATCTGGCCGAAGGGCCTGGCGCAGGGCCAGATCGTGCTGCCGGCCGCGGTCAAGGCCGCGGCGCGGTAGAGCCACGTCCGGAAAGGTGGCCGCCGGCTTTTGAAAAAACGGCGATGCTGATCAGACCGCGAGCGCATCGTGCCGGTTCCGATATCCGGTACGATGCGCGAGCCGCCGCTCCACAAGCATCCGCGCGCTCGGCGGCCCCACGGCTTGCCAAGCGCGCCCCTTGCCGCAAGTAGAGCCGCACCGCGGCGGCATCGACGCGGGCGAGATGACACGCGCGGAGAGGATTTCGTCGATGGTGAGCACCGATCTGCCCGGGACCATGCGCCAGATCCGCTACGCGGGCTCCGGCGGTCCGGAGGTGATCACCCTCGAGACGGCTCCGGTCCCGAGCCCGGGGCCCGGTCAGGTGCTGATCGAGGTTGTGGCCGCGGGGGTGAACCGGCCCGATGTCGCGCAGCGGGCCGGGGTCTACCCGCCGCCGCCCGGCGCCACCGAGGTCCCTGGCCTCGAAGTCGCGGGCCGCATCGTCCGGCTCGGCCCCGATGTCGCGGGGTTGTCGATCGGCGACGAAGTCTGCGCCCTGGTGATCAGCGGCGGCTACGCCGAGTTCGCCGTGGCCGAAGCCGCCCATTGCCTGCCGCGCCCGAGGGCCGTCCCCCTGGCCGACGCGGGCGGGCTGCCCGAGACGTTCTTCACCGTCTACTCGAACGTGGTCCAGCGCGGCCGGCTCGCCTCCGGGGAGAGCTTCCTCGTCCATGGCGGGTCGAGCGGCATCGGCGCCACGGCGATTCAGATCGCTAAGCATGTCGGTGCCCGGGTCTTCGCCACCGCCGGCTCGGCCGAGAAGTGTCGCTTCTGCGAGGATCTCGGGGCCGACGCGGCAATCGACTACAAGCAGGCGGATTTCGCCGAGGAGATCAAGCGGCTGACCGATGGACGCGGCGTCGACGTCATCCTCGACATGATCGGCGCCAGCTATCTGGCCCGCAACCTCAAGTCCCTGGCGCAGGATGGGCGCCTCGTGATGATCGCGCTGATGGGCGGCTACAAGGTCGACGGCCTGAACATCACCCCGATCATGCGCAACCGCCTGACCTTCACCGGCTCGACGCTCCGGCCGCGCTCGAAGGCCGACAAGGCCGCGATCGCCGAGGGCCTGCGGCGGGATATCTGGCCCGCGCTCGAAGCCGGGCGCATCCGCACGGTGACGCACGCCACCTTCCCGCTGGAGCGGGCCCAGGAGGCGCATGCGCTCATGGAATCGAGCGCCCATCTCGGCAAGATCCTGCTGAGCACCGGGCGTTGACCGTCCGGAACACAGGAACCGGCTTCCTCGGCTTCGCGTTGGCGGCCGGTAACGGGAACGTGTTGCAGACCGCGCTTCCGCGGGTTGCGTCCCGCCGATGAAGGTTGGTGCAGATGGCCGAGAGATTGAACCCGCAGGACAGCCGGCAGGGCGAGCGCGGCAAGACCGTGCTGTGGGTGCTGGTCGCGAGCCTCGTCCTTCTGGCGATCGCCACGGTGGGTCTGTTGACCTGGAACGGCGCGAATGCGCCCAAGGATTACGCCAGCCAGAGCCAGGATGCGTCGCGCCGTGAGGTGACGGGCTCGGTCAGCGGCCAGGCCGGCGGTTCCTCATCCGCGAACAGCACCGGCGTGCCGGGCGGCAACCCGTCCTACCCGCAGCCGGCTCAGCCGGGTGCGAATGGCGGAGCGGCGAAGTAAGCCGCCGCGCGGGGCGGCCATCGGCGCCGCCCCGAACACCACTCGCTCAGCGCGTCGGGACGGGGGTCGGCCCACGGTAGTCGTAGAACCCGCGCTTGGCCTTCCGGCCGAGCCAGCCGGCCTCGACATATTTCACCAGCAGCGGACAGGGACGGTACTTCGAATCCGCCAGCCCCTCGTACAGGACCTGCATCACCGACAGGCAGGTATCGAGGCCGATGAAGTCGGCGAGCTGCAGCGGACCCATCGGATGGTTCGCGCCGAGCTTCATCGCGGTATCGATCGACTCCACCGATCCGACGCCCTCGTAGAGGGTATAGATTGCCTCGTTGATCATCGGCAGCAGGATGCGGTTGACGATGAAGGCCGGAAAGTCTTCCGACATCGTCGAGGTCTTGCCGAGCTTGGCGATGAACGCCTTGGCCGCCTCATAAGTCGTGTCTTCGGTGGCGATGCCGCGGATCAGCTCAACGAGCTGCATCAACGGCACCGGGTTCATGAAATGGATGCCGATGAACTTCTCGGGCCGGTCCGTGGCGGCGGCGAGCCGCGTGATCGAGATCGACGAGGTGTTGGTCGCCACCAGGGCTTCCGGGCGCAGCGACGCGCACAGCGACGAGAAGATCTCGCGCTTCGTGGCCTCGTTCTCGGTCGCGGCCTCGATGACCAGGTCGCAGGGGCCGAGCGCGTCGAAGTCCCGGGCCGGCAGGATGCGGGCCTTGGCCGCGCGGCTGTCTTCCTCGGAGAGGCTGCCCTTCGAGACCAGACGGGCGAGGTTGCCCTCGATCATACCCAGTCCGTTATCGAGCCGAGTCGAGTCGCGATCGTTCAGCAGGACGTCGAGACCGGCCGAAGCGCAGACCTGCGCGATGCCGCTGCCCATCTGGCCCGCGCCGATGATGCCGACCCGCTTGATCTCCATACTCATTGACCGACCTGTGCCCCTGATGCCGATGCCCGGCCGTGCGACTCGACGGATGCGCCAAGACGACGGCACGTTGTCCTGCCGTCGCTGTCTTGTAGACCAATCACCGACGCGGAAGGAACCCGCGAGGTCGCATGATACAGGCATACCGGTTCAGTGCGACCGCCGGGGTAGACCCGGCCGTTACTGACCCTTCGCTTTTCCGATCTCCGATTGCAGTTCCGGCACCACCTGGAACAGGTCGCCGACCAGCCCGTAATCGGCGACCTGGAAGATCGGGGCGTCCTCATCCTTGTTGATGGCCACGATGACCTTCGAGTCCTTCATGCCGGCGAGGTGTTGGATCGCGCCCGAGATCCCCACCGCCACGTAGAGGTCCGGCGCCACCACCTTGCCGGTCTGGCCGACCTGCCAGTCGTTGGGGGCATAGCCTGCGTCCACGGCGGCGCGGGAGGCGCCCACCGCCGCACCGAGGCTGTCGGCGAGCGGCTCGATCAGGGCGTGGAATTTCTCCGAGGAGCCGAGCGACCGGCCGCCCGACACGATGATCCGCGCGGCCGCCAGTTCCGGACGATCGGACTTGGCGATCTCCTCGCCCTTGAAGCTCGAACCGCCCGCCTCCGCGGCGGAGGCCGAGACGGGCTCGACCGGCGCCGCCGCGCCGCCCTCGGCCGCGGCCTTGAACGCCGCGGTGCGCACGGTGATCACCCGCTTGCCCGCGGGCGCCTGCACGGTCTGGATCGCGTTGCCCGCGTAGATCGGCCGCTCGAACGTATCGGGCGCGACCACCTTGATGATGTCTGAGATCTGCGCGACGTCGAGCAGGGCTGCGACCCGCGGCAGCACGTTCTTCCCGGTGGTCGAGGCCGAGGCGATGATGGTCTCGTAGGGCTCGGCGACTGCGACGATCAGGGCCGAGACCGGCTCGGCGAGGTCGTGGTCGTAGACCGCGTCCTCCGCGACCAGCACCTTCTCGACGCCGTCGAGCTTGGCCGCAGCCTCGGCCACCGCCTTCGCTCCGGAGCCCAGGACCAGGGCGTGGACCGGCGCGCCGATAGCCCTGGCGGCCGTCAGCGCCTTCAGCGTCCCGTCCTTGATCTGGCCGTTGCCGTGCTCGACGAAGAGGAGTGTCGTCATGGTCGTCTCGAGTCCTCGGAGTGGGGGGCGCGGGGCTCGACCCGGGGCGGGGAGCCTCGCCTGCGGATCAGATGACGCCGGCTTCGACCTTGAGCTTCTGGACGAGTTCGGCTGCGGACCCGACCTTGATGCCGGCGGAGCGCCCCGGCGGCTCGGCGGTCTTGAGGACCTTCAGCTTCGGGGTCACGTCGACGCCGAGCGCCTCCGGGGCCAGTTCCTCGAGCGGCTTCTTCTTGGCCTTCATGATGTTCGGCAGCGACGCGTAGCGCGGCTCGTTGAGGCGCAGGTCCGTCGTGACGATGGCCGGGAGCTTCAGACTCACAGTCTGGAGACCGCCATCGACCTCGCGGGTGACGTCGAGGCTGCCCTCGCCGACCTCGATCTTGTAGGCGAAGGTGCCCTGCGGCCATCCGAGAAGGGCGCCCAGCATCTGGCCGGTCTGGTTCGAATCGTCGTCGATCGCCTGCTTGCCGAGGATGACGAGCTCGGGCGCCTCCTTCTCGACCACCGCCTTCAGCAGCTTGGCCACGGCAAGGGGTTCGCAGGTCACGTCGGTCTTCACCAGGATCGCCCGGTCGGCGCCCATGGCCAGCGCCGTGCGCAGCGTCTCCTGGGCCTGCTGCGGGCCGATGGAGACGGCGACGATCTCGGTGACCTTGCCCTTTTCCTTCAGGCGGATTGCCTCCTCGACGGCGATCTCGTCGAAGGGATTCATGGACATCTTGACGTTGGCGAGTTCGACCCCGGAGCCGTCGGCTTTGACGCGGATCTTGACGTTGTAGTCCACAACCCGCTTGACGGGCACCAGCACCTTCATGGCGGTCACGATCCTTCCCCGGAGGATTCTTTTCGTCGTGCAGGCCACGTCCGCGGGCGCCGGAGGCGTAGCGCGGCGTGGGCACGCAAGGCGGCCGGACCGTAGCGGCCACATTTCCGCCTTGTCAACGCGGTGCGGTGGAGCGGGCTCGAAAAGACCGGCCGCCGGTTCAGCGGTTGGCGCCGGGGACCCAGAGGACGTCGTCGGCCCCGTCGGCATTCGCCGTGCGGCTGGCCACGAACAGGAAGTCCGACAGGCGGTTCAGGTAGCGGAGCGCCTCGGGCGAGACGTCCTCACCCTCGCGGGCCGCGAGGCTCACCGCCAGACGCTCGGCGCGCCGGCAGACCGTGCGTGCGACGTGCAGGGCGGCGGAGGCGGCCGATCCCCCGGGCAGCACGAAGGACTTCAGCGGCGGGATCGCTTCGTTGAGGGCGTCGATGTCGCGCTCCAGGCGCTCGACCTGGCTCGCCACGATCCGCAGCGGCTCGTAGGGGAGAAGCTCCGGGCTCGGCGGCGTGGCGAGGTCCGCGCCGAGGTCGAACAGGTCGTTCTGGATCGCCCCGAGCATCCCGTCGAGATGACCCTGCGTGTGGAGGCGGACCATTCCGATGCAGGCGTTGGTCTCGTCGACGGTGCCATAGGTCTCGACGCGCAGGTCGGACTTGGACCGGCGCTGCCCGTCGGCGAGCGCGGTCGTGCCCTTGTCGCCGGTGCGCGTGTAGATGCGGTTGAGCTTGACCAAGGGGTCTGGCGCCTCAGAAGGTGTAGCCGATCTTGCCGCCGAAATTGGTCAGGCCGCGGTTGTTGGCGCAGAGGCCGGCGTTCGACATGTGCTCGACGGTGGCCATGATGCTCCAATGTTCCGTCAGGCGATAGCCCAGCGCGGCGGCCTCGCGGAACATGGGCGAGCAGCCCAGGGTGTTGAAGCCGTAGGGCGTCTCCGCCTTCGGGCCGGTATAGCCGTTATGGGCGACGCCGCCGAAGAAGCCGTCGAGGAAGATGCGCCGGTTGAAGGTCCCGGGGAAGACCTCGAGGGTCCAGGTGGCGCCGAGATAGGCGTAGCTGGTCCGGCCGCCGGTGTTGTAGCTGCCGCCCACGGTCGGTCGCGGGACGAAGGCCTGCCAGAACGGGTCGGCGCTGAGGACAGGCTTGGCGAACAGGATCTCGCCGTTGACGTTCGCCTTGCTGAAACCCGGGAGCTTGCCTTCGGCACTGCCGGGGTCCTGCACCGCGCCGCCGATCCGGACCTCCGAGACGATGCTGAGCGGCTGGGCCGGCGCGGCGTAGGCCGCCGGCAGGGGCGGCGCATCCGCGGCCGAGACCGGCAGGATCGCGGCGGCCGTGAGCAGGCCGACAAGGCAGGTGCGGAGGGGGGCGATCATGCGGGCTCGGCCGGGGGGACTTCGCAGTTCCAGTCCACCGAGCGTAGCACGAGGCTTCCGCGGCCGACCGCCGAATTCATCCGCCGGTTCGGCGAAAGGCGCCGGGTGCGGCGGCGCAGTCACACCCGCCGGTCGGTGGTCAAGGCGAACGCCACCACACGACGCCCATGATGATCACGATCGCCACGAACTGAAGCAGCACCCGCAGGCGCATCAATTTCTGCGAGAGGTTGGCGCTGCCGCCCCGCATCATGTTGGCGAGGCCGTAGAGCAGGACGAGGGCGACGGCCACACAGGCCACGAGCACCAGGGCGTTGGAGGACATGCGGACGACGATCCGGGCCGGATGGGAACCGTGAGGCGGCTCCCATCGCTGGGTGAAGAGGGGCGCGCTCAGTTCCGGCGGAGCAGGCGCTCGAAATAGTCGAGTTCCTCACGGGGCCGCGTCGGATCGCCGAGCTTGCGCCGCAGCTCCTCCATGATGCGCCGGGCACGCTGGACGGCGGATTCATCGGCGGTGGGCACGCGGACCCGTCCGTCGCTCATGTCGCGACCGCGGGTGGGTCGACCGAGCGGATCGTCGTCGCGGGCGCCGGCCTGACCCTGCTGGCCCGGCTGCTGGCCGCCGTCCTGCTGGCCCGGGCCCTCGCCCTGACCCTCGGCCATCTGCTGCGCCATGCCCTCGGCGCCCTGCTTCAGCCCGTCGAGGGCGCGACCCTGCGCATCCACCGCGGCGCCGGAATCGCCGTCCTTGAGGGCATTCTCGGCCTCCCGCATGGCGTCCTCGGCATCGGACAGGCCCTGCTCGCCGCGCATGCCGTTCTCCTTCATGCGCTGTTCCAGCTCCTCGAGCCGCTTCCGGAGCGCCTGCTGACGCTCACCGACATCGCCCTGCTGCCCTTGGCCTTGCTGTCCCTGGCCTTGCTGCCCTTGCCCTTGCTGCCCTTGGCCCCGCTGTCCCTGGCCCTGTTGCCCCTGGCCTTGCTGGCCCTGCTGCTTCTGCCCCTGGCCGCCCTGCTGGCCGCCCTGCTGGCCGCGTTGACCCTGCTGCTGACCGCGGTTCTGCGGCCGCTGGCCGCCGGGCTGCTCCTGCCCATCCTTGAACGTCTGATCGCGCAAGCCCTGCTGCTCGCGCGCCATGGCGTCGAGGTCGCGCATCTGCTTCTGCATCTCGCGGGAGGCCTGGTCCGACCGGCTGCCACGCTCGGCGGTCTGGAGGTTCTCCAGGATATTGCGCAGCTGCTCCATCAGGCGCTGCGCCTCGGCGGTGTCGCCGCGCTTCATCGCCTCGGCCATGTCCTGGATCATCTTGTCGAGATCCTCGGGCGTGACGGTCTTGGATTGCTGGTCGTTCTGCTGCCGCTCGCCGGACTTACCGGGATCGCGGCCCTGCTTCTGCGCCATCTCGGACAGGAACTTGTCGAGGGCCTGTTTCAAGTCCTGGGTGAGGCGCTTGATCTCGTCGTCGGGCGCGTTGCGCTCGATGGCGTCCTTCAGCCGATCCTGGGCCTGACGCAGCTGCTTCTCGGCGTCCGAGAGATCGCCGTCCTCGATCTTCAGCGCCATCTCCCAGAGCAGGTCGGCGACATCGACGAGTTCGGGATCGGACAAGGCGCGGCGCAGGCGCTCGCTCGCCGTCTTCAGTCCGAGGAAGATTGCCGGCCGCGGCGTGAACATGTCGGGCGCCACCAGGAGGGCGTCCAGCGCGCCCTGGACCCAGCGGCGATCGGTATCCGGTGCGGTGACGAGGCGGCGGCGCTCCTCGGCGAGCGCCCGGGCCAGCGGATCGCGGAACGGCCGCGCCGGCAGGGTGATCTCGGTATCCGGGGTCCGGCCCTCCTGGCCCGCCTCGTCCTTCACCGCGATGTGGTATCGGACACGCGCTCCGGACCAGGGACTGTCCGTGAGATCGACCAGGGTCTTGGTGTCGGTCTCGCCGCTGGCATCCGCCGGCTGGGCGAGGCCGATATGCGGTACGGGAACGAGGGAGCGGCCGGCTTTCAGCGGCTCGATCACCGCCTCGGCGGAGCTGATCCCATAATCGTCCTTGGCCCGATAGGTGAGGGTGAAGGTGCCGCGCCCGTTCACCTCGGGGCCGCCCACCGCCGTGACCTCCGGCGGCCGGTCGGGTATCGCATCCACCGTCAGGCGCTGGCGGCCGGCGGGCGTGACGATCACCAGTTCCGCGGCGCCGACGACGCGGTAGCGTTCCTCGCGCAGATCCGGGCGCGGCTCCTGGCCCGGCACGGGGACGAGCCCGGCATTGGCCGACAGGGTCGTGTTCGCCGCGGCCTTGCCCTGACCGGCGATGCGCACGATGAGTTGCGCGTTGACCGGCGCCCGCAGATGCTGGTCAGTGCCGTCCATCGCGATCAGCAGCGGCGGCAGCCGCGTGTAGAGCGGCGGGTCGATCCAGCCGTCGACGCGGAAATTCGGCCCGGGCGCCGCCGGCTCCTGCCAGTCGAACACCGCGCCGATCCGCTCGCGCCATTCAGGCCCCGCCGCGAACAGGCTGGCCACCGCCGCGACGATCAATCCGGCCCGGAGGGCGAGGGGATCGTGCCGCGTCATGCCCGGCCGCGGCGGCCCGACCCGGAGGCTCGCCACCGCCCGCGCGGCACGGCGCTGATGCAGGTCCCATAGGGCCCGGCTGCCGGCATCCGCGGCACCCACCGCGAGGGTGTCCTGCGCCGTCGAAGCGGGTCCGTGGCGCAGGGCCGGATCGCGCGCCGCGGCCTCCCGGTCGAGCCGCGTGAGAACCGAGCGCCGTTCGAGGCGCCTGAGACGGACGAGCGGCAGGAGGGCGGCCACCAGCAGGATGGCCAGCACGCCCAGGCCGATCTGGCGCCAGAGCGGGGTCAGGTCGAGCCAGAGGCCCGACCAGGACAGGATCAGGAACAGGAGCACAACCCCGAGGCCGCGCCACAGCACCGGCCAGGCCTGCTCCCACAGGGCCGAGACCCGCGCCCGGGCGACCAGCCGGTCGAGCCGCGCGGATCCGGCGGTGCGATCCGGTCGGGCGCCGTTCTGTCCGCCGTCGCTTTCGAAGCCGTCGTTGCCGATCACGCCGATCGTTCCGCCCCGCGCCCCTGGAATCCGGGGTGATCCCGGCTCCAATCCTCGGAGGCTAGCATGGTGGGCCGCCGCGGTCGGCGGGTCAAATCGGCGCGACGGCGGTGCTCAGTTGTGGGCCTGGATGAAGTTGCGCACCTGCGGGTAGATCTGCGATTCCCACCGGCGCCCCGCGAAGACGCCGTAATGGCCGACGCCGGCCTGGAGATGGTGGGACCGCATGTAGGGCGGCAGGCCCGTGCAGAGATCGTGGGCCGCCATGGTCTGGCCCACGGCGCAGATGTCGTCCCGCTCGCCCTCGACCGTCATCAGGGCGGTCCGGCGGATCGCCCGCAGGTCGATCGGTTCCCCGCGATAGGTCGCCTCGTTCTTGGCCAGGGCGTAGTCCTGGAACACGGTCTTGACCGTCTCGATATAGAAGTCGGCGGAGAGGTCCAGGACGGCGAAATACTCGTCGTAGAAGGCCTCGATCGCCTCGGCCTTCTCGGTCTCGCCGTTGGCCATGTGCCAGAACAGGTCGGCATGGCCCTGGATGTGGCGCTTGGCGTTCATCGCCATGAAGGCCGAGACCTGCATGAAGCCCGGATAGACCCGGCGGCCGGCGCCCTTGTGGCGGTTCGGGACGGTGGCGATCAGGTTCTTCTCGAACCACGCGATCGGCTTCGAGGTGGCGAGTTCGTTCACGCCGGTCGGGTTGATCCGGCAATCGACCGGCCCGGCCATCAGGGTCATGCTGCGCGGGGCGGCCGGGTCCTTGGCCTGCGCCATCGCGGCCGCGGCCACGAGCGCCTGCACGGCGGGCTGGCAGACCGCGACGAGATGCGCGCCTTCGCCCATCGTCTGCAGGAATTGGACGAGGTGCGCGACGTAATCGTCGAAGCCGAACCGGCCCGCCGAGAGCGGCACGTCGCGGGCGTTGTGCCAGTCGGTGATGTAGACGTCGTGGTCCGGCAGCATGGCGCGCACGGTCGCGCGCAGCAGCGTGGCGAAATGGCCGGACATCGGCGCGACCATCAGCACCTTGGGCTGTTCGGTGTGGATGTCCTTCTTGAAGTGCAGCAGGGTCGCGAAAGGCGTGACCGCGACGGGCTCTTCGGAGACGGGGACGGTCCGGTTGCCGACCTCGACGGTGTCGATGCCGTAGGGCGGACGCGCGAAGGTGAGACCCGTTCGCATCATCATCCGGGCGCCCGCGGACATCCAGGTGATCGGCTCGCCGAACCCGATCCAGGGCGACCAGACGTCGTTCAGCACCCGCCCCCAGGCGCGCGTCTGGGCGGCAATGTCGGTCTGCAGGTCGAACGCATCGTACAGCATCGGGCGGGCACTCGCGGAGCCCTGCCCGGCACGCGGGCTAACGGGGCAGCAATGGTGGCGGATGCCGGGGTTCAGACTTGCATCAGCATGGCCGGGCAGGATGGGTGCGGTTCGGTGGTCCCGCAACTGTCCGAAGGGCGAATGTCCCGAAGAAGACTACCGACGTGGCTTTGATGCATCATGCGGCCCCGCTGGGAGCCTTCGCCCTCAGGAGGCCCGGCGGATGACGGCAACGGGCTCGGCCTCGGTGCGGCGGTGCTCGCAGGCGATCTTGAGGTAGCGGTCGCCGCCCCCGGGCAGCCCGGCCTGCGCGGCCATGGTCTGCGCGTGCATCAGGCATTCCATCGGCGTGTGCGCCGGGGCGATGATGACGTCCAGGGCGGTATCGCGGGAGCAATCCTGGGCGAGAAGAGTGCCGGCACAGACCAGGGCGACAGAGAGCAGTTCAGACATGACGGACCTCGGCTTCGAGCGATCGAAAGGTCCGCGGGGTGCTCTGGCGTGCGAGCCGCCGCGTTGTGATTGCCTGGGTGCTTCCTCACAGTTGACGAATTACCTAGCACGTCATGTGCCAGTTGAGCGGCGGTGGCTGGAGCCGGAGCCGAAATCAGTCGCGGGACGGTAGCCAGTGCGTCTCGGGCTCGTCGGCGGGGAGCAGGGTCGCCGCGGCATCGAGATCGACCACGTAGCGTTCCGTCAGCATCTGCCACATCTCGACGGGCGTGCGCGCGTTCGGCCTCAGCCCTTCGAGGGCGCGGGCGACGAGTGCCGTATTCAGCAGCTTCGGACGCTGCAGCAGTGGATCGGCGTTCAGCATCGACGGCAACTCCTGCCCGAGGCCGACAATCTGCTGCGTTTGTGGTTAACACCCGGTTACCGCCACGCCTGAGAACTTGCGATTGTCTTGACGGAGCTTGGATCGCGGCCCGCGGGGAGATTTTATCCCCGGTTGATCAGCATAGCGCCGAAACACGCCGATGGGGCACTCGCGTCGGACGGGCTTACCGGAGGCGCCCGTGGGGGGCGCCGAGACCCCGGATCCGGTTCACAAGCCCGAGCCCATCCCGTATCAGGCAGGCGGATCGAGGCCGGCCCGGCCGGAGCGGGCGCCGCTCGGCCCCCGCGCGCCGCCCTCGGCCGATCGTGCGAACGGAACACCATGGACGCCAAACCAGACGCGACGGGCGCGACGCAGGGACCGACGGCCCGTCTCGTGCTCGCCTCCGCCTCGCCGCGCCGGCTCGCGCTCCTGCAGCAGATCGGCATCGAGCCGGATGCGCTGCTGCCGGCCGAGATCGACGAGACCCCGCGCAAGGCCGAGCCGCCCCGCGACCTTGCCCGCCGCCTGGCGCGCACCAAGCTCGCCACCGCGGAAGCCGCGCTTCACCTGGGCGACAAGACGGCGCCGACATGGTTGCTGTCGGCCGATACGGTCGTGGCGGTCGGGCGGCGGGTCCTTCCCAAGGCCGAGGTGCCGGACGAGGCGGCGGATTGCCTGCGGATCCTGTCCGGGCGCCAGCACCGGGTCTACACGGCGATCTGCGTGCTCTCGCCCCGCGGCCGGCGCGAGCGGATTGTCGAGACCCGGGTGCGGTTCAAGCGCCTGTCGGGCCGGGACATCCAGGGCTACGTCGCGTCGGGCGAGTGGCGCGGGAAGGCCGGCGGCTACGCGATCCAGGGGCTGGCGGGCGCCTTCGTGGTGAAGCTCGTCGGATCCTACAGTGCCGTGGTCGGGCTGCCGCTCTACGAGACCATGAGCCTGCTGGACGGCGAGGGCTATCCGGTCCGGGCCGGCTGGGGCGCGCTGGCATGAGCCGCGAGCGCCGCCCGGCCTGCCCGATCTGTCGACGGCCCGCAGAGCCGGACTTTCAGCCCTTCTGCTCGCAGCGCTGCGCGGATGTCGATCTCGGGCGCTGGCTGAACGAGCGCTACGCGCTCCCCGAAGAGATCGACAGCGACGAGCCCCCGCCCGAGCCCGATTCCGAACGCTGAGGGTCTCGCGGCTTTTCCATCCCGCCGAGGGTCCGGCAAGGCTGGACAGGCCGCACGGCACTGACTATACCCCGCGGCGTCCGAGGCCGGCACGGCCACGGGCGACGCCCAGGTAGCTCAGTTGGTAGAGCATGCGACTGAAAATCGCAGTGTCGGCGGTTCGACTCCGTCCCTGGGCACCATCCGCTCGCTGATCGCGCGGGCACGACTTTTCGCGAACAGTCTCCGCGCGCTTTAATCGCCCGCCACAGCCGTCATAGCTCGGCGGATCCGGCGCCTGTTCGATCGGCACCGCAGGGCGGATCGCGGGGACGGACCCGCACCGGGACGAGACCCGGTCTCCCATGGATCGCCGCCCCGACGCGTCCGAACGATCCGGGCCACGGTCATCCGACGGCAGAGTGCCCCGCACGCAGGTCGGCGAATGGGCACCGGCAACCCTATTGGATTGCACTATCGAGATCCTTGATGTTGCCGAAAATCAAATTAGCATGAATCAGGTTTTCACCGAGATACAGACTCCGCAATGCCGAAACTGAAGTCGCTCGACGGCCCGAGCCGGCGGAAGGAATTTCAGGTCCCCCTCGATGCCCGAGACGGCGTCGGCACCTGGACCTGGGATGCGGCTTCGGATCGCGTCTGGGCCGACGGTTCGGCGGCGCGCCTGTTCAACCTCGGTCCGGAGGAGGCCGAAGCCGGTTTGCCGCTCTCCGCCTACGCGGCCGCTGTCCCGACGCTGGACCGTGCACGGATTCGCGCGGCCTTCCGCAAGTATGTCCGGGACGGCGGACCCGCGGTGGTCGAGTATCGCGTCTCCTCGGCCGGCGGAGCCCTGCGCTGGGTGCTGTTGCGCGGCCGGTTCTCCAGCGATCACCTCGGCCGCCCGGTGCGCGGCCATGGAATTATCGTAGACGTCACGGACCTGAACGCCCGGGACGGTGACGCGAATCCGGTGGCGGATCCGGGCGAGACACCCCTCGAACGCGCCGCCGACGCCGCGATCTCGGCGTTCCGGGCGGTCGACGCCCTGAACGATCCCGGCCTCAGGGCGTGGGCGGAGGCACTCCTGCACGAGATCGGGCGGAAGCTCGCCGCGCAGCAAGCCGCCGAATCGCGCGCGAACCTGAACTGAGTCCGGCGGGGCGCGACTCAGGCCGTGCTCTGAACCCGCAGGTGCCGGTCTGCCGACCGCTGCGCAGCGGGGCTGGAAATCTCCGCCCCGTCCGCGCACACAGGCAGCGCCGCGGCGTTGCCGCTCAGCCGGATGGAATGCTCGGATGGATACGGCAGATCTCGCCCCGCACGCGCATCAGGTCCTGCCCGAAGCGACGCTGCCCGGGCTGCCGAACCACTACCGTGGCAAGGTCAGGGACAATTACGACTTGCCCGACGGCCGGCGCATCCTGATCACCACCGATCGGATCAGCGCCTTCGATCGGGCGCTCGCCGCGATCCCGTTCAAGGGCCAGGTCCTTACCCAGACCGCGCGCTACTGGTTCGAGCGCACGGCCGACCTCTGCCCGAACCACGTGCTGGCCTATCCGGATCCGAACGTCGTCGTCGGGCAGCGCCTGGACATCCTGCCGGTGGAGGTGGTCGTGCGCGGATACCTCGCGGGCACGACCTCGACCTCCGTGCTGACCCGGTACCGGGCCGGCGAACGGGCGATGTACGGCCATCGCTTCCCCGAGGGCATGCGCCCGAACGAGCGCCTGCCGGACGCCATCATCACGCCGACCACCAAGGCCTTCGACGGCGGCCACGACGCGCCGCTGACCGAGGCCGAGATTCTCGGCCGCGGCCTGCTGAGCGCGGAGCAGTGGCGCACGGTTTCCGAGGCGGCCTTGGCCCTGTTCGCCCGCGGCCAGGCCCTGGCGGCCCAGCGCGGGCTGATCCTGGCGGACACCAAATACGAATTTGGCACGGACCGGGACGGCCGCATCGTCCTGGCGGACGAGATCCACACCCCGGACAGCAGCCGCTACTGGTTCGCGGAGAGCTACCCCGCGCGCTTCGCGGCCGGCTCGGCGCCGGAGAGCTTCGACAAGGACTTCGTGCGCAACTGGGTCGTGGCCCGCTGCGATCCCTACACGGATCCGATCCCGGAGATCCCGGCGGATGTCGTTCTCGAGACGGCCGCGGTCTACATCCGCGCCTACGAGACGATCACCGGCGCGCCGTTCGCGCTGCCGGATCCGGCCGAGGTGCCGCTCGACCGCATACGGCGCAACATCGACGCCTATCTGGCCGCCAATCCCATTCGCTGAGCGGACGGCGCTGCCCGCACCGTCCACCCAGCGTTCAAGAGAAAAGGCTCACGCGGCGGCCGCCAGCGGGGCCGGGGAAGGGGCGTCCATCGCCCGCAGGTAGACGTCGAGCAGCGTCTCCTGCTCGTCGCGCTCGTCCTTGTCCTGCTTGCGGATCTTCAGGATCTCCTTGAGGATCTTGACGTCCAGGCCCTCGCCCTTGGCCTCGGCGAAGACCTCCTTCTTGGCCTCCATCAGGTCCTTGATCTCTTCCTCAAGCCGTTCCACGCGCTCGATGATCGAGCGGATCCGGTCGCCCGCGACGCCCACGGTGTCGGTCATGTCGGTCATGCAATTCCTCGTCGGATGACGGGGCACACTGGCCGGCGCAGGGTAAGCGGCGGGTTAAGGCGGCGCCGTCTCGGCGTGGGGGACGATCCGGGCGCGATCCGCCCCGATCGTCCGACCACGCTCAGGCGTGGGCGAAGCGCGCCTTCTTGCCGAGCGCCTCCTCGACCGTGCCATCGCCGTCGAGATAGCCGTGGACCTTGGGGTTCGGCATGATCAGGGACGCCACGAAGGCGATCGCCATCAGCACGGTCACGTACCAGAAGAACGTGCTCTCCATGCCGTTGTCCTTGAACCACAGGGCGACGAACTCGGCGGTGCCGCCGAAGGTGGCGTTGGCCACCGCGTAGGACAGCCCGACGCCCAGCGCGCGCACGTTGGTGGGGAACAGCTCCGCCTTCACGATGCCGCTGATGCCCGTGTAGAACGACACCACCGCGAGCCCGAGCGTGATCAGCGCGAAGGCGAGATAGGGGTCCTTATTGGTGCCGAGCGCCGTCATCAGCGGCACGACCATGAGCGTGCCGAGGCCGCTGTAGAGCAGCATATTGACCTTGCGGCCGATCCGGTCGGACAGGGCGCCGAAGATCGGCTGGATCGCCATGTAGACGAACAGCACCACGGTCATCACCTGCGAGGCCGAGGTCTTCGGCATCCCGGCGGTGTTGACCAGGTATTTCTGCATGTAGGTCGTGAAGGTGTAGAAGCTCAGGGAGCCGCCGGCCGTGTAGGCGACCACGACCAGGAACGCCCGCCAGTGCTTGAACAGCTCGGCGAAGGTGCCGGCGGTCTCCTTGTCGCTGCTGTCCCTGGTCTCGGCCAGCGAGCGCCGGAGGTAGAGGGCCACGATGGCGAGGCCGGCGCCGATGAAGAACGGGATGCGCCAGCCCCACGCCGTGAGTTCGGGCGCGGTCATGACCGTCTGGAGCAGGACCAGGACCAGCGAGGCCAGGAGCTGGCCGCCGATCAGCGTGACGTACTGGAACGAGGCGAAGAACCCGCGCTGCCCCTTGATCGCGACCTCGCTCATGTAGGTCGCCGAGGTGCCGTACTCGCCGCCCACCGAGAGGCCCTGCAGCATGCGGGCGAGGAGCAGCAGTACGGGCGCCAGGGTGCCGACATGCTCGTAGGTCGGCAGGATGCCGATCAGCAGCGAGCCGAAGCACATCATGAGCACCGAAATAACCATCGAGGTCCGCCGCCCGACCCGGTCGGCGATCCGCCCGAACAGCCAGCCGCCGACCGGCCGCATGAAGAAGCCCACCGCGAAGATGCCGGCGGTCTGGAGAAGCTGGCTGGTGGAATCCCCCTTCGGGAAGAAGGCCGGCGCGAAGTAGAGCGCGAAGAACGCGTAGCAGTAGAAGTCGTACCACTCGACGAGATTGCCCGAGGACGAGCCGACGATCGCCCAGATGCGCCGGCGCCGATCGGCAGCGTCGTCGTGGGCGCTCGGCGCGATACCGATCGTATCGTTTCTCGAGTCGGACATGGCGTCTCCGTCGACCATTCTCGGCGCCGGCACGGGCCGGGCTCTTCTTCGTGCTGCGCGACGTTACAGGTGATGACCGTGATCGCAAGTCCGTGATCGGTCCCGAGCCGCGGACAGCTGTGGCCAGTGTCAGTGAATCCGGTTCGTCCGCGGCGGGGGCATCGCGTTCGACCGTCAGGCCCAATGCGGGCGGCGCGACCCCGGGATGACGCGATAGACGCTCAATCCCTCGACACCTGCGCCGCGTCAGCGATGCGACGGAACGGATTCCGCCGGGGCCCCGTTGCGGGCGTTGCGGGCGCCGCGAGCGCTCCGACGGAAGCGGGAGGAGAGGCCATGAAGTGGATACTGAGGGATACGGTGGCGGCCGCGATCGTCGTCGTCGGAGCGGCGACCGCCTTCGCACAGGGTGGTCCCGGCGGCGGCGGTCCGGGTGGCGGGCCCGGCGGCGGGGGAGCTGGTGCCGGCCCGGCCGGCGGCGGCGCGGGACCGGGCGGCGGCATGCGCGGCGGTGCCGGCGGACCGGACGGCGGCGGGATGCGTGGCCCCGGCGGCGCCGAAGGTGGCCCCCGCGGCGCGGAGCCGGGTGGTCCGGCAGGCCGCGGCGCGGACGGCCCGGGGCGGCCCGGTGGCGCGGCCGAGCGCAACGGCGCCGGGGAGCGCGGCGGGCCGGGCGGCAATCCCGGAGGCGCGGAGCGGGGCGGTCGCGAGACGGGACCGGCGGGCGAGCGCGGCAACCGGGATGGGGCCGGTCCCGACAGGGGTGAGCGCGGCGGCGCTGGCGAACGGGGCGGCCGGGACGGTGCCCGGGGCGGTGGTCCGGCCCGCGGCGCGGTGGGCCGCCTCGATACGCGGCAGCGCTCGGAGTTCCGCGGCTCGATCACCCGGCTCGGGGTCTCGCCGCTGCGGGATGTGGCCTTCGGCCTCGCGGTCGGCACCGCGATCCCCCGGTCCGTGAGCCTTCACCGGCTGCCGCCATCGATCGTCGAGTTCGTGCCGGAATACGAGGGTTACGACTTCATCCTGGTGCGCGACGACATCGTGATCATCGATCCCGACACTTACGAGATCGTCGACGTCATTCCGGGCTGATCGGTCCGCAAAGACGACCGCACGCCGAACGGAGGTCGCTCCGGCGTGCGGCACTGGCCGTGTCGTCGCTGCGATCATCGGTGGGCTTCGGTCGCCATGCGGACCGCGAGCGAGGCCAGCACCGTTCCCATCAGCCAGCGCTGGATGACGCTCCAAAGCGGGCGCCGGGTGAAGAACGCGGCGATGGTCCCGGCCGAGACGACGAAGACGGCGTTCATGCCTACGCTGACGGCGAGCTGTGTGCCGCAGAAGATCAGCGCCTGCGCGAGGACGCTTCCGCTTTCCGGATCGATGAACTGGGGCAGGAGCGACAGATACAGAACCGCGATCTTCGGATTGAGCAGGTTCGTCAGCAGCCCCATCGCGAAAAGCTTGCGTGGGCTGTCCTTGGGCAGATCGTGGACCTGAAACGGGGACCGACCGTTGGGCCGAACCGCCTGCCACGCGAGGTAGAGGAGGTAGAGTGCGCCGGCGAGGCGGACGGTATCGTAGGCGTAGGGGATCGCGATCAGCAGGGCCGTGAGCCCCACGGCCGCGCACACCATGTAGACGATGTGGCCCGCGAGGATGCCACCGAGCGAGATCAGGCCGGCCGTCCGCCCCTGCGCGATCGAGCGGGAGACCAGGTAGACCATGTTCGGTCCCGGTGTCAGGGCCATGCCCAGCGAGACCGCAGCGAAGGCCAGGTAACTCGCCAGACTGGGCATGCGGATCCCCCGTGTCGCGCGACGTCGGGCTGACGCGCGCGCCTGCCCTCTGCAACGACGAATCGGCATCGATCATCGAGATCCAGGCTGACGGGAAACCTAAGCTTGGCGGGCGCCTCTTGTGAAGCCATCGCGCGGCGCGATCGTGCGGTTCAGCGACCCCCGTCGAGGAGCTTCGAGACGACCCGGGCGGTGTAGTCGACCATGGGCACGATTCGCGCATAATTCAGCCGGGTCGGACCGATCACCCCGACGACGCCGACGATCTTCTGCGAGCCGTCACGGAACGGCGCCGCGATCAGCGACGAGCCGGAGAGCGAGAACAGCTTGTTCTCGGAGCCGATGAAGATCCGCACGCCCTCGCCGCCCTCGGCGCGGGAGAGGAGGTCGATGACGTCCTTCTGCGTCTCCAGATCGTTGAACAGCAGGCGGATGCGCTCGAGATCCTCGACGGCGCGCAGGTCGTCCAGCAGGTTGGCCTGGCCGCGCACGATCAGCTGGCGCGCCTCCGTGGGGCCCACCGGAGTGGCGAGCCCGGCATCGACGAGGCGCTCGGTGATGGCGTCGAGCTCCCGCTTCATGGCCTTACGGCCGGCCTCGATCTCGGCCCGCAGCGATCCCAGGGTGCGGCCCTGAAGCCGGGCGTTCAGGAAGTTCGTCGCCTCCTGGAGGGCCCCGGCCGGCAGGCCGGCGGGCAGGTCCACCAGCCGGTTCTCCACCGAACCGTCGTCCGAGACCAGGATCACAAGGGCGCGGGCGGGATCGAGGCGGACGAACTCGATGTGCTTCAGGCTCACATTCGCCTTGGTGGTCAACACCACTCCGGCCCCCCGCGAGACGCCCGACAGCATGGTCGAGGCCTCGGCCAGAGCCGATTCGAAGGTGTGGCCGGAGGCGGCGGCGCGCATCTGCGCCTCGATCCGGGCCTGCTCGTCCTGGCTGACGTCGCCGAGTTCGAGCATGGCGTCGACGAAGAATCGCAGGCCGAGCTCGGTCGGCAGGCGGCCGGCCGAGGTGTGCGGCGCGAAGATCAGGCCGGAATGCTCCAGATCCGCCATCACGTTGCGGATCGAGGCCGGCGACAGCGCCATCGGCAGGATCCGGGCGAGATTGCGCGATCCCACCGGCTCGCCCGTGGTGAGGTAGCTCTCGACGATCTGCCGGAAGATCTCCCGGGCGCGTTCGTTGAGGGCGGCGAGGGCCTGCATCGATGGATCGTTCGGGAAACGAGAGTTCGGGTCTGTCACGCGGTCATCCTGTGGTCCGATCATGTCCGGCCGACCCGCCCGGATCAATCCATACGGCGATGCTTGCTCGCGGTGCCGCACCGGCCTAAGAGCCCGGCCCTCGACATTCACCACAGAAGGGGCCCGCAATGCGGCCTTCCAAGCGTGCCGCCGACGAGTTGCGGCCCGTGAGCCTGGAGCGCGCCATGTCGCGCTACGCAGAAGGCTCCTGCCTCGTCAGCTTCGGCAACACCCGGGTGCTCTGCACCGCCTCGCTGGAGGAGCGCGGGCCCCCGTGGCTGCGGGGTTCGGGCAAGGGATGGGTCACGGCCGAGTACGCCATGCTCCCCCGTGCGACGCACGAACGCACCCGGCGCGAGGTCGGTTCCGGCAAGCCGTCGGGGCGGACGCAGGAGATCCAGCGCCTGATCGGCCGCTCGCTGCGGGCCGTGACCAACCTCCCGGCCATGGGCGAGCGCCAGGTCACGGTCGATTGCGACGTGATCCAGGCCGATGGCGGCACCCGGACCGCCGCGATCACCGGCGCCTGGGTGGCGCTGCACGATTGCTTCGCCTGGATGCGGACGCGCTCGATCATCTCGGTCGACCCGCTGAAGGACCATGTCGCGGCCGTCTCCTGCGGCCTGTACAAGGGGAAGGCGGTGCTCGACCTCGATTACGCCGAGGATTCGGCAGCCGAGACCGACGCCAATTTCGTGCTCACCGGCCGGGGCGGCATCGTCGAGGTCCAGGGCACCGCCGAGATGGAGCCGTTCACGCAGGAGCAGCTCCTCGAACTCCTCGGCCTGGCGCGCGCCGGCACCGACCGGCTGGTCGCCCTTCAGAAGGACGCCCTCGCGTGAGCCGCAGGCTGACCGGCAAGGTCGTGATCGCCACCCACAATGCCGGCAAGCTCGTCGAGATGCGTGACCTCCTGGTGCCGTTCGGCGTGGAGGCGGTCTCGGCCGGCGAACTCGGCCTGCCCGAACCGGATGAGACCGGGACGATGTTCGCCGAGAATGCGGCGATCAAGGCGAAGGCCGCCGCCGACGCCACCGGCCTTCCCGCCTTCGCGGACGATTCCGGCCTGTGCGTCGACGCCCTCGACGGGGCGCCGGGCCTGTTCTCGGCCCGCTGGGCCGGCCCGGACAAGGATTTTGCCGGGGCGATGGCGCGAATCTTCGCCGAACTCGACGCCCGCGGGGCGATCGACCGCCGCGCGCACTTCGTCTCGGCCCTGGTGCTCGCCTGGCCCGACGGGCACACCGAGCTGTTCGAGGGCCGGGTCTTCGGCGACCTCGTGGCGCCGCGCGGTTCGGCCGGCTTCGGCTACGACCCGATCTTCCGGCCGGACGGGCATGACCGCACCTTCGGCGAGATGAGCGCCGCGGAGAAGCACGGGGTCGACTGGCAGACGGGCGCGGGTCTGTCCCACCGCGCCCGGGCGTTCGTGGCGCTGCGCCGGGCTTGCCTCGCGCCCGGCGCCTGATTGCCAAACCGGACGGGCGCGCGCACATCCCGGCGATCATGCGAACGACCGGCCCGGACCACCCGACCCGCGATGCGGGTTTCGGGATCTACCTGCACTGGCCCTTCTGCGCCGCGAAGTGCCCCTATTGCGACTTCAACAGCCACGTCCGGCACGGAGGCGTGGACGAACCGCGCTTCCTCGACGCCTTCCGGGCCGAGATCGCCCATATGGCCGGCCGGACGCCCGGCCGGACCGTCACCAGCATCTTCCTCGGGGGTGGCACCCCCTCGCTGATGCGGCCGGCGACCGTCGCGGGGCTGCTCGACGCGGTGGCGGCACGATGGACGGTGGCGCCGGACGCGGAGATCACCCTCGAAGCCAATCCGTCGAGCGTCGAGGCCGCCCGCTTCCACGGCTACCGCGCGGCCGGGGTCAACCGGGTCTCCCTCGGCGTGCAGGCGCTCGACGACGCATCCCTGAGGACCCTCGGCCGGCTGCACGACGTGGCGCAGGCCCTCGACGCGATCCGGGTCGCGCAGGCCGTCTTCGCGCGCACCTCCTTCGACCTGATCTATGCCCGGCCCGGCCAGAACCCCGCGCTCTGGCGGGACGAACTCGGTCAGGCCCTGGCGCTGGCCGGCGAGCACCTGTCGCTCTACCAGCTCACCATCGAGCCGGGCACGCCGTTCCACGGTCTCGCGGCGGCCGGGAAGCTCGTGGTTCCGGACGACGAGATCGGCCGGGCCCTCTACGACGTCACGCAGGATCTCTGTTCCCGGGCCGGCCTGTCGGCCTACGAGATCTCGAACCACGCGCGGCCCGGCGCCGAGTCGCGCCACAACCTGCTCTACTGGCGCTACGGCGAGTATGCCGGCATCGGCCCCGGGGCGCACGGCCGCCTCGTCACCGCGGCCGGACGGATCGGCACAGTGACCGAGCGCGCGCCGGAGGCGTGGCTCACCCGGGTCGAACGCGACGGCCACGGCATCGCCGAGACCGAGACGCTCTCGGCCGTCGATCAGTCCGACGAGTTCCTGGTGATGGGCCTGCGCCTGCGCGAGGGGATCGATCCGGACCGCTACGCCGCCCTCAAGGGCCGGCCGCTCAACGGCAACCGCATCGGCATGCTGGTGGGCGACGGTATGCTGGAGCGGCGACCCGGCGGACGCATCGCCGCCACGGCGCGGGGCGCGCCGGTCCTCAACGCGATCGTGGCCGAGCTCGCCGGCTGATCAGATCCCGGGCTTGGCCAGCACCCGCGGGGCCGGGCTGACCAGGGTCGCGGCGTTGTTGCGGATCTCGTAGACCGCCAGCGTCCGCTCGCTCTGCCCGTCGGGCCGGAAGCGGAAGGTGCCGTCGATCCCGGCGAAGCCCGCCGCATTGGTCAGCGTCGCCTCGGCGAAGCGCTGCGAGCCGTATTGTCGCGCGAGGGCCGCGGCGAGCATCACGGCATCGTAGGCCAGGGACGCGACGCGCGGCGGTACCGCGCCGAAGCGGGTCTGGTAGCGCCCGCTGAAGGCGGAGAACCCCGCGCGGTCCGGCCCGGCGAAGCGGCCACCCTGGAGCGCCGGCAGGGCGAAGAGCGCCGGATCGTTCCACAATGCCGTCCCGATGGGCCGCACCCGGGCCGGGGAGAAGCCGGCCTTGGTCAGTGCCGCCGCGACCGCCGGCAGGGCGTCGGCCGTCTCCGGGATGAACAGCGCGTCGGCGGTGGCTGCGGGACCGGTGATCACCCGCGCCAGCCGCTCCACCGCTTGGCCCGGACTGCCCGCCGGGTAGCGCTCCACCGCCGCGACCCGGGCGCCCCGGCGCGCCACGGTCTCGCGGAACGCCGCCTCCACAGCGTTTCCGTAGGCGGTCTCCGGGATCAGCGCCGCGAAGGAGCGCTTGCCCCCCGCCACCGATTCCTCGACCACCCTGTCCACCTCCGGCTGCGGCAGGAAACTCAGGAGGTAGACGCCGCGGGCCGCCACGGTCACGTCGGTGGAGAAACCGATCACCGGCTTGCCCATCGCCTTCGCCGCCGCGGCGGCGGCCTGGACGCTGCCGGCGAAGACGGGACCCAGGACGATCTCCGCGCCCTGTCGCAGGGCGTCCTGGGTCCCGTCCCGGGCGCCGTCCGGGCTGCCGCGGTCGTCCTCCACCAGGATCGTCAGGTCGGGCTGCTGCGCCTCGTCATAGGCCAGCTGAGCGGCGTTGCGCATGGCGGTGCCCACCGCCGCCCCCTGTCCGTCGAGCGGCAGGACGAGGGCGACCTTCACGGATCCGGTCCCGATCCGCTGTCCGGCTGCCGCGATCGGTGTCGGGATCGTCGGTGCCGCATCCGGCAACCCCTGCGGCACTTCGACGGGTGGAGCCAAGGCGGCGGCCTGCGGCGCCGGCCCGCGCCGGGCGACGCCGTCGCCGAGGCAGCCGCCGAGGGGCAGAAGCGCGCCGAGCAGCACGACGCTCAAGGCGGTGACGCGCACGAGACGGTCCGGCGCGCCGATCGGGCACGCCATGGCGCGGTCTCCTTCGGGCAGGCCACGCCACCGTGATGGCAGGCCCGGGAAATGTAAACGCGCGGACCGGGACTTGCCCCCCGGCGGCGCGGCTTCGACGCGACGAGAGCCGTCCAGTGTGGCAAGATCGCCGATCATGACCCGTCGATTCGATGCCCAGGGGCAAGCCGCTCCGATGAGACCCCCTGCTCAGAAGCCGGGCGGCGACCGCCCGCGGGCGCTCACGTTCACGGCCTTCGGGCTGGCCAGCGAGGCCGAACCGGTGGCGCCCGGCCTGCACATCGTGGCGACGCCCATCGGCAACCTGCGCGACATAACCATCCGCGCGCTCGCCACCCTGGCGGCCGCGGATGCGGTGCTCGCCGAGGACACGCGCGTCACGCGGACGCTGCTGGCCCATTACGGCATCACGACGCCGCTGCTGGCCTATCACGAGCATTCCAACGAGGCGGTGCGCGAGCGGATGGTCGCAAGGCTGCGCGCCGGCGAGGCGCTGGCCCTGGTCTCGGATGCGGGCACCCCCCTCGTCTCGGATCCCGGCTACAAGCTGGTTCAGGCCGCCATCGCGGCGGGCATCGCGATCACGCCGGTGCCCGGTCCGTCCGCCGTCATGACCGCCCTCGTAGCGGCGGGCCTGCCGACCGACCGTTTCTTCTTCGAGGGGTTCCTGCCGCAGAAGGCCGGCGCCCGGCGCAACCGCCTGGAGGCGCTGATCCGGGTCCCGGGCACGCTCGTCCTGTTCGAGTCGCCGCACCGGCTCCCGGAGATGCTCGCCGACGCCGCTGCGGTGCTCGGGCCGGACCGGCCGGCCGCGGTGACCCGGGAGCTGACCAAGTTCTACGAGACCATCCGGCGCGACACGCTGGGGGCCCTAAGCGAGCGCTTCGCGCAGGACGGGGCGCCGAAGGGGGAGATCGTAGTCATCATCGGCGCGGCCACGACGCCGGAGCGGACCGCGGAGGACGATACCGCCCTCGACGCGCTGCTCCGGTCGGCGCTCGAACGCCACTCGATCAAGGACGCCGCGAGCCTCGTGGCCGATCAGACCGGGCAGCCCCGGCGGCTCGTCTACGCGCGGGCGCTCGTCCTGGCGCGGAGCGAGGGGTGAGCGCGACCCGGCCGGACCAGGCCGTCCGACGCCGCGCGGCCTACCGGCGCGGCCATCGCGCCGAGTGGCTGGCTCTGGCGGCGCTGATGCTCAAGGGCTACTGGCCGATCGGACGGCGCATCAGCCTCGCGGGGGGCGAGATCGACCTCGTCGTCCAGCGCTGGACCACCATCGCCTTCGTGGAGGTGAAGGCCCGTCCCCGGCGCGATGACGCTCGCGAGGCGATCGACGCGGTCAAGAGGCGCCGCTTCTCCCGGGCGGTCAGATCCTGGATCGGTCGCAATTCCTGGTCAGCCGGGATGACGTTCCGGGCCGATGCCGTGTTCGTCGGCGCCCGGGGATGGCCGGCCCACGTGGCCGACGCGTTCCCGATCGAGGGGTTGTGAGGCGACCCGGGCGGAGCGGAGCGGGTCTCAGTCGCGGGCGGCCCGGATGGCACCGATCAGCGTGCGCTTCAGTTCGGCCTGGCTGAACGGCTTCTGCACCACAGGCCGGTCACGGAACGGCTCGCGGATGCCGGCGCCGCCGTAGCCCGTGGAGAAGACCAGCGGCAGATCGCGCTTGGCGATCGCCTCGGCCACCGGATAGATCGGCTCGCCGGCCACGTTCACGTCGAGGATCGCGACCTCGAACACCTCCTGGGACGCCATTTCCAGCGCGGAGGACAAGCGTGCGGCCGGACCGACCACGGCACAGCCGAAATCGAGCAGCATGTCCTCGAGCAGCATCGAGATCGCGGCCTCATCCTCCACGACGAGCACGCGGACGCCGTTGAGAATATCGTCGTTGGGGTCAGCAATCACGCCGCGCCGTCTTCCCTTCGAGCGCCCCCGGATCGGGGACCAAACCGTTCGTTTGTCTGCCTCTCGGAAACCGCATGCTCGGCGTCTTTAAAAACGCAACACAGCCATGACAAACGGTTCCCGAGGTGGCCTTTGGCGTCGCCCGTTACGAGCAACGTGTCAAGCGTTCCCGAGCCGTTCCGTAGCCATTGGCGACCGGAATGTTAACCGATGATACATTTTGGCGGCCGGGGGTGGGCGCCCGACCGTTGCGGAGGTCAATCGTCCTTGAAGCTGACCTTCGCACCGCGCGCGACGTGGGCGGCGAGGTCCCGGGCGTTCCAGTTGGTCAGACGGATGCAGCCATGCGACTCGGTCTTCCCGACCTTCTCGGGCTCGGGGGTCCCGTGGATCCCGTAGCTCGGGATGGCGAGATCGATCCAGACGAGGCCCACCGGGTTGTTCGGCCCGGACTGGATCGTGAATTTGTGCTGCGTCTTCACGCCCTTGAACGCGTATTTCGGATTGTACGTGTAGTCCGGATCGAAGGCGACGCCCTTGACCTTGGTGTCGCCGCTCGGCGCCGGCTTCTCGGTACTGCCGATCGAAGCGGGATAGTAGGCGAGCAACTTCCCGTCCGCGCCGAAGGCGCGCACATCCCGGCTCTGCTTATCGACCTCGACACGCTCGACCTTGGGATCCTGGGGGAGATCCTTCCCCTTCAGCTTGTCGGTGCCCATCGGGTCCACCGCCGCGACCGTGATCGTCGTGCCGGCCTTGTCGAGGGGCTTGTCCGGGTTGAGGGCCGTGACCAGGGCGCGCCCCATATGGAACCGCTCGGCCAGCATCTCCCGCGGGTTCGTGTAGCTGAGCGCCTTCAGGTCAGCCTGCTGCTCCATCTTGGGCGGGATCTTGTCGATATACGGACCCGCGGCATCGGCGTCCGTGATTGTGTAGTCCGTCACCGCCGGCTTGTCGCTGGTGGCTTGAAGCTTGTCCCAGACCTCCGGCGTCAGTTTCTCCGTGGCGGACAGACCCTGTGCCACCGCGAACGCCGCCAGGGCGCGCCGGTAATTGTCGCCCGTCAGGCCATCGATGGCGCCGGGATAGAAATGCGCCCGATCGAGCAGCACCTGCGCCTTGACGATCAGCGGATCCGGCTTCTCGTCGCCGCCCTCTGCCTTCTTCGTCTTCGCGGCGGACGTCTTGTCGCTCGATTTGTCCCCCGCCTGCGGCGCCAGGGCAGCCGCGTTGACGGCCTCAGCGGTGAGGGCGGACGATTTCGCGTCGCCCTGGGCGGCTTTCGGGGCAGCTGCGGCCTGTGCAGCCATGCAAGTGAGCAGCACAACCGCGCAAACGGGACGCCAAGGTCTCGGGTTCATCGACGTCGTGATCTCCGCAAGCGTAGGCGCTCCCCGCTGAAATGCTGCGCCTGCACGAACGTTCCACGACCTTACTCGCAGAGGCGGTGACCGGCCGCGCGCTCGCGCTGGTCCAGGTGAAAGTGATTGGCGTGGGCCGCGTTCGTCCCCGGTCCTAGGACCGTCCGGAAGAAGGCGCAGGCCTTGCCGCGGACGGCGGTCAGGAACGCGGCCTCGTCGGAACCGTCCGGCATCGCCTTCACCGGGATGCTGGCGCGGCCCGAGAGGGTGAAGCCCATCACGTCGACGGCGTTGGCGAAGGCGTGCTCGCTCAGCTTGGCGTCGAGGTCATGGTTCTGGCCCCGGCACATGTAGGAGCCGCCGAGTTCGAGCCCGGTCAGCCCGTGCTTGAGCGTCCGGTCGGCCTCGACCTGAACCTCCGTGACCCAGCGCGCGAGGGCTTCGGCGGTGCGGCACGTCAGCGTCGCCCCCTGCGGCAGCGCGACGCCGTCGGCGAGCCGGGTGATCTTCAGCGGCAAAGGTGCGGTGCACTGACCCTCGGCGATCGGTGCCAGCGGCTCGAAGTCGACCCCGAGCCGTTTGAGGCGCGTCCGGCAGGCCGTGTCGTCCGGGGGGGCGACCTTGAGCGCCAGGACGGCCTCGCCGGAAAGTTCCGGCGGCCGCCCCGGCGGCGTGGGCGGCGGGGTCGGAATCTCGGGCTTGCCCGTCTCCGGGGCCTTCTCCGATGCCGGAACCGTGGTGGCGTCGGCGGGCGTCAGGTCCGGAGGCCGCGCCGGTGGCGTCGGCGCGGCCGTCTCCACGGCGGCGGGCGGCTTCAGCGCGTCCGGCCGTTCCGGCGGCAGGGGCGGCGGCACCGGAACGGTGGCCGCCGGGGTCTCGGCCGCCCGACCCGGGGCGGGGAGGAGCAGCGCGAGCGCCGCGGTGAGGATCCCCCGCGCCAGCGGGATCGACGGTCGGCGGATCGGCGGAAGACGTCCCGGCATGGGGCCTCGAAGCGTGGGCATTGGTTCTAGCAAACGAGCGAGCGGGCATTCGGATCGCCGGCGCGGTTGACGGATGCGCCGAACGGACCACTGTCTGCACGACCGTGACGGCGGGACGCGCCATTGCATGGATGGATCCGAGGACCGAATGCCGGACGCAGCTGAAGCCGGGCTCCCGAGCCTGCCGCAGGACAATCCCTTCCGCGAGGCGCAGTGGACGACGCCCTATGGGATCCCGCCCTTCGAGCGGATCCGGTCGGATCACTACCTCCCGGCCTTCGAGGCGGCGCTCGCCGCCCATGCCCGCGAGATCGAGGCGATCACCGGCGAGACGGCGCCTGCGACCTTCGCCAACACGGTGGTGGCCATGGAGCGGGCGGGCCAGGCCCTCGATCGGGTCGCCGGGGTGTTCTACAACCTGACCGGCAGCCACACGAACCCGGAACTCCAGGCAATCGAGCGTGAGATCGGGCCGAAACTCGCCCGCCACGGCAGCGCGATCTACCTCGATCCGAAGCTCTGGGCGCGCATCTCGGCGGTGGAGGCCGAGGGCCTGGGTCCGGAGGAGCGCCGCGTGCTCGACCGCTACCGGATCCGCTTCCGGCGGGCGGGCGCGGATCTCGAGCCCGAGGCCAAGGCGCGCATCGCCGAGATCGCGGCGCGGATGTCCGAACTCGGCACCCAATTCAGCCAGAACCTCCTGGCCGACGAAAGCAGCTTCACGCTGCCGCTCCAGGCCGAGGCGGATCTGGCCGGACTGCCGCCGTTCCTTCGCGCCGCTACCCGGAGCGCCGCGGAGGAACGGGGTCTGGAAGGCCATGTCGTCACCCTCTCCCGCTCGCTGATCGAGCCGTTCCTCGTCTGCTCCACCCGTCGCGACCTGCGCGAGCGCGCCTACGCGGCCTGGACCCGCCGCGGGGAGAACGGCGGTGAGACCGACAACCGCGCGGTCGCCGCCGAGATCATCCGGTTGCGCGCCGAACGGGCGCGCCTGCTGGGCTTCGAGAGCTTCGCGCATTTCGCCCTCGACGACACGATGGCGGCGAGCCCCGACGCCGCCACGGGGCTCCTGCGCGACGTCTGGACACCGGCCCGGGCCCGTGCGGGCGACGAGCGCGACCGGCTCCAGGCCGCGATCCAGGCCGAGGGCCACAACTTCACCCTCCAGGCGCATGATTGGCGCCACTACGCCGAGAAGGTGCGGCGCGCCGAGCACGATCTCGATGAGAGCGAGATCAAGGCCTACCTGCCCCTCGACCGGATGATCGCGGCGTCGTTCGACACGGCTGCGCGGCTGTTCGGCCTGACCTTCGAGGAACTGTCCGACGTGCCGCGCTACCATCCCGACGTGCGGGTCTGGCGGGTCGGCAACCCGGACGGGTCCGAGGTCGGGCTGTTCCTGGGCGACTACTTCGCCCGGGCCTCGAAGCGGTCCGGCGCCTGGATGAGCGCCTTCCGCTCGCAGGAGCGGCTGAACGGACCGATCACGCCGATCATCGTCAACGTGATGAACTTCGCCAAGGCGCCCGAGGGGGAGAGCACGCTTCTGTCCTTCGACGACGCGCGCACCCTGTTCCACGAGTTCGGCCATGCCCTGCACGGCCTCCTCTCGGACGTGACCTACCCGCTTCTGTCCGGCACCGCGGTCGCCCGCGACTTCGTGGAACTGCCGTCTCAGCTCTACGAGCACTGGCTGGAGCAGCCCGAGGTCCTGCGGACACACGCCCGCCATCACCGGACCGGGGAGCCGATGCCGGACACGCTGCTGCAGAAGCTCCTGGCCGCGCGCACCTTCAACCAGGGCTTTGCCACCGTGGAATACACGTCGTCGGCAATCGTCGACATGACGCTGCACCTCTCGGCCGAAGGGGAAGCGGGGCTCGACGTGCCCGCCTTCGAGGCCGAGGCGCTGCGCCGGATCGGCATGCCGGCCGAGATCAGCATGCGGCACCGGACGCCGCATTTCGCCCATATCTTCTCGGGGGACGGCTACGCGGCCGGCTATTACAGCTATCTCTGGTCGGAGGTGCTGGACGCCGACGCCTTCGATGCCTTCCGCGAGGCCGGCGACATCTTCGATCCGGAGACGGCCAAACGCCTGCGCCAATTCGTCTACGGGGCCGGCAACCTGCGCGATCCGCGCGACGCCTACACGGCCTTCCGCGGACGGATGCCGAGCATTGAGCCCCTGCTGAAGAAGCGTGGCCTGGCGGCGTGAGCGATCGCGCCGCGGTAAGGGTTTCGTAAACAAACGTCCTTAACGAACGCTTGCAGTGAGGTTCTGCGCGCGGAGTTCGGGGCGATGACCAAGAGCGAAACCACGCCGGCCGTCTCGCCGGCCGATCTGCTCAAGGCCGTGGTGACCGGCCAGGCGGATGCGGGCGGCGAGACCGCGACGTCCGAGCCGCGCACCAGAAAGCGCGCGGCTCGGGAGGCGCTGGCGCAGATCGACCTGCGCAGGCTCGCGATCCCGGGGGCCTGCCTGGCGGTGGGCGCGCTGCTGGGCGGCGGCGTCATCGCCGCGACCCGGTCGGCCGCCCTGCCCAACGACGCTGTCCTGGCGCTCAGCACCACGCTGGACGCCGGTCGGACCGAGACCGCGCGGCTCGGCAGCGACATCGCACAACTCCATCAGGTCCTCGCCGACCTGCGCGCATCCACCGACACCGCCCGCAAAGAGGCGACCGCCCGCAGCGGCGCCCTGAGCGAGCGCCTCGCGCAGCTCGACAAGACCCTCGCGGCCAAGACCGCGGCCCTCGGCGAGCGTCTCGAACAGGTCGAGCGGGAGCAGAACGTCCGCATCGCCGGGCTGGCGGCCCAGATCGAGCGGCGGTCGCCCCCGGTGACCCCGGTCGCGAAGGCCGAGCCGACCCAGACCGGAAGCCTCGCCGAGACGCGGAGCGTGGAGCCGAAGGCTGGCGATGCGAAGATCACCGAAGCGCGCCTCGCTGATATCAAGCCGGCCGATGCGAAACCGAAGGCGCCGGCCGTCGAGAAGACCCCGGTGATCGACGGCTGGGCTGTCCGTGACGTCTATGACGGCATGGCGATCCTCGAGAATCGCCGGCACCGGCTCTTGGAGATCGGGCCCGGAGAGGTGCTGCCGGGTTTCGGCCGCGTCGAAGGCGTCGAACGCCGCGGACGGGATTGGGTGGTGGTGACCCGTCAGGGCCTGGTCACGCCGCAGCCCTGGTAGTGGTCGCGCCCATCAGCGCGACGGGCAGGGGCTCGGCGTCAGGCTGTCGGCGGCGATCGGGAATCGCGGCTCGAGCGTCATCGGATCGGCCATCGAGGATGCACGCTCGGCGCGACGGCGGCCGTGGCGCAACGCGCGGGTCTGGGCAGCGCGCGTCGGATGCAGGATTGCGGCGAGGAGCGCTTGGCCCTCGAACGCGCTGTCCAGGTTCTTCGCTTCGAACACGGGCATGGCCGGCCTGCTGGATCGCAGTCGCGCAGGTCGTTTAAGGCACCCTTGCCGACCGCACCCCAAATAACGGGGATCGCGTTGACAGGTTCCGTCAAGCTTTCGCCCGGAAACTGTTTTTTCACGATCGTCCAGGCCGTGCCCGATGACAGTGCGGCGCCGCACACGCGGCGCGGGATCAGACGAACTGGTTGAGCCCCGGGATCGAACCGATGATCGGTCCCATGGCGTCCTCGCCGACCTTCTCGCGGCCGAACGCGAACAGCTCCTGACCGAGCGGCTGCATCTGACCCATCGGCACGCCGGCCGCCATCAGCTTCTGGCCGAGCGCCATGACGCCGCCGCCGCCCATCATGCCGCCGAGCATGCCCATCAGGCCGCCGCCGCTCTCGCCGGCATTGGACTCGGCGATCAGCGAATCGGATCCCGGCAGCGCCGCCAGCAGCTGGTTGACCTCGCTCTCGGGCCCTTCCTTCTGCAGGAAGGCGAGGATGTGCCCGACGGCGGTCTGTGCGGTCGCGGCGTCGAGCCCAGTCCGGGCGGTGACGCGGGCCAGCAGTTCTTCCATGACGATGATCTCTTCGGAACGTTTCCAGACGTCCTTCGACTCTGGGGCTGCGGAAATCAAGCGCGCGGCGGGCTTTCCCGGGGAAGTCTCGGTGGTGCCGCGGGCCGCCCCCCGCCGCCGCCTCGGCGGGTCGGACCCGCGGCGCGCCCCCTATCCCGGCGGCGACGGATGACTTACCAGCGCCCCGGACCAAGTTGCCGCACCCGGCGCGATGGCGGAGCCGAATCATGCGTATCAACAACGTCGCCGACGTCGTCGCCGAGACGCTCCAGGAGGCGGGTGTCGCCCGCATTTACGGCGTTGTCGGCGACAGTCTGAACGGCATCACCGAGGCGCTGCGCGCCCGGGGACGCATCGGCTGGATCCACACGCGCCACGAGGAGGCCGCGGCCTTCGCGGCGGCCGCCGAGGCTCAGATCACCGGGGCGCTCGCGGTCTGCGCGGGCTCCTGCGGCCCGGGCAACCTGCACCTGATCAACGGCCTCTACGACGCCCATCGCAGCCGCACCCCGGTCCTGGCGATCGCCGCCCACATTCCGTCGGCCGAGGTCGGTTCGGGCTACTTCCAGGAGACGAAGCCGACCGAGCTGTTCCGCGACTGCAGCCATTATTGCGAGCTGGTCTCCGACCCGGCCCAGATGCCCTTCGTGCTGGAAAACGCGATTCGCGCCGCCGTCGGCGAGCAGGGCGTCGCGGTGATCGTCCTGCCGGGGGACGTCGCCCTGCGCGAGGCGCCCAAGCGTGCCCTGACGCCGCGGGCCGGGCTGATCCCCGCCAAGCCGGTGGTGCGGCCCGCGGACCCGGAACTCGACGCCCTGGCGGCGATGCTCAATGCCGGCAAGCGCGTCACCCTCCTGTGCGGACGCGGTTGCGCCGGCGCCCATGCCGAGCTACTCCAGCTCGCGGAGGCGCTCAAGAGCCCGATCGTCCACGCGCTGGGCGGCAAGGAATGCGTCGAATTCGACAACCCCTACGATGTCGGCATGACCGGCCTGATCGGCTTCTCGTCGGGCTACGCGGCCATGATGTCCTGCGATACCCTGCTGATGCTCGGCACCGGCTTCCCCTACAAGCAGTTCTACCCGCATGACGCGACGGTCGCGCAGGTTGACCTGCGCCCGTCCGAGCTCGGCCGGCGCTGCCGGATCGAACTCGGCCTCGTGGGCGATGTCGGGGCGACCCTGCGGGCGCTGCTGCCGCGTCTGAAGCCCAAGGCCGACCGCGCCTTCCTGGATGCCAGTCTGCAGCATTACGCGAAGGCGCGCGCCGGCCTCGACGAACTCGCCACGGGCAAGCCCGGCGGTCCGCTACATCCGCAATACCTCGCCCGGACGATCAGCGAGGCGGCTTCGGACGATGCCGTCTTCACCGCCGATGTCGGCACGCCGACGATCTGGGCGGCGCGCTACCTCACCATGAATGGGCGGCGGCGGCTGCTCGGCTCCTGGGTCCACGGCTCCATGGCCAACGCCCTGTCGCAGGGGATCGGCGTCCAGGCGGCGCAGCCGGACCGGCAGGTCATCGCCTTCTGCGGCGACGGCGGCTTCGCGATGCTGATGGGCGATTTCCTGACCCTGCGGCAGCACCGCCTGCCGCTCAAGGTCGTGGTGTTCAACAACGGCACCCTCGGCTTCGTTGAACTCGAGATGAAGGCCGCCGGCTACATCGAGACCGGCGTCGCCCTCGACAACCCGGATTTCGCCGCGATGTCCCGGGCGGCCGGCATCTTCGGCCTGCGGGTCGAGGATCCGGCCGAGCTGCCCGACGCGGTGGGCGAGTTCCTGGCCTTCGACGGTCCCGCCCTCCTCGACGTGCGCACCGCCCGCAACGAGCTGGCGATGCCGCCCAAGATCGACGGGCAGCAGGTCAAGGGCTTCAGCCTCTACGTGCTGCGGGCCGTGATGGATGGACGCGGTGACGCGGTCCTCGACCTCGCCAAGACCAACCTCATCCGATAGACCCTCCCGATCAGTCTCGAACCGTTCCAGGCCAACGGAGCGGGCGATCCAGGGAGGTGCCGGACCATGCGGATCGGCCTGTTCGTGCCGTGCTACGTCGACGCCTTCGAGCCCGAGGTCGGGATCGCCACCCTCGAGCTGCTGGAGCGGCTCGGCTGCACGGTGGAGTATCCCTACGACCAGACCTGCTGCGGCCAGCCGATGACCAACACCGGCTGCCACGCCGAGGCCGCCGCCACCGAGGCCTTGTTCGTCAAGAACTTTTCGGGCTTCGACTACGTGGTGGCGCCCTCGGGCTCCTGCGTGCACCAGGTCCGGGAGCACCTGACCGCGATCCCGCAGACCGAGGAGGTCAAGAAAGTCCGGGCCAGCACCTACGAGCTGGTCGAGTTCCTGCACGACGTGCTGAAGGTCGAGGCGCTGCCCTGGGCGCGTTTCCCCCACAAGGTCGCCTACCACACGAACTGCAACGCCCTCCGCGGCATCCACCACGCCCGGCCCTCGGAGCTGGTGAAGCCCTTCTATTCCAAGCCCCTCGACCTGCTGCGGATGGTCGAGGGCGTCGAGCTGGTGGACCTCGCCCGGCCGGACGAGTGCTGCGGCTTCGGCGGGACCTTCTCGGTCTTCGAGCCGGCGGTCTCGGCCAAGATGGGCTACGACAAGGTCGCGGATCAGAACCGGGCCGGCGCCGAATACGTCGTTTCGGCCGATTCCTCCTGCCTGATGCACCAGAAGGGCTGCGCCGAGCGCCTCGGGGTGCCGCTGAAGTACATCCACATCGCTCAGGTGCTGAACGGAGTCGCCGCATGAGCGTCGAGGACCTGAACCCGCGCGAGCGCGAAGGCGTGATCCACCCCGAGGTCCGCGCCCGCGACGACGAGAGCGCGCGCTCTCAGGACGGCGGGCGGCTCCAGCACGCCGAGGCCGCCTCGAAGCCGATCCGGGCGCCGCAAATCCGCGAGGCTCAGCCCCGGGGTGCCAAGATCCGCGGCGACCGGCCGATCGATCAGGCGGAGGCCGCCGAACGGTTCCTGGCGGCACCGCTCCACCAGGCGGCCCATGACGAGCGCCTGTGGGACCTGCGCAAGAAGCGCGACGTCTCGGCGCACGGCATCCCGGAATGGGAGGAACTGCGGGAGCTCGCCTCGCAGATCAAGACGCACACGCTCAGCCACCTCGACCGGTACCTCGAACAGTTCGAGGCGGCCGCGACGGCCAACGGCGTCCAGGTCCATTGGGCGCGGGACGGGGCCGACCACAACCGGATCGTCCTGGAGATCCTGCGCAACCGCGGCGCGAAGACGCTGGTCAAGTCGAAGTCGATGCTGACCGAGGAGTGCGGCTTCCGCCACCACATGGCGGCCAACGGCATCGAGATCATCGAGACCGACCTCGGCGAGCGCATCCAGCAGCTCGACAACGAGGAGCCGAGCCACATCGTGGCGCCGGCGGTCCACAAGACCCGGATGGACGTGGCCGAAGTCTTCGCCAAGACCCTCGGCACCGATCCCGACAACGACGACGCCCATTACCTCGCCGAGAGCCAGCGCGAGACGACCCGGCCCTACATCCTGAAGGCCGATGCCGGCATGACCGGCTGCAACTTCGCCATCGCGGAGACCGGCACGGTCGTCACCTGCACCAACGAGGGCAATGCCGACCTCTCCGGCAACGTCCCGCCGCTCCAGATCCACTCGATCGGCATCGAGAAGATCATCCCCAAGGTCGAGCATCTCGGGGTGTTCATCCGGCTGCTGTCGCGCTCGGCGCTGGGCTCGCCGATCACCCAATACACCTCGCATTTCCGCGCGCCCCGCGCGGGCACCGAGATGCACATGGTGCTGGTCGATAACGGCCGCTCGGCCCGCCTCGGCATGGAGGAATTCTGGACCTCGCTGAAATGCATCCGCTGCGGCGCCTGCATGAACACCTGCCCGGTCTACCGGCGCTCCGGCGGCCTCTCCTATGGGGCGACCTATTCCGGCCCGATCGGCCTGATCATCGACCCGACCTTCAACAAGCGGAAATACTCGACCCTGCCGTTCTCCTCGACGATGAACGGCTCCTGCACCAACGTCTGCCCGGTCAAGATCAACATCCACGAGCAGATCTTCGCGTGGCGCAAGGTCTTGGTTGAGGAGCACCACATCCCCGCGCTCAAGCAGGGGATGATGAAGGCCGCGGGCGCGGTCCTGTCCCGGCCGGCCGCCTACCGGGCGGCGATCGGCGCAGCGGATTCCGCCCTGAAGGTCTTGCCGCGCTTCGCGGTCTACAACCCGCTCAACACCTGGGGGAAGAAGCGCGAGATGCCGGAGGCCCCGCGCCAGACCTTCCACGCCTGGTACAAGCAGAATCGCATGAAGGACGCCGGTCGATGACCGCCCGCGAGGCGATCCTGGGCGACATCCGGGCCAACCGGCCGGCGGGCGAATTCCCGCTGCCGCAGGTGCCGCTCTTCCCCCCGCTCATCGGCGACGACCCCGTGGCCGAGTTCGGCGACCGGCTGAAGCGCATGGGCGGCCGGGTGGCGGAGCCCGGCACCGACGATGCCTTCGCGGACCTGCGCGAGCGGCTCGGTTCCGCCAAGGTCATCGCCTCCGCGGTGCCCGAACTCACCGGCAACCGCGACCTGCGCGCGGTGCGCGACCCGCAGGAGGTCGAGGACGTGGACGTGGCGGTGGTCCGTGCGGTGTTCGGCATCGCCGAGACGGGCTCGGTGCTGTTCACGGAAGGCGAGCTGATCGTGAACGCGGTCGCCTATCTCGCCCAGCATCTGATCGTGCTGCTCGACCCCGCCGACATCCTGCCGAACGTGCAGGCGGCCTATCTCCGGCCCGAATTCGGCCGCTCGGCCTACGCTGTGCTCCATACCGGACCCTCGGCGACCGCCGATATCGAGGGCGTGCTGATCCATGGGGCGCAAGGGGTGCGCTCGCTCACCGTCCTGCTGCTGCCGAGGCGAGCCGGATAGCGCAGCGCGACGGGCCTGGAACCGCCATTCGGGCGCGCACTTTGCTTGGACGACGGACAGGTCGTCGCCCGGCAAGGAGATCCGATGCGCTACACACTCGGTTGCAGTCTGTCCTACAACATCCTGTCCGACACCACCTTCATCTTCAACCTGGAGGTGGCCAAGCTGAAGAGCGTCGAGATCCTGAGCGAGAGCCTGGTCTTGACGCCGAACCTGAAGCGCGACCTCTACACGACGCCCGATCTGCTGAACCGCTATCTCGCCGTGAACGTGCCCACCGGCCAGTTCGCGCTGGAGTACAATGCCGAGGTGGACCTGACGGTGCACCGGGCCGACCCGGCTACCATCAACGAGACGCCGATCGGGCAGCTGCCCCTCGACATCCTGCCGTTCTTGCTGCCGAGCCGGTTCGTCTCCTCGGACCGGCTGACGCCCTTCGCCCAGGCCGAATTCGGCGCCCTGCCGAAGGGGCATGCCCGGGTGAACGAGATCTGCAACTGGATCCACGATCACATCACCTACCAGCCGGGCACCAGCGACGGCGAGACCACGGCGGACGAGTCCCTCTTGAAGCGCGCGGGCGTCTGCCGGGATTTCGCCCATATCGGCACCGCCTTCTGCCGCGCGCTGGGCATCCCGGCCCGGTTCGTGAGCTGCTACGCCCACGGCCTCGTGCCGAGCGACTTCCACGCCGTCTTCGAGGCCTATCTCGACGGCCGCTGGTGGCTGTTCGACGCGACGCGGCAGGCGGATCTCGACGGGCTGGTGCGCATCGGCGTCGGGCGCGACGCCGCCGAGATCGCCTTCTCGACGCCCTTCGGCAACATGCAGCCGGTCAACCAGCAGGTGCGGATCCAGCGCTCTGACGGGCAGGGGAGCCCGATGCCGCGCACCGTGGACGCGATCTCGACAGAGATCCCCGCCCCCCATGCCGGCGCGGCCTGAGCAGACCCGATCCCCGGATCACGCTATCCTGTGATCCGGTGTTCACGCGGCGAGGGAAAACATCCGCATGGCCTACCGTCACGTCGTCGGCCCGCGCACCCACGCCTTCGCCGACCTCGCCGCCCTGATGGCCAAGGCGACGCCGATCCGCTCCGGCGACCGGCTCGCCGGCGTCGCGGCGGAGTCCGCCGAAGAGAATGCCGCCGCCCGCTGGTGCCTCGCGGAGGTGCCCCTCGCCGAGATCCTGGCCCGCCCGCTGATCCCCTACGAGCGCGACGACGTCACCCGCCTGATCCTGGATACCCACGATGCCGGCGCCTTCGCCGAGATCCGCCATCTGACGGTCGGCGATTTCCGCGAGGTCCTGCTCACCGCGTCGTCCGAGACGCTGGCCCGGATCGCCCCCGGCATCACCCCCGAGATCGCCGCCGCGGTCTCCAAGATCATGCGCAACCAGGACCTGATCTCGGTTGCCCGGAAGTGCCGGGTCGTCACGCGCTTCCGCAACACGATCGGCCTGCCTGGGACCCTCGCGGTCCGCCTCCAGCCGAACCATCCGACCGACGATCCGAAGGGCATCACGGCGGCGATCCTCGACGGGCTCGCCCTGGGCTGCGGCGATGCGGTGATCGGCATCAACCCGGCCTCCGATTCGGTCCAGGCGATCGGCGATCTGCTCCAGCTCCTCGACGCGGTGATCCGCCGCCACGCGATCCCGACCCAGGCCTGCGTCCTCACCCATGTCACCACGACCCTCGCCGCCATGGAGCAGGGCCTGCCGGTGGATCTCGTGTTCCAGTCGATTGCCGGCACCGAGAAGGCCAATGCGAGCTTCGGCGTGACGCTGTCCCTGTTGAAGGAGGCGCACGAGGCCGCGCTGGCGCTCAAGCGCGGTCCGCGCGGCGACAATTGCATGTATTTCGAGACCGGCCAGGGCTCGGCGCTCTCGGCGGACGCGCATCACGGCATCGACCAGCAGACCCTGGAGGCCCGGGCCTATGCGGTCGCCCGCGTGTTCCGGCCGCTGCTGGTCAACACCGTGGTCGGCTTCATCGGTCCCGAATACCTCTACGACGGCAAGGAGATCATCCGGGCGGGCCTCGAAGACCATTTCTGCGGCAAGCTGATGGGCGTGCCCCTCGGCGTCGACGTCTGCTACACCAACCATGCCGAGGCCGATCAGGACGACATGGACACCCTGCTGACGCTGCTTGGGGCGGCGGGCTGCACCTACATCATGGGCGTGCCGGGGGCCGACGACGTGATGCTGAACTACCAATCCACGTCGTTCCACGATTCCCTGTACCTGCGCGAAGTGCTCGGGCTGAAGCGCGCCCCGGAATTCGAAATGTGGTTGCAGGAGATCGGCCTCACCGACGGCGCCGGCGCGTTGATCCAGGGCGCCGAGACGCCGCTCCTGACGGCAGCACCGGATCTCGCGGCATGAGTGACAACGGCCCGATCTGGGCCCGCCTCGCCGGCCTGACGCCGGCCCGGATCGGCCTCGGCCGGGCGGGCAGCGGGATGCCGACCCGGGAGGTGCTGCGCTTCGGCCTCGACCATGCGCAGGCCCGCGACGCGGTGCACACGCCCCTCGATGCGGACGAGCTTCTCGGCAAGATCACGGATCTCGGTTTCACCGCCCTGCCGGTCGCCTCCCAGGCGCCGGATCGCGCGACCTACCTGCGCCGGCCGGATCTCGGCCGGAGACTCGCGGCGGAGGATTACGCCGTGCTCAAGGACCGGGCCGGGCCGTTCGACCTCGCGATCGTCATCGCCGACGGGCTGTCGGCCCGCGCCGTCCACGAGAACGCCGTGCCGGTTCTGGCCGCGTTCAAACCCTACGCTGAGACGGCCGGATGGGCGCTCTCGCCCGTCGTGGTCGCCCGGCAGGCCCGGGTGGCGCTGGGCGACGCGATCGGCGGCGCCCTCGACGCCCGCGCGGTCGCCGTGCTGATCGGCGAGCGACCGGGGCTGTCATCCCCCGACAGCCTGGGGATCTACCTGACCTTCGGCCCCCGGGTCGGCCGGTCGGATGCCGAGCGAAACTGCATCTCGAACGTGCGGGCGGCGGGCCTGACGCCCGACCGGGCCGCGTTCAAGCTCAATTGGCTGCTCGGATGCGCCCTCCACCTCGGTCTGACCGGGGTGACGCTGAAGGACGAGAGCGACCGCGTCGCGATCGCCGGGTGCGAGGCGCCACCGTTGCCGGAACGGCCCGGCACTCCGGCTTGAGCGTTTGGCGACCCGGAACTCGGTGACGAGAGCCGCGTCCCGCTCCGACGTCCGGTCGATGCGGGACGGTGTCGTATCTGACGCCGCGTGATCCTGGATTGACGCCGTCCGACGCCGCTCGCCTGCGGCGAGCCTTAATCTTTCGTTGTCTTCCGAATTGCCCTCAAGCGTGGCTGTGGCGAGGTCGCAACACCGTAAAACGATCCCGGGTCCGCCCCGAGACCTGCCCGTAAACGCCGCGATCCCGCCATAGTCCGGGCCCACCTCAACCTCCGCGGTAAAGGGCAATCTCGACAACGCTTTACCGATCAGAAACGATAATTTTCCCGAGCACGCGGAAGGCCAGCCGGGCGCATCGCGAACGGCGGTGCGCAAAGGTCCTTCGCACCCTCGGGACTGGCTGCGCGAAGGCTTGGTCTGAGGGCATGGTGACGCGTTTGAACGACAAGTCGAAGCTGCCGAGCCGCCACGTCACCGAGGGGCCCGACCGCGCGCCGCACCGCTCCTATCTCTACGCCATGGGTCTGACGCGTGAGCAGATCCATCAGCCGCTGGTCGGCGTCGCCTCCTGCTGGAACGAGGCCGCCCCCTGCAACATCTCGCTGATGCGGCAAGCGCAGGCGGTGAAGAAGGGCGTCGCCGCCGCCCACGGCACGCCGCGCGAGTTCTGCACCATCACGGTCACGGACGGCATCGCCATGGGCCATGGCGGCATGCGTGCCTCGCTGCCGTCCCGGGAGGTCATCGCCGATTCGGTCGAGCTGACCATGCGCGGCCATGCCTACGACGCCCTGGTGGGGCTGGCCGGCTGCGACAAGTCGCTGCCCGGGATGATGATGGCGATGGTCCGCCTCAACGTGCCGTCGATCTTCATCTACGGCGGCTCGATCCTGCCCGGCTCGTTCCGCGGCAAGCCCGTGACCGTCCAGGACCTGTTCGAGGCGGTCGGCAAGGTCGCGGTGGGCGACATGAGCCTGGAGGACCTCGACGAGCTGGAGCAGGTCGCCTGCCCGTCCGCCGGCGCCTGCGGCGCCCAGTTCACCGCCAACACCATGGCCACCGTGTCCGAGGCGATCGGCCTGGCGCTGCCCTATTCGGCCGGCGCTCCGGCGCCCTACGAGATCCGCGACAAGTTCTGCGCCACCGCCGGCGAGAAGGTCATGGAGCTGCTGGCCAAGCAGATCCGCCCGCGCGACATCGTCACCCGCAAGGCCCTGGAGAACGCCGCCACCGTGGTGGCCGCCTCCGGCGGCTCGACCAACGCAGCGCTCCACCTGCCTGCCATCGCGCACGAGTGCGGCATCGCATTCACGCTCTTCGACGTGGCCGAGATCTTCCGGCGCACGCCCTACATCGCCGACCTGAAGCCCGGCGGGCGCTACGTCGCCAAGGACATGTTCGAGGTCGGCGGCATCCCGCTGCTGATGAAGACCCTGCTCGACCATGGCTTCATGCACGGCGACTGCCTGACGGTCACCGGCCGCACCATCGCGGAGAACATGGACCGGGTGACCTGGAACCCGGACCAGGACGTGGTCTATCCGGCCAACCGGCCGATCACCCCGACCGGCGGCGTCGTCGGCCTAAAGGGCAACCTCGCCCCCGAGGGCGCGATCGTGAAGGTCGCCGGCATGCCGGCCTCGAGCCAGGTCTTCACCGGCCCGGCCCGGGTGTTCGACGGCGAGGAGGCCTGTTTCGAGGCGGTGCAGTCGCGCACCTACAAGGAGGGCGACGTCCTCGTCATCCGCTACGAGGGTCCCCGCGGCGGCCCCGGCATGCGCGAGATGCTATCGACCACCGCGGCCCTCTACGGCCAGGGCATGGGCGACAAGGTCGCGCTGATCACCGACGGGCGCTTCTCCGGCGCGACGCGGGGCTTCTGCGTCGGCCATGTCGGCCCCGAGGCGGCGGTGGGCGGCCCGATCGGCCTAATCCGCGACGGCGACATGATCACCCTCGACGCGATCCAGGGCACGCTCAGCGTCGCCCTGTCGGACGCGGAGCTCGCCGAGCGCCGCAAGGCCTGGGCACCGCGCGCCAACACCGCGACCTCCGGCTACCTGTGGAAATACGCGCAGGGCGTCGGCCCGGCGCTGTACGGCGCCGTCACGCACCCCGGCGGTGCCGAGGAGACGCAGAGCTATGCGGACGTCTAGGACTGACCTCAGCCGGCGCAGGGCGCCGGCCGGGGCCGATCCCGGTCGGTTCCGGTCCCTCGGCAGGGCCGCCCTCGCGGCCTGGGCCCTGGCCCTGTTCGCCCTGCCGACCGACGCGCCCCGCGCGCTCGACGCCAATGTCCGCGTGCCGGTCCCGGTGCCGGTCGCGGACAGGGGCTATCGCTCGGCCAAGGACGCGCTCCGGGCCGGTGTCCGCGAGTACAATGCCGGCGATAAGCAGGGCGCGGCCCGCGCCCTCGAATACGCCGCCGGCCAGGGCCATGCCCTCGCCCTGTGGAAGCTCGGCCGGATGTATGCCGAGGGCGACGGCGTGCCCCACGACGACCTGAAGGCGTTCGAGTTCTTCTCCCGGATCGCCGATGCCAGCACCGATGACGGGCCCGATCCGCAGAATTCCGCGGTGCTGGGCAGCGCCTTCACGGCGCTCGGCACCTATTTCCTGGAGGGGATCAAGGGCACCTACGTGCGCCCGAATCCCGAGCGCGCCTACGACATGTTCAACTACGCGGCATCCTATTACGGCGACCCCAACGCGCAGTACAATCTCGCCCGGCTCTACCTCGATGGCACCGGCGTCGAATCCGATCCCCGGCAGGCGGCGCGCTGGTTCAACCTCGCCGCCGAGAAGGGCCACCACCCCGCCCAGGCGCTGCTCGGCGACATGCTGATGAACGGTCTCGGCGGCGTGCCGATCCAGCGGGTGAAGGGCCTGATGTGGCTGTCCCTCGCCCGCGAGGGCGCGGAGGGCCGCAAGGACGACTGGATCGTCGCGCTCTACGACAAGAACTGGGCCTCCGCCAACGAGGACGACCGCGCCGAGGCGCAGACCCAGCTCCAGACCGTGGGTTCGATCCGCAAGCGGCGCTGAACCCGGGTTGATCGAGGCCCTGCCGCTGCCTCCGGGAGACAGCGGCAGGCCCCGCTAGCGGCAGGGTTCAGCCTTTCCTGGCGTCCTGCGCGGCCTTGAACGACGGCCGCGCCAGGATCTCGGCGATGTAGGCCGAGAGCTTGGGCCAGCGGCCGGCATCGATCCGGGCCTCGGCCAAGTGGAAATTGTAGAAGCCCGTGGCGATCGAGATATCGGCGATGCTGAACGCGTCGCCCACGAGGTAAGACCCCGCGATCTGCCGCTCCAGGCAATCGAACAGCGGCGGCAGGTCGGTGTCGAGGGCCTTGGTTACGGCGGCCTCGTCGGTGGGCTTGCCCATCATGTTGGGCTTCATGACCCGCTCGACGAACGGCACGATCAGCGGGCCGAACAATTCGGTGTCGCCGAACTTGTCGAACCAGACCGCGCGCCCGAGCGCCTGCGGATCGGCCGGGACCAGGGCCGGGCTCGGGTGCTTGCGCTCCAGGTACCAGAGGATCGCCGAAGAATCCGCCAGCCTGAAGCCGCCATCGTCGATCGCCGGAATCTTGCCCAGCGGGCTTGCCGCCTGGAAATCCGGGTCTGGGGCGTGGAACATCACCGGCCTGTGCTCGTGGGGCACGTTCTTCTCGGCGAGCGAGACCAGGACCTTGCGGACGTAAGGCGAATAGCCGGTACCGTAGACGATCATCGTGACTCCCTTGGTGACAGGGCCGGCGGATCGCGATCCACCCGGCCGTGGGATGGAGGTAGGGCGGATCCTCAGCCTGCCGACAATTCCACCGTCACCGGCACATGGTCGGAGGGTTTGTCGAGCCCCCGGAGATGCTTCTGCACCGAGGCCGAGATCAGCCGGTCGGCGGCCTGCGGCGAGAGCAGCAGATGGTCGATGCGGATGCCGACGTTCCGCGGCCAGCACCCCGCCTGATAGTCCCAAAAGGTGTAGAGCCCGTCGCGGGGATCGCAGGCGCGCAGGCCGTCGGTGTAGCCCTCGGCCAGCAGCGCCCGGAACGCCATGCGGCTGTCGGGACGGAACAGCGCGTCGGACCGCCACGCCTCCGGGTCGGCGGCGTCGGCGAGTTCCGGGATGACGTTGTAGTCGCCCGCCAGCACAATTGCCTTCTCATCGGCCATGAGCGCGCGTGCGTGGCGCTGCAGCCGTTCCAGGAAGGCGAGCTTGTACGGGTATTTCGGGCTGTCCACCGGGTTGCCGTTCGGCAGGTAGATCGACGCCACCCGTACCGGCGCGGTGTCGGGGCCAGAGACCAGCGCCTCGATGTAGCGGGCCTGCTCGTCGGCCGCGTCGCCCGGCAGCCCGCGCCGGATCTCGCTCATAGTGAGAGGCGCGCGGACCAGCAGCGCGACACCGTTATAGGCCTTCTGCCCGAGCGTCTCGACCGCGTAGCCGGCGGCCTCGACCTCGGCGCGGGGGAACGCCGCGTCCTGGCATTTCAGCTCCTGCAGGCAGAGTGCGTCGGGCCGGGCCTCGTCCAGGAACGCCAGCAGGTGGGGCAAGCGTTGCTTGACCGAATTGACGTTCCAGGTCGTGATCCGCATCGCCTCGCATCCGGTCGCCGCCGCGCCGTCATCCGCGCTTCGCCGCGCCCTGGCAAGGCCATCCCGGCGCAAGGCCGGGGATCTAGCGCATCGGGCCGGACGGCGGAAACGGCACGATGCGCTACGCTTTTGTATCCGCATCGTCTTCTTCCGAAAGCCGGCGGCCACCTTTCGGGACGATGCGCGAGGGTCTCCAGATGGATTGGTTCGAGCCGGTGCGGGCCTATTGCGAGCGGACCGACGCCGGGTTCTGGTCCGAGCCCGTCAATGCCCTGTCCAATGCCGGCTTCGTCCTGGCCGCCGCCGCGGCGGGATGGCGCGCGGGGCGACCCCGGCCGCCGGACCGCGCCGCGCTCGCCCTAGCCGGGTTGATCGCATCGGTCGGAATCGGGTCCTTCCTGTTCCACACGCTGGCAGTCTACTGGTCGATGCTCGCCGACGTGATCCCGATCGCGCTGTTCATCGACGCCTATCTCGCCGTGGCGCTGCGCCGGTATCTGCGGCTGGCGCCGGTCCGCGTCGTCGCAGCGACCCTCGGGTTCGCCCTATTCGGCTTCGCCCTCTCGCCCATGCTCGACGGCCTGGCCGGGCAGGACGTTTCGCGACTGACCAACGGTTCGATCGATTATGTACCGGCCATGCTTGCGCTGTTCGGTGTGGCCGCCGTGACCGTCGGGCGGCCCGAGGAGCGCTTCGTCGGCACCGGACGGCGCCTCGCCGGGATCGGCGTGCTGTTCCTGTTGTCGCTCGCCGCGCGCACCGCCGATCAGGCCACCTGCACGGTACTGCCGATCGGGACGCACGCGCTCTGGCATCTCCTGAACGCGGCGGTGCTCTACGCCCTGGTGGCGACCGCGATCCGGCATCGCGACCTGGCCGGATGAGGCGGCCTCGGCACCTCGGCCGTTTCCTTGCAGCCGGGACGGAATTCTTGCAGAACTGCGCCGCATCGGGCGCCCCGACCGTCAGGGCCGCCCGGGCACGGAAGGGGTCATGACAGTGAGCTTTCGCCTCGGGATCGCCGGGCTCGGCACCGTCGGTGCGTCCGTGGTCCAGATGGTCGAACGCCGCCGGGCGGCGCTGACCGCTTCGGGCCTCGACCTCCGCGTCACGGCGGTCTCGTCGCGCGACCGCAGCCGCGACCGCGGCCTCGACCTGACGGGTATCGACTGGTTCGACGATCCGGTCGCGCTCGCGCGTTCGGAAACCGTGGACTGCGTGGTCGAGCTGATCGGCGGATCCGGCGGCCCCGCCAAGGCGGTGGTCGAGGCGGCCCTCCAGGCCGGCAAGCCGGTGGTGACCGCCAACAAGGCGCTCCTCGCCCACCACGGTGCGGCCCTGGCGGCCCTCGCTGAGGAAAGGGGCGTCGCCCTCGCCTTCGAGGCGGCGGTGGCCGGGGGCATCCCGGTGATCAAGACCCTGCGTGAGGGGCTCCCCGGCAACACGATCGCCCGCGTCTACGGGATCCTCAACGGCACCTGCAACTACATCCTCAGCCGGATGGAGCGCGAGGGTCTGACCTTCGAGGCCTGCCTCAAGGATGCGCAGGCGCTCGGCTATGCCGAGGCAGATCCGACCTTCGACGTCGAGGGCTTCGACACCGCCCACAAGCTCGCGATCCTGACGAGCCTCGCCTTCGGCACCGCTCTCGACGCCGAGGGCGTCTCGGTGGAGGGGATTTCGCGCGTCCAGCCCCTCGACCTGCGGATGGCGGACGAACTCGGGTACCGGATCAAGCTGCTCGGTGTGGCGCAGGCCATCGAGTCGGGGATCGAGCAGCGGGTGCATCCGACGATGGTGCCGAAATCCTCGGCGATCGCGCAGGTCATGGGCGTCACCAACGCAGTCACCATCGACGCGGACGCGGTCGGCGAATTGACCCTGATCGGTCCCGGTGCCGGCGGCGCGGCGACGGCCTCCGCCGTGGTGGCCGACATCGCCGACGTGGCGCGCGGCATCGTGCGCCCGACCTTCGGCGTCCCGGCCGTCACGATGCAGCCCAGCGAGCGCGTCGAGATGCAGCGCCACGAGGGCGGGTACTACATCCGCCTCACGGTTCACGACCGTCCGGGCGTCGCCGCCGGTGTCGCCCAGCGGATGGCCGAGCGGGAGATCTCGCTGGAGAGCATCCTGCAGCGCCGGACCGAGGGGGCCGGCACGGATCCGCGCGGGCGCTCGGGCCGGCCGGTGCCGCTGGTCCTGATCACCTATGCGGCGACGGAGGGCACCATCCGGGCCGCGCTCGATGCCATCGATGCGGACGGGCTGCTCGCGGAGCCGCCGCAGGTGATCCGAATCGAGCGTGAGTAACGGCACCGCCCCGATCCGCAATCCGCGATCCCGCTGCGCAGGTCGATGCCACGGCTGTGATCCGGACGCGGTCTTGGGCTGCCGGCGGTCCGGCCTTACGACGGTCCATCAGGCATCGGAGCGCGGAACTTAGGCTGAACGTCTGCCGCGCGACGGCATTAAACCGGTATCCGACTTCAAGATCGGGCCGGACAGAGGCAGGAAACGATGGCTGATGCACCAAGGTCCGTCTCGCGCGGGGTTCCGCGCATGCTCGCCCTCGAACTCGCCCGCGTCACGGAACGCGCCGCCATCGCGGCCGCACGCCTGCGCGGCAAGGGTGACGAGAAGGCCGCCGACCAAGCGGCGGTCGATGCCATGCGCGACGAACTCAACGGTCTGCCGATCCGCGGAACCGTGGTGATCGGGGAGGGCGAGCGCGATCAGGCGCCGATGCTGTTCATCGGCGAGCAGCTCGGGCGGGGTGAGGGGCCCGAGGTAGACATCGCCGTTGATCCCCTCGAGGGCACGACGCTCTGCGCGAAGGACATGCCGGGCGCCATCGCGGTGATGGCGATGGCCGAGCGCGGCTCCCTGCTCGCGGCCCCCGACGTCTACATGCAGAAGATCGCCATCGGGCCCGGCTACCCCCCGGGCCTCGTCGATCTGGATGCGAGCGCCACCGACAACGTCATGGCGCTGGCCCGGGCCAAGGGCGTCGAGCCGCAGCAGATCACCGCGCTCATCCTGGACCGGCCCCGTCACGCGGCGCTCGTGGCCGAGGTGCGGGCGGCGGGCGCCGCGGTACGGTTGATCTCGGACGGCGACATCGCCGGCATCATCTTCACGGCGAGCCCCAAGGAGACCGGCATCGACCTCTATCTCGGGATCGGCGCGGCGCCGGAGGGGGTCCTCGCCGCCGCGGCGATGCGGTGCATCGGCGGCCAGATGCAGGGTCGGCTGATCCTCGACACGGCGGATCGCCGTCGCCGGGCGGCCGAGATGGGCATCGAAGATGGCGATCGGAAATACGACCTCACCGACCTTGCGAGCGGCGACGTGATCGTGGCCGCCACGGGGGTCACCGACGGTGCGCTCCTGCGGGGCGTCCGGTTCCAGCCCGACCGGATCCAGACCGAGACGGTGGTCTACCGCTCGGAGGCCGGCACGGTCCGCCGGATCCTCGGCGAACATCGACGCGGGCTGAGTTGAGGCGCCGCGCCGCCGCGCCCCGATCGGACTTGGCCCGCGGGACGGAGACGCCAGATCGTGAAAACGGATTCACGCGCGGTCCAGAAGCCCGGCCCCGGCGTGAAGCCCGCGCCGTCAGTTCAGCACGACCACCTTGCTGCCGACATTCACGCGGCTGAACAGGTCGATCGCGTCCTGATTGATCATCCGGATGCAGCCCGACGAGACGCTCTTGCCGATCGAGAACGGCTCCAGGGTGCCGTGGATCCGGAACAGCGTGTCCTTGTTGCCCTGCCAGAGGTACATGGCCCGCGCGCCCAGCGGATTGCGCAGGCCGCCGGCGACGCCGAGGCCGCTCTGGAGCTTGTCGACCTCGCTCGCCAGTTTCGGGCTGCGGGCGATCATCTCCTTCGGTGGGTACCAATCCGGCCAGGCCTGCTTGGAATTGACGGTCGCGTTGCCGGACCACGCGAAACCCTGCTTGCCCACCCCGACCCCGTAGCGGCGCGCCCGGCCGTTCTCCTGGACCAGCGTCAGCTGGTGGGCGCGCGGGTCGACGATGATCGTCCCGGGCTCGTAGGGGCCGTGATAGGCGATCTCCTGGCGCAGGAAGGCCGGGTTCATTTTCTTGTAGTTGAACGGCTGAACCGGATACACGTCGTCCGTGACCGGCCCGTAGGCCTTCGCGTAATCGATCGGTTCGTTGTCGGGCGCCCGAAGCACGGCCCTGGCCTTGGCGGCCTCGAGCGGCGAGAGCCCTTCGGCCGGCGGCACGGCGCCGGGACGGGCCGGGACGGTGGGATTCACGTCGAGGCTCGCGGCGGGCGGTGCGGCCGGAGTCGCGGGCGCAGGACGAACGATGTCGGCCCGCCCGGTATAGGGCAGGTAGCGCCCGTTGCGCCGCACGTAGAGCGCACCGTTCTGATCCTGATAGAGCTGCCCGTCGTCACCGAATCCATCGATGCCGGACTCGCCGACAGGGCCGCGGCCCTGGGCATGAGCGGTCGTGGCGAACGCGATGACGGCGAGGCCGGCCAGGAGCAGGCGGCGGATCGGGGCGGACATGCGATGATTTCCCTGGAAGGCGACGCCGGCTGTCGAGGCGGCGCGCGATCGAGCAGACCCGTACGAATATGGGGTCCCGCCCAGTCCGTGACTTAGCAAATATCCCGCGCGGCCGCCAAGTTGAACCGGCGGGCACGAACGTCCTGGAGGACATCGGGACCCTTTCTGCGCCGCGGTGTTGCCGTTGTGCCTCAACGGTTCCCGCGGTCCCCGATGAAGAGACTGGTTCGGCGCAGTTCCGGACGGCACAAGACGCGCGCTCGTCTCTGCCGCTCCGCCGCCCGTTTGCTCGGCACGCCTGCCTTGAACGGCGGCATCGGTGATCCGGGACCGGAGCCCGACCGGGATAGTCGGCCGAGCGATCAGCGGCGGCAACGCGGGCGGCGGCCGGTCTGGCACGCTTGCTGCTTTGCCGAGAAGGCCGCGCGTGCCGCGGCAGCGGAGCAACGGCGCTCCAAACAGCGGACGGTGTGAGTCCGGATCCCCCGGCATGAGCGGCCGCGTGACGGTTCGCCCACTTGAGACGAGCACCAGATATGGCCAGCTTCAAGACGGTGATGAAGTCGGGGCACCCCCCGACGCTGTTCGCCGCGTTTCTCTACTTCGATTTCTGCTTCGCCATCTGGGTCCTGAACGGCGCCATGGGCCCGTTCATCACCGAGACCTTCAAGCTCTCGCCGGCCCAGACCGGCTTCATGATCTCGCTCCCGATCCTCGCCGGGGCGCTGATGCGGTTCCCGCTGGGGGTGCTCGCCCAGTATATCGGCCGGAAGAACGCCGCGATCACCGAGATGAGCGTGATCATCCTGGCGATGGCCTACGGCTACTTCGCGGTCTCGTCCTACAGCGACGTGCTCGCCATGGGCGTGCTGCTCGGCATCGCCGGCGCGTCCTTCGGCGTGGCGCTGTCGCTGGGTTCGGGCTGGTTCCCGCCCGAGCATAAGGGGCTCGCCATGGGCATCGCCGGCGCCGGCAATTCCGGGACCGTGCTGGCCGTGCTGTTCGCCCCGCCGCTGGCGCAGGCCTATGGCTGGCAGACGACCTACGCCTTCGCGGGCGTGGTGATGCTGATCCCCCTGGCGGTCATGATCGTTCTGGCCAAGGAGCCGCCGGACAACGCGCATCAATCGTTCAAGGAGCACATCTCCTGCCTATTCACCAAGGACGGCTGGGCGTTCTCGCTGATCTACGTGATCACCTTCGGCGGCTTCGTCGGCCTGTCGAACTTCCTGCCGACCTTCTTCTACGAGCAGTTCGCCGTCACGAAGGTCGAGGCCGGGCGGCTGACCATGCTGGCCGCCTTCATGGGCTCGGGCATCCGGATCGTCGGCGGCTATTTCGCCGACCGGATGGGCGGGATCGCGGTTCTCTCGGTGGTCCTGCTCGCGGCGATCGCCACCTTCCTGTCGCTCACTGCGACGCCGTCGCTCGCGCTCACCACGCTCCTGTTCATGCTGTGCTTCGCGGCGCTCGGCGCCGGCAACGGCGCGCTGTTCCAGCTTGTGCCGCTGCGCTGGCCCAGCAACACCGCTGTCGCGGGCTCGATGATCGGCGAGGTCGGGGCCCTCGGCGGCGCGATCCTGCCGAACGTCATGGGGCTGTCGAAGCAATATACCGGCTCGTTCTCCATTGGCTTCATCGGCTACGCCGCCTTCACCGCGATCGTGCTCGGCTGCCTCGCGCTCTGGCAGCGCAAATGGGTCGGCCGCTGGGTCGGGCCGCGGGGCAAGGCGCTGGGCGGCGACGCCGATGCGCAGACGGGTGCGCTGAGGCCCGCCACCGCCTGACGCTGCCGGAGCAACATCGCTGGCGCATCATCCCGGACATGGGACCCGGGATGATGCGCTTTCGCCGTCAGCGCCCGATCGAGATTTTCCGAGAGCCGGCGCCTCTCCCTCAGGCCGATGCCGCGTGGCCCTCCTTGGGCGGCAACACCGCCGTTTCTGCGCAACTGTGGAGATTGGCTCGCTCAGAGGATGTTTCGGCGTTGCCTTCCCCGGCGTAACGCGTTTGAATAATGCATTACGAGAGAGCGTCCGGCCCTGCGGCCAAGGCGCCGGGCGACCGCGAGACGCGGCGCCATCTGTGGAGGGACGGTCGATGTCGAAGCGCATCAGCGCCACGAACGGCGTGCTCGGCTTGCTGTGCGTGATGTATTTCATCACCTACCTGGACCGGGTGAACATCGCGACCGCCGGCGCCGAGATCATGCGCGATTTCGGCATGTCGAAGACCGATTTCGGCTTTATCCTCTCGGCCTTCGCGTATCCCTACGCGATCTTCCAGGTGATCGGCGGTTCGGTCGGCGACAAGTTCGGCGCCCGGCGCACGTTGCTGGCCTGCGGTGTCATCTGGGCGGTGGCCACCATCCTGACCGGCCTCGTCGGCGGTGTCCTCAGCCTGTTCCTGGCGCGGGTGCTTCTGGGCTTCGGTGAGGGCGCGACCTTCCCGACCGCCACACGCGCCATGCAGAATTGGACGGCGCCCGGCCGGCGCGGCTTCGCGCAGGGGATCACTCACGCCTTCAGCCGCCTCGGCAACGCGGTGGCGCCCCCGATCGTCGCCTTCCTGATCTATCACTTCGGTTGGCGGACGAGCTTCGTGATCCTCGGCGCCGCCAGCTTCATCTGGGTGGCGATCTGGTACCTCTATTTCCGCGACGATCCCTCGGACCATCCCGCGATCACCCGCGCGGAACTCGACACGCTGCCCCCGCCCCGCAAGGTCGGCGCCAAGCAATCCGTGCCCTGGGGCGCCCTGACCCGGCGCATGCTGCCGGTGACGGTCACGTATTTCTGCTACGGCTGGACCCTGTGGCTATTCCTCGGCTGGCTGCCGAGCTTCTTCAAGGAGAATTACAGCCTCGACCTGAAGAACTCGGCCCTGTTCGCCTCGGGCGTGTTCTTCGCCGGCGTCATCGGCGATACGGTCGGCGGCGTGATGAGCGACTGGATCCTGCACCGTACCGGCAAGGTGAAGCTCGCCCGGCTGTCGGTGATCGTGGTCGGCTTCCTCGGCGCCGCCGCGAGCCTCGCGGGCGTGTTCCTCACCCGGGACCTTACCCTGGTCGCCCTGCTCCTGTCCTCGGGCTTCTTCTTCGCCGAACTCGTGATCGGGCCGATCTGGTCGGTACCCATGGACATCGCGCCGAAATATGCCGGCACGGCGAGCGGCCTCATGAACACCGGCTCGGCCGTGGCGGCGATCGTCTCGCCGATCGTCTTCGGCCTCATCGTCGATCTGACGGGGAGTTGGACCCTGCCGTTCATCGGTTCGATCGGCCTGTGCCTGCTCGGCGCCGGTCTCGCCTTCACGATGCATCCCGAGCGGGAATTCGCCGAGCCCGCCACCGGGCCGGTCGCGCCCGTAGCGACCGTGACGGCCGCGGAGTAGGATCCGATGATGGCGCCTGATGGACGGTCCGGCCCGCTCGCCGGCATGCGGGTCATCGAACTCGCGCATATCATGGCCGGCCCGGTCTGCGGGCTGATGCTCGCCGACATGGGCGCGGAGGTGATCAAGGTCGAGAAGATGGACGGCGACGATACCCGCCGCACCGTCCCGCCCGCCCTGGAGGGCGAGAGCGCCGCCTACATGATGATGAACCGCGGCAAGCGCGGGATCAGCCTGGACCTGAAGGACCCGGACGGGGTGGCTGTCCTGCGCCGCCTGCTCGGGGGTGCGGACGCGCTGATCGAGAACTATCGCGGCGGCACCATGGAGCGCCTCGGCCTCGGCTACGAGACCCTGCGGCAGGACTTTCCGGCGCTCGTCTACTGCTCGCTCTCGGGCTTCGGCCGCACGGGACCCTACGCCGACCGCGCCGGGTTCGATCTCGTCGCCCAGGGCATGAGCGGGCTGATGTCGGTGACCGGGGAGGGCCCGGGCCGGCCGCCGATGAAGTGCGGGCCGCCGGTGACCGACATCACCGCCGGGATCCTGGCCGCGATGGGCGTGCTCGCGGCCTACGTCAACCGGCTCCGGACCGGGCAGGGGCAGGCGGTCGATACCTCGCTGTTCGAGGCCGGGATCACCCATACCTACTGGCAGTCGGCCATCGCCATGGCCACCGGGATCGCCCCCGGGCCGATGGGCTCGGCCCATCCCCTGAACGCGCCCTACGAGGCCTTCGAGACCGCGGATGGCTGGATCACCATCGGGGCGGCCAACCAGACCAACTGGCTGCGCCTCCTCAAGGCGATCGGCGCCGAGTCCCTGGCCGAGGATCCGCGCTTCGCCCTCAACCGGGACCGGATGGCGAACCGCCACGACCTCGCCGCCACGCTCGCGCCGATATTTTCCGCGGAAACCTCGGAGGTCTGGCTGGCACGCCTGGAGGCCGGCGGCGTCCCGGCCGGTCCGGTGCTCGACGTCAACGCCATGCACCGGGATCCGCAGACGCTGGCCCGCGCCATGGTGGTCGAGGTCGATCACCCGCGGGTCGGGCGTATGAAGACGCTGGGCCTGCCGGTGAAGTTTTCGGAGACCCCTGGCCGAGTCCACGGCCCGGCGCCGTTGCTCGGCGAGCATTCCCGGGCGATCCTGGCGGAGGCCGGTTATACCGCCTCCGAGATCGACGGCCTGATCGACCGGGGCGTGGTTCGCGAGACCGTGGCTTGAGCCGGCGACCCGGAGGATCAGCGATGAATGCCACGCCCGCCACCGACGAGCTTCTGTTCACCACGGACGAGGCCGGCATCGCCCGGATCGTGCTGAACCGGCCCCAGGCCCGCAACGCGATGACCTTCGCGATGTACCAGGGCCTGATCACCTGCTGCGAAGCGATCTCCGCGGACCCGGCCGTCAAGGCGCTGATCATCACCGGCGCCGGCGACAAGGCCTTCGCGGCCGGCACCGACATCGCCCAGTTCCGCAGCTTCACCATCGCCGAGGACGCGCTGGGCTACGAGCGGTTCATGGACCGGGTGCTCGGCACCCTGGAGCGCCTGCGCGTGCCGACCATCGCGGCGATCGCCGGGGCCTGCACCGGGGGAGGGGCCGCCATCGCGGCGGCCTGCGACCTGCGGATCGCCACCCGGGACGCCCGCTTCGGCTTCCCGATCGCCCGGACGCTGGGCAATTGCCTCAGCCTGGGCAACCTCAAGCGGCTCTCCGGGCTGATCGGACCGGCCCGGGTCAAGGACATCATCTTCACCGCCCGCCTCGTCGGGGCCGAGGAGGCCCTGGCTATCGGCCTCGTGGGCGAGGTGGTCGACGACCGCACGGCGCTCACCGAGCGGGTCGATACCCTGGCGCAGCTGCTGGCCGGGCACGCGCCGCTGACCATGCAGGCCACCAAGGAGGGGCTGCGCCGGCTCGCCGAGGAGGAACCCGCCGCCGACGGGGCGCCGCATCCGGGCGATGACCTGATCCTGATGTGCTACATGAGCCAGGATTTCCGCGAGGGCATGGAGGCCTTTCTCGGCAAGCGCTCCCCGGCCTGGACCGGGCGCTGAGCATGGCGCCGCCGCCACCAATAAGTTGAAGGTGGCGCGGCGTGAGGCTAAGTTAGAGAGGCGCACCGAGAAGCGGCCCTTTGGCGATGGCGGTCTCCACGTTCCCCCGTGCCCGATCGACCAAGACTGGCGAGCGCAAGACCGCCGGGCGGAAGCACGTGCCGGAGGCTGTCATGCGGGCCGAGACCGCACGCCGGGATTTCGAGCGCATTGCCGGTCTGATCGCTGCCGCCGGGCCGCTGGCGCCGGGCACCGAAGCCATGAGCGACCTTGAGATGCTTGAGGTGGCCACCGCGCTCGCAACCGCCAGGACGTGACGGCAGGCGCCGGTTCTGCCGCCGGCGGTCGAGAACCGCGGCGCGCGGTTCTGCGTGTCTGCCTGGATGTGAATGTCTGGATCGCCTACCTGCTGGCTCTCCAACAAGGCCGCGTCGGCACGGTGCCTATGCGCCTCGTCGCGATGGTTCAGGCCGGCGCCGCAGGGACCATCCCACTTCAACTGATGGTGTCGCAGGAAATGCTCGGCACCCTGGAACACGTATTGAAGCGGCTCGGATTGCCGGACCACCTTGCCGAAGGGTTTCCCCAGGCGATCGACGGACTGATGCGGGTCGGCCCGGAGACGCTCGATCCGGCCTTGCTCACGGCCGGGCGCGATCAACTCGCCATGAGGGATCGCGAGGATGCGGGCGTGCTGGCCTTCTGCATGGTTGATCGCGTGGATCTTTTGGTCACCGATAATCTGGCGGACTTTCTGACAAAGGATTCCGAACGCCGTGAGACGCAGCTTGTCACCCGGACGAATGGGATCACCCGCCAGCTCTTCGTCCTGCTCCACGAGCGGGTCGATGGGGTTTCGCTTGCCGTGGCTCACCCGATCGATGCTGTCGCGTGGCTCGCCGCCGACTTTTGGCCAGATCTGGCCTCTCTGCGGCAACGCTATCCTTGACCATCCGCTCTGGCCGATCGCCGCGATGGATCGGCTTTGCGGCCCGGATGTCACCGCAAAGCCGCGTCACGTCGCGACACGACGTGTGACCCTCACAAGTCGCCGATCACCCATACCGCTGCTGGTCATCGACCCAAACGGCCGCGGCCATGAGGCCGCCCGCGATCCGCAGCATCAAGGCCGCCGCGGATCGTGTGGGTCTGCCCTCGGACGGCCGTCGCGCTAATGCGTGCTGGCGAGGAGCCAGTCCGGCAGCCACAGGGCGATGCCCGGCACCAGGCACAGGATCAGGATCGCCACCGCCATCAGCAACACGAAGGGCAGGGTGCCCCAGATGATGTCCGAGAGCGGGATGTCCGGGGCGATGTTCTTGATGACGAAGATGTTGAGCCCCACCGGCGGGTGGATCAGACCCATCTCCATGGTGATGGTCATCACCACGCCGAACCACACGAGGTCGAAGCCCGCGGCCTTCAGCGGCGGCAGAATGATCGGCGCGGTCATCAGGATGATCGAGACCGGCGGTAGGAAGAAGCCGAGCACGATCACCAGCGCCAGGATCGTGACCAGCAGCAGCCACGGCGACAGCTGCATGGCGACGATCGCCGACGCCGCCGATTGCGAGATGTGCAGGTAGCTCATCACGTAGGCGTAGAGCAGCGACATGCCGATGATCAGCATCAGCATGGTCGATTCGCGCAGCGTCGCGATCAGGATCGGGCTGACGTCCCGGAACCGCCAGACGCCGTAGATCGCGGCGATCAGCGCGAGCGCCAGCAATCCGCCGAGGCCCGCCGTCTCCGAGGGCGTGGCGTAGCCGCCGTAGAGGGCCACCATCACGCCGGTCAGCAGGATCACGAAGGGCAGCACCCGGGGCAGCGTCGAGAAGCGCTGCGCCATGCTGTACTGGTCGTCCGCCAGGATCGGGGAGGCCGGTCTGCCGCGCTCCAGGGCCGTCTTGGCCGCCGCGTATTCCGAGCGGAAGCGGACCATCGCCCACGCCGCGAACAGGCTCACGAGCAGCAGCCCCGGCCCGATCCCGGCCAGGAACAGGCGGCCGAGCGACTGCTCGGAGGCGACCGCGTACAGGATCATGGTGATCGAGGGCGGAAGCAGGATCCCGAGGGTGCCGCCGGCCGCGATGATCCCGGCGGCGAAGCCCGGCGAGTAGCCGCGCTTGCGCATCTCCGGGATGCCCGCCGAGCCGATCGCCGAGCAGGTGGCCGGGCTCGAGCCCGCCATGGCGGCGAACAGCGCGCAGGCGAAGACGTTGGCGATGCCGAGGCCGCCGGGGATGCGGTGCATCCAGGCATGCATCGCCGAGTAGAGATCCTGGCCGGCCCGGGACCGTCCGATCGCCGCGCCCTTGAGGATGAACAGCGGGATCGACAGCAGGGTGATGGAGGCCATCTCCTCGTAGACGTTCTGCGCCACCGTATCGAGGGAGGCGCCCGGCATGAACGCCACCATGAAGGCGAGGGCGACGAAGCCCAGCGCGAACGCGATGGGGATGCCCGCGAGCATCGCCCCGAGGGTGGCGCCCGCGTAGAGGACGCCGATCGCCGCCGTGCTCATCGCTCGACCTTCGCGGTCACCGTCTGCCCCATCGGATCGGGCCCCCGGGGTGAGACGGCGGGGGCGTCGTGCATGTCACGGTTGATGTCGGCCCCGAGACCGATCTTGGGCTTGGCCCATCCGGCGGCCCGCGGGCCGTAGGCCAGGGCCTCGGCGATCTGGAGCGCCAGTTGCAGGCACAGGAGACTCATGCCGACCGCCATGAGGGTGTAGGGGATCCAGAGCGGCGGACCCCAGGTCGATTGTGAGGTCTGGCCGTCGACCCAGGCCTCGTGGTCGAGCGACCAGCTCTTCCAGGCGAAGAACAGGCAGAAGGCGAGGCTGACCATGTCGGCGAACAGCAGCCGGACCCGGTTGACCGCCGGCGACAGCAGGCCGGTCAGCGCCTCGATCGCCACGTGTCCGCGCTTGGCCTGGACGCCGGCGGCCGACAGGAAGGTGGCCCCGATGATCAGGAACACCGCCATCTCGTCCTGCCACTCCGTCGGCTCCTTCAGCAGGTAGCGGACGACGACGCTGTGGGTGAGCACGAGGCAGGCGCCGACGAGGCAGAGGCCGCCGAGCCCGAGGATGACCCGGTTCAGCACCCCCATCGTGCGGTCGAACAGGCCGAGCAGGCCAGGCACGCGTGGCGCATCGGCGGCGCGCGCCTCCGGTCCCGCCGTGGCCGCGTCGAAAGCGTGGCTCACGCGACCTGCTCCGCGAGCTTCAGCAGCTCGGCGCAATTGGCGTTCCGGCCGGCATAATCCTTCCAGGCGGTGGTCTTGGCCAATTCGCGCCACTGGCCGAGCGAGGTCTCGTCGAGCTGCGAGACCTTCGCGCCGGCCTTCGAGAAGATCTCCTCGACGCGGGTGTCGTCCTCCTTGGCGCCCGCCTGCCCGAAGGCTTCGAGTTCGCCGCCCACCGCCAGGATCAGGTCCTGCTGGTCCTTCGGCAGACCGGAGAACACGATCTTCGACATCATGATCGGTTCGAGCATGAACCAGTACGACCGCTCGCGCCCCGAGGTCAGGGCCTTGGACAGTTCCTCCAGGCGGAAGGAGATCAGGCTCGTCGAGGAGGTGATCACCGCGTCGCAGGCCCCGGTCTGCATCGCCGCGTAGGATTCGTTCGACGGGATGGAGAGGGTGGCGGCGCCCGCCTCCTTCATCATCATGTCCATCTCCCGCGATCCGCCGCGGACCTTCATGCCCCTGGCATCGGCCGGCGAGACGAGGGGCCGTTCGCGGCTGGCGACGCCCCCGGCCTGCCAGACCCAGGAGACCAGAACGATCCCCTTGGCGTCGAGGATCTCGGCGAGCTTGCGCCCCACCGGCGCCGACTTCCACGACAGCGCCTGGGCATAGGAGGTCACGAGGGCCGGCATCAGGCCGATGTTCAGTTCCGGAACCTCGCCGCCGGCGTAGGGGCTCGGATACAGCGACATGTCGAGGGCGCCCTTGCGCATCGCGCCGAACTGGGCGTTCGTCTTCATCAGCGACGACCCGGGATAGACCTGGACTTCGAGGGCGCCCTTCGAGCGCTCGGCCACCGTCTGGGCGAACTTCCGGCACATGCGGTCGCGGAAGTCACCGTCCTCGATGGTCCCGCCCGGGAACTGGTGCGACAGCTTCAGCGTGGTCGCCGCCCGCGCCGATCCCAGGCCGAACCGCAGGATCGCAGGTGTCGCAAGAGTAGTCGCGATCAGCGAACGACGAGTCAGCGTCATGTGGCTCTCCCGCACCGCAAGCATCGCGGCGATGTTTTTGTGCGTCGCACAAACACGACACCGTGTATGCATGAAGAACATCGATGTATACTTTGTCAATCCATAAGCATACGTCTACCGGCGTCCGCTGGGCAGCCGTTGCGCGTCCGGCTGCTCCGCCGGGGAGGGGAAACGGAAGGATGAGCCACGCCCAGCGTCTGAAGCAGCGGATCGAGGACGAGATCGTCTCGGGGGAACTCGCCCTCGGGGCTCGACTCGACGAGAATCAGCTCGCGACGCGGTTCGGCGTATCGCGCACGCCGATCCGGGAAGCGCTGCTGCAACTGGCCGTCACCGGGCTCGTCCAGACGAAGCCGCGCCGGGGCGCGATCGTGAGCGCGCCGGAGCCGCACCTGCTGCTCGCCATGTTCGAGACCATGGCGGAGATCGAGGCGGCCTGCGGACGGCTCGCGGCCCGGCGCTTCACCCCCGACGATGCCACCGCCCTCCAGGACGCCCTGTCGGGCTGCCGTGCCGCCATGGCGAAGGCGGATGCGGAGGCCTACTACGCCGAGAACTACGTGTTCCACACCGTCGTGTATCGGGCGAGCCACAACGCCTTCCTGGCCGATCAGGCGCTGTCGCTGCACCGTCGGCTGGCCCCGTATCGCCGCCTGCAGCTGCGGGTGCGTCAGCGCCTGCCGCAATCCCTGGCCGAGCACGAGGCGATCGTGGCCGCCATCGTGGCCGGCGACGCATCGCAGGCTGCCGAGGCGTTGCGCAACCACGTCCTCGTGCAGGGTGACCGGTTCACCGATCTCGTCGCCGGCCTGCGAGCGCCGAATGCCGCCTGATCCGGACCGCGCCTGCACCGCATGCGATTCGCAGCCTCGCGGCGCCCGTTCCGGACGCGCGCCGGCCTGGCGCCGTCAGACGGCCTCGACCGCCCCGTAATTGGCCGCGATCACCGGCTTCTTGCCCCGGATGTGTTCGCGCATGAGGGTCGCCAGCGCGGTGCCGTCTCGCGTCCGGAGCAGCGCGATCATGCGTTCGTGCTCGGAGACCGCGCGGGCCCATTGATCCGGGGTCTGATGGGCCGAGTAGCGCGAGCGCTGGATCCGGCCCGACAGGCTCTCGTAGATGTTCGCCAGCACCGCGTTCCGGCTGGCCGCCATGATGGCTTCGTGGATCCGGCGGTTGTGGCCGAAATAGCCAGCCTCGTCGCCCGCCTTCCAGGCCGCCACCATCGCCTCGTGATCGGCCGCGATGGCGTCGATCTCGCCATCGCCGATCGTGCGGCAGGCCAGGTCGCCCGCGGTCGCCTCGAGGCCGGCGATCACCTCCATCATCTCCTCCAGCTCGGTGTCGGAGATGCTGGCGACCCGCGCGCCGCGGTTCGGGAGCAGTTCGAGGAGGCCTTCCGTGGCCAGGATCTTGATCGCCTCGCGCAGGGGCGTCCGCGAGATGCCGAAGCGCTCCGTCAATTCGCCCTCGTTGATCCGCGCCTTCGGCTCCATCTCGCCGGACCGGATCAATTCGCGCATCCGATCCGCCACTTCGTCGTGAAGATAACGGCGGCTGATGCCGATCCCGGGTTCGATCTTGTTCATGGTCCCCCGACACGGGCAGGTCTGAGCGACCCGCTGTCCATGTGTAGGTGTCCGGCAATTCAGTGTCGAGGCACGAGCGCTCGATCCAGAACGCGGACCACATGTTCCGCCTGAATACCGAGCCCGTCGTGGATCTGATGTCGGCAGCTCGTGCCGTCGGCCACCACGAGATCGCCCGGTGCCGCCGCACGCAGCGCCGGGAACAGCGACAGTTCGGCCATGGCAAAGGACGTCTCGATCGATTCCGGCCGGTACCCGAAGGCCCCGGCCATGCCGCAGCAGCTCGACTCGATCACCCGCAGGTCGAGACCGGGCACCGACCGCAGGACCGTCTCCACCGAGCCCATCAGGCCGAAGGACTTCTGGTGGCAATGCCCGTGCAGATGGGCCACGCGGCCACCCTGATGCGCCAGCGGGAGCTCGATCCGCCCGGCGGCGAGATCGGCGGCCAGCAGTTCCTCGACCAGCACGGATTGCCGGGCCAGCAGGGCCGCGTCGGCGCCGGGCAGGAGCGTCGCGAATTCGTCCCGGAAGGTGAGGAGGCAGGACGGCTCCAGGCCGACCACCCGCGCCCCGGCCCGAACGAAGGGTAGCAGCGTGTCGATGGTCCGCCGGGCCTCCTGCCGGGCCCGGTCGGTCTGGCCGGAGGCGAGCCAGGTCCGGCCGCAGCAGAGCGGGCGCCGGCCGCGCGCCGGGAAGACGCGGTGCAGGCGATAGCCCGCGGCCCGCAGCACGCGCTCGGCGGCCTCCAGATTCTCCCGCTCGAAGGCGCGGTTGAAGGTGTCGCCGAACAGGATCACGTCGCGGAAGTCCCCGGCGACGTCGCCCGGATGGGCGGCCTCGCCCTGCTCGCGCCAGGGCCGGCGCCAGCGCGGCAGCGAGCGCCTGGCCGACAACCCGGCCACCCGCTCCGACAGCCTGGCGAGCGCGGGGAGTCGATCGCGCAGGTTGAGGAGCGGCGCGAGCCGGGCGGCGGCCCCGGCGTAGAGCGGCATCAGGGCGATCAGGCGCTCGCGCAGCGGCAGCCCGTGCCGGGCGTGGTAATGGTGCAGGAACTCGATCTTCATCTTGGCCATGTCGACGCCGGTGGGGCATTCCCGGCGGCAGGCTTTGCAGGAGACGCAGAGATCGAGGGTCCGCTTCATCTCCGGGCTGGTGAAGGCGTCCGCGCCGAGCTGCCCCGAGATCGCCAGGCGCAGGGAATTGGCGCGGCCCCGGGTCAGGTGCTGCTCCTCGCGGGTCACCCGATAGGACGGGCACATGGCCCCGCCGACGAGCTTCCGGCAGGTCCCGTTGTTGTTGCACATCTCCACGGCGGCGCCGAAGCCGCCCCAGTCCGACCAGTCGAGGGCGGTCTTTACCGGCTGCGTCGCGGCGTAGTCGGGCTTGAACCGGAACAGCGACCGGTCGTCCATAATCAGCGGCCGGACGATCTTGCCGGGATTGAGCCGATTTTCCGGATCGAAATCGTCCTTCACCGTCTCGAAGGCCCGGGCCAGGATCGGCCCGAACAGGGGGGCGATGTATTCGGAGCGCGAGATGCCGTCGCCGTGCTCGCCGGAATAGGAGCCCTTGTACCGGCGCACCAGTTCGGAGGTCTCCTCCGCAATGGCGCGCATCCGGCGCACGTCGCCGCCGTCCTTCATGTTCAGGATCGGGCGCACGTGCAGGCAGCCCACCGAGGCGTGCGCGTACCATGTCCCGCGGGTGCCGTGCTTGGTGAAGACCTCCGTGACCGCGTCCGTGTAATCGGCGAGATGCTCCAGCGGCACCGCGCAATCCTCGATGAACGAGACCGGCTTCGCGTCGCCCTTCATCGACATCATGATGTTGAGGCAGGCCTCGCGGACCTCCCAGACCGATTTCTGGCGGGCCGGCTCCACGACCTCCACGACCGCGTCCGGATAGCCGTGATCGGCCATGCAGGCGGTCAGCCGCTTCAGGTCGCGGGTGAGGGCGGCGCGGTCGTCGCCGGCGAATTCCGTGAGCAGCAGGCAGTTCGGCCGGCCCCGGGTGATGTCGGCCAGGGTTGTGCGGAACAGGGGAATGTCGGCCCCGAGCACCAAGACGTTGTTGTCCACCAGCTCGACCGCCACCGGGTCCAGGGCCACGATATGCCGCGTGGTCTCCATGGCGGCCCGGAAGGACGGGAAATGGCAGACCCCCATCACCCGGTGTGCCGGGAGGCGCGACAGCTTCAGCGTCACCGCGGTGGTCGCCGCGAGGGTCCCCTCGGACCCCACCAGCAGGTGCGCGAGGTTGGGCCGCGCCTCGACCAGCGCGTCGAGATTGTAGCCGCCCACGCGGCGCTGCACCTTCGGGTAGCGCGCCGCGATCTCGTCCCGGTGCCCGTCGGCGAGGGCGCGCATGCGCTCGGCCAGGGCCTGAATCCGGCCCGAACCGGTCACCCCCGATCCGGCATTGCCGGTGAGCCCGAACCCGAAGGCCTCGCCGTCGTGCAGCAGCGCCTCCAGGGCGAGGACGTTGTCGCTCATCTTGCCGTAGCGCAGAGAGCGGGCGCCGCAGGAATTGTTGCCGGCCATGCCGCCGATGGTGCAGCGGGTGGCCGTGGACGGCTCCACGGGGAAGAACCATCCGTCGGCCTTCACACGGGCGTTCAAGCGCTCCAGGACCATGCCGGGCTCGACCGTGATCGTGCCGGCCTCCGGATCGTAGGCCAGCACGCCGTTGAAATGCCGCGCGCAATCGACCACGAGGCCGGAGCCGATCGGCTGGCCGTTCTGAGAGGTGCCGCCGCCGCGCAGGATCACCGGCGCGCCGTAATCGGCGGCGATCCGCAGGGTGGCGGCAATGTCGGCCGCCGAACGCGGCAGAACCACGCCCGCCGGCATGATCTGATAGATCGACGCGTCGGTGCTGTAGCGGCCACGGGTGAAGGCGTCGAAGCGCGCCTCACCCTGCAGTTGCTCGGCCAGCCGGCGCGCCAGGCCGGCATCCAGGCGCGCCGCCGCGCGCGGCGCCGTCGCGATCTGCGCCCTCGTTCCCGTCACGGCCGCGTCCTCCCGTGGTGGTTCGATTCCACCTGCGGCTGATTGTATTCAAAATTCAGCCGTTCGGGAATCGCCTTCGCGCGCCTGCGCGATTCCGGCGCGGGCTTTGGCCGTCGCGGTCGTGCATTCAGGACAGCATCCGCGTGTCACCATCGATCGAGATCGCCTGGCCCGAGATGGTCCGGCCGCGGGGCGAGCAGAGGAGCAGGATCTGGTCGGCGAGCTGGCGGGACGAGTCCGGGCAGGATCGCGTTCACCCGGATCCCGTCCCCACCGAGTTCGATGGCCAGCGATTTGGTGAAGCCGATCACCCCCCATTTGGCCGCCGCGTAGGGGCTGCACAGGGCGAAGCCGAACTTGCCGGCGGCCGAGGACAGGTTGACGATCGAGGCGTTGGCGCTCTGCCGCAGATGCGGCACCGCGAGCCGGGCGCAATTGAACTGGCTGGTCAGGCACACGGTGAGGCACTGATCCCACGCCTCGGGGGCGATCTCCTCCACCCGGCCGGTCGGTCCGGCGATGCCGGCATTGTTGATGAGCACATCGAGGCCGCCGAGATGCGCGACCGCCGCCGTCATCATCGCCGCGACGGCGTCCCGGTCGGCCACGTCGGTGCGGCAGCGGCCGACATTCGCCGGCAGCCCGTCCAGCGCCTCCGGGTCGATGTCGCAGGCGAAGACCCGGGCGCCTTCCTCCAGAAACGCGTCGACGAGCGCCCGCCCGATCCCCGCGGCGCCCGCCGTGATCAGAACCCGCAGGCCGGCGATACCGAGATCCATGGTCACTCCTCCCCGTGCACGTCCCGCAGGCCGCCGCGGGACAGGATGAAATCAGCCGCCTCGCGGATGTCCGCCGCGATGGCGGCGGCGGCCGCCGGGCCGTCCCGCGCCGCGATGGCGGCCAGCGCCTCGGCATGCCGCCGGAGCGCGAAGCCCTGGCGCAGCCGCTCCGGGCAGCCGCGCAGGTCCAGATTGATGACCGGGCCCGCCTTCAGCCAGAGGCGGCCGATGATCTCCCGCAGGGGGGCGAGCCCGCAGGCGCCGTAGATCGCGAAATGCAGGTCGCGATTGCGTTGGACGGCCTTGGACAAGTCGGTGTGCGGCGATTCGGCCTCGGCCCGGAACGCCGCCTCGGCTCGCCTAATGGCGTCGAGTTCGGTCTCGGTCCGGCGCTCCGCAGATCGAGCCGCCGCGATCCCCTCCACGGCGATGCGTGTCTCGGCGAGCGCCCGGAACGCCCCGGCACTCATGATCGGCACCCGGATGGCCCGCGCCGGTGACACCTCCAGCACGCCCTCGGCCACGAGGCGGCTCACCGCCTCCCGGACCGGCATCACCGAGACGCCGAACGCCGCCGCACTCCGGCGCAGGGACAGCCGGTCGCCGGGGGCGAGCCGGCCGGAGGCGAGCAGGTCCGACAGCGCCGCGTAGGCGGTGCCCGACAGGGTCTGGCGTTCCAGCTGCGGGAGATCGGCCAGGGCCGCCGGTGAGTCCATGATCGGAGACTAGACGAAACCCGCGCGGTGCCGATAGTGATCTGTGATCACAGCACGTGGCGCGCCAACGCCGTTCGGCGGGGTCCTGGGAGGGCTGTCATGACCGAGAGCGTTGCGATCGTGGGCGCCGGCCTGATCGGGCGGGCCTGGGCGATGATCTTCGCCCGCGCCGGGTGGGACGTGCGCCTGTTCGATGCCGCCGACAACGTGGCCCCGCATGCGATCCCGCTCTGCGTCGAGGGGCTGCACACGCTGGCGGCGCACGGGCTCTGTTCCGCCCCGGAGACGGCCGGGCGACGGATCTCGGCCGTCGCGTCCCTCCCGGAATGCCTCGACGGCGTTGGCTTCGTCCAGGAGAACGGGCCGGAACGGCTCGACGTGAAGCAGGCCCTGTTCGCCGAGCTGGACGCGCTGGCGCCGGGGGAGGCGGTCATCGCCTCGTCCTCCTCGGCGATCCGCTGCTCGCTGTTCACGGAAGGGTTGCCCGGCCGCGGGCGCTGCCTGATCGGCCATCCGGTGAACCCGCCGCACCTGATCCCGCTGGTGGAGATCTCCGGCGCCCCCTGGACCGCGCCGGAGGCCCTGGCCCGGGCGCGGGCGGTCTACGAGGCGATCGGCCAGGTACCGATCACCGTGCTCAAGGAGATCGAGGGCTTCATCCTCAACCGGCTTCAGGGGGCCCTGCTGGCGGAGGCCTTCCGCCTCGCCGCGGAGGGCTACGTGACCCCGCAGGACCTCGACAAGACCGTCTCGGACGGGCTCGGCCTGCGCTGGAGCTTCATGGGGCCGTTCGAGACCATCGAGCTGAACGCGCCGGGCGGGATCGCCGATTACTGCGCCCGCTATACCGACTTCTACAAGCGCCTCGCGGCCGATCCGGCGCCCCCCTCGGTCTATGCGGCGGACGCCACCGCGGCGATCCTGGCGCATTGGCCGGCGCCCGGCGACCTGCCCGCCCGCATGGGGCGCCGGGACGCAAAACTCGCGGCGCTCCGCGCCCACAAGATGCAGCAGAGGGACTGAGAATGGCGACCCAGCGGAAAGTCATCATCACCTGCGCGGTGACGGGCGCGATCCACACGCCCAGCATGTCGCCGCACCTGCCCGTGACCCCCGAGGAGATCGCCGACGCCGCCATCGGCGCCGCCGAGGCCGGCGCGGCCATCGTGCATCTCCATGCCCGCGACCCGGAGACCGGCCAGCCGGACCAGTCGCCGGAGGCCTTCGCCAAGTTCCTGCCGGTGATCAAGCAGCGCTCGTCCTGCGTGGTGAACATCACCACCGGCGGCGCGCCGACCATGTCGATCGAGGAGCGGGTGCGCCCGGCCGCGACCTTCCAGCCCGAGGTCGCCTCGCTGAACCTCGGCTCGATGAATTTCGGCCTGTTCGGCATGCTCGATCGCTTCAAGGACCTGAAGCACCAATGGGAGCGGGATTACCTCGGCAACAAGGACATCATCTTCCGCAACACGTTCGGGCAGATCGAGCACATCCTGACCACCTGCGGCCCGAACGGGACGAGGTTCGAGTTCGAGTGCTATGATACGGCCCATCTCTACAACCTGAAATACTTTTTCGACCGCGGGCTCGTACAGGCGCCGCTGTTCATCCAGACCGTGTTCGGGCTTCAAGGCGGGATCGGCGCCCATCCCGACGACGTGATGCACATGAAGCGCACCGCCGACCGGCTGTTCGGCGATCAATACCGCTGGTCGGTGCTGGGAGTGGGCCGCAACCAGATGAACATCGCCGCCATGGCGGCCGCGATGGGCGGAAACGTCCGCGTCGGGCTGGAGGACAGCCTGTGGGACGGCCCCGGCAAGCTCGCCGAGACCAACGCCGCGCAGGTGCGACGCGTCCGCTCGATCATCGAGGGGCTCGGCCTGGCCATCGCGTCCCCCGACGAGGCGCGGGAGATGCTGGCGCTGAAGGGCGGCGACAAGGTGGCGTTCTGAGGGGCGCTTGACGCGCGCTTCCGAGGCCGCGAGCGCCGGCATATGCCGGGAGGTGGCGGTGGAACGCATCGCGAAAGTGGTCAGGAATAACCGCAGCCCGACCGTTCGGATTCCGAAGGCGTTCGAACGGCCTGGCGACGAGGTGGCGGTCTCGCGGCCAGCCGACGGCAGCCTGGTCCTCCGGCCGAGACTCGGGCTTGTGGTCCTCATCGCCTCGCTGGAACCGCGTTCGCCCGAAGACACGTTGGACGCGATCCCGGATCTCGACGCCGAGGACGTTGTCCTTTGAGCGGTCTGATTCACGATCTGCTCGATACCGACATCCTGTCGGATCTCATCAACCGCGGACGTGACAGCCCGGTCGCCGCGAGGCTCGACGGGTGCACGGCCAACATCTGCACGCGCATCGTTGTGGCGGCCGAGATCCGGTAGGGCGTTGCGCGGAAAGGGTCCAAGGCTCTTGCGGATCGCACCAGAACGGTCCTCGCGGCGATCCCGATCGTGCCCCTGACAAGTCCAGCGGATCACCAGTACGGCGCGATACGCGCGGTCGTGGAGAAGCGGGGCACGCCGATCGGACCGAACGATCTCCTTATTGCCGCCCAATGCCCGGCCTCGAACCTGCGGCTGGTCAGCGCGAACCGCGACGCATTCCGCCGGGTGCCGGGGCTTGAATGCCAGAATTGGCTCGAGGCGCCTGCGACCGGCGGCCTGGCGCAGTCGCGTCGCCGCACGCCGGCCTATGTCGGCTCGCCGAAGGCCCTGGCGAGGGCATCATCATGGATGCCCGCAATATCCAGGCGCTTCACCCGCCCCTGGTGGCCGGCCACGATCCTGACTGCGCCGCCCGCGACCCCGAGGGCATCCGCGATCAGCCGTTCGAGGGCCGTGTTGGCCGCCCCGTCGACGGGCGGGGCCGCGACGCGCACCTTGAGGCAGGGCGCGCCATCCGCATCGCGGATCCATCCCTCCACGGCGTCGCGGCCGCCGCGCGGGGTCAGCCTCACAGTCAACCGCAGCGGTTTGGCCGCCGGCTCCGGCGGTCGTCGCGCCACCGCCAGCGCCTTCAGAAGATCTTGCCCGGATTCAGCCGGTTGTCCGGATCGAGCGCCCGCTTGATGAGCCGCATCGCGCCGATCTCCTCCGGCGAGCGCGAGAGCGGCAGCTTGCCCCGCTTCTCCAGGCCGATCCCGTGCTCCGCCGAGACCGAGCCGTTCAGCTCGGCGAGCGGCGCGTAGATCGCGGCGTCGATCAAGGCGTTGCCGCCGGCGTCGAGGCGGGTCGTGTTCCAGTGCAGGTTGTTGTCGCCGATATGGCCGTAGACCACGGCGCGGCAGCCGGGGATCGCGGCGAGGCGGTCCAGCGCGCCGCGGACGTAGCCGTCCATCTTGGCGAGCGGCACGCTGACGTCGAAGGCGCGCTCGATCCCGTCGGCGTTGAGGTGTTCGACCCGGTCGCGGATGCGCCACATCCCGCGGCGCTGCTCCTCGGACGAGGCCACGGCCGCGTCGAGGATCGTGCCGTCGCCCATCAGGCCCTCCAGCAGGCCGAGGAAGCGGTCGCATTCCTCGGGCACGCACTCGACCTCGATGATCGCGTAGAACGGATACGCGTAGCCGAGCGGCGCCTTGGCCCGGCCGGGAGCGGTCATCAGTTTATAGAATTCGGGCCACAGCCCCTCGAAGGACGAGACCCGACCCTGGAAGGCGCTCTGGGCCGCACGCAGCACCCGGGCGCCGTCGTCGACCCCCGGGCAGGCGATCAGCGCCGTGGCGTAGCCGGCGGGCTCCGGGCGCAGCCGCAGCACTGCCCGCGTGACGATGCCCAGCGTCCCCTCGGTGCCGATGAAGAGCTGCTTCAGGTCGAGGCCGGTGTTGTTCTTGATCAGCGGGCGCATGGACGAGACCACTGTGCCATCAGCCAGCACGGCTTCGAGGCCCAGCACCATCTCGCGCGTCATGCCGTAGCGCAGCACCCGCAGGCCGCCGGCATTGGTGGAGATCGCGCCGCCGATCGTCGCCGAGCCGCGGGCACCGAGATCCAGGGGGAAGAACAGGCCGCCCGCCGCGGCGGCGTCCTGCACGCTCTCGATGGTGGCGCCGGTGCCGACCACCACGGTCATGCCCAGCGGGTCCACCGGCTCGATGCCGGTCATCCGCTCCGTCGAGAGGGTGATCTCGTCGGGCGCGCAGAGGGTGCCGTCGACCAGGCCGGTGGCGCCGCCCCGCGGCACCACCGCGATCCCCGCCGCGTGGCAGGCCGCCATGACCGCGCTGGTCTCGGCGGTGCTGCGCGGACGAACCAGCGCCAGGGCGGCGCAGGGCTCGGTCGGCCGCGTCCAGTTCGCCGAGCGCCCGCGCAGCTCCTCGCCGGTGACGAGGCCGGACGGTCCGACCAGCGCGGCGAGGCGGTCGAGGAGGGCGGCGTTCGTCATCGGCATCCTCTCGGCAGGCTCGGGCGCCGGGTCGGGCGGGGCTCCGCCCGTCGCTCTGTCACAGAAACCCGCGCGCCGCGAGGTTGCGCATCAAGGCCCGGGCGCCGAAGGTCCACGGCGCGCAGGCGTCGCACGGGCGCATGCGGTTGACGAGGCTGCCGAGTTCCGGGCTCGCCACCACGACCCGGTCGTTCTCGACATGGGTGAAGCCGAGGCCCGGTCCGTGCCGGTCCTGGATCGGCGCGAACATCGTGCCGAGGAGCAGCAGCGCGCCGTCCGGGTAATGGTGCGTGCGCCCCATCAGGGCGGCCACCAGCTCGTCCGGATCGCGGCTGATCTCGGCGAGCGGCGAGGTGCCCTCCATGCGGAACCCGTCCGCGCCGGTCACCTCCAGGGTGACGGTGGTGCGGCGGACGCTGTCGAGGTCGAACGTATCGTCGAACAGGCGCAGGAACGGCCCGAGGGCGCAGGAGGCGTTGTTGTCCTTGGCCTTGCCGAGGAGCAGCGCCGACCGCCCCTCGAAGTCGCGCAGGTTGACGTCGTTGGCGAGCGTCGCCCCGACGATCCGCTGATCGGACGCGACCGCGAGGGCGATTTCCGGCTCGGGGTTGTTCCAGTGCGAGTCCGGATGCAGCCCCGCATCCGCGCCGCAGCCCACCGCCGAGAGCGGCTGCGCCTTGGTGAAGATCTCCGCATCCGGCCCGATGCCGACCTCGAGGTACTGGCTCCAGGCACCCTGCGCGACGAGCACCCCCTTGAGGGCCATCGCCTCCGGCGAGCCGGGCTTCAACTTGCGCAGGTCGCGGCCGACGAGGCGCTTGACCTCCGCGCGGATCGCCGCGGCGGCGGCGAGGTCGCCGCGGGCCCGCTCCTCGATGACCCGCTCCAGCATGGACGTGGCGAAGGTGACGCCCGCCGCCTTGAGGGCCTGGAGATCGACGGGGGCGAGGAGCCACGGCCGGCCCGGATCGCGGGTGTCCGGCGGCGTGTTGGCGAGGATCGCGTCGAGGCCGCCGAGATCCTCGCCCGCCGCGCCGCGCAGCGCCGCAGCGGGATCCGGGGTTTCGCACAGGTCGCTCACGGTCGGCAGCCGGGCCGTGACGTCGACCACCCGCGCCTCCCCCGGCGCGCCGGCGCGAATCGCCACGACGCTCGGGCCCTGCGCCTCCGGGCGCCACACCCGGCCGACGAGCGCGCCGCGGCAGCCATCCGCGGGCAGGATCGCGTGCGCGGTGAGACCGGATGACGACATGGTGCTGCCTTTCCCCTGACGACGGGCCGCGGCTTTCCCCGAGCGCGTGCCGCGCCCGCTCTAGCATTCCCGGGGGTGTCCGGAGCTTGCCGGGCGTTTCACGCCGGCGGGGCCGTCACCGGTTTCGGGATCTCGGCTGACAGAAGCAGGGCATTCTGCGGGATCGTGAAGGTTACGGCTTGCTTTCCCGCCCTCGCTCCCCTGTACTGGCGCGATAGAGCCGCCGACAGAGTGGCCCTGATCGGGAGGAAGCATGGCCTCGGTGGGAATCCGCGAGGTTCGCAAGGCTTTCGGATCGACGAATGTCCTGCACGGCGTGTCCGTCGACATAAGGGACGGTGAATTCGTGATCCTGGTCGGCCCGTCGGGCTGCGGGAAATCGACCCTGCTGCGGATGATCGCCGGACTCGAAAACATCTCCGGCGGCGAGATCCGCATCGGCGAGCGGATCGTGAACGATGTGCCGCCCAAGGAGCGGGACATCGCGATGGTGTTCCAGAACTACGCGCTCTATCCGCACCTCACGGTCCGCGAGAACATGGCGTTCTCGATGCGGATCCGGAAGGCGCCCGCCGCCGAGATCGACCTGCGGGTCAACAGGGCCGCACAGATCCTCGGGCTCACGCATCTGCTCGACCGCTATCCGCGCCAGCTCTCCGGCGGGCAGCGCCAGCGCGTGGCGATGGGGCGGGCGATCGTCCGCGACCCGCAGGTGTTCCTGTTCGACGAGCCGCTCTCGAATCTGGACGCGAAGCTGCGCGTGGCCATGCGCACCGAGATCAAGGAGCTCCACCAGCGGCTGAAGACCACGACCATCTACGTCACCCACGATCAGATCGAGGCCATGACCATGGCCGACCGGATCGTGGTGATGCACGACGGCATCGTCGAGCAGATCGGGGCACCGCTGGATCTCTACGACCGGCCCGACAACCTGTTCGTGGCGGGCTTCATCGGCTCCCCGGCGATGAACTTCCTGCCCGGGAGGATCCGGGCGAACGGCCGCCTGACCTTCGTCACCGATACGGGCCTGACGGTCCCGCTAGACGACGCGCCGGCCGGTGTGGAGGGCAGGCCGCTCGTCCTGGGCGTCCGGCCCGAGCATTTCGATCTCGCCCCGGACGGGATCGCCGCCGAGGTGGTGGTCGTGGAGCCCACCGGCTCGGAGACCATGCTGGCGGTGCGCGCGGTCGGCCAGGATCTCACCTGCGTGCTTCGGGAGCGAGTCACCGAACGGCCGGGGGAGACCGTCTCGCTGCGCCCGAACCGGGTACATTTCTTCGACGCCGGGACCGGGCATCGTCTGTCGAGCTGACCGACCTGAGCCCCACAGGATGACAGGGCGGGACGCCGCGCGCGGCCGCCGGACAGGATCACCCAGGGAGAAGCCGCCGATGCCCGTTCTCGATCGCCGTTCCCTGCTCGCCGGCGCCGCCGCGACCGGCCTCGCCGCCGGCGGGGACCTCCTCGGCTTCGCCAAGGCCTGGGCGCAGGGCACCGAGTGGAAGCCCGAGCCCGGGGCCAGCCTGTCGCTGCTCCGCTGGAAGCGCTTCGTGCCGAGCGAGGACGAGGCCTTCCTGAAGATGGTCGATGCCTTCACCCAGGCGACCGGCGTCAAGATCACGGTCAGCAACGAATCCTACGACGACATCCAGCCCAAGGCCTCTGTGGCAGCCAATACCGGGCAGGGGCCCGACATGGTCTGGGGGCTGTTCTCGTTTCCGGCGCTGTTCCCGGACAAGTGTCTGCCGCTGGAGGACGTGGCGGCCTCGCTCGCCAAGAAATACGGCCCCTGGTTCCCGTCGGCGGAGGCCTACGGCAAGGTCAAGGGTCAGTGGATCGCCATCCCGGTCGCATTCAACGGCGGCTATCCCAACTACCGCATCTCGGCGATGAACAAGGCCGGGTTCAGCAAATTTCCCACCGATACCGCGGGCTTTCTCGACCTCTGCCGGGGCTTGAAGAAGAACAACACCCCGGCTGGCTTCGCCCTCGGCCACGCCACCGGCGACGGCAACACGTGGTGCCACTGGGCGCTCTGGGCCCATGGCGGCAATCTCGTGGACGCCAACGAGAAGATCGTGATCAATGCGCCCGAGACTGCCAAGGCGCTCGAATACGTGAAATCCCTGTACGAGACCTTCGTGCCGGGCACCGTGTCGTGGAACGATTCGTCGAACAACAAGGCGTTCCTGGCCGGCGATCTGTACCTGACCAACAACGGCATCTCAATCTACGCCGCTGCCAAGAAGGACAATCCGAAGCTCGCCGAGGATATGGACCACGCAGTCTGGCCGGTCGGCCCGGTGGGCAAGCCGACCGAGTTCCAGCTCGCCTACCCGATCCTGGCCTTCAAGTATTCGAAGGCGCCCAACGCCTGCAAGGCCTTCATCGCCTTCATGATGGAGGCGCAGAACTACAATCCCTGGCTGGAGGCCGCGCAGGGCTACCTGTGCGAGCCGCTGTCGAACTATCCCAAGAAACCGATCTGGACGAGCGACCCGAAGAACGCGGTCTTCGCCGAGGCGGGCCGGCGATCCCTCGCGGCGGGCGGGCAAGCGCCGGTGAGCGAGCGCATCGCGGCGGTGCTGGCCGACTTCGTGGTGGTCGACATGTTCGCTAGCCACTGCACCGGCCGGGAGGACGTGAAGGGCGCCATCCGCAACGCCGAGCGGGCCGCCCAGCGCATCTTCCGGAACACCTGATCCCCCCCCGGCGCGGAGGCGAAAGCATGGCGCACACGGCCCTGACGCAGCCCGCCCCGGTCGCGGTCCCGACCCGTTCAGGCTGGCAGCGGCTGCGGGCCAGCCGCGGCTGGGCGGGTTTCTGGTTCATGCTGCCGACCGCGCTGATCCTCGGCCTGTTCCTGGCCTACCCGCTCCTGAAGGGCATCTGGCTGTCCTTCACCAATGCACGGATCGGCCGGGACGGCGTCTTCATCGGCCTGGAGAACTACGCGTGGCTCTGGGACGACGACGTGTTCTGGCTCTCGGTGTTCAACACCTGCCTGTACACGGCGGTCGCCTCCGTAGTGAAGTTCGCTGTCGGGCTCTACCTCGCCCTGCTGCTCAACAAGAACATGCCGTTCAAGGCCATCGTCCGGTCGATCGTGCTGATCCCGTTCGTGGTGCCGACCGTGCTCTCGGCCATCGCGTTCTGGTGGATCTTCGACAGCCAGTTCTCGATCATCTCGTGGTCGCTGCGCCATCTCGGGATCATCGAGGGCAACATCGACTTTCTCGGTGAGCCGGCCATGGCCCGGGCCTGCGTGATCTTCGCCAATATCTGGCGCGGGGTGCCGTTCATCGCGATCACGCTGCTCGCCGGCCTCCAGACGGTCTCGCCCTCGCTCTACGAGGCGGCGACGCTCGACGGCGCCTCGAACTGGCAGATCTTCTGGCGGATCACCCTGCCGCTGCTGACGCCGATCATCGCCGTGGTGATGACCTTCTCGGTGCTGTTCACCTTCACCGATTTCCAGCTGATCTGGGCCATGACCCGGGGCGGCCCGGTCAACGCCACGCACCTCATGGCGACCCTGTCCTACCAGCGCGGCATCCTCTCGGGGACGCTGGGGGAGGGGGCGGCGATCGCCACCGCGATGGTGCCGTTCCTGCTCGCCGCGATCGGCATCTCGTGGTTCGGCCTCCAGCGCCGGGCCTGGCAGGCCGGGGAGTCCGACCGATGAGCGCGCCCGCACCGCCGGCCCATGCCGATCCGCACCTCGCCCCCGTCCTGGCGGGGCCGCCGGCCGGGCTCACCGACAATTCGGAGGGTATGGCCTATCTCGACCGCCTGCCCCGGCGGCTGATCACCACCTACCTGCCGCTGCTCGTCATCCTCGTCGTGCTGCTGTTCCCGTTCTACTGGATGGCGCTCACCGCCATCAAACCAGACGCACAACTGATCGACATGGAGCACTACAACCCGTTCTGGGTGGTGGATCCGACGTTCAAGCACATCCACAAGCTGCTGTTCGAGACGCAATATCCGCGCTGGCTCTGGAACACGATGTACGTGTCGGTCGCCGCCACCGCGCTGTCGCTGTTTGCCAGCGTCCTCGCCGCCTATGCCTGCGTGCGGGTCCGCTACCGGGGGGCCGGCTGGGTCGGCGCGGCGATCTTCCTCGCCTACCTGGTGCCGCCCTCGATCCTGTTCATCCCGCTGGCCACCATCGTCCAGGCCTATGGCCTGTTCGATTCGCCGATCGCCCTGATCCTGGCCTATCCGACGATCCTGATCCCGTTCTCGACCTGGCTGCTGATGGGCTACTTCAAGACCATCCCCTACGAGCTGGAGGAATGCGCGCTGATGGACGGCGCGAGCCGGTGGCAGATCCTGACCAAGATCGTCCTGCCGCTGGCCTTCCCGGGGCTGATCTCGGCCGGGATCTTCTCGCTGACGCTGTGCTGGAACGAGTTCATCTACGCGCTGACCTTCCTGTCCTCGACGCAGAACAAGACCGTGCCGATCGCCGTGGTCAGCGAGTTCGTCGATGGTGACGTCTACAAGTGGGGCTCGCTGATGGCCGGCGCGCTGCTCGGCTCCCTACCGCTGGTGATCCTCTACTCGTTCTTCGTGGAGTATTACGTCTCGGCACTGACCGGCGCCGTGAAGGAGTGATGCCAGGCCGGCGCGCGGGAGGGCTTTTTTGAGACCCGCTGGCGCGGTCACCTCAGGATGGGGTCTGAGGTGGAACGACCGGACATTGCGCGCGCGGTCGACCGTCACCGCTCCGCTCGCAGGGGCGGTGGTTGTTGCCAGCGCGGCGCGATCAGGCGGACACTGCACCAAGAGCCGCTGACGAGAATCGCGGACCGGCCCACCCGAAGGTCACGCCATGGCCCATTTCTTCGACGCCCGTGCCACCCTGGTCAACGACGCCATCGACGGCCTGCTGGCGGCGAGCGGCGGACGCCTCGCCCGGCTCGACGGCGATCCCGGCATCCGCGTGGTGCTGCGCGCCGAGACCGATCCCGGCAGGGTGGCGGTGATCTCGGGGGGCGGCTCCGGCCACGAGCCGGCCCATGCGGGCTTCGTCGGACCCGGCCTCCTGAGTGCGGCCGTCTGCGGCGACGTGTTCGCCTCGCCGAGCGTCGACGCGGTGCTGGCGGGAATCCTCGCCGTGTCGGGACCGGCCGGCTGCCTGCTCGTCATCAAGAACTACGCGGGCGACCGGCTCAATTTCGGCCTCGCCGCCGAACGCGCCCGGGCGCTGGGCCACAGGGTCGAGACGGTCATCGTCTCCGACGACATCGCCCTGGCCGAAGCCCGGCAGCCCCGCGGCATCGCCGGCACGCTGTTCGTCCACAAGGTCGCGGGCCACACCGCCGAGGCGGGGGCCCCGCTGGAGGTGGTGGCCGCCCTCGCGCACCGTGCCGCCGCGGCGAAGTCGCTGGGCATCGCGGTCTCGACCTGCACGATCCCCGGCTCGCCCCGCAGCGAGCGCCTGGCCGAGGGGCAGGCCGAGCTCGGCCTCGGCATCCATGGCGAGCCCGGCGCGGAACGCATCCCATTGCCCCCGGTCAGCGAACTCGCGCGGATGATGGCGGAGCGCCTCTCCGATGCGGTCGCGGGCGCCGACCGGCTGGCGCTCCTCGTGAACAATCTCGGCTCCACCTCCGCGCTGGAGATGCAGGCCCTGACCCGGGCGGTTCTGGCCACCGGCCTCGGCAAGCGTGTCCGCCTCCTGCTCGGTCCGGCGCCGCTGATGACGGCGCTCGACATGCACGGCGCCTCGCTGTCCGTCCTGCCCCTCGACGACGAGCTCGAAGCAGCGCTCCTGGCGCCGGTTCCGGTGCCGGCCTGGCCCGCGGCCATGCGGGTCGTGCCGCCGCGCCTGCGCCCGCTGCCCAAGGGGCTCGCCGGGGAGGTCTTCACGCCGTCGCACGAGGCTGTGACGGCCGCCCGGATCGCCGCCGTGGCCAGGAAGCTGATCGCCGCCGAGGACAGCCTCAACGCCCTCGACGCGAAGGTCGGCGACGGCGATGCCGGCACCACCTTCGCGGGGGCGGCGCGGGCGGTCCAGGCCGACTTCGACCGCCTGCCGCAGGCCGATCCCGCCGCCCTGTGCCGGGCGCTCGCCGAGCGGATCGGCCGCGCCGTGGGCGGATCGAGCGGCGTCCTCGGTTCGATCTTCTTCGCCGCGACCGCCGCGGGGCTCGCCGACGGGGCCGCCTGGCCCGAGGCGCTGGCCAAGGGCGTGGCGCGGGTCCAGGCCTACGGCGGGGCCAGCCTGGGTGACCGCACGCTCCTCGACGCCCTGATCCCCGCGGTCAAGGCCCTGAGGGATGGCGGCCTCGCCGCCGCCGCCGCCGCGGCCCGCGCGGGCGCCGAGGCGACGGCCCGGATGGACCGCGCCGGAGCCGGCCGGTCCAGCTACCTCGCCGCCGGTGACCTCGCGGGTGTGCGGGATCCGGGCGCCGCGGGGGTCGCGGAGGCCTTCGCGGCGCTGGCTGGATCGGACAACCGGGGCGAACACGGTTGGGCCCCGCAAACACCCTGACAACGGACACGACGCGGAAGAGGATACGTGATGCGTTCGATGATGGCTGCGCTGGCGCTCGGGCTGTGCTTGGGGCAGCCGACCTGCGCACAGGCGCAATGGGCGATCCCGGACGGGGTGAAATCCGTGTCCGTGGCGGGTTATCCGCTCACCTATCAGGAGACCGGATCTGGCGAGCCGGTCGTGCTGGTGCACGGCTCGCTCGGCGATTACCGGATCTGGTACGCCCAGGTGCCGGCGCTCGCGAAGGCGTACCGCGTCTTTGCGCTCAGCCTGCGCCACTATTATCCGGAACGGTGGAACGGCGTCGGTGAGGATTTCTCCATCGCGCAGCACGCCGCCGATGTCGCCGCGCTGATTCAACAGCTGAATCTCGGACCGGTGCATCTGCTCGGCCACTCCCGGGGCGGTGCGGTGGTCCTGACCGTGGCCAAGGAGCACCCCGAACTCATCAGGACGCTGATCCTGGAAGATGCCAGCGGGATGGAGGGTCTGCTTCCCGAGACACCTGAAACGCAGGCGATGGCCGGGGAGGTCAAGGGTCTGGTCTCGCGGCTGCGGGTGAACCTCGCGGCGGGGGACAAGGAGAAGGCGGGTCAGGAATTCACCGACGGCCTGAACGGGCCCGGGACCTGGGCCAAGCGTTCGGCACTGCAGAAGGAGATCCTGCTCGACAATCTCGGCACCGGCGTCGACAGCGGCGAGCGCGGTCACATCACCTGCTCGGACATCGCCAAGTTCAGCTTTCCCATCCTGACGCTGACCGGCGAACGCAGTCCCAAGCGGTATCCCGAGGGGTTCGCCGCGGCGCGCACGTGCAATCCGGCGATCCCGGCGGCCATCGTGATCCCGAACGCCGCCCACGCGATGAATCGGGACAACCCCGATGCCTTCAACGCGGCTGTGCTGGAATTTCTGGCGCGCCACCGGGGCCGGCAGCACCCGTGATGGCGGACCCGAGCCCGTGTGCAGGCGTGCGGCGACCTTCCGCGCACGGGAACGCCGCCCGGCGCCGCGGATTACCGGCGGCGCAACACTGCGATGAGCACCCGCCATGCGAACCTGCCTGATCCTCGACGACTACCAGCAGGCGGCCCTGTCGCTGGCCGACTGGTCGCGCCTGTCCGATCGCGTCGCCGTCTCCGCCGTCGCCGAGCACATCCCGGACCGGGACGCGCTGGTATCGCGGATCGCCGAGGCCGAGATCCTGGTGATCATGCGGGAGCGCACGCCGTTCCCGGCAGCTCTGCTGGAGCGGCTGCCGCGGCTCGAACTGCTGGTGACCAGCGGCCTGCGCAACCTCGCCATCGATGTCGCGGCGGCCCGGGGGCGGGGCATCACCGTCTGCGGCACCGAGTCGAGCCCGGCGCCGCCGACCGAGCTGACCTGGGCGCTGATCCTCGGGCTCGCCCGTCAACTCCCCCGCGAGAATCACAATCTCCGCATCGGCGGTCCGTGGCAGAGCACGATCGGGACCGACCTCGCGGGCGCCACCCTCGGCATCCTCGGACTCGGCAAGATCGGCGCGCGGGTCGCCGCCATCGGGCACGCCTTCGGCATGCGGGTGATCGCCTGGAGCCCGAACCTCGACGAGGCCCGGGCGGCGGCCGCCGGTGTCGCGCGCGTGGCCTCGAAGGAGGCCCTGCTGGAGGCGAGCGACGTCGTCACGATCCATCTCGTGCTCGGCGACCGGACGCGCGGGCTCGTCGGCGCGGCGGAACTGCGCCGCATGCGGCCGACCGCCTATCTGGTGAACACCGCCCGGGCACCGATCGTCGATCAGGCCGCTCTGGTGCAGGCGCTGCGGGAGGCGTGGATCGCCGGTGCCGGCCTCGACGTGTTCGAAACCGAGCCGCTGCCCGACGACAGCCCGTTCCGGCACCTGCCAAACGTCCTGGCGCTGCCGCATCTCGGCTACGTCTCGCGCAACAATTACCGGACATTCTTCACCCAGGCGGTGGAGGATATCGAGGCCTGGCTCGCCGGCGCGCCGATCCGGCAACTGGGCTGAGGCTAGTCCGCACGCGGATCCAGCGCGTCGGCGAGGCCGTCGCCGAACAGGTTCAACGCCACCAGCGTGGCGATCAGGAAGAGCGCCGGGGCCGCCAGCATGTGGGGCGCCGCCTCGATCGCGCGCGCCCCGTCCGCGACGAGCACACCCCAACTCGTCTGCGGCTCCTGCACGCCGAGCCCGAGGAACGACAGGAAACTCTCGAGCAGGATCACCTGCGGCACCAGCAGCGTCGCGGTCACCGCGACCGGGCCGAGGGTGTTGGGCACGATGTGGCGGGCGATGATGCCGGGCGTGCCGACCCCCAGGGCGCGGGCCGCGCGGACGAAGTCGCGTTCGCGCAGCGACAGCGTCTGGGCCCGGACCACCCGGGCCATGTCGAGCCATTCGACGGCGGCGATGGCAACCAGCATCAGCACGAGGCTCGAGCGGAAGAACACCAGCAGCAGGATGACGAAAAACACGAAGGGGAGGGCGTAAAGCACATCCACGAACCGCATCATCACGGCATCCGCGGCCCCGCCCAGGAAGCCCGCCGTGGCACCGTAGGCGACCCCGATCAGCAGGGCCACGAGGCTGGTCGCGAGGCCGATCGCCAGGGAGATGCGGCCGGCGACGAGGCAGCGGGTCAGGAGATCGCGGCCCTGGATGTCGGTTCCGAGGGGAAAGTACAGGCGCCGCAGCGGCACCGCGACCACGAGCCCGCGGCCGCCGTCCCGGTCCTCCAGGATCTCCGGCGCGCCGAACAGTGCCGAGCGCGGCAGGTAGACGAGGCTGCGCCGGTCGACGCCTGCCTCCGAGCCGAGGGTCAGGCGCAGGGTGTCGCCGTCGCGCGCCACGGCGTCGAGCCGGGCCCGCATCCGGAAGGCGAGGCGCTCCAGGGCCGGGCCGAGATGCGCGGCATCCGGCTGCGCCGCGAGGCCGGCCGGCAATTGGCGGAGATCCGGATAGGCCCGCTCGGGATCGTGCCCGGTGAAGCCCGGACCGGCGAGGCAGGCCAGGGCGATCCCGATCAGCACGGCGAGCGCCGCCATCGCCGGGCGCGTCCGAAAAAGGCGCGCCACGGCTCGTCCTACAGGTCCCGACCGCGCCGGTGCCGCGCTCACGCCGCCACCCGCAGGCGGGGATCGAGCCACGCGCAGGCGAGGTCGGCGGCAAGGTTGAGGGCGATCACAAGCGCGGCGACGAGCAGCACCGTGCCCATCACCAGCGTGTAGTCGCGGTTGAGCGCCCCCTCGACGAAGTAGCGGCCGATCCCGGGCAGGCCGAAGATCGTCTCGACCACCACCGAGCCGGTGAGCAGGGACGCGGCGAGGGGCCCGAGATAGGCGACCACCGGCAGCAGCGCCCCCCGCAGCGCGTGCCGGGTCACGCGGAGCGGCGGCAGGCCGAGGCTGCGCATCGTCCGCACCGGCTGCGTGCGCAGGACCTCCCCGAGGGACGCCCGGGTCAGGCGCGCCAGGGCCCCCACCTGCGGCAGGGCCAGGGTGATCACCGGCAGGACGAGATGGCTCGGCGCGCCGCCGTCCCAGCCGCTCAGGGGCAGCCAGCGCAGGCTCAGACCGAAGGCGATCTGCAGGAGCGGCGCGACCACGAAGCTCGGCAGCGACAGGGTCAGCGCGGCACCGATCCCGAGGAGGCGGTCGAGGGCGCCGCCGCGTCGGAGCGCCGCCGCCACGCCGAGCCCGACGCCCAGGCTCGACGCCAGGACCAGGGCCAGGGCGCCGAGCGTCGCCGAGACCGGCAGGCCCCGGGCGATCAGGTCGAGGACGCTCTGATCCCGGAACGAGAAGGACGGCCCGAGGTCGCCCCGGGCCAGCGCCGCGAGGTAGCTGCCGAACTGCGCGATCAGCGGCCGGTCGAGCCCGTAGACCCGGCGCAGGTTCTCCATGGCGGCGGGCGCCAGCGGCCGTTCCATGTCGAAGGGACCGCCGGGGGCGAGCCGCATCAGGAAGAAGCTGACGGTCACGACCGCGAGCAGCGTCGGCACCGCCTGCGCGAGGCGGCGCAGGATGAAGCGGATCACGCGTCGAGCCTCAGGAACCGCGTCGGCGCGGCGTTGCGCAGGTTCGGGTGGTAGCCGTGCAGCCGCGGGGCGATCAGCGCCTTGGACCGGTAATGCATCAGCGGGATCCAGGGCAGCTCGTGCAGGGCGATCGACTCCGCGTCGTGGAGCAGGCCGGCACGCCGGGCGAGGTCGCGCTCGGCGGCGGCCCGCGCCATCAGGTCGTCGAAGGCGGGGTCCGACCAGTGGCCGACATTCAGGCCATCGTTGCCGCTGAGGAGCAGGAACAGGAAGTTCTGTGGATCGGAATAGTCGGCGATCCAGCTCATGCGCGCCACGTCGAAATCGCCGCCGTCGCGCAGATAGGCGAAATGCGTCTTGGCGTCGGTGTAGACGTAGCGGGTCACGATCCCGAGGTCGCGCCACATCTCGCCGATCGCCACCGCCACGGTGCGGTTGTTGTCGCTGACGTTGAACCGGTACTCCACCATGAGCGGGTGGTCGGGGCCGAAGCCCGCCTCGGCGAGGAGGCGGCGCGCGGTCTCTTCGTGGTCGATCGGCAGGCCGAGGCGGCCCTCGGTCTCGGGGGGCGTCCGGTAATTGTCGAGGCCCGGCGGGCACAGGGAATAGGCCGGGCTCATGGTGCCGCCGTTGAGCCCGTCGGCGAGGTATTCCCGGTCGATGATGAGGGACAAAGCCTGGCGGACGCGCCGGTCCGAGAACGGGGCCTTGCGGGTGTTAATCGCCAGGGCCGCGAGCCCCAGGGCGGGGCCGAGCACCACCTGCGGGCCGAAGCGGCGGCGCAGGTCGGCGATCTGGTCCGCCGGGAAATCCGCCAGGGAGTCGATCTCCCCGGCGGCGTAGCGGCGCACCGCCGAGGCCATGTCGGGCGTCGGCAGGAACGCGACCTGCCGGATCGCGAACTTCGCCGCGTCGGGATGGTGCGGGTTCGCCTCCAGGGTGATCGCGCCGCCCGGCACCTGATCGCGGAGCCGGTAGGCGCCGTTGGTGACGTAGTTGCCGGGGCGGGTGAAGCTGTCGCCGTGGCGCTCCACGGAGGCTCGATGGACCGGCAGGGCGGTCTGGTGCGTCAGGAGTTCCAGGATGTAGGGGGTCGGCTGTTCGAGGGTGATCGCGAGCCGCAGCACCCCCTCCGCGGCGACCCCGAGGGCGTCGGCGGGTTTCCCGCCGCGGTTCACGGCGGCGGCGTTGCGGATCGGGAACAGGATCTCGGCGTATTTCGCCCCGGTGGCCGGATCGAGGATGCGGCGGAACGCATAGACGAAATCATCCGCCGTGACCGGCTCGCCGTTCGACCAGCGGCCGTCGGGCCGGAGCTCGAACTGCAGGGTCAGCCCATCCTCCGAGACGGTCCAGGCCCGGGCGGCGCCCGGGATGATGGCGCCGTGATTGTCGTAGGTCAGCAGGCCGTCGCAGAGGTCGCGCAGGATGTGCGCCTCCGCCACCGTGGACGAGCGGTGCGGGTCGAGGGTCTCGGGATCGGCGTCGTTGCCGCGGCGGTAGAGTGGCTCGGCGGCGCGGGCGGGCCGCACCGCCGCCAGGGCGGCGGCCCCGGCCAGCCAGTCGCGTCGGCGCGGGCGCACGCTCAGGCGCCGGTCTCCGGCACCAGGCCGGCGGCCTCGATCCCGGCCACCGCGCAGATCTCGTCGTTGTCGGAGGTGTCGCCCGAGATGCCGACCGCGCCGAGGAGGCGGCCGTCGCCGGAGCGGATCAGGACGCCGCCGGGAACCGGCACCAGGGCGGCGGGACCCGCCAGATGGGTCACGGCCGCCACGAAGTAGGGCTGCGCCTCCGCCCGGGCGTGGATCGCCCGGGAGCCGAGCCCCAACGCCAGGGCGCCGTTGGCCTTGCCGGAGGCGATCTCGGCCCGGCGCAGGGACGTGCCGTCCTCGACCGCGGCGGATTTCAGTGCCCCGCGGGCATCGTAGACCACGACGGCCAGCGGCTTCAGGCCGCGTTCCCGCGCCGCACGGAGCGCGGTGTCCACGATGAGGCGGGCAGCATCGAGGGTCAGATCGATCATCGGTTTCCAGCGGAGGGCGGCGTTTCGGGGGGCATCGCCATTCTTACGGGATCGGGCCGCGGCCGGTCCACTGCCGCCCTCGACGCGCGTGGCGGTGAGACCCGCCGCATGGATCGGAGGGGTGGAGCGCGCGCCACCGACATGGATACCGCTTCGGCGTGAGCGAGCGCGTTCAATCAAGGGCTTTGAGCCTTTCCCCGTCGCCACGCGATCGGGAACGGCTCGAGCGGGGCCTGGGCGGGTGGACCGGCTCGCCTAGTTTGGCGGATCGAGCGCGACGAACCAACCGGCGGCCACGCGCCTTGGGAGACGGCATGACATCGAACCAACGCCCCCACGTGATCTGCCATATGACCGCCTCGGTGGACGGCCGGATCAAGACCCGGCGCTGGAAGACCCTGGACGCGGACAGCCATTACGAGCGGGTCCACGGCGAGCTGAAGGGCGATGCCTGGATGTGCGGACGGGTGACCATGCAGGGCTATGCCGACAGCGCCGCGCCGCTTTCGGCGCCGATCCCCGACGACGGCCCCCTCGACCGCGTCGACCACGTGGCGCGCCGCGACGCACCCGGCTACGCGGTGGCGCTCGACGCGCGCGGACGCCTGGATTGGCGCGCGCGCAACGAGATCGAGGGCGACCATGTCGTGGTCGTGCTCACCGACTCCGTGCCGGACGCGCATCTGCGGGCGCTCCGGGCCGGCGGCCAGTCGTACCTGTTCGCGGGGGACCGGGAGGTCGATTTTCGCGTGGCGGTGACGAAGCTCAGGACGCTCTTCGGCATCGAGCGCCTGCTGGTCGAGGGCGGCGGCCACATCAACGGCTCGATGCTGAAGGCCGGCGTCATCGACGAGCTGAGCCTGCTCCTCGCACCGGCGGTGGACGGCCTGTCGGGGACGCCGGCGGTCTTCGACTTCGCCGGAACGGAGGACGACTCCATGGGCGGCCGGCGCCGGCTCGACCTGACCGAATGCGAGCGCCTGTCCGGCGGTGTCGTCTGGCTGCGCTACCGGATCACGCCGGTCGATCCGCCGGCCCAGACGTGAGGCTTGCCAGGAACGCCGCGTAGGCGGCGGTGACCGCCTCCGGCTGCTCGAAATGCGGGAACGCGCCGGTCGGCAGGGTCTCGATCCGCCAGTTCGGACGGTCGGCGACCCGCGGCAGGAGCCGGTAATCCACGAAGTCGCCGCGGATGCCGTGGACCAGCCAGACCGGCAGGCGCAGGTGCTCGTAGAGGCGCGTCGTGTCGGTGGGGAAGAGGTGGCCGGAGATGAAGCACCAGGGCGCATGCTCGGCGCCCGGCTGGTGCGCCGAGAGATAATCGTAGTCCATGAGATCCTCGGCGATCTCCGTGGAGCCGAAGGTCTTCCGCAGGAAGAAGCGCATGCTCGGTCGCGTCACCAGCGCGTCGAACAGGGGCCGGCCAAAGGGGGCCCGGTCGAGGAGGTCGAGCAGCCAGTCGCGGCCGCGGTGACCGTCCGGCGGCGCCTCGCCCGAGAGTTGTCCGTCGAATCCCGTCGGGCTGACGAGGGCGAGGCTGCGATACGCGTCCGAACGCTCCAGGCTCGCCCGGGCGAGGAAGGACGCGGACAGGGACAGCGCCAGGGCGTCGATCGCCACGCCCCCGTGACGCCGCCGGATTTCGTCCACCGCGGCGTGGATCGCCTCCACCATCAGGCGCGGCGTGTAGCGGCGGCGCGACCGCTCCGAGAAGCCGAAGCCCGGAAGCTCCAGGGCGTAGACCGGTCGCGCGCTCCGGAAATGCAGGTAGAGCGGCCGCACCTCGTAGGCGTTCGCGGCCGCGTTGATCGAGTGGATCAGCAGGAGCGGCACCCCCTCGGCCTCGGTCGAGCTGTAGAGCGACAGGTCCCCGGCCCGCCGTGTGGCGATCCGCTCGTGCCGGCCGGGCAGGGCGGGCGGCAAGGGCTGGTGCCGGTGCCGGGCGAGCCGGCTCCAGGCCACGAGGCCGGCGGCCGAGCCCACGAGCGTCAGGGCCGCCGCAGCCGCGGCGCGGCCGGCGCGATGCGGGGATTTCGGGCTCATCGGGATACCTCGACGTCGCGCCCGCAGGTGGGGCGGTGCGCGACAACGCCGGGAGGATCGGGAAGTGCCGGACCGCGACGTCCTACGAAGCGTGTCCGGCGAAACTGCCGGACCCGCCCGCGTTCACGGCCGGGACCCGCACCGTCGAACGGGCCGGAGCCTCGCCGCGGCCCGCGGCCTCGCGCAGGAAATCCACGGTCGGCGGGTCGTTGCGCCAGCCCTGGACGCGCTGGGAGATCAGGAGGCTGCGCGCGCGGCGGTCGTAATTCGCATAGGCCGCGGCCACGAACTCCGTCCGGCTCATCGTGCGGGCCGGGCCGGAGCGGCGGGTCTCGGCCTTGAAGAACAGGGCGCTGCCCGCGATGCCGTAATGCTGGGCGATCTCGGGATAGACCGGCCAGCTGCCCTGGCCGCCGAGGTCGTCCGGCAGGAAGGCGTCGAGGTCACAGGCCTCGAACGGGACGCCGGCCTTGGTCAGCAGGCCCCGGGCGAGGTCGGACACGACGTACAGCTTCGTGTGGTTGATCGAGTGCATGAAGCAGCCGCGACGCGCCCAGCGCGTCAGATGCGTGTCGAGGTCGTAATCCGCCTGGCGGCCCAGCCCGCGCAGGTAGGACACCGACTCGTCCCACAGATCGAAGTAGCCCAGGCGCTCGAAGACCGGTTCCGCGAACAGGCGCAGGGCCTGGGCCTGCGTGAAGCCGGCCAGATAGGCGTAGAGCGTGATCGCGGAATGCGAATGCCCCATGGGGCCGGAGATCAGGCCGTTGAGCGTGACGGCATCCTGCACGCCCACATGCACGAGGTCCGGGTGATAGGCGCCGAACACGATCGTCGGGATCAGCCGCACCTTCGGGTGCGTCCGCAGCGTGTCGATCGTGCCGCCGCCCTTGAACCGGGGCAGATAGATGCTGGTGAAGACGTGGTCGTACCCGTCCGCATGCGCCATCAGGTCGGCGAGGCGGGGAAAGCGGCGGGCGGCCGTGAACGCCGAGACGAAATCCACCTGCGCGTCGGGCAGGAGATAGCGCATCGCCTTGGCGATGGAACCGGCCTGGCAGACGCCGATGACGAGGATGCGCGGCGATCCGGTCCGCTTCTTCCCGAACTGCGCGAGGCGATGCCGCGCGCGCCAGAGGCTATCGACGGTCAACATGCGGCTTCTCTCGCATGTCCGCGGGCCGCGGGCAAACCGCAACCTTCGGTGTGTTCGCGGGTGTCGCCAACCGATCACGGCTGCGCGGCCACACGATGACAGAGTGGCGGCACTGTCGCCCGTGGCGTCTGGCCTGCGCTGCGCGCCTGTTCCATGCCGGGGCCGGCGAGCCGAGGAGACCAGGATGGCCCCGACACCTATCGAGGCGGCGTTGCCCGAGATCGAGCGGGCGACCCTGCGCCGGGTGACCTGGCGGATCCTGCCGTTCCTGATGCTGGCCTACTTCATCGCCTTCGTCGATCGGGTGAATGCCGGCTTCGCCGCCCTGCAGATGAACCACGATATCGGGCTCTCGGCCGCCCAATTCGGGCTCGGCGGCGGCCTGTTCTACGTCTCGTATGTGCTGTGCGAGGTGCCGAGCAACCTCGCCATGGAGCGATTCGGCGCCCGGATCTGGATCGCCCGGATCATGATCACCTGGGGGCTGGTCTCCGCCGCCATGGCCTTCGTGGTCGGGCCGACATCCTTCTACGCCGTGCGCCTGCTGCTGGGCGCCGCGGAGGCGGGCTTCTTCCCGGGGGTGATCCTCTATCTGACCTACTGGTTCCCGCGCGCCTACCGGGGGCGGATCGTGGCCGTCTTCATGGTGGCGATCCCGATCTCGAGCTTCCTCGGCTCGCCGATCTCCGCCGCGATCCTCAACACCGACGGCATGATGGGCCTGCGCGGCTGGCAATGGCTGTTCATCCTGGAGGCGGCACCGGCGGTGCTGCTCGGTCTCGCCGCCTTCTTCCTGCTGCCCGACGGACCCGGCAAGGCGCGCTGGCTGACACCCCAGCAGAGCGCCTGGCTCCAGGACCGATTGGCCGCCGAGCGCGCCTCCGTGGTTCAGGGCGAGGCGGCGCCGGCCCGGCATCTCTCGGTCTTCGCGGTGATGCGCAACCGCTACGTGCTCGCCGCCTCGCTGATCTACGCGGGCGCCTCCGGCGCCAGCCAGTGCCTGTCCCTCTGGCAGCCGCAGATCATCAAATCCTTCGGCCTGACCAACCTTGAGACCGGGCTGCTCAACTCGATCCCGTTCGGCGTGGCCTCGGTGCTGATGATCCTGTGGGGCCGCTCCTCCGACCGGAGGCGCGAGCGCGTCTGGCACACGGCGATCCCCCTGGGCCTGCTGGCGCTGAGCCTCGCCGCCTCGATCGCCACCGCACAGCTGCTGCCGACCATCCTGATTCTCTGCCTCGCCGTGACCGCCACCTACATGGTCAAGGGGCCGTTCTGGGCGCTCTCCACCGAGTGGCTCTCGGCCGGTGCGGCGGCGGCGGGCATCGCGCAGATCAACGCCATCGGCAACATAGGCGGTTTCGTGGGCACGTATCTGCTCGGCGTGATCAAGGATGCCACGGGCAGCTACCCCCTCGGCCTCCTTCCGCTGGTGGTCCTCTCCGGGCTGGGTTGCCTGCTCGTCCTCGGCCTCGGACGCCGTCAGACGCAGCCGGTGTCTGCGGTTCGGGCCTGACCGGTCGCGAAGCCCGATGAACACGCGCCCGCCGCCGCGCGGTCACCGCGGCAAATGTCTATCTTCGGACGCCGATTTCTGAGAGATCCGGCGGTGACGCTGTTAATTCGGCCTTCTCTTCACAAAACAATCGATCGAGCCAGAAATATATAGCTAGAAAGTGTTCTTTCAGGCTCGCGTCGATAGATTCGCAAAATATCCTGTTTGACCGAATCTTGCCGTTGACAGATCAGCCTGCCGCCGCACACATTGGAAACCATAGGGCATGAAGCCCTAGGACGAAGTGCCAGCAGGCATGATGCCCGCCGGGTGCACGAGGGTCGAGGCCTCCATGCTCGTCCACTCACCGCCCGATAAACGGGTTCGGCAGGCCCGTCGCGAGATCCATGATTGTCGTCGATCGTGCGTTTCGGCGCATTGAACGCCGGACGAGGGTCTGGGCTTTTCGAAACGGCATACGGGTCGGGACTCGGCGCTCTGCAAGAACCGGCTGCCCGAAGCCGCGTGTCATCGGTAGGCGTAGACTTTCGTTACGTCGGCGGGACAATACTTCGCGTCGGGACTGTCAGAATTACGCGTTCAGCGAAAAATATCAATCTGCGGTCGAATATCACGAATAATCCGGACAAGGATCTACCATCAACCGATGGTTGATAGCGTAGAGCGTGCGTGGGAGGCGGGGGAATTCCGATCGGCTCAGCGGCTGGGAGATTTTGAGATGGACTATGTACCTTCGATGGCTGCGGTCGCCGCAGCCGCACAGAAGTCTCCGCATGCCGACGCAGTCTCGATCGCGGCATCGAACGTCGTCTCGCCCGTCGCGCCGGCGACTCTCGATCCCAGGCCGGCTTACGCGCTGTCGCCCGGGACTGCGGACGCGATGTTGACCCTGACGCGAACGACCACGCTGGCCGTCGAAGTCGTGGAATTCGACACCCGGTTCGGCCACGGATCGCGGACCACCGAAGCGGCGACGGCCGCGGCCTCGGCACCGGTCGTCTCTCCGGAACCGGGCAAGGCGAGCAGCGCCGCCAATCGGAACTGGACCGAGGATGTCCGGCTGGACCACATCCCGACCCGCCGAATCGGGACGGATCTCGTCGTTGAATATGACACCCCGCGGGTCATGGCAGCCTGGAGCGCCGCGTTTCCGGACATTGCCAGCCGCAAGTTTCGCGGCCTCAGACTGGCGGACACGAACGTGTATCCGGACCTGCGCAAGGTCGTCAACGATAGTGGAATTGCAGTTTTAGAGAAAGATATCTACCTCCTGTGCAACGGCGATAATTATAAATCGTTCAGCCAGAACCATCCGGGCACACGCATCAACTGGATCGCCGTCGACAACGAGGACATCGTGCTCGCCTGGCCGAAGCACTCCGATCCGGGCAGTGCGGCGGCGTTGGCTCATCCCGTCGCTGTCCACGATGACGCCAACCGAGGTGCCTAGCCGTCGCGCCGGCTCACAAGACCGGGAGCACCGCCCGGACATGGGCGGCGAAGGCGCGCGCCAGCGGTGAGGCGTGCCGCTCATCGATCCGGATCGTGACGCCGATCCGTGGGAGCGCCGGCAATCCGCCGGCGCGCGCCAGGACGCGCAGATCGCCCGGGACCGCGGACCGGGTCAGGACCGCCACGGCCTGACCCGAGCGAACCACCGCCAGGAGCCCCGACAGGCTGCCGCTCGCGTAGGCGATCCGATAGCCGCGCCCGGCGCGGTCGAGCGCGGCGATCGCCGCCCGGTGATCGAGCGTGTCGGGATCGCCGAGGGCGAGCGGCAGCGGGTCAATCCACGTCGCCGAGCGGTCGCGCGGGATCACCCAGACCAGATCCTCGCGCCGCAGGATGTCGCGCTCGGCGGCGAGCGGGGTCGATACCAGGGCCAGGTCGAGTCCGCCGCGGGCGTGCTGCGCCTCGAGCCGGGGTGTCGCGGCACAGATCACCGCGATGGCCGCCGCCGGGTGATGTTGCGCGAACCCGCGCAGCAGGGCCGGCAGGAAGGCCTGCGCGTAGTCGTCCGGACAGCCGAAGCGCAGGCTGCCGCTCAGGCTCCCGCCGGAGAACTCCGCCAGGGCGTCGTCGTGCGAAACCAGGATGCGGCGGGCATGGACCAGCAGACGCTCGCCCTGCACCGTCAGAAGCACCCCGCGCCCCGTCCGCGTCAGGAGCGGCTGGCCGACGAGATCCTCGAGCCGCTTCATCTGCATGCTGAGCGCGGCTTGGCTGCGGCCGACCCGATCCGCGGCCCGGCTGAGCGCACCGGTCTCCGCGACGCTGGCGAAGCTGCGCAGCAGGTCGATGTCGAGGCTTCGAGCCATCAAGATCCCTGAACTCTCCGTTCAGAACTATAAGCTGCCGCAGCGCGCGCGCCGGCTCTACCATGGCCGGGTGCGATGAGGGAGCCGGAGCGACCATGGCGCGGAACGACGACCCGGATTTCTGGATGCGGGCGCGCCGGCATCTGGTGCGCTACGGCGGCACCTTCGCGCCGCTCATCGTCGAGCGCGCCGAGGGGAGTTTCGTCTACGACGCCGACGGCCGGCGGATCCTGGATTTCACGTCCGGCCAGATGAGCGCCATCCTCGGCCACGGCCATCCCGAGATCGCCGCCGTCGCCACGCACCATGTCGGCCATCTCGACCACCTGTTCAGCGGGATGCTGAGCCGGCCGGTGGTCGACCTCGCCACGGAGCTGGCCCGGCTCGCCCCGGGCGGGCTTGAACGGACCCTGCTGCTGACCACGGGGGCGGAGGCCAACGAGGCGGCCCTGCGCATGGCCAAGCTCGCCACCGGCGGCTGGGAGGTGGTGAGCTTCGCCCAATCCTGGCACGGGATGACGGCCGGGGCCGCGTCGGCGACCTACAGCGCCGGCCGGAAGGGCTACGGACCCGCACCGGTCGGCTCCTTCGCGATCCCGGCGCCCAACGCCTACCGCCCCGCCTTCGAGAAGGACGGGGTGCCGGACTGGCAGACCGAGCTCGACTACGCCTTCGCGCTGATCGACCGGCAATCGACCGGCAACCTGGCGGCGTTCCTCGCGGAACCGATCCTGAGTTCGGGCGGCATCCTCGAGCTGCCCCCGGGCTATCTCGGCGCGCTGAAGCGCAAATGCGCCGCGCGCGGCATGCTGCTCATCCTCGACGAGGCCCAGACCGGCATCGGCCGCACCGGGCTGATGTTCGCCTGCGAGCGGGACGGTGTGGTGCCGGACATCCTGACCCTGTCCAAGACGCTCGGCGCCGGCCTGCCGCTGGCGGCGGTCATGACCACGCCGGAGATCGAGGATCTCTGCCACGCCCGCGGCTTCCTGTTCTACACGACCCACGTCTCCGACCCCCTGCCGGCGGCGGTCGGCCTCAAGGTCCTGGAGATCGTCCAGCGCGACGGGCTGGTGGCGCGGGCCGAGGCGGCCGGCGCCCGGCTGACCGCAGGGCTGCGCGCGCTCCAGCAGCGCTTCGCCTGCATCGGCGACCTGCGCGGCCGGGGCCTGCTCCAGGGCGTCGAGATCGTCGCCGACCGGGCCACGAAGGTGCCGGCACCCGACCTCGGGGACGCGATCACCCGGCGTTGCCTGGACTTCGGGCTGAGCATGAACATCGTCCAGCTACCGGGCATGGGCGGCGTGTTCCGCATCGCGCCGCCGCTCACCGCCACGGACGCGGAGATCGATCTTGGCGTGTCGATCCTGGAACGCGCGATCGAGGCCGCCCTGTAGCGGCGCTCAGGCCGCCTCGATCTCGGCGCTGACCGTCAGCCATTCCTCCTCGGCGGCGGCGAGGGCGCCGGCGGCGTCGGCGCGCATCCGGGCGATCTCGCCGGCCTTGGCGGCGTTCTCCCGGAAGGCCGAGCCGTCCTCCAGCGCCGCATCGATCTTCTGGATCGCCGCCGTCAGCTTCGCCATGCGTGCCTCGATCGCGTCCAGGCGCTTCCGGAGCGGGGCGAGGGCCGCGCGGCGCTCGACACCGGCGCGGCGCGCCTCAGCCTTCTGGCCGCCCGCGGGTTCCACGTCGCGCTCGGCCTCGCGCTCCGGGCCGGACAGGACGAAGCGGCGGTAATCGTCCATGTCGCCGTCGAAGGTCTTCACGGTGCCGTCCGCCACCAGCCACAGCCGGTCGGCGCAGGC
>NZ_JAKSYC010000002.1 GCF_022829585.1 Methylobacterium sp. J-026
GCTGTGGATCGTCATCGGCCTTCACTCGCCTGACGGGGCCGGCTCCGCGGCGCGGGGCGGCCGTTTCGTACAAGATAGGGTGTGGCGGCGGTGCCGTCTCCACCCGGTCGATTCCGGAACCGCGCGCCTTTCCCTCCCCCGCAGAGGGGGGAGGGTGGCCCCTGCGTCAGCAGGGGTCGGGCCGAGACGAAGTCCCGCAAGAGGGGAACCCGGGTTCAGAAAGGGGCGGAGCGGTGATGAAGGCCGCAGCCTTCTTCGACACCGTCGCTCCCCTCTCCCGACCCCCTTCGGGGGCCACCCTCCCCCGCAGAGGGGGGAGGGAGACCGTCGCGTTTCAGTGCGGCCGGGCCTCGCCGCCACCGGTCTCCCGGCGCTTGGCCTCGTCGTACTCGACCGCCTCTTCCTCCTCCTCGGGCACGACCTCGTTCGGGCCGGCC
>NZ_JAKSYC010000017.1 GCF_022829585.1 Methylobacterium sp. J-026
AGCCATTTCAGCCGGTGGTCGAACACGCCGGCATGGCTGGAGCGACGTACGATCCCGGTGACCGCGTAGCCCTTCTGCAGGAGCAGCTGCGCCAGATACGCGCCGTCCTGGCCCGTGACACCCGTGATCAGCGCGCGCTTGCCGGTCATGTACCCGTCCCGTCCCGATGATGCCCGGCTGCTACGACCCGGGCGACCCGGCCGTCAAGGCGAGCGCGTCCGATCGTGACGGCGCCGGGCCCGTTGCGCAGGCGCGCAGATCTCGGGATTCACGGGCTAAAGAGAAGCTGCAGTCGAGCGGAACCAGGGCGGACCCGGATGATCACCGTCGCCCGCGGCGCGTGCGCGGACGGGCGTCGACGATCCGGCTCCCGGAGGCGTCCATGCGGGCCCGGGTGTGCCCCCGAGCCCGCGGCTCTGGACTGCGACGGCTCAGCCGTTGGCCATGGCCTGCCGCAGCCCGGCCCGATAGGTGTCGATCACCACCGGTTTGCCGCTGCGCTCCACGTGCCAGAAGGTCCAGCCGTTGCAGGCCGGCAGCCCCTGAACCAGGGCGCCGATCTTGTGGATCGAGCCGATGACGAGGCCGTTGTCGAGCTGGCCGTCCGGCCGCACCGTAGCGCGGAAGCGGCGGCGTTCGTCGGTGACGGTCTCGCCGGGGCGGATATGCCCCGCCTCGATCACCGACAGGAACGGCACCCGCGGCTCGGCGCGCTTGGTCGGCGCCACCAGGAGGGCTGCCTTCGACAGGGTCTCGACGGAGGCGATCCGGGCGCGTGCGGCCTCGGCGTAGGTCGCCTCGCGCTCGATGCCGATGAAGCGGCGGCCCAGCCGCTTGGCGACGGCGCCGGTGGTGCCGGTGCCGAAGAACGGGTCGAGCACCACGTCGCCGGGATTGGTCGCCGCCATCAGGGTCCGGGCGAGCAGCGCCTCGGGCTTCTGGGTCGGGTGGACCTTCCGGCCGTCCCCATCCTTCAGCCGTTCCTCGCCGGTGCAGAGCGGGATGAACCAGTCCGAGCGCATCTGGAGGTCTTCGTTGCCCCCCTTCAGCGCCTCGTAATGGAAGGTGTAGCCCTTCGAATCCGCCGAGCGCGAGGCCCAGATCAGGGTCTCGTGGGCATTGGTGAAGCGCTTGCCGCGGAAGTTTGGCATCGGGTTGGCCTTGCGCCAGACGATGTCGTTGAGGATCCAGTAACCGAGATCCTGCAACGCGCTCCCGACCCGGAAGATGTTGTGGTAGGACCCGATCACCCAGAGGGTTGCGTTCGGCTTCATCACGCGACGGCAGGCCGAAAGCCAGTCCCGGGTGAAGGTGTCGTAGGACTCGAAGGTGGCGAACTTGTCCCAGTCGTCGTCGACGGCGTCGACGCGGCTCTGGTCGGGACGCAGCAATCCGGCGTCGCCGAGCTGCAGGTTGTAGGGCGGGTCGGCGAACACGCAGTCGACGCTCGACGCGGGCAGGCTGTTCATGGCCGTGATGCAATCCCCGACCAGCACTTGGTCGAGGGGCAGGGGACGCTGGGCGGGTACGAGACCCATCCGTGGCGCCGACGCGGGCCGCCCGGCACGCGAGACATGTTTCCGGGCGACGGCATCGGCAGCCACGGTACGCGGGGAAGCCATGGCAAACACCGGTTACGCGACTGACCGGCAGACCATGACCCGAACAGGGTAAAGGTCGCGTTGTCGGATTTTTCCGGAGCGCGTCCCGTTCTGGGGCTGCAATTTTTGCCGAGCTGGGTCCGATCTCCGCGGAACGCGTCCCGCGCCGGTCGGACCGGGGCTACCGCAGCCCGATCGATCCGATCTCATCCTGAACCTGAAGCCTGCCGTGCACGGACCTTTGCGCGGGGGCCATGACCGTCTCCCGCCCGCGCCGGCGCCAGCTCAGCGGGATCCAGGGTCACGCCCGACGCAGACCTTGAGAGAATTTGCCTATTTGTGATCCTTCTCCGCGGGGCGCGGCATGACTTGAGCAATACATGGCTCGACCCTGATCGATGTATTTCGGCATTCAGCCGGAAATAATCCGCAACGATTGCCCATGTAATTAGAAAGACCGCGATGAAGCCGGCCAAAATGTGACCGCGACAGGCCGTGAAGTCCCGCCTTATTCCGGCCGGTTTCGGCCATGACTGGCGCCGTCCCCGAAAAAACAAAGGGACTGCCTTGAGAATGACGTTTGGTTTCGGAAAGTTCGTTGTCGCCCTCGGTCTGCTGTCCACCACCCTCGGAACAAGCCTTCCCGCCGCCGCGCAGAGCGGAGCGGCCTCCTGGTATGGCAGCGGTCATCGCACCGCGAGCGGCGAGCGTTTCAACCCCAACGGACTGACCGCAGCCCATCGCAGCCTGCCGTTCGGCACGCGGGTCCGGGTCGAGAACCGGCGGACCGGCCGCTCGGTCGTCGTGCGCATCAACGATCGAGGACCGTTCGTGCGCGGCCGCATCATCGACCTGTCGCGCGGTTCAGCCCGCGCGCTCGGCATGGGCGGCACGAGCTACGTGTCCCTGCAGGTCCTGAACTGACAGCCGGCGCCCCGGGGGGCCGCGCCGCTTGAGTGGCCGGCGGCCTGCCCCGGGGCGTTGTCTCAGGCGGCGGCAGGCCCCATCTGCTGCCGAATTCAGCCTGGATCAGCCGCCCCATGCCCAAGCCCCTCATCGTCGACATCCCGCATGACCTCGGCCGCGACGAGGCCAAGCGGCGCCTGGAGACCGGCACCGATCAGGCGCGGGCCTTTCTGGCCAAGAGCGGCGTCGCGGTCGACCAACTCGCCTGGACGGGCGACCGGCTGGATTTCGGCGTCTCCGCCATGGCCCAGAAGGTGGCCGGGACGATCGATGTCGGCCCCGAGAGCGTGCGGCTGGAGGTGAAGCTGCCGTTCCTGCTCGCCCTGTTCGCCGAGAAGATCCAGAAGGTGGCGAGCAAGGAGGGCAACCTCCTGCTCACCAAGAAATAGCCGTCCGGAACCGGAGCGCCGGCCCCCCGTTTCCGCCCGACCGGTGCAGCGTCGCACCGTCGGCCTTCCGGAGGATCGCGGTGTCCCAATCCACCCTCGCCGACCCGGGGCAGATCCCCGAAGTGCCGCAGCAGCCGGGCCCCGGCCCGGACCGGCCCTTCGAGCCCCCGCAGGCGCCGACGCAGCCGCCCGGCCCGGAGATCCCCGGCCAGACCCCGTCGGAATCGCCGGGCATCCAGCCCCAGGAGATCCCGGTCAACGATCCGGGCGCACCCGAGATCAGCCCGCCCACCGGGCCGGCCAATCCGGTCGCCTGACCGCCGATCGACCGAACCGCGGGCGCGGCGTTTGAATGGGCCGCCTTGCGCTGCCATAAGCCCGCCCATGGCCGCTCCCCCGCTTCTCACCCTCCAGGATATCGCGCTCACCTTCGGCGGCACCCCGCTGATCACCCGCGCCGATCTCACCATCGCGCCGGGCGAGCGGACCTGCCTCGTCGGGCGCAACGGGTCCGGCAAGTCGACGCTCATGAAGATCGCCGCGGGGCTGGTCGATCCCGACAAGGGACGCCGGTTCGTCCAGCCCGGCACGACGATCCGCTACCTCGCCCAGGAGCCGGATTTTTCGGGCTTCGCAACCACGATGGACTTCGTCGAGGCCGGCCTGCCGCCGGGGGAATCGACCCACCGGGCCCGCTACCTGCTGGAGAGCTTAGGCCTCACCGGCACGGAGGATCCGACCAAGCTCTCGGGCGGGGAGGGGCGGCGTACCGCGCTGGCGCAGGCGCTCGCACCCGAGCCCGACGTGCTCCTCCTCGACGAGCCGACGAACCACCTCGACCTGCCGGCGATCGAGTGGCTCGAATCCGAGTTGAAGGGCACCCGCGCCGCCATGGTGCTGATCAGCCACGACCGGCGGTTCCTCTCGGCCCTGTCGCGGGCCACGATCTGGCTGGACCGCGGCGAGACCCGCCGGATCGAGCAGGGCTTCTCCCACTTCGAGGCGTGGCGCGACGCGTTCTTCGAGGAGGAGGAGCGCGACCAGCACAAGCTCGACCGCAAGATCGTCGCCGAGGAGCATTGGCTGCGCTACGGCGTCACCGCCCGGCGCAAGCGCAATGTCCGCCGGCTCGGCAACCTCCACGAGCTGCGCCAGAACCGCCGCGAGATCCGCCGCCCGGTGGGCAGTGTCAGCATGCAGGCCTCGGACGCGGAATCCTCCGGCAGCCTGGTGGTCGAGGCCCGGGACATCGGGAAATCCTACGGCGCCCGGAGTATCGTGGACGGGCTGTCGCTGCGGGTGATGCGCGGCGACCGGCTCGGCATCGTCGGGGCCAACGGCGCCGGCAAGTCGACGCTGATCAACCTTCTGATGGGCCGGCTCGCCCCCGATTCCGGCCAGGTCGTGCTCGGCACCAACCTGATGCCGGTGGTGCTCGACCAGGCCCGGGCGACCCTGGAGCCCGGGATGACCGTCACTGACGTGCTCACCGGCGGCCGCGGCGACAGCGTCACGGTGAACGGCCAGAGCCGCCACGTGATCGGCTATCTCAAGGACTTCCTGTTCGCCCCCGAGCAGGCCCGGACCCCGGTCTCGGTGCTCTCGGGCGGCGAGCGCAACCGGCTTCTGATCGCCCGCGCCCTGGCGCAGCCGGCCAATCTCCTGGTGCTGGACGAGCCGACCAACGACCTCGACCTCGAGACCCTCGACCTCCTCCAGGAGATGCTCGGCGACTACCAGGGCACCCTGATCCTGGTCAGCCACGACCGCGACTTCCTCGACCGGGTGGCCGGCAGCGTGCTGGTCTCGGAGGGGGCGGGCCGCTGGGCCGAGTATGCCGGCGGCTACAGCGACATGCTGGTCCAGCGCGGGCAGGGGGTCGAGGCGCGCGCGGTCGCGACCAAGAAGGAGCCGCGCGAACGCCAGGCCGCCGCGCCCACCTCCCAACCGGCCGGCAAGCCGAAACTCGGTTTCAAGGATCAGCACGAGCTGAAGACGCTGCCGGCCCGCATCGCGAAGCTCGAGGCGGCCATCGCTCAGCTCAAGACGATCCTGGCCGACCCCGACCTCTACGCCCGCGATCCCGCCCGCTTCGACAAGGCCTCGTCCATGCTGGCGCAGGCCCAGACCGAGCTGTCGCAGGCGGAGGATCGCTGGCTGGAGCTGGAGATGCTGCAGGCGGGATGACCGCCCCGACCGCGCAAGACGTTCCGGACCGGAGACCGCATGACAGCCTATCAGACCCTCGAACAGCGTTTCGCCCGCCTGGCCGCCCTCGAAGGGGCCGCCGGGATCCTCGGATGGGACGCGCAGACCCTGATGCCCGACGGCGCCGCCGAGGCGCGGGGCGACCAGCTGGCGGTCCTGCGCGGGCTCGCCCACGAGATGCTGACCGCCCCCGGGGCGGCCGAGGACCTCGACGCCGCCGAGCGGGGCACGGAGCTTGAGCCCTGGGCTGCCGCCAACCTGCGCGAGATGCGCCGCGCCCAGGCGCACGCCACGGCGGTGCCCCGGGACCTCGTGGAGGCCAGCTCGCGGGCGGTCTCCCGCTCCGAGATGGTCTGGCGCGAGGCGCGCCGGGACGCCGATTTCGCCAGGCTGGAACCGTACCTCGCCGAGGTGCTGCGCCTGCAGCGAGAGATCGGCCAGGCCAAGGGCGCCGCCCTCGGGCTCGACCCCTACGACGCGCTGCTCGACAGCTACGATCCCGGCATGCGTCGGGCCGTGATCGACCCGCTCTTCGCCGACCTGACATCCTGGCTGCCGGCACTGATCGCCCGCGCCCGGGAGATCCAGGCGTCCCAGCCTGCGCCGCTGCCGCTCGCCGGGCCGTTCGACGTGGCGGTGCAGCGGGACCTCGGCCTCGAGCTCATGGCGGCGGTGGGCTTCGACTTCGCCCGCGGCCGGCTCGACATCAGCCTGCACCCGTTCTGCGGCGGCGCCACCGACGACGTGCGCATCACCACCCGCTACGACGAGGCCGATTTCGGACGCGCCCTGATGGGGGTGCTGCACGAGACCGGCCACGCCCTCTACGAGCAGGGCCGCCCGGCCCCGTGGCGGCAGCAGCCGGTGGGCGCGGCCCGGGGCATGAGCCTGCACGAGAGCCAATCGCTCATCGTCGAGATGCAGGCCTGCCGAAGCCGGTCGTTCTTCACCTATCTGGCGCCGCTGCTGCGGGAGGCGTTCGGGCGGTCGGGGCCGGAATGGTCGTCGGAGAACCTGCATGCCCTGAACACCCGCGTCGCGCCGGGCTTCATCCGGGTCGATGCCGACGAGGCGACCTACCCGGCCCATATCCTGCTGCGCTATCGGTTGGAGACCGCGATGATCGCGGGCGATCTCGCGGTGGCCGACCTTCCCGGTGCGTTCAACGACGGGATGCAAGACCTGCTCGGGCTCGCCGTGCCGGACGATCGGGTCGGCTGCCTTCAGGACATCCACTGGCCGAGCGGGGCCTTTGGCTATTTCCCGACCTACACGCTGGGTGCGCTGGCGGCGGCACAGCTGTTCCGGGCCGCCCGGGCGGCCGAGCCAGCGCTGCCGGACTGCCTCGCGCAGGGCGATTTCGCGCCGCTGCGGGACTGGCTGCGGACCAACGTCCACGAACTGGGCAGCCTGCTCGGGACGGATGAACTGCTCATCCGGGCGACGGGCGCGCCGCTCGGGACGGCGGCGTTCCGGGCGCATCTGGAGGCCCGGTATCTGGGGGGCTGAGGATAGGCGGGGCGGGATGACGGCCGAGACGCGTGACCCGCCTTGTCACCGGCGGACGACGATGGTCATACGTCGCGTCCGGGGAAAGCAACCGCTGAACTCAGCGCCCCTCCATCCCTCCTACAGGTCCAGCACATCCACCGCCGTCCCCAGCCGCGCGCGCGCAATGTCGGCGACGTGGCGGTGGTGCGTGAACAGGATCGGCTGGACGCTGGCGCCGATCTCCGCCAGCGCGTCCAGGCCGTGGCCGGTGCGGGTCTCGTCGAACGTCGAGAAGAGATCGTCGCCGATGAACGGCGCCGGCTCGGCGCGGCCCGCGTAATCCTCCAGATAGGCGAGGCGCAGCGCGAGGTAGAGCTGGTCGCGCGTACCCTCGCTCATGCCCTCGATCCCCACCAGCCCGCCGGCGGCGCGCTGTCCGGCGAGCTTCGGTGTGTCGGCCTCGTCGAAGGTCTGCGCGAGCCCCGAGAAGGCGCCGCCGGTGAGCGCCCGGAACAACGCCCCGGCGCGCGCCACCAGGGGATCCTGCTGCCCGGCCCGGTGCCGGGCCACCGCCTGGCCGAGCATCAGCCCGGCGAGCCGCAGCACGGCCCAGGAGCGGGCCGCCGCCTGAAGGTCCGCCTCCGCGGCCTTGCGCTCGGCGAGCGCCAGCTCGGCCCCGGTCCCGCCCTCCAGCTCCGCCCGGCGCCGCTCGGCCCGGTCCCGGTCGGCGAAGATCACTTGGCCGCGTTCGGACAGCGCCTCGGCTTCGAGGGCGAGCCGCGCCAGTTCGGCTTCGAGCAACTCCGGCGACAGAGCCGCGAGCCCGGCCCGCAGATCGGCCTCGGGCAGCCCGTCGGCGGCACCCGCGAGGCCGCCGCGCAGCCTCAGGATCTCGGCGCGCAGCGTCTCGCGGACCCGCAGCCGGCCGTACAGAGCCTCGATCTCCGGCATCGGCGCCTCGGCCCGCTCGGGCATCACCACCGCGACCAGGCGGGTCAGCGCCGTGCGGGCCGCCGCCTCCCGGTCCGCGGCGGCCCGGCACGCCACCGCGGCCTCCTCGACCCGCCGGTCGAGCTCGGCCCGCCGGGCCTCCCGGGCCTGCGCCGAGACGAGGCGGGCCTGCAGGGTGCGGATCGCCGCCGCCGGAGCCGAGCCTGAGAGATCGGGGGCCAGCGCCGCGACCAGGGCGGCCGCACCCGACCGGAACGCCTCCATGTCGCGCCGGATGCCGGTGGCCCGGCGGTCCAGGGCGGCACGTTCGAGGAGGCGGTCAGGGACCGCCCGCCACGCCTCCAGGGCGCTCTCGGCTTCCTCGGGCCGGGCTGACGGGTCGAGGCCGAGGAGTCCGAGCGCCACATTCCACGCGGTCTGCCAGGGGGCCCGGCGCTCCTCGGCCGCCCTGTGCGCCGCCTTCAGCCGTTCCGCCGCGGCCCGCGTCGCGCGCAGCAAGCCGCCGGTCTGGAGGCTCGCCTCCCAGCGGCTCGCCAGGGTCGCGATCCGCGCCTCGATCCGGTCGAGGCTCGCGGCCAAGTCGAGATCGGGCTCCGGCTCCAGCCCGGCGCGGGCACGGAGATCGGCGATCGGTGCCCGGGCGGCCTCGATCCCCGCCCAGATCCGCTCCCGCCCGATCCGCTGATCGGCGAGCCGCTGCTCGGCCTCGATCAGGCTCTCGACCTCGGCAAGCCACGCCGCCATCGCGACGGGGGATCCCGGCTCGATCCCGGCGGGCCGCCACGCCTCGCGCCAGGCCGCCTCGCCCTCGGCGATCTCGGCGGCGATCTCCGCGAGGTCGGCCTCCGCCGCCGCGAGTGCCGCCTCCTCGGCACCGAGGCGGTCGAGATCGGCCGCCTGGGCCGCCACCCGGGCGGCGTCGCCGGCGCGCTCGTCGGCGAGGCGGTCGGCGTCGAGGAGGGTACGCTCGTAGGCGGCGATCAGGGCGGTCGCGACGGGCTGCCCCGCCGCCAGGGCGTCCCGGAGCGGCGCGAATGCGGCGTCGCGCGTCGCCCGGACGGCCTCGATCCGCTCCCACGTGGCGATCGGCCGACCGGCCTCGCGCTCGCGCAGCCGGTCGCGGGTGACGGCGGCCTGGCGGCGCGCGGCGTCGCGATGGTCGGCCGCCCGCTCCCGTTCGCGGATCTTGCCGTCGAGGAGGGCCCGATAATCCGCCACCCTCTCGGCGGAGGGCAGGGGCATCCCAACGAGGGCGCCGATATCGGGGACCGGGGGCGAGAGCCGGCCCGCCTGATTGCGCAGGAGCACCGTTTCCCGCCGGATCGTGGTGTCGAGGGTCTCGTGGGCGGCGATCCGTTCGTGCAGGCGGGCGAGGGGTTTCAGCGCCTCGCGCAACGGGGTCGGATCGCGCGTGGCGCCGGCCGCCTCGACCTCCCCCTCCAGCCGATCACGCTCGGCCAGCGCCGCGGCTCGGTCGCGGGCAAGCTGGTCCTCGGCGGCCGCCAGGGTCCGGTGGTCGCGGATCAGCTGCTCGATCCGGGTCCGCGCGGCGTCGGTCGGCTGGCGCGCCTCCAGCGCCGCGAGGTCGGCGACGCCGATCCGGGCGCGCAGCCGGTCCAGCTCCAGTCCGACCTTGTGGGAATCACCCTCGATCCGCGGCAGGTCGGTGCCGCCCTTCTCGAATTCCCTGGTGCCGCTGAAGGCCGCCAGGATCGCGTCCGCCCGGAGCGTCAGGTCCGGCTCCACGGATACCGCCTCGGCCTCGGCCCCGGCCCGGGCGAGGGCGGATCCGGCCCGCTCGGCCTCGGTCTCGGCGACGCGGCAATCGTCGAGGGCGGCGCCGAGGCGGTCGATCCAGGCGGGATCCGCGTCGATGAGGCCGTCCTCGGCGGCGATGCGCTGGGCCAGGGCATCGATCTCGAACAGGATCGGCCGGACCCGCTTGAGCCGCTCCAGCCGGGCGCGCTCGACCGCCATGGCCTTCTGTTCCGAGCGAAGGGCGTCGAGCTGGCCGGCCGCCGCCGCGATCTCATCGTTCAGGGCGCGCCAGTCGCCGGAGCGCAGGCCCTTCTCGCGGATCGTCCGGCGGGCGGTCTCGTGGCGCTCCAGCGCCTGGTAGAAGGCCCGGTGCTTGGCCTGGCGCGGGGCGAAGATCGCGTCCGCCTCGTCGTCGAGGGCCGCGTGCAGCTCCGTCAGGCCGCGCAGGCCCGAACCCGCCGCGAACAGGCTCGCGCCGACTTCACCCTCGACATCGACCATCTCGCGCCCCCCCGCCCGGAGGCTGGACGCGTCGAGGCCGAAGGCGCGGCAGAACACGGCCCGCGAGATGCCGCCGAGGAACGGGGCCAGGGCGTCGTCGGGGAGCGCCGTCTCGGCGGCGTCGATGAGGGTCCGGCTGTTGCCCTTCCGGCGACGGAAGGTCAGGCGGCGACCGTCGGCGGCGGCGATCTCCGCGCCGAGGCGCAGCTGCGGCATGTCGTGCTGGAAGGCGTAGCGGGTGGATTTCTCGAAGCCGAACAGCAGGTCGGTGACGGCCGCCAGCGCGGTACTCTTGCCGGCCTCGTTCGCGCCCAGCACCACGTGCAGCCGCGCGTCCGGCCGGAAGGCGATCACGCGGTCCGTGAAGGCGCCGTAGCGCTCCAGGGCGAGGTGGATCAGGCGCATCGGGGGTCCTGGGGCATCATCCCGTGTGAGCGGATCGGTGTGGCCGCCGGGCGCTTAGGCCCGGCGATCCCCTCAGCAGTGACGGCCGGTCAGGCGCCCGAGGATCAGCGCCTCGGCCTCGGCGCAGAGGGCGTCGAACTCCGCATCCAGATCCGCCTCGGCGGCCACCGTGGACGGCAGGCGGCCACCGATCTCCGCGAGCGCGGCCTTGGCCCGGGACCGGAACTCGGGGTCGCGGTCGAGATCGGCCAGCAGGGCGGCCGGATCGATCGCGGCGCCGGATGGCTCGGCCGGCGCCCGGGGCCGGCGCGTCTCGATCTTGAGACGCTCCAGCCAGAGATCCTCGTGCAGCCGGTGGGCCGCGGCCTGGATCTCGGCGGTCACGGAGTCCCGGTCGGCCGCCAGCGCGTCATGGGCCTTCGTGGTGCCGGAGAGGTGGATCCGCACCAGCACGAGGCGCGTCGCGGCCAGGTCCGCGAGCGGCCGCAGGGCCGCCTCCACCGCCTCGATCGCGGCCCGGGGATCGGATGATCCGGCGAGGTCCACCGTCACCTGCTCGAACCGAGCGCGGTCGAGGGCGAGGCGGGTGAGCCCGGTCACCCGGCCGTCGGCGACCTCGACCAGAACGGCACCCTTCGCGCCGCACTCGCGGATGCTCCGGCCCTGGAGGTTGCCGGGGAACACGATCCAGGGATCCCGGGACAGCTCGGCGTAGTCGTGGATGTGGCCGAGCGCCCAGTACTCGTAGCCCCGGGCCGCGAGGTCGGCGATCGAGCAGGGTGCGTAGGTCTCGTGAGCCGCGTGGCCGGTGCAGGAGGTGTGGATGATCCCGAGGTTGAACCAGCCGGGCACGGCGGCCGGGTAGGTCAGCGACAGGTTCTCCTCGACGGCCCGGCTCTGGAAGCTACGGCCGTGGAGCGCCACGCGCAGCGCCTCGATGCGGTGGGTGCCGGCGCGGTTGGCCGGGAAGACGTGGACCGAGGGCGGCAGGGTGATCGCGCGGGTGATCACGCTCTCGGCATCGTGGTTGCCGCGGACCAGGATCGTCGGGATGCCGGCACGGTCGAGGCGCGCCACCTGCCGGGCGAAGAACAGGCCGATCGTGTTGTCGGCCCAGTCGCCGTCATAGACATCGCCGGCCACGACCAGGAACGCCACCGACCGGTCGATCGCCTGGGTGACCAGATCCTCGAAGGCCTGCCGTCCGGCCGCGGCGAGGCGGCGGGCGAGGTCCGCGTCGCGGGTCGCGAGACCCGATAGCGGGCTGCCGAGATGCAGGTCCGCCGCGTGGATGAAGCTGAAGCCCGACATCGGCCTCCGGGGGCACCGGTGAAGCTTGGGATCGCGCGGGGGCCCGCACCCACCGCCGAGGCGGTCTTAAGCCGTCGGGGTCGCCGGCCTCAAGCGCCGTTCGCGGCGAGACCCGCGTTACGAACACTTCGCCTGCGACCCGAGAGGCGTCACCCCCTCTCGAACGACCGGGCCCCGGGCGCGTTACAGCGCAGCGGTGGCGGGAGAGCCGCCGGGTGAGATACGGTCCGGCTCGATGAACTTCGCTGCAGATCCGGCCTGCCCCGGCCACGCGCCGATCTCCGAAACCCCGTTCCCCCAGGCGGATGGGGTCCGGTCGCCCTTCAAGATCGTGAGCTGGAACCTCCTGCGCCGCACCGGCGCGGCCGCGGACGACGTGGCCGCCCTTGTCGCCCAGGAGAAGCCCGATCTGCTACTGATGCAGGAGGCGACCCGGGCGATCGGGTTCCTGCTGGACCGGATCGGCGGCTACTACGCCTGGGCCCCCCTGCCGGGTCGGATCCACGGGCTGGCCATGTGGAGCCCGACCCCGTGGCCGGTCCCGCCCCGGGTGATCGCGCTGCCCTCGGGCGCCCTGGTGCACCGGGTCTGCCAGATCCTGGATCTCGGGGAATTCGGGATCGCCAACGTCCACCTGTCCCACGGGCAGATGCTGAACCGGCGCCAGCTCCGGCGGATCGTCGCCGAGCTGCCCCCGCGCGCCGCGGTGCTGGGCGATTACAACATCGTCGGGCCGGCCCTCATCCCGGGGTTCCGCGACGTCGGTCCGCGCCGGCCGACCCACGCCATGGTCGAGGTGCTGCCCCTGCGCCTCGACCGATGCCTCGCGCGCGGCCTCGTCTGCCACGACCACGCGGTGCTGCCCCGGGGCCCCTCCGATCACCGGCCGATCGTCGTCCATCTCGGTCCGGCCCCCGAGGCGCACGCCCCCGGTCGCCTCAGAGGTATGGCAGCAGCAGTCGCACGCCTGCGTCGCGCAGACGGACCGGCAAGGCCCGCCCGGCGAGATCCTCCCGGCTGAGCCGTCCCCGCATCTTGCCGCGCATCAGCTGGTCGAGTTCGGCGGCGAGATCGGCGTCGATGATCTCGACGTTCAACTCGAAATTGAGCCGGAAGCTGCGCATGTCCCAATTGGCGCTGCCGACGAAACACCAGATGTCGTCCACCACCATCGTCTTCGAATGATCGAAGGGCGGCTCGTCGAGCCAGACCCGGACGCCGGCCCGCAGCAGCGGCTCGAGATGGGCCCGGCTCGCCCAGTCGATGAACCGGTGGTCGCTAACCCGCGGGATGATGACGTCGACGGTGATACCCCGGATCGCGGCCTGGGCGAGGGCGCCGGTCACGAGTTCGTCCGGCAGGAAATAGGGCGTCGCGAACCGGACGGTCTTGCGCGCGCAGGCGAGCGCCTGAAGGATGACCTGCTCGATCTTCTCGACATCGGCATCCGGCCCGGAGGTCACCGCCCGGGCGACGCTCGCGCCGGTGGGCTCGAGGGCGGTGAACCAGGGCTCGGCGTCGAGGTTCTCGCCGTCGACGAAGGCCCAGTCGGCCGCGAAGGCCGCGGCGAGCTGCTCCACCACCGGTCCGTCCAGCTGGAAATGGGTGTCGCGGATCGGGTGCTCCGGCCCCAGGGCGACGCGGTTCGGGTGCGCGATGTTGAGGCCGCCGGTGAAGGCCGTGCGCCCGTCGAGGATCAGGAGCTTCTTGTGCGAGCGCAGGTTCAGGAAGGGCATCCGCCAGGGCAGGGCGGAGTGCATGAACAGGGCCACCGGCACCCCGGCGGCGGTGAGGCGCCGGTAGACGGGCGCCTGGAAATAGCCGCCCCCGATCCCGTCGATGATGACGCGGACCTTCACGCCGCGCTCCTTGGCCGCCACGAGCGCGTCGCAGAACTCGCGGCCGGTGGGATCGTCGCGGAAGATGTAGCTCGACAGGCCGATGCTGGCCCGCGCCTCCCGGATGGCCGCCAGCATCACCGGGTAGGCCGCATCGCCGTTGCGGAACATCCGCACGGAATTGCCCGCGAAGGCCGGGAGACCGGTGATCCGCCGGATCGCCCGGTCGAGGGGCCAGAGCGCCTCGGGCACCACGGCGTCGTCGGCGTCGGGCAGGTGCGTGGCGTCCGAGGGCTTGGTCCGGAATCGCCGGGCCCGGCGCGAGACGCGATTGATGCCGAAGGTCAGGTAGAGGGCGGTCCCGAAGATCGGCGACAGCCAGGCGAGGCCGATCCAGCCCACCGCCACGCTCACCCGCCGCTTGCGCAACAGGGCGTGCAGGGTGATGCCGATCGCCAGGGTGAAGCCGATGACCGCCTCGACGTCCGACCGCAGCAGGGCGGTCGACTCAAGCCATCGCGTGAGCGCGTTTTCCAAAGTCTCGGCATCCGGTTCGCTGGTGACGGCGCCGGATATACCCGAAGCGGACGCGGTGGCGCGGATTAATGCACGGGTCCGACCGGAGCCGCGACCGGGCGCTCGCAGCGATACGGGCCGCTGCCGTCGAGCGCCGCGTACAGGATGCGGCCGCCGGACTGGATGCAGCGCGCCTTGGCCTCCGCATAGGGCCGGTGGAAGCTCCAGATGGTGATCATCGGTCCGACCATGGCAATGCAGATGCCCCCGAACACCACGGCGGCGGCCCAGGTCGCGCGGTTGCGCTCCGGGCGCGGCGGCCGGGGCGGCGGCATCGTGCCGTAGAAGGCCAGCGTCAGACCGAACAGGTCGATGGTGCTCATCAGCCGTTCCGCGTTGGGGCGCCGGGCCCGGGGAGCTCGGGCGCATCCGCGATCCTAGGGCAGGGCGGCGCCGGAGCCTACGCGCGCCGCGCAGACCGGCCTGCGTCGTATCGCGCCAAGCGGTCGCTCGGGATGCGCGGCGTCACGGCTCCCAGCGGGGCGGACGCTTGCCCAGGAAGGCGTCGATGCCCTCCCGGGCGTCGGCCATCATCATGTTCCGGGTCATGACCTCGGCCGCGTAGCCGTAGGCCTCCTCCAGGCCCATCTCGACCTGCCGGCCGAAGGCCTCCTTGCCGATCGCCAGGACCCGCCGGGCTTTTCCGGCGATCTTCTCGGCGAGGGTGCCGACCGCCGCGTCGAGATCCGCATCCGGCACGACGCGGTTGACCAGGCCGATCCGCAGCGCCTCCCGGGCGTCGATCGGCTCGCCGACCAGCAGCATCTCCAATGCGGCCTTGCGGGAGACGGCACGCGACAGGGCGACCATCGGGGTCGAACAGAACAGACCGATCTGCACCCCCGGCGTGGCGAAGTGCGCCTCCTCGGCGCAGATCGCGAGGTCGCAGGTGGCGACGAGCTGGCAACCAGCCGCCGTGGCGATCCCGTGGACCCGGGCGATCACCGGCTGCGGCAGGCGCACGAGACTCAGCATCAACCGGGCGCAGGTGCGAAACACCGCCTCCGTCGCTGCCCGGGACGGGTCGGCACGCATCTCCTTGAGGTCGTGCCCAGCGCAGAAAGCCGGTCCGGCCCCCCGCAGCACCACGACCCGCACCGCCGGATCCGCGCGGATCGCGTCGAGCTCGCCCTGGAGGGCGCCCATCAGGGCCATCGACAGGGCATTGCGGGCCTGCGGGCGGTTCAGCGTCAGGGTCGCGACGCCGCCGGAATCGCTGCGCAGCAGGACCGGGGCCTGCGGAGCGTCCGGAACGGGCGCGGCCGGCGCGACGGAAGCGGTCATGGGGCGTCTCCCGCTGCCGGCTCGCCCAGTACGCGGGGCCGGTCTCCTGGCGGGAGGGTATCACGGAGACCGAGCGCCCGCGATGCCCACCCTCGACCCGCCACAGCGCCGTTCTCGGTCGCGGCGCCGCTGCGGGCGCTCGCAGCGTCCGCGCCGAACCGGCATCCCGGGCGGGGGGCGCCCGCCACGTTCACGAACGCTTAAGGTCTCATGCACGCACGATCGGTCGGCAGACCGGGCCCTGCCCGGGGCTGCCCACATGCGGGAAGAGCGTCCATGATGGTATTGCCGTTCATCGGTCTCGCAGGGAGCGCGGCAGCGGCCCTCGCAGGACGGCGCGGCATCGCCATCGGACTTTGGCTCGTCTCGCTGATCGGCACGCTCGCGCTGTTGTCCGCGCATGCCACGTCCGCGCTTAACCTGAACTTTTGAGCGAGCCACGCACCATGGCGCTGCTTCACGCCCGCACCCTCAACGCCCTCGGGCTGCTCGGCTGCAGCGCGATTCTTCTGGTGGCGTTCGGCTACCAGTTCCTCCTCGGCGAATTGCCGTGCCCGCTCTGTCTCCTGCAGCGGGCCGCCTTCGCGGCTTCGGGCGTCGGCTTCGCGCTCAACATCCGGTTCGGCTCGCGGCCGTCCCATTACGGCGTCACGATCCTGAGCGCGGTCGCGGGCGCCGTCGTCGCGGGTCGGCAGGTCGCCCTGCACGTGGTTCCCGGGACCGGTGGCTACGGCTCCACGCTGATGGGCGTCCACTTCTACACCCTCGCGCTCATCGCCTTCGTGGCGCTCATCGGGGCGGTGGGCGTGCTCCTCCTGGTGGGGGAAGCGCTCCGGCCCGAAACCCGGGGCCAGCACGACGGATGGTTGTTCGGAAAGGCCTGCCTGCTGCTGTTCCTCGGCATCGTCCTCGCCAACGCCGTCTCGACGGCGGCGGAATGCGGCGGCGGCCTGTGCCCGGACGATCCGACGCATTACGAGGCGCTCGACGCCTGGCTGAAGGATGAGCGCCGCCTCCCGTAACCCGCACCGGTTCCGCGACGGTCGCCGCTCAGGCCTGCTCGGCGAGGGCGAGATCGAGGCTGGCGAAATCCGCGCCGGGGCCGTTCCACCACAGAGCCGGATACGCCGCGAGCCGGCCCATCACGGTGGCATAGGTGTCAGCCAGCGCGGTGTCGACGATGACCAGGGTCGCGCCCGACAGGACGAGGCTGTCGGCGAGGGCCTGACCGCTGCGGGTGCCGTCCAGGCAGGTCACGCGCACCCCGACCCTGGCGAGACCGAGGCGGATCGCCTCCGCCTGCCCGAGATCCTGCACCAGCAGCGCGACGCCGGTGCCGGCCCCGAGGCCTTCACCGCAGGCCCAGCGGGCCACGCCGTGCGGACAGGGCGCCGGAGTGGAGACGCCCTGACCGGTCCACCGGTCCACGCCGATGGGCGGAGTCCGGAATCGCCTGTCGGCGTCGCGGGACGCGGGGGCCGGAATGGATGCGGCCGTGGATGTGACGCCGTACATGCGATGCAGACCGCCTGGATCTGGATAAACCGTCACCCTGGCGTGACGCGGGCGGGTTAACACTCCCTCTCACCGATACGCGTGACCAAGCGAGAAGCCGCTTTTCGCCCGCCCGGGCGCCCTGGACTGCGCCTATGGCCAACGAGCCGTGAAGTCCGGCCGAAGGTTTGTCGTCGAATTCGGTCGCATTGGCCCAGGCACCGGTCCGGCCTATCTCCCCGCCTTGAGGCGGCCCGCCAGAGGCCGCCTGGATCGAGGAATCACGCCCGTATGCGCCACATCGCCCTTCCCGCCGCCCTGATGGCTGTCGCCCTCCCGGCGCAGGCGCAGATCCGGAATGCGCCGGCCCCGCGCGCCCTCGAGTTTTCCGCCTACATCTTCGCCGCGTCGAATGTCTGCGGCTACCGGATCGGCAGCGAGCAGTTCGAAGCGCTGCTGGCGAAGCAGAACGTGCGGATCGAGGACGTCCAGCCCCGCGGGCCCTTCGGCAACCGTGTCCAGACGATGTTCACGCTGATGTCGAACCAGATGGCGCAGAACCGCGATCAGGCCTGCATCGCGGTGGCGGGCGAGTACGGGCCCGACGGAACCGTGGCCAAGAACGTGCTGCTGCCGGCCTCCGAGGCACCGGCGAAGCCCGCCGAGCCCGCCAAGCCGCAATAGGGACCCGCGGTCGTCCGGTTCAGCCGAGGTGCCAGTCGATCGGCCGGATCCCGTGCTCCGCGAGCCAGTGATTGGCCCGCCCGAACGGGTCGGAGCCGGGAAAATCCCGGGCGCGGTTGAGTGGCGAGGGGTGTCCGCTCTCGAATACCCCGTGGCGGGCTGAATCGATCAGCGCCGTCCGGGCGCGGGCCTGGGCGCCCCAGAGCAGGAAGACCGCGGGCTCCGGGCGTGCCGAGACCGCGGCCACCGCCTCGTCGGTGAGGGATGCCCATCCGAACCGCAGATGCGCCCCCGCCTTGCCCGCCTCCACGGTCAGCGCGCTGTTGAGCAGCAGGACACCCTGCCGGGCCCAGGGCGTCAGATCGCCACCGGCCGCCCGGTCCGAGCCCGCCTCCGCCAGGATCACCTTCAGCGACGCGGGCAGGCGGCCCGAGCCCACGAACGAGAACGCGAGGCCGTTGGCGTCGCCGGGTGTGGGGTAGGGATCCTGGCCGAGGATCACCGCGCGTACCGCGGGCAGCGGCGTCTCGGCGAGGGCGCGGAAGATCCGGTCCGGCGCCGGCAGCACCTGGGCGCCCGCGGCGAGCCGGGCGTCGACGCGCGCCGCCACCGCGTCGGCTTGCCCGCCCGCGAAGAATGGCAGCGTTAGCCATGGCGAGCCGGAGGCACGGAAGGCCGAGAGGGCGTCGGCGACGGGCGTGTCGGTCATGAGGTCTCGCAATCGGATTCCGTGTCGGGATAAGCTGCGGCCGGTTCCCGTCGCCGGTGCGGCGGTTGCGGCCCGGGGCCGCCCGTGGTTAGGGACATCGGTCGAACGAGCGCCACGGTGCGGCATCTCGCGTCCGCCCTTCGCCGCGCGGCATCGCACCCTACATGGAACGCACCCGACAGGTATGAGTCTCCGGTACGGGGCCAGGCGTCCGCGCCGGCCGCCGGTTAGTGGAAGCCAGAGGAAGGACTCGGCGCGCGGCGCCGGAACGCTGCCATGAACGAACGCGTCGAACCCGCCGCGCTGGCGAATGGCCGGCCCCTGACGACCCTGCAGCCTGCGGCGGGCGGCTTGCCGGCCGACCATCCGAAGGTGGCCTGGGGCCGCGTCGGCGTCCTGCTGATGAATCTCGGCACGCCGGAGGGCACGAGTTACTGGCCGATGCGCCGGTACCTCAAGGAATTCCTGTCGGACCGGCGGGTCATCGAGGTGCCGCGGTTGATCTGGTGGCCGCTGCTCAACCTGATCATCTTGACCAAGCGCCCCGGGCCGAAGGGCCGCGACTATGCCAGCGTCTGGAACAACGCGCGCAACGAAGGGCCGCTGAAAACCACCACCCGCGGCCAGAGCGAGCGTCTGCAAGCCGCGATGGGCGATTCGGTGGTGGTCGACTGGGCCATGCGCTACGGCAAGCCGGAGGTCGCCGATCGGCTTCAGGCGCTCCTCGACCAGGGCTGCGACCGGATCCTGCTGGTGCCGCTCTACCCGCAATACGCCGCCGCCACCTCGGCCACCGCCTGCGATCAGGCGTTCCGGGCTTTGATGGAGATGCGCTGGCAGCCGACGGTGCGGGTCTCGCCGCCCTATCACGACGACCCGGTCTACATCGCCGCCATGGCCGACTCGATCCGCGAGGGGCTGGCCAAGCTCGATTTCGAGCCCGAGGTGATCCTTACCTCGTTCCACGGGGTGCCGCGGAGCTACCTGCTCAAGGGCGATCCCTACCATTGCCAGTGCCTCAAGACCGGGCGGCTGATCCGCGAGGCGCTCGGGCTGTCGCCGGAGCGCATGCGGGTGACCTTCCAGTCGCGCTTCGGAAACGAGGAATGGCTCAAGCCCTATACCGATGAGACCGTGACCGCGCTGGCAAGGTCCGGCGTGAAGCGCATGGCGATCGTGGCCCCGGGCTTCACGGCGGATTGCCTGGAAACCCTGGAAGAACTCGACGGCGAGAACCGCCATTATTTCGAGGGCAACGGCGGCGAGCGCTTCGCCTACATCCCCTGCCTGAACGACACTGACCTCGGCATGAAGGTCATCGAGAACGTCGTGCGCCGCGAACTTCAGGGCTGGATCTGACGGAAAGCGCTGGGGCGCCGCTTGCGGACGGCCGGGACCGACCTATCATTCTTCGAAGCTGGACGGTTCAGGGATCCGGCGTCGGAGGATCACATGGCGTTCTTCATCGGGATCGCGTGTCCCTGGCTGCTGATCGCGATCCTCGACCGAATCGCCGAAGGACGCCGCAGCGCCGAGCTCACCGCCCTCGGCGTCACGCCACAGCCCGCGCCGGCGCAGTCGAGCTACCTCGTCCCCGACCGGCCGTACTGACGGGCGCGACCGACCCTCAGTACGCCAGGCCAAGAGATGCAGCGCGAGGCTGCGTTTTTCCCATGACCGCAGTCGATGGGTTTGGCTAGCTTGGACGGATCCGCCCATCTGGAGGACGCGATGATTCGTGCCGATCTCGGGGATAAGCTTGAGGCCTTCGTGACGCGGCTGGTCGAAACCGGCCGATACACGTCCGAGAGCGAGGTGCTGCGGGAAGGTGTCCGTCTGATCCGCGACCGGGAAGCGAGCCTCGCTACGTTGGATCAATCGATTGCGATCGGCCTCGCTGAGGCTCAAACCGGGCAGACCAAGTCGGCCGAGGAGGTCTTCGACCGGCTGGAGCGCAAGTATCGGGCGCTCAGCGGCGAGACGGAATGATCGTCCGTTTCACGGACGCGGCGGAACACGATCCGGAAGGGCTCGGCGACTACATCGCGCAGGACAATCCGAAGCGCGCCCTTAGTTTCGTGCAGGAGCTGCGCATGGCCTGCCTGGCGCTGGCTGATTTCCCCGAGCGCTTTCCGTTGGTTCCCCGCCACGAGGACCGTGGCGTTCGACGGCGTGTGCAGGGCGATTACCTGATTTTTTACAAGGTCGAGACTGATGACGTCGTCATCCTGCACATCCTGCGTGGCACGGTCGATCGAGCCACACGCCTGTTCCCATCCTGACCGGACTATCAAGCCCGACCGTCGATCGCGCTCGGATCAGGGCTTCTTCGTCTCGGGGGCGGGCTGAGCCGCTCCTTCGGGAGCGTCGGTGCGCACGATCTTCGCGTCCGCGCGGAGCTTCAGGATCAGGTCCTGCTGCGCCTTGCGGACCAAGTGCTGATCGATCTGGTCCTTGAGCTCGTCGAAGGTCGGTTGCGGCTTGGTCCGCTTCTCCTCGACCTTGATCACGTGCCAGCCGAACTGCGTCTTCACCGGGTCGGAGACCTGGCCGGGCTTCATCGCGAAGGCGGCGTTGGCGAAGTCCGGGACCATCCGCTCCTTGGTGAACCAGCCGAGATCGCCGCCCTCGGCCTTCGAACCCGGATCCTTCGAGGTCTCGGCCGCGACCTTGGCGAAATCCTCGCCGCCCTTGATCCGCGCCGCGATGGCCTTCGCCTCGGCCTCGTTGTCCACGAGGATGTGGCGGGCATGCACCTCCTCCTCGGGTTTCATCAGCTTGACGGTCTGATCGTAGATCGCGTGCTCGGCTTCCGGGGTGACCGCGCGCTTGGCCTCCTGCTCCAGGTAGTCGTCCAGCAGGAGCTTGTCGCGGAAATAGGCGAGCTTGCGCTTGAACTCGGGGGTGTCGCCGATCTTGGCCGTCTCGGCGGCCTGGGCGCCGACCCGGAGGTCGACCATGTAGTCGACCAGCAGGTTCTTCTTCTGCGCCTCGTCGACGCCCGGCAGCGACAGGGCCGGGTCGTCGGCCGCGATGGCGAGGTCGCCCTGCGTGATCGGCTTGCCGTTGACGCTCGCCACCACGGAGTCGGGCCCGGCCGGCGTGTTCGCGGCGGGCGTCGTCATCGGGGCCGGAGCCTTCTGGGGCGCCTGGGCCAGGGCGAGGCCCGGCATCGCGATCATGACGGCCAGCGCGCTGACGCGCCGGAGGAGGGCGGTGTGAAGCATGGGGCAGAATCCTCGGCTGACGTCTCGTGGCCGCTCCGGATCGCGCCGGGCGGCAGGCCGCGGCAGAGGTGGCCCGCGTCGCCCGAGAAGGCAAGCGCTGCCGTGCCCACCATCCCGCAACCGTGACCGCGCCGACGCGCGTCGGGCCCGCCTCTTTCAGGTGCGCCGGGCGATGTTTACCTCTATAAGCCCGGCCAACTCCGCCCAGGCCGGCCCGCCACGCTCACCCGTGGGCGGGCTCGCGCGTCCGCAGGTCCATGATGCTCGGCTCCATCGCCAAGAAGATTTTCGGCTCCTCCAACGACCGCCGCGTCAAGGGCTACCGTCCGCGCGTCGCGCAGATCAACGCGCTGGAGGCGGAGATCCAGACCCTGTCGGACGAGGCCCTGCGCGCCCGCACCGACATGCTGAAGGCGGAACTCGCGGGCGGCAAGAGCCTCGACGACATCCTCGTGCCGGCCTTCGCCACGGTGCGCGAGGCGGCCAAGCGCGTCTTCGGCCAGCGCCACTTCGACGTGCAGCTCATCGGCGGTATGGTGCTGCACGAGGGCGGCATCGCCGAGATGAAGACCGGCGAGGGCAAGACCCTGGTGGCGACGCTGCCGGTCTATCTCAACGCCCTGGAGGGCAAGGGCGTCCATGTCGTCACCGTGAACGATTATCTCGCCGCCCGCGACGCCGAGTGGATGGGCCAACTCTACCGGTTCCTCGGCCTCACCGTCGGGACGATCGTCCACGGGCTCGACGACGCGCAGCGCAAGGACGCCTATGCCTGCGACATCACCTACGGCACCAACAACGAGTACGGGTTCGACTACCTGCGCGACAACATGAAGTACGAGATGTCCCAGCTGGCGCAGCGGGGGCACAACTACGCCATCGTGGACGAGGTCGACTCGATCCTGATCGACGAGGCGCGCACGCCGCTGATCATCTCCGGGCCGGTGGATGACCGCTCCGAACTGTACGTCGCCGTCGATGCGATCCTGCCCCGGCTGGTGCGCGAGCATTACGACCTGGACGAGAAGCAGCGCACGGTCTCGCTCACGGAAGCCGGCAACGAGTTCGTGGAGGAGACGCTGCGCGAGGTCGGCCTGCTCAAGGACGGGGACCTCTACGACGCGCACAACGTCAGCCTGGTCCACCACGTGAACCAGGCCCTGCGCGCCCACACGCTGTTCACCCGGGACAAGGACTACATCGTCAAGAACGACGAGGTGGTGATCATCGACGAGTTCACCGGCCGTATGATGCAGGGCCGGCGCTACTCGGAGGGGCTGCACCAGGCTCTGGAGGCCAAGGAGCGGGTCACGATCCAGCCCGAGAACCAGACACTCGCCTCGATCACCTTCCAGAACTATTTTCGACTGTACAAGAAGCTGGCGGGTATGACCGGCACGGCCTCGACGGAGGCCGACGAGTTCGCCGAGATCTACAAGCTCGACGTCGTCGATATCCCGACCAACAAGGAGGTCGAGCGCGTCGACGAGGACGACGAGGTCTATCGCACGGTCGGCGAGAAGTACGAGGGCATCATCGCGGAGATCGACCGGGCGCATAGCCGCCACCAGCCGATCCTGGTCGGCACCGGCTCGATCGAGAAGTCGGAGCATCTGGCCGAGATGCTCAAGAAGGCTGGCTACACCCTGCTCGACTACTCGGATCCGAACGCGCTGACCGACGTCTACAAGGCCGCCCGCGAGGGCCGGGTGACCAAGCGCTTCGCGGTGCTGAACGCCCGCTTCCACGAGCAGGAGGCCTACATCGTCGCCGAGGCCGGCGTGCCCGGCGCGATCACCATCGCCACCAACATGGCCGGCCGCGGCACCGACATCAAGCTCGGCGGCAACATCGAGATGCGGGTCGAGAAGGAACTCGCCACCCTGCCCGAAGGGCCGGAGCGGGATGCCCGGATCGAGGCGATCAAGTCCGAGATCGCCGAGAACCGCGCCAAGGTGCTGGCCTCGGGCGAGAAGGCGGATCCGGAAGCGGGCCGCAAGAAGGATCTGCCGGGCGGCCTCTACATCATCGGCACCGAGCGCCACGAATCCCGGCGCATCGACAACCAGCTCCGCGGCCGCTCGGGCCGCCAGGGCGATCCCGGCCGCTCGAAGTTCTACCTGTCGCTTCAGGACGACCTGATGCGGATCTTCGGCTCCGACCGCATGGACGGGATGCTGCAGAAGCTCGGCCTGGAGCAGGGCGAGGCGATCATCCATCCCTGGATCAACAAGGCGATCGAGAAGGCGCAGCAGAAGGTCGAGGCGCGCAACTTCGACATGCGCAAGAACGTGCTCAAGTACGACAACGTCATGAACGACCAGCGCAAGGTCGTGTTCGAGCAGCGCCGGGACTTCATGGGCCAGGACAGCGTCCGGGAGACCGTGGACGAGATGCGCGAGGGCGTGATCGACGACCTCGTCGCCCGGTTCATCCCCCAGAACGCCTACGCCGAGCAATGGGACGTCGCCGGTCTGCGCGAGCAGGTGAAGGAGGTTCTCAACCTCGACGCGCCGGTCGAGGACTGGGCCAAGGAGGAGGGCATCGCCGACGAGGAGATGCGCGAGCGCCTGCTCAAGGCGGCCGAGGAGGCCTACGCGGCCCGGACCGAGAAGAACGGCGCCGAGGTCACCGCCTACATCGAGAAGCAGGTGCTGCTCCAGACCCTCGACCATCTCTGGCGCGAGCATCTCGTGACCCTCGATCACCTCCGGCAGGTGATCGGCTGGCGCGGCTTCGCTCAGCGCGATCCGCTCAACGAGTACAAGTCCGAGGCGTTCGACCTGTTCAACGGCCTCGTGACCGCCCTGCGCGAGCAGGTCACCGCACAGCTCTCGCGGGTCGAAATCATGATGCAGGAGCCGCAAGCCGAATTCCCGCCGGGCGGGCCGGCCCTGCCGCCGATGTTCGCCCAGCATCTCGACCCGGTCACCGGCGAGAACGAGATGGACTATGCCGGCTTCGGCTCGGGCAGCGATGGCGGTGGCGGCCCGGCCTACGGCTTCGCCGCGCAGGGTCTGGCGGTGGACGGGGCGGTGCTGGAGCGCGATCCGAACGATGCCGCCACCTGGGGCCGCGTCGGGCGCAACGAGCCGTGCCCCTGCGGCTCCGGCAAGAAGTACAAGCACTGCCACGGCAGCCTCCAGGCCTGAGGCCGCCATGGCGGCGCGGGCGGTCTTCGTCGCCGGGGCCGGCACCGAGATCGGCAAGACCTACGTCACCGCGGCCCTGACCCGGCGCCTCCGGGCGCTGGGTCGGCGGGTCCGAACCGTGAAGCCGCTCGCGAGCGGCGTCCCGCCGTTAAACGATCCGGCCTTCGCCGAGAGCGACACCGCCCGCCTGCTCGACGCGCAGGCGATCGCCCTCGACGAGGGAGCCGTGGAAGCCTGCTCGCCCTGGCGCTTCTCGGCGCCGCTCGCGCCCGACCAGGCGGCCGTCCTGGAGGGCCGGTCCCTGGACCTCGCCGATCTGGTCGGCTGGTGCCGCGCGCAGATCGCCGGAACGGACGGCCTGCTGCTGATCGAGGGGGTCGGTGGCCTGATGAGTCCGGTCACCGGGTCGGCGACGGGCCTCGACTGGCTGCGGGCGCTCGGGGTGCCGACGCTCCTCGTCTCCGGCAGCTATCTCGGGGCGATCAGCCACGCGCTCACCGCCTGCGAGACCCTGCGCCGGCACGGCATCCCGCTGCTCGGAATCGTCGTCAGCGAGAGCGCGGGTGCGCCGGCGCCGGCCGGCACCGTGGCCGCGTCGATCGCCCGCCACGCCGATACGCCGGTCGTCTGCCTCGGACGCGGTGCCGCCTGCCCCGACGCCCTGGCAGACCTGATCGGCATCGGATGAGGCGGGTGATCCGACTGGATGATTTGCGGCGACGGCGAATCTCGTTCGTCGCGGCGGCGGCCCTGTCCGCGCTGGACGGTGTGGCCGTGGCCGCTACCTGTCGCGTGGCATCGACCCGCCCAGATCGGGCAGGGTCCTGCGGGAGCTGGTCCGTTGAGTGAGTCCCTTGCCCCCGCCGCGGCTCCGATTCCGGACGCCGCCGAACATGCGCATGATCCTGCCCACGGCCGGTTGCGGCCGGCGCTGATCCTCGGTGCCCTGGGCGTGGTCTACGGCGATATCGGGACGAGCCCGCTCTACGCGTTCAAGGAGGCGGTGAAGGCGGCCACCGCCGGGGGGGCCTCGGTGCCGGCGGCGGCTACGGGGGCGGTGTCGCTGATCCTGTGGTCGCTGATCCTGATCGTATCGCTGAAATACGCGGTGCTGATCCTGCGGGCCGACAACCGCGGCGAGGGCGGTATCGTGGCCATGCTGGCGCTGCTCGGCGCCCGGCAGGCGCGGCCGGGGACGTGGAAGGCGCTGCTGCTGGTGGTCGGGCTCGTGGGCGCGGCGCTGCTCTATGGCGACGGGGCGATCACCCCGGCGATCTCGGTGCTGTCG